>JBKPQH010000026.1:0-72953 GCA_046733935.1 Pseudomonadota bacterium
CCTTGCTGCTGCAAGCCGCAACCGCCAGGGCCGCACCAGCGACCAGGATAAGAGCACGCATTCAAGACTCCCTAATTATTGCGATCTGCAGCGGGTGGCCCCACTTCGCAAATCGCGCGGACAATAGTCTGAAGCGCGCGCTTCCATCAAGGGTATTTGCACTTCACGTCCAAGCCGTTGAGAAACAGCGGAAAAGCGTGCTTCAGGGCGTCATCAACCCTTTTCAGCCCATATTGTTTCCCAAGTTCCGCAAGGCTGGTGACCCCAAAATCAGCGATGCCGCAGGGAACGATACCGCCGAAATGTGACAAGTCGGGAGCGACGTTCAGCGCAAAGCCGTGGAGCGTCACCCAGCGTTTCACCCGTACTCCGAGCGCTCCGATCTTGGCTTCTTCGTCGCCCTCTCCGACCCAGATGCCGATGCGTCCGGGTGCTCGATGCGCCTCGACGCCGAGCTCGGCGAGGGTGTCGATCATCCAGCCTTCGAGCTGATGGACGAAGCGGCGGATGTCCTTCCCGCGCTTTTCGAGGTCGAGCATCACATAGCCGACGCGCTGCCCCGGCCCGTGATAGGTATAGCGGCCGCCGCGGCCGGCCGCGAACACCGGAAAATCCATCGGATTGAAAAGTTCGGCCGGGTCAGCGCTGGTGCCTGCGGTGAACAGCGGCGGATGTTCGAGCAGCCAGACGCATTCTTTGGCGGCGCCGTCGCGGATCGCCGCGGCGCGCTCGTTCATGAAAGTGAGCGCCTCCTCATAGCGAACGGGCGCATCGGTGATCCGCCATTCGATTTCGCTCTCGCTTGTCACGCGCCGGGACATGGCTCTCGGCCTGCCGCGCGGCAAGTGCCGTTGCGCGATCGGCGTCCTCTCCGCATAACGCGCCAGATTGATCAGGGGACGTGCATGGCGAAGCTGTCGATTTCACAGGGCTGGGACGAAACGCGGGCGATTCTCGCGCGGGATGGAAAGCTCATTGCGGCGGTGGCGCTCGCTCTGTTCGTGTTGCCTGGCATCGTGCTGAACATTGCAGTCCCGCGCGCGCCCGCAGGCCAGATGTGGCAGCCGAGTCCCACGGCGATGGTCATTCTCGCAGTGGTGCTGCTCATCACCCTGGTGGGGCAGCTCTCGGTCGTCCGGCTCGCCCTTGGGCCGCATATCACGGTCGGCGAAGCGATATCGCACGGAGCACGGCGGCTGCTTCCTTATGTGGGAGCGTTCCTGTTGTGGAGCGTGCCGCTGCTGGCGATCGGCTCGGTTCTGTACACCATGTCGAACCCTCAAGGGCGCAGCCCCTCGGTCGCGGCGGCGATCGCCTTGCTCGCGGTGACGGCATTGGGCGTGTTCATCTCCGTGCGGCTGATGCTTCTTTCGGCGGTCGCCAGCGCGGAAAGCGGCGGCCCGCTCGCAATCCTCCAGAGGACATGGGCCCTGACTCGGGGCAATTGGTGGCGCTTGTTCGGATTCGTGGTGATGCTTCTGATCGCGGCGATGGCAGCGATCTGGGCGGTCGGCGCCGTCGTGGGCGTGGTCGCCAAGCTGGCGTTCGGAGACCTAAGCCCGCTCAGCATCGGCGGCCTGATCGTCGTCATCGTCGGTCAGTTGCTGAGCGCCGCGATTTCCGTCGTGCTGCTGGTCATGATCGCTCGCCTCTACGCGCAACGCGCCGGAGCTGGCGGGGCTCAGGCGAGCGTCCCGAGCAGCGGGATCTGAGGCGCGCAGTCGCGCGGAAGGATGCCGAGCAGGCGCGGATCGGGGAACCGTTCGATCGCACGCTTGAAGGGAACGAAGCCGGCCCGCCGATAAGCGTTGAGCGCCGCCGGATGATCGAGCGAGCAGGTGTGGACGTGCACCCGGCGCACATCGTCGCGCCACGCCCGCTGCAGCGCTTCCGCCAGCAGCCAGCGGCCGTGGCCGATTCCCGAGAGGTTCGGAACCAGGCCGATGAATGCCAGCTCGCATTCGTGCGGCTCGCGAAAGTCGAGCTCGAGCATTCCGACCTCGTGCCCCGTCTCATCCAGGACGGAGTAGAGCTCTACCCTGGGGTGCTGGATGATCGACGCCAGGTGGGCGTCGTCCATGATCAGCCGCGAAAACCAGAGCCAGGGCGAGCCGATCCGGCGGAACAATTCCTTGTAATGTTCCGGTTGCGGCACTTCGACGCGGTTCAGGACCAGCGTCGAGTCGGGGACCGCCACATACGGGCGTTCGCGAATCTCGAGATAAGTCACGACCGCGGCGAGCTCGCCCTGCTCAATCGCCTCGTAGGTCATTTCCACTTCGCCAGCGGCGGCAAGCTCATGAGGATCGCATCGACGTTGCCGCCTGTCTTGAGGCCGAAAAGCGTGCCCCGGTCATAGAGGAGGTTAAACTCGACATAGCGGCCGCGGAACTCGAGCAAACGCTCCATGTCCGAATCGTCGAACGGCGTGCTCATCCTTTTGCGGATCAGGGCCGGAACGATGTCGAGGAAGGCTTCACCGACATCCCGGGTGAAGGCGAAGTGCGCGTCGAAATGATCTTCGAGGTAATCGTAGAATATGCCACCGACGCCACGCGCGACCGCTCGGTGGGGCAGCCAGAAATATTCTTCGGCCCATTTGGAGAAGCGCGGATAGAAGGTCGGATCGTGGGCGGCGCATGCGGCTC
Organism: Pseudomonadota bacterium; assembly: GCA_046733935.1. Taxonomy (GTDB): domain Bacteria; phylum Pseudomonadota; class Alphaproteobacteria; order Sphingomonadales; family Sphingomonadaceae; genus Sphingomicrobium. The sequence continues at coordinate 2,649 of JBKPQH010000026.1, forward strand.
GGAGGCGGGCGTGGAAGGCCTCGGTGTCCTCCGCATAGGGAATCGCAGGATTGAGATCGGCTCCGCCGCCGAACCAGCGCTTGGTCGTGGTCAGGAAGCGCAAGTTCATATGGACCGCCGGCACGTGCGGATTGGCCATGTGGGCGACGAGGCTGATTCCGGTCGCGAAGAAGCTCGGGTCCTTCTCGGCGCCGGGAATGCTCTTGGCGAATTCGGGTGAGAACTGGCCACCGACCGTCGAGACGTTGACTCCGACCTTGTCGAACACCTTGCCGGTCATCTGGCCGCGCACTCCGCCGCCTCCAGCTTCGCCGCTTGTGTCCGTCCGGTCCCAGGGCGTGAAAACGAACGCAGCGTCAGACCCGGCCTCACGCTCGATCTCCTCGAACGCCGCGCAGATGCGGTCGCGGAGCGATTCGAACCAGTCGCGGGCGGCCTGCTGCTGGTCGTCGAGCTCGATCATGCGCGCCTCATTGCGATGTCCTTGCCGGGAGGCAAGCCGGCACATGGCGAAGATGTAATGTCGACATAAAGCTGCTGTTCACCGGCAGGCCGTCAGTTTCTCGCGCAGCAGGGGACATGAATTCAAGGACTTAGCAGGCATGAAGACCCTTCTTTTCACGCTCGCGCTGGGCGCGACGATCGCTTCGACTGCTGCGGCGGCGCAGGATCGGCGCGGCGGACACGGCGGCTGGATGCAGGACATGACGCGCGCCCAGGCGCAACAGATGGCCGATGCGATGTTCCAGCGCTTCGATCTCAATCACGACGGCACTGTCACGCGGCAGGAGGCGGATCAGGCGGGAGCGCAATATGGCGAGCGGGCGCAGCGCATGATCGACCGGGTATTCGGCTCGGCGCAATCGCTAACGCTTCAGCAATTCGAGGCGCAGCAGCTCGCGCGCTTCGACCGCGACGACCTCAACCATGACGGGACGGTGACATCAGTGGAAAGGCAGCAGGCTCGCGCAGCGCTCAAGGCGGAACGAGCCGCGCAGCCGCAGTCTCAGTAAACGCGGCGCTGCGCGTTCACCAGCATCCTCAAGAGCATGGCGACGGGCCGAGGCACGCCGACCTTGCCCTCGAGCCACAGGCTGACTGCCGAGCGAGAAACTCCGATCGCTTGCGCGAGGTCGTTTTGCGTGCGGTAGCCGAGGCTGCGCATGGCGGAGCGCAACTCTTCGGGCGCCATCGAGGCCAGCATTTCGCGGTTTTCGCTCGTTTGGACGCTCGCCATCAGATTGCGTCGGCTCCGCGGTCGCCGGTGCGAATGCGGATCGCCTGCTCGACGTCCATCACGAAGATCTTGCCGTCGCCGATGCGGCCTGTGCGGGCGGCGTTCTCGATCGCCTCGATGACATTGTCCGCCAGCGTGTCCTCGACCACCACCTCGATCTTCACCTTGGGCAGGAAGTCGATCACATATTCGGCGCCGCGATAGAGCTCGGTATGGCCTTTCTGCCGGCCGAAGCCCTTCACTTCGGACACGGTGATCCCGCTGACGCCAACCTCGTGGAGCGCGTCCTTGACGTCGTCGAGCTTGAACGGCTTGATGATCGCCTCGATCTTCTTCACTCGGCAGCCTCGTTGCGGTTCATAGCCGTTAATGCCCAATCACCGCCGCATTTGGAAGGCAGGCCGCGCTCGAAATGAAAGCTATCATCCTTTCGGCAGGGCAGGGGTCGCGGCTCGGGCATCTGGTCGACGACCGGCCCAAGTGCCTGATCGATTTCAATGGGCGGAGCCTGCTCGACCGGCAGCTCGATACGCTCGAGGCGAACGGCGTGCATGAAGCCGTCGTGGTCAGCGGCTTCCACGATGAACTCGTTCAGCAGGCGATCGCGGCGCGGACCGGCGGGCCCGCCGTGAGGACGATCTTCAACCCCTTCTACAAGGTCGCGGACAATACCGGCTCGCTCTTCATGGCGCGCGAGGAGCTGACCGGTGATTGCCTGGTCTGGAACGGCGACACGCTGGTCTCGCGGGAGCTGATGCGGAAGGTGGTCGTGAACGATCGGCCCGGCATCTGCGTCACGATCGACCGCAAGCAGGCCTACGACGAGGACGACATGAAGGTGATCGCGGCCGAAGACGGGCGGCTGCGGGCAATCGGCAAACGGATTTCCGAAAGGGCGAATGCGGAATCGATCGGACTCCTGGCCTTTCGGTCGGGGGGCGCCGAGCAGTTCCGCGAGGCGATCGAGCGGGCGATGCGCACCACAGAGGGGACGACCATCTGGTACCTGCGCGTGATCCACCACCTCGCCCAGAATGGGGAGGTGTGGACGCTAGACATCAACGGCGAGGAGTGGGGCGAGGTCGACTTTCCGGCCGACGTCGAGGCAGCGCGCGCGCTGACGGCCGGATGGGACGCGGAGGCCAAGGCCGCGGCGGCCTGATGGAGGCGCTGCGTATCCCCGTCGGCGACGAGAGCGTTTCGGCGCTCCTGATCCGGCCTGCGAATGCGAAGGCGTTGTACCTGTTTGCGCACGGTGCGGGCGCGGGGATGACGCACAAGAGCATGGCGTCGAACGCGGACGGGCTGGCCAAGCGCGGCATCGCGACGCTGCGCTACCAATTCCCGTACATGGAGAAGGGTTCGAAGCGACCGGACTCGCCCAAGATCGCACACGCGGCGGTACGGGCTGCGGCGGCTGAGGCGTTGAGGCTGGCGCCGGACCTGCCGCTGTTCGCAGGCGGGAGATCGTTCGGCGGGCGGATGACCTCGCAGGCGCAGGCGGTTGAGCCGCTGCCCGGAGTGCGCGGGCTCGCCTTCCTCGGCTTCCCGCTCCACCCCGCCGGGAAGCCGGGCATCGAACGCGCCGAGCATCTCTCGCGCGTCGAGGTGCCGATGCTTTTCGTGTCCGGCGCTCGCGATGCGCTGGCGGAGATGGATCTGCTGAAGCCGGTGGTTGCGCGTCTCAGGGATCGTGCCACGCTGCATGTGGTCGCCGATGCCGATCACAGCCTCAAGGTACCGGCGAAGAGCGGACGCACGCCTGCCGAAGCAGAAGCCGAAGCTCTCGACGCGCTGGCGGAGTGGATGATCCTTTTGAGTAGAAGTTGACCGGACGCGAGCTAGTAAGGGCTTAACGTCACTAAAGTCACGGACAGCGGCGCTTTTGCCGTGACCTTATCGGCGTTCCACGGCCACGCTTGAGATCGGACGATGCGAATGAGCCATACCTAGATTGCGGCCCCGACTTGGTGACAGGCGAGATCGTATTTTGAAAGCCTGTCGCTAATGTCTGCTTTGGGTGGAAACCTGCCATTAGTTCTCAGGCTTCGCCTTCACCCTTGTAGCCATGGATTGTCCCCCAAACGGTTTGTTTCCCCGGCTCTATTTGTCGCAGGTTCCACGCGAGGTGATCGTCAACGAGTTCGATATCCTTATGGCTGAAGGTCTCGCGCACCTTGTCGACCTCTAATAGCCGCGATCCGCAAGACTCCACGTCCCGCAAAAGAAGTTCTCGAGCGGTCTCTTCGTCGGGAGCTATGGCAACCATCCAGCCGCACGCGCCGTGTGCCCAGTCCGGGAGTATTTTTTGCTCCTCATCGCGCCGCTCGAACGTGATCAGAGCGAGCCAAAAACGCCCATAGGTCATGACCCCGCGTCGGACCTTCTCGCAATCGCGTCAATGTCTGCAATGGGTCGAAAACAGACTCTAGGCGAGAGTCAGGTTTGGGTCGAAAGCAGACGCTGGCTAATATGCGCGTGGTGGAGCGCCAATGTCCTTGGAGGGATCGTGCGGCCCCTCCTCATTTATCGTTTCATATCGTTTGTGAAGGGCATCATAGAGGCCCAACGCTTCGTCACCTCGCCGCCCCCAATCGAGCACCCGGTAGAAGCGGCTGCCATGCGACCCTGTTTTGAAAATCAGGTCTAGGAAGGCCGCGCCCAACGTTGCAGGACCTAGAACGAAACTGAATAAGCTGGCGATCAATAGCTTCACCTGAAGCATGAGAACGTCGCAAACGAAGTCTAATCGCGTGTGTGGACGCGCTTCGGGCTTTGGGCGCAATGGCCGTTTCATCCATCCTCACACTTCTCGCTCGAGCGTGCGCTGACGCTACATCCACGAAGCATCCGCTTTGGGCAAATTTATTGGACGAGATCAACTCGCCCTCCTACGCCTCGCCCAGCTCCGTTGCGTCGCGTTCGTGCGTCATTGGCCGCCCGGTTCGGGGCTCCTGAAGGGGACATTCTATGGAAATCATTGCTCGTACCGCGCTTGCGGCAGCCGCTATCGCATTTGTGTCGAGCGCCGCACTCGCGCAGGATGCCACCAGGGTCGATCCAAAGCACTACAAGGTCATCACCGAAAACGCGCAGGTGCGGGTGCTCCGCATTCACTACGGACCCCACGAGACAAGCGTCCGTCATTCGCACCCTGATTCGGTCGTGACCTACCTCACGGACGGCAATATCAACTTCGTGCTGGGCAACGGAAAGACCATCACCGCGAAGACCAAGGCCGGTGAAGCAGAGTTTGCCCCCGCCGGAATTCACACTCCGACCAATCTCAGTGACAAGCCGTTCGAGGCGATCCTTGTCGAGCTGAAGGGCAAGGGAGTTCCGAAGAAGAAGTAGCCGTGTGCCCGCGGTAAGTTAATGGCAGCTTTGGGTCGAAAGCGGACTCTAGGCGATCTAGACTAAGGACTGGGCGGCAAGAACCGTCCGACAATATCCCGAGCCAGCCTCGCCGGGCGCTTCGTCGCCGCGTCGAGGCAGCACCAGCAGCTCGAAATCTCGCTCAGCACGTCGTCGCCGCGCTTGAGGACGGTGCGGAAGAAGGCGCGAGCGCCCTCGACCTTCTCGGCAATGACCTCGGCAACGACATTGTCCTGGAGGAAGGTCGGGCGGAGGTAGGTGATCTCATGCTTGAGCGCGACCCACAGGTGCTGGGCAACGGCGCCGGGCGGCGCGACACTGCGCCAGTAATCCACGACCGCCTCCTGCACCCACTTGAGGTACACGGCATTGTTGACGTGACCCATGTGGTCGATGTCGGCGGGATCAATGGCGACGGGGTGGCGGAACATGATGGTGCAGGCTCTCACCTGCTGACAGCGGTGTCAATAAGGTGGGTGGTCGAACCCGCCGGGACTCTTCGTAAATACCTCGCAGCCCGTCTCGGTAATTCCGATCGAATGTTCGAACTGCGCGGAGAGCGAGCGGTCGCGGGTGACGGCGGTCCAGCCGTCGTCGAGCACCTTCACGTCGGGGCGGCCGATGTTGATCATCGGCTCGACGGTGAAGATCATTCCGGACTTGAGCTCGGGGCCGGTGCCCGGGCGGCCGGCGTGGATGACTTCGGGGCTGTCGTGGAACAGGCGGCCGACGCCGTGGCCGCAGAAGTCGCGGACGACGCTGTAGCGCTGGCCCTCGGCATGGCGCTGGATGGCGTTGGCGATGTCGCCGAGATAGTTGCCTGGTCTCGCCTGCTCGAGCCCGAGCATCAGGCATTCGTAGGTCACGTCGACGAGCTTCCGCGCCTTCAGCGGCACGTCGCCGACCAGGTACATACGGCTGGTGTCGCCGTGCCAGCCATCGACGATCGGCGTCACGTCGATGTTGACGATGTCGCCGTCCTTCAGCGTGCGGTCGCTGGGAATGCCGTGGCAGACGACGTGGTTGATCGAGATGCAGCAGCTCTTCGTGTAGCCGCGATAGCCGAGCGTCGCGGGAATCCCGCCGCCTTCGAGCGTCATCTTGTAGACGATGTCGTCCAGCTCCTGTGTCGAGACGCCGGGGACGACGTACGGAACGAGGGCATCCAGGATCGATGCCGCCAGGCGGCCGGCGCGGCGCATGCCCTCGAACGCTTCCGGCCCGTGCAGCTTGATCACGCCGTTGCGCGCTTCCAGCCGGTCGTCGGGAGCGACGGTGATGTATTGAGTCATACTCCCTAGATAGGCATTCGGACGCTCGGAGTCACCGGAGGCGGCGTGGTCGATCAATCGAAAGTCTGGACGGCCGCGCTGGTGGTGATCGGAGACGAGATTCTCTCGGGCCGGACGCAGGACAAGAATGTCGCGCAGGTCGCGACCTGGCTGAACGAGCAGGGCATCCGGCTGGCCGAAGTGCGGATCGTTCCCGACCTAGTGGGTGCGATCGGCGACACGGTGAATGCGCTGCGGTCGGCGCACGATTATGTGTTCACGACCGGTGGAATCGGGCCGACGCACGACGACATCACCGTGGACGCGATCGCGGAGGCGTTTGGAGTGCCCGTCGTCGTGCATCCCGACGCTCGCGCCATTCTCGAAGGTTACTACCGAGATCGGCCCGGTGGCTTGACCGACGCTCGTCTTCGGATGGCCCGGGTTCCCGAGGGGGCGGAGCTGATTCCGAACCCGACGTCGGGCGCTCCCGGAGTGAAGATCGACAACGTCTACATCATGGCGGGGGTGCCGCACATCGCCGCGAGCATGCTGCAGGCCCTTGCCGGGAAGCTGCAAGGCGGCCGGCCGGTCGTCTCCGTCACCGTGGGCGCGCGCGCGGCGGAAAGCGATGTCGCGGACCTGCTTCGCGAAACCGAGGAAGCGCACCCGGGCGTCGCGATCGGCAGCTATCCTTTCTTCATGGACGGACGGTACGGCGCGAATTTCGTCATCCGGTCGGAGGATCGAGAACTAGCGCAGGCTACCGGCGAGGACCTCTCCGCGCGACTGCGGGAAGCCGGGTTCGAGCCGATCGAAGGCGGGATATAGCGCATTCCACAATTGCTGAAGCAGCTCGCCGCTCGCTGCGCTCGAGATTTCAAACATCCCCGGATGGACGCGGGTCGCCCCTCCGCTGCGCTCCGGGCGCTCCAAAATCAAAACATCCCCCGGGCGTTCCGATTTTGGAGCGGGTAACGGGAATCGAACCCGTGCGTTCAGCTTGGGAAGCTGACAGGCTACCATTACATCATACCCGCCCAGCAGCGGCGCTCGAGTTAGGTCCGCCGCTCAAGCGCGTCAACGCGAGATGAAATCTTCTTCATCGGGAACGTACCCGCCGAATTGGCGTTGCGTATAATAAGCACCCTTACTATATCCGTCGCAAATGGAAACGATCCCGTTCGAAATCGGAGAGACCGCGCATGCGCTGCGCAAGGCGTTCGACCGCCTCGCGGTGGGGCTCGGCGTCACGCGCGCGCAGTGGAAGGTGCTGTTCAAGCTGACCCGCACTCCGGGGCTCCGACAGGTGGAGCTGGCGGACATGCTGGAGCTCGAGCCGATCACCTTGTGCCGAATCGTCGACCGGCTCGAAGAAGCAGGACTGGTCGAGCGTATTCGGGACCCGGACGACCGGCGTGCGTGGCGGCTTCACGTCACCGCAAACGCGCAGCCGCTCATCGACAAACTCCAGGCGGTCGGTGCCGAGCTCGTTGAGCATGCGTTCTCGGGGATCGACCCGAAAGACATTGAAATCACACGTCAGGTGCTGGCGCGCGTTCGCGAGAATGCCGGCCGGACTTCCGCAATCAGCAGGGCGTCGAACGAATGAACAAGATGGCAACCGAACCCATGACCGCTGCCGCCGAGGCTCCGGAAGCCAAGGCGACTCGCAAGAAGGTGGCGGACAAGGGGATGCTCAGGACGATCCTGATGCTGATTGTTCCGGCGCTGCTGCTGATCGGCGGCGCTTATTATTATCTGACCAGCGGCGGAAGCGTGTCGACCGACGATGCGCAAGTGAAGCAGGACATCGTCTCCGTCAGTCCGCAGGTCAACGGCCAGATCGTGCAGGTGTTCGTCCGTAACGGCGCGCGCGTGCACCGCGGCGACCTGCTGTTCCGCATCGATCCGCAGCCTTACCGGGTCGCTCTCGAGCAGGCCCAGGCGCAGCTCGCCAATGCACGTTTGCAGACGACGGTGCTGCAGACGACTGCGGCCGGAACGAGCGGCGACATCACCGGCGCGCAGGCCAATCTTTCGATCAAGCGCAATGCGCTGGCGCGCCAGCAGGCTCTTCTGAAGCAGGGCTTCACGACCCGCTCCGACTACGATGATGCGCTCAATGAAGTCCGCAGCGCCGAGACGCAGCTTGCGGATGCTCGCGCGCGGGCGGCCAATGCCCATGCGGCGGTCGCGCCCGGCGAGCAGCCGCAGATCGGGCAGGCACAGGCGGCCGTCGACAAGGCGCGCCTCGATCTTTCGCGGACCGACGTGCGCGCTCCGATGGACGGAGTGGTCGAGAACGCCGACAACCTCCAGATCGGCCAGATGGCCGTGACCGGCGTCGGAATGCTTTCGCTCGTCCACAGCACCAATGCATGGGTCGAGGCGAACTTCAAGGAGAAGGACGTCGGCCGCATGGTCCCGGGGCAGCGCGCGACGATCGAGGTCGATGCATATTCGGGCCAGAAGTTCGAAGGCCACGTGCAAAGCGTCGGCGCTGGCACCGGAAGCGAATTCTCGCTGCTTCCCGCCCAGAACGCCAACGGCAATTGGGTCAAGGTCACGCAGCGCGTGCCCGTCAGGATCGCTTTCAACGGCACGCCTTCGAAGCCGATGATCGCCGGCCTTTCGGTCACCGCAAAAGTCTATTTCGACGAAGCCAAGAAGAAGTAATCCGTCCATGGCCGACGACACTCCGGCCCACGTCGCGACGCATCCGCTACCGACGGGCGAGCGGCTGATCGTCACCATCGGCGTGATGATGGCCGTCCTCCTGCAGGTGCTGGACACGACCATTGCCAACGTCGCTCTGCCGCACATGCAGGCGAGCCTCAGCGCGACGCAGGACACGATCAACTGGGTGCTGACGAGCTACATCGTGGCTTCGGCGATCGCTTTGCCGATTAGCGGCTGGCTTGCCGATAAAGTCGGGCGCAAGCGATTGCTCCTGATCTCGGTGGTCGGTTTCACGGCGGCGTCGGTGCTCTGCGCAACGGCCACCTCGCTGACCGAGATGGTACTGTTCCGCGCGGTCCAGGGCATCAGCGGCGCGTTCATCGTTCCGCTCGCGCAGGCGACGCTATTCGACATCAATCCGCGCGAGAAGCACGGCCAGGCGATGGCGCTCTTCGGGGGCGGCGTGATGATCGGGCCGATCCTCGGGCCGGTGCTCGGCGGCTGGCTGACCGACAATTACAACTGGCGCTGGGTGTTCCTGGTGAACCTGCCGGTCGGAATCATCTGCACGCTGATCATGATGCGCTTCATGCCCAAGACGGAGAAGCACGAGCGCAGGTTCGACATGTTCGGGTTTATCCTGCTGGCGCTCGCGCTCGCCGGGCTTCAGCTGTTCCTCGACCGCGGCGAGCAGGAAGACTGGCTGTCCAGTTGGGAGATCCGCGTCGAGCTGGGGCTGGCGATCGCCGCGTCATGGATGTTCATCGTCCACATGGCGACATCGAAACACCCGCTGTTCGAGCGGGCGATGTTCATCGACCGTAATTTCGCGACGAGCCTGGTGTTCATGGCCGCGACCGGAGTGCTGCTGCTCGCCGGGCTCGCCCTGCTGCCGCCCCTGCTCCAGAACATGTATGGCTATTCGGTGCTTCAGTCGGGCTTTCTCACCGCGCCGCGCGGGCTCGGCACCCTGGTCTCGATGCTGGTCGCCGGGCGTGCGACAGGCAAGATCGATGCACGTCTCCTGGTCGGCATCGGAGTCGTCCTGATGGGCGTGTCTCTCTACATGATGACCGGTTTCGCGATCGATCAGCCATCACGGCCGGTGATCGTCAGCGGCGTCGTGCAGGGGCTGGGCCTGGGCCTCATCTTCGTGCCGCTGCAGACTCTCGCTTTCGAGACTCTCGCTCCGCGCCTCAGAACGACCGGCGCCGCGCTATTGAACCTGTCGCGCAACATCGGCGGGTCGATCGGCATCTCCGTCGTCAGCACGCAGCTGGTCCGGATGACGCAGGTCAGCCATGCCGACCTCGCGGCGCAGATCACTCAGCAGAACATCCCGACCGCGGATCCGACAATTCTGCAGACGGCGATTCCCGTCGCTGGACCGGCCGCGCTTGCCTACATCAACATGATGGTGACGAAGCAGGCGTTGTTCATCGCCTATCTCGACGATTTCAAGCTGATGATGCTGGTGACGTTCGCGGTCCTCCCGCTGCTGTTCTTCATGAAACGCGGCAACCGAGTGGGTAGCGGCGGACCGCCGGTGCACATGGATTGAGCAAGAGAAAAGGAGACGCGCGATGTTTGAGGTCGGAAAGCGACGGCTCGGACGCCAGGGGCCGGAAGTCTCGGCCATTGGCCTCGGCTGCATGGGCATGAGCGAATTCTACGGATCTGGCAGCGACGAGGAGTCGATCGCGACCATCCACCACGCGCTGGACCGTGGAGTGACGTTTCTCGACACCGCGGACATGTACGGCGTCGGAAGGAACGAGGAACTCGTCGGGCGGGCCATCCGCGACCGTCGCGACGAGGTCTTCCTTGCGACCAAATTCGGCAACGTGCGAGGGCCCGCCGGAGAGTTCCTCGGCGTCAAGGGCGATCCGGACTACGTTCGCTCGGCGTGCGAGGCGAGCCTCAGAAGGCTCGGGGTCGAGACGATCGATCTCTACTATCAACATCGCGTCGATCCGAACGTGCCGATCGAGGACACGGTCGGAGCGATGGCGCGGTTGAAGGAAGAGGGGAAGATCCGCTTCCTCGGTCTTTCCGAAGCGGCGCCGCGGACGATCCGTCGTGCGGCTGCCGTAACGACGATCACGGCAGTACAGACCGAGCTGTCCTTGTGGAGCCGCGACGCGGAGGCCGAGGTGCTTCCGACGGTGCGGGATCTCGGCATCGGCTATGTCGCTTATTCCCCACTCGGCCGCGGTTTCCTGACCGGGCAGATCAAGTCGCCCGAAGATTTTCCCGAGGACGATTTCCGGCGCTTCCATCCGCGTTTCACCGGCGGGAACTTCGAGAAAAACATTAAGCTCGTCCGTGAGGTCGAGAAGATGGCTGAGGAGAAAGGCTGCACCGCCGCCCAGCTCGCGCTGGCCTGGGTCCTCGCGCAGGGCGAGGACGTGGTTCCGATTCCGGGCACCAAGCACGTTCGCTATCTCGACCAGAATATCGGCGCGCTGGAGATCAAGCTCACCGCCGTAAACCTGCAGCGCCTCGACGAAATCCTTCCGCCGGGCGCCGCTGCGGGCGAGCGCTATCACCATCTCGGCATGGCGACGGTGAACCTTTAGTCCTTGCCATCCGCCGTTCGTCGACGAGCGGCTGGCGAACGCGAAACAGCCATGCAATGCACTGCTCCCTGAACGGGAAGGGGGCTTTTGCATGCTCGATGTATCGCGTCGTGAACTGATCGTCTCTGCGTCGGCAGCGTCGCTTGCGGCCGGGGTGCCCGCCATGGCGATGGCGCAGACCGCAGCCGCCGCGGCGGCATGGGATCTTTCCGAGCTCTATCCCAGCGACGCTGCGTGGGAGGCGGAGCGCCAGGCGCTGCTCAAGACGATCCCCGGCCTGAAGGCGCAAAAAGGCACGCTGCGCCGAAGCGCCGCCGCGATGCGCTCGGCGCTCGTTGCGCAATCCGACATCGGCAAGCGGGCTTCGCGCCTTTACACTTATGCTTCGCTCAAGGCCGACGAGGACCGGCGCGTCGCGGCCAACCAGGAACGCAAGAGCCAGGCGCAGGACGTGTTCACCGCGCTTGGCGAGGCGACGGCCTGGACCAATCCCGAGATCGTCGCGCTCGGTCCGGCGAAGGTGAACGCCTTCATTGCCGCCGACCCTGTCCTGAAGACGAGGTTCGCGTTCGGACTGCACGATACCCTGCGGCTCGCGAAGCACACTCTGTCCCCTGCGGAAGAGCAGTTGCTGGCCGCCGCCGGAACTCCGCTCGCCGGACCGAACGATATCCGCGACCAGCTTGCCGCGTCCGATATTCCGCGGCCGACCGTGAAGCTGAGCAGCGGCAAGGAAATCCGGCTGGACGACCAGGGCTACACGCTGTCGCGGGATGCCCCGAACCGAGCCGATCGAAAGATGGTCTTCGACAAGTTCTGGGCGAGTTACAAGGCGTTCGAGAATTCGCTCGGCACCTCGCTGGCGGCGCAGGTCAAGGGCGATCTCTTCCGCGCCAAGGCGCGCCATTACGGCAGCGCGCTCGAGGCCGCGCTGGATGGGAGCAACCTTCCGGAAGCTGTGTATCGCTCGCTGATCGCGGAGACGAACCGCGGGCTTCCGGTGCTTCATCGCTATTTCGAGCTGCGCCGCCGAATGCTCGGCCTTCCGGACATGGGCTACTGGGACATTTATCCGCCGCTGGTGAAGTCGGCCCGGACCTACAGCCTCGCCGAGATGCGGCAGCTGACGATCGACGCGGTCAAGCCGCTCGGCCCTGATTACGTCGCGCTGTTCAGCGAAGTGACCGCGAAGCGCTGGATGGATCCGTTCCCGAGGCAGGGCAAAGCGTCGGGCGCGTACATGAATCCCGGCGCGTTCGACGTGCACCCGTATCTGCTGCTGAACCTCAGCGACAAATATGACGGGCTAAGCACCTATGCGCACGAATGGGGTCATGCGATGCACACCCTGCTCGCCAACAAGGCGCAGCCCTACGAGCTGTCGGGCTATCCCACCTTCACCGCCGAGGTCGCTTCGACGGCGCACGAGCTGCTGCTTGCCAACATGATGGTCGAGCGGGCGCCCTCGAAGCAGGAAAAGTTGTTCTATCTCGGGCAGATCATGGAGAATTACCGAGGGACGTTCTTCCGGCAGTCGATGTTCGCGGAGTTCCAGCTGGCGATCAACGATCTCGCCAACAAGGGCGAGGGCCTGTCGGGCGAGAAGATGTCCGCGCTCTACCTCGACCTGCTGAAGCGCTACCACGGGCCGAAGGTGCAGATCGAACCGGTCTACGCGGCCGAGTGGGCGTACATCCAGCACTTCTACTTCGGCTTCTACGTCTGGCAGTATGCGACCTCGATCACGGCGGCGAACTTCTTTGCGCAGAAGGTGATGCACGGGACGAGCGCGGACCGCGACCGCTATCTCAGCGTGCTTCGCGCCGGGGGCTCGGACTATGGCTACAACCTGCTGAAGATGGGCGGCCTCGATATGGCGACCGCGGAGCCGTACCGGCTCATCGTCGACAGCTTCAGCAAGGTGCTCGACCAGGCCGAAGCGCTGATCTGACGCTTAGTCCTCGTCGATCAGGCTCATGCAGGTGACTCCCGCTTCGGCCTTCTGAAGCTCGGAGACGTCGACCTCGACGACGGCGAAGCCGCGGTCGCGGAGCACGCCGGCAGTTCGCGGATTGCCGGCCGGGAGGATCAGGCAATCGCCGACGCGAAGGCTGTTCGCGGCTGCCGGCTCGCCTTCCGCCACGGCCAAAGGCTGCACTCCGGCGAACTGCGCCGGGTCCACCGCGCGCGGGTTGTAGACAAGGATCGGTGTCGCCGAACCGTCGGCGCCGGCAAACGTCGCCCCCGTCTTGAGGTGCAGGCAGTCGCGGAGCTCCGCCTGCACCACCGAGTAGCCGAGCGGCTCCGCAGCTTCGCGAAGGGCTGCGATGCCCTTTCGGTCGGTCCGACTCGAAAGGCCGACGTACAGCGTGCGGCCGATGCGCATGACGTCTCCGCCGTCGATGAAGCCGTTCGTGATCCGGTGAAGCTCGAAGTGGCCGGCCAGGCCGCTGGAGGTGGAGCTGGTCTCTCCAATTCGCGAAGCAGCGCCCGGCCGGGTAATGATGGCGTGGCCGTCGAGCAGCAGGGCCGTGTCCTCGACGAAGACCGCGTCGGGATCCTCCGGCAGGTCGGGGAGGCGGATGATCTCGAGGCCGGCATGGACGAGCGCCTGCTCATATGCAGCATGCTGGCTAGCCGCCCGCTGCGCGTCGATCGGCACTCGATCGAGATGCGTCAGCTGGCATTCGGCGATGCGTGGGCTCACCGACCTTGTGAAGGCCCGGCTCAACGTTGGTCCCGGCGCACGATCACGCCGCCTTTCATCACGACGAGGATGTTCCGCACTGCCTTTACGTCACGGGTCGGGTCGCCGTCGACCGCGACGAGGTCCGCAAGCAGGCCCGCGCGCACTTCGCCCCGATCCGTCAGGTGCAGGATGCGGGCATTGCGGGAGGTGGCGGAGATGAGGACCTGGGCGGCGGACATGCCGGCGCGCTGCATCGCGTCCATTTCGAGCCAGTTCTCGCCGTGGGCGAAGACGCCGACGTCGCCGCCCATGCAGATCGGCACTCCGGCCTTCATCGCCAGCTGGAACGAGCGGCGGTTCTGCTGGACGGTCTCGGGCGCCGGCTCCTGGCCGTTCCAATGCTCGAAATAGCGGGCGTAAGCCTCTGAGGCGGCGATGGTAGGGCAGAGCGCGATGCTTTTCGAGGCCATCGCCTTGAAGACGGCTTCGGTTCCGCCGTAGCCATGCTCGATCGTGTCCGCTCCGGCGCGCACGGCGCGCATCATACCCTCGGCAGTGGTCGCGTGGACGGCGACGAGACGGCCTGCGTCGTGGGCGGCGGCGACACCGGCGTCGAGCTCGGCCTGCGAGAGCGTCGTGCGGCTCGGTTCGCCCTTGCCCCAGTGATAATCCGCATAGAATTTGATGATCGTCGCGCCGCCGGCGACCTGGTCCCGCACGGCGCGGATCGTCTCGTCGACGCCTGCGACTTCCTGGGCGCCCTGCGGGATCACAACCCCCGGCTCGAAGCCTTTGGGGCCGTAAGCGCCGCGCGCGACGATCGCCTTTGTGGAGACAAGGAGGCGAGGGCCGGGGACGATGCCCTGGTCGATAGCCTGCTTGAGTCCGACGTCCGCGAACCCTGCGCCTTCAGTGCCGAGATCGCGTTCAGTGGTGAAGCCGGCTTCGAGCGTCTTGCGGGCGTGGACCACGGCGCGGGCCGTGCGCAGCGCGAGCGGCTCGTGCAGGACCTGATCGTCCCATAGGGTCTCGTTGTACGGATGGAGGAACAGGTGCGAATGGCCCTCGATCATGCCGGGCATGAGCGTCGTGCCGGGCAGGTCGATGGTGCGGGCACCTGCCGGCGCGGCGACGTTTGGACCGGCGGCGGCGATGCGGTCACCTTCGATGAGTACGGACCAGCCTTCGTGCGCAGCCGGGTTTACACCGTCGAACACGCGCGTTGGTCGCAGCAACAGCGTCTCGGCGAATGAGGGAACGGCCAGCAGAACGGCAAGCAGGAACAGGATCGAGCGGCGCATCGGCCGAAACTGTCACCGCGAGTGAAGCGAAGCAATCCGCTAGCCGGCGATATAGCCGCCGTCGGCGACATAAAGGCCGCCCGTGCAATAGGAAGCCGCGTCGCTCGCAAGGAAGGCGATGAGCTGGGCGATCTCCTCGTTTTTCCCGTAGCGGCCGATGGGAATGCGGCTGTTGATCATGTCTCGAAATGCCGAAGTGTTGCCGCCGCCGAGCTGATCGCCGAGCGATTGCATCATGCGATTGTCGATCGGGCCGGGAGCGACCGCGTTGACGCGTATGTTCGAGGGCCCAAGCTCCATTGCGGCGGTCTTTGTCAGGCCCGCCACCGCGTGCTTGCTCGCGACGTAGGGTGCCGCGCCAGGGAAGCCAACGATGCCGGCCACGGAGGAGGTTGCCACGATTGCGCCTCCGCCGGTCGCCTTCATCGCCCACACGGCATGCTTCATTGCCAGCCAGACGCCGATCACGTTGACCCGAAGCACGTGCTCGAAATCTTCGAGGGAGAGCTTGTCGCTAGGTCCGAGAACGCCTTCGGTGCCGGCATTGGCGACGAGGATGTTGAGGCCCCCGAAGCGCCCGACCGTTGCCGCGACGCTGGCCTTGGTGGCCGCTTCATCCGTGCAGTCGGCAACCGTCATTGCGCAAGCTTCAGAATCGCCGATTTGCGCGCAGCTTTCTTCCAGTTGGGCTTGATCGCGGTCCGTCAGCATGACCTTCGCACCGAGGTCGACGAAGAGCCTTGCCGTCGCTCGGCCGATGCCGCCGGCGGCGCCGGTGACGATCGCGACCTTTCCGTCGAGACGCTGCAGTGTGCTGCCCGCCATCGACGGCAGATTAGCATGAAAAAGGGCGGCCGGGATGATCCCAACCGCCCTTCTGTTTCTTCCGGCCTAGCCGTCACGGGAGTGAATCCCGTAACGTCAGTCCTGTCGCTTCGCGCAGGCGTCGCTGCGGTCGGTCAGCGCTTGCTGAACTGGAAGCTGCGGCGTGCCTTGGCGCGGCCGTACTTCTTCCGCTCGACGACGCGCGGATCGCGGGTGAGGAAACCGGCCTGCTTCACCGCGGTGCGAAGCGCGGGCTCGAAGCGGCTCAGCGCCTGGGCGATGCCGTGCTTGACCGCGCCGGCCTGGCCCGAGAGGCCGCCGCCCTTGACGGTCGCTTCCACGTCATACTGACCGCGACGATCGGCGACGTCGAACGGCTGGTTGATCACCAGGCGAAGCGACGGACGAGCGAAATAGGTCTCCTGCTCGCGGCCGTTGACGACGATCTTGCCCGAGCCCGGCTTTAGCCAGACGCGCGCGACGGCGTCCTTGCGGCGGCCCGTCGCATAAGCGCGGCCATATTTGTCAAGCTGCTGCTCGCGCAGCGGAGCGGCCTCCTGGACCGGCGGCGGAGCAGCCGGAGCTTCGGCGGCCGGCGCTTCCGGAGCAGGCGCGGCGGGAGCCGGAGTTGCGCCGAGCTGGTCGGCGATCGATTCACGAGTGTCGGACATTAGGCGCCCACCTTGTTCTTGCGGTTCATCGACGCGACGTCGAGGATTTGCGGCTCCTGGCCGCCGTGCGGATGCTCGGTGCCATTGTAGACGTGGAGCGCGCGCATCTGGTCACGGCCGAGCGGGCCGCGCGGGATCATGCGCTCAACCGCCTTTTCGAGGATGCGCTCGGGGAAACGGCCCTCGAGCACCTTGCCCGCGGTCACGCCCTTGATTCCGCCCGGATAGCCGGTGTGCTTGTAGTACACTTTCTGCTCCAGCTTGCGGCCGGTGAAGCGGATCTTGTCCGCATTGATCACGACGACGTGATCGCCGCAGTCGACGTGCGGGGTGAAGCTCGGCTTGTGCTTTCCGCGCAGGATGTTGGCGATGATCGTCGCGACGCGGCCGACAACCAGGCCGTCGGCATCGATCAGGTGCCATTTCTTCTCGACCTCGGCCGGCTTTGCCGACTTGGTCGTCTTCATCAGCGCCTTCATGGCGTTGATCCTTTCGTTGAAATGCGAAAGGCGCCGCAAGAACGGCGCCGCGGAGCAGCTATTTGCGGGTGAACCGCGGAAAGTCAAGGAAATCCCGAGATTTGCGAGTGGGTAAAATAATACCCAAACTGTGCGTATCGGCTGCGTAACGACTGGAACGTGAAGGCCTCCCACACCGTTTCAGCAGCAACACGAATATGGGAGGAAGTCATGTATATCGGTCTTGGCGGTCTGTTGCTGCTGATCCTGATCCTCTGGCTGCTCGGCGTCATCTAAGCAGCGCATGTAAATGTCGGGCGCAGTTAGGAGCCCGACGATCTCGAGGGGTGCCGGCCGATCGAAGGGCTTTTCGATCGGCAGCATCGCTAAAACCCCTCGGCCTCGAGGAGCCGTAGCTAATTGCAATCCCCGCAGTACCGTCCGCTGGCATAAAAAATTTGTCAGGCTAGGCCGTAGCAATCCGGGGTTCAGAATCGGCCAATACATCCCACATCCGCAAGCCAACACCAGATGTGGAGATGTTTGATGAGAACACTTCCCGCCATGGCCGTTGCCGGACTTGCGGCGGCGCTTGCCGGAACGGCAATTGCGGCCAGTCCCAAGAGCCATGTCATGAACGTGCCGCTCCCGGACGGATCGGTCGCACGCGTCGAATATGTCGGCGATGTCGCTCCGAAGGTCACGGTGGACCCGGCTCCGTTGGAGCGGGGCTGGGCGCCCGGCGCGTTCCCGTCGTTCGCCGGCTTCGACCAGATGATGCGCCAGATGGACCGCCAGACGCAGGAGATCATGCGACAGGTCCAGCAGATGAAGGTGGCACCGGGCCTGAACGTCGCCGGTTTCGGCGGCCTGTCGTCCGGGGCCAACAGCGTCAGCGTGGTGTCGGTGACCAACGGCGGCGGAACGTGCACCAGGACCACGCAGGTGGTTTCGCAGGGTGCGGGCAAGCCTCCCAAGGTGACCTCCAGCGTCAACGGCGATTGCGGCCCCGCTGGCCAATCCGCGCCCCGGCCGTCGACCGGTGCGGCGCCGATCAATCCCACTTGACCGTTCGGGCGGCGCGTCCCGCCGCCCGGCGCGAAGATAAGGCTTCGTTCACGCGTTGCCCCTTATGACGTTGCGCTTAGTGCCGCGGCGCGTGCTGCCGAGGCAGCCTGATTCACCTTTGAATGGAGTGCAATTCGGCCGTGCCGAGACGCGTCAAGGATTTCATCGACATCAGCGAATATACGTCGCTCGACGACCTCATCCGGTACCTCGAGACAATCAGGGACAATCTGCCGGCGGAACACGAGGCCGAGCTCAAGATTCGCGGAGACGACGTGTTCGGGCGACGCCTGACGATCACGTATTTCCGCGATCAGACGGCGGACGAAGCGGACCTGGAGGCGAAATATTCGGACCCCGGGATCGAGCAATTGCGCAGGGAGCTCGACGAGGTGCCGTACAAGCTCAGCGCGCGGAAAGCTGCCTCGCGTCCCCGCCGCAACTAGCGACTAGGCGGGTCTGGCGCGCACGCGCTCGACGAGACGGTCCTTCTCCCAAAGTTCGAAACTTCCGGAGTCGCAGCGGCTGATTGCTTCATTGCGCGCGTCGTCGTCGGCCGAAGCCTCGATCCATTCCGCGTTCGTGATCTTGCCGGCTCCATCGAGCCGGTACAGCCGATAATTTGGCAACGCCCCTAGCCCCCGTACTCTATCGACGAGTAACATAGCATCGCCGAGAAAGGATTCACCTGTGTTATACCGAGGGTGAGCTTTCGCTTTGTAATTGCAAGATTTTCGAAATGGTACGGATGTGTAACCTAGGTTAAGCGCAATTCCCCAAAGCCCGTTGCACAAATGCGCGTCCATGATCAGCGTTCACCTGAAGCAGTTGCGTAAGCGTACGGAGATCAGCGCGGAGGAAGAGCGCGCGATCCGCGGGCTGGTCGCCCAAACGCGCAGGTTTCCCGCGGACGAGGTGATCATCCACTCGGGCGAAGAGCTCAACAGCAGCCTGATGCTGCTCGAGGGATGGATGGCTCGGAGCAAGGATCTCGAGAGCGGCGAACGCCAGGTCACCGAGCTTCATATCGCTGGCGACTTCCCCGACCTCCACGGCTTCACGCTCAAGCGACTCGACCATGACTTGATGACTTTGACGGAATGCACGGTGGCGGTCGTGCCGCACGACCGGCTGAAGGAAATCACCGAGCGCTATCCGCATCTTGCGCGCGTCTACTGGTTTTCCACCAACGTCGATGCGGCGATCCATCGCGAGTGGGGGCTTTCGCTCGGGCAACGCTCGGCGATATCGCGAATGGCGCACCTTTTTTGCGAGCTCTACATGCGGCTCGAGCTTGTCGGGCGCACACACGGAAACGCATATGAGCTGCCGCTGACCCAGCGAGAGCTAGCCGAATGCCTGGGGCTCACGGTGGTGCACGCGAACCGTACGCTGCAGGAGCTGCGCCGACGCGGTCTCGTGGAGTTCGAGAACCGGCACATGACCCTTCTCGATCGCCGCGGAATCGAAGGAGTCGCAGCCTTCGATCCGGCCTATCTCTATCTCGACCGGAAGCCGCTGTAGCGATCAGCCGACGCTCTCCTCGACCCAGTCGGCGTAAGAGGTGAGCACCTTGTCGATCGGCCAGGTGACGATGCACGGCACATCATAGCTGTGCAGCCCGGCGATGCGCGCGATCAGCGCATCTGCCTCGATGTGTGAGGTCTTGAGGATCGCGGCGACCTCGTCGGTGGTCTCGATCGCGCCGTTCCATCGATAGATCGAACGGACGGGCCCGAGAATGTTGATGCATGCGGCGAGCCGCTCCTCGACGACGGTGCGCCCGATGCGCTCGGCCTCGGCGGCGTTCGCGAACAGGACGTAGACGGAAACGACGCTCATGCGCCCCTGCGTCCGAGCTCATGGGCGCCCCAGACCGTGGCCGCCACGAGCAGCGCCCCGGTCGCCTGATGGAGCACGGCCAGCCAGATCGCGATTCCGGAGAGAACCGTCAGGATGCCGAAGATGATCTGGGTCCCGAAGGCTGAGTGGATGGCGATGGAGGCCCGGCGCGCGCCTTCGACGCCGCGGACCTTACGGGCAAAGACGACCAAGATTGCAACGACCACCCATGCCCACCAGCGGTGCATGAAATGGACCAGGAACGGGTCGTGCGTCATGGCGAAGGCGGCGCCGTGGGACCAGTCGATGCCTTCGGGCACGAAACGGCCGTTCATATCCGGCCAGCTATTCGAGACATAGCCGGCGCGGAAGCCGGCGACCCACGCGCCGAGCATGAGCTGGACGAAGAGGACACCCAAGGCGACCCCGCTCCAAACAGTCAGGCGCGAAGGGCGGGCGTCAGGATCTTTCGCCAGCCGACGCAGGTCGAGCGCCGTCCAGATCAAGGCGCCGAACAGGAAGAGAGCGAACAGCAGGTGGGCGGAGAGGCGGTAGGGGCTGACCTCCGTGCGGCCTTCAAGGCCCGACATCACCATGAACCAGCCAACCGCGCCCTGCGCTCCGCCCAGAAGGAACAGAGCGGCGAGACGCCAGCCGAAGCCGCTTGGAATGGCCCGCTTCAGAGCGAACCAGCCGACACCCAGGAAGAACACTACGCCGATGACCCTGCCGAGCAGCCGGTGAACCCATTCCCAAAAGAAGATGAACTTGAAGCCGGCGAGCGTCATTCCGGCAGGTCCGGCCACTTCGCGATACTGCGGGGTTTGTTTGTAGAGGTCGAACGCCCGTTCCCAGGCGTCATGCGTGAGGGGAGGCATCGCCCCGCTGATCGGCTTCCATTCGGTGATCGAGAGGCCGCTTTCGGTAAGGCGCGTAATTCCGCCGATGACCACCATCGCGAAGACCATCGCCGCGACGACCAGGAGCAGGTTCGAGGCGGCAAAAGGTCGCGGACGGCTCTCGGCGCGGACGGGCGCGATGGAACGAACAGCTGAGCTCATGAGACGAGAGGCTATTCACGTCCAGCGGGCCGCTTCGCAAGTCTCGAAATAATCCGATGATATATTGTAACGATAACGGCTCTCCTCTATATCCGTCGGCTGTGGGACAATTGACATTCCAGAGCAGCCGGCTGGATCGCCTTGCCATGGGGCTCTCGGGCCTCTGCGTGGTGCACTGCATCGCGACCGCCGTGCTTTTGGGACTGCTCGCTTCCGCAGGCGGATTTCTCGGCAGCCCGATCATCCACGAAGTGGGCCTAACGCTGGCGATGATGATCGGCGCGTTCGCACTTGGCCGCGGATTCCTGGAGCACGGGTTTGTCATGCCGGCGTCGATCGGAGCGCTCGGCCTGGGTGTCATGGCGGGAGCGCTGAGCCTGCCGCATGACGGCCGCGAACCGGTGTACACCGTGGCCGGCGTGATGATCCTGGCGCTCGGCCACCGCCTCAATGTCATGGCGACGGAGCAGGGCTTCTGATTGCTTGCCCGCGCTGGCATGCAGGACTAACGTTTTGATGTTCATGGCCCATCACGATCATAAGGTTCACGAGGGCGCCGCGCTGACCGCTGCGGCGCGCGACCGGCTGACTCGCGAAGGCGAGCAGTGGACCGACATGCGCGCCGCCGTGTTCGAGTCGCTTGCGAGCTTCGACAAGCCGGCGAGCGCCTATGACATCGCGGAGGCCGTATCGAAGGCACAGGGGCGGCGGGTGGCCGCCAACAGCGTGTACCGGATCCTCGACCTGTTCGTGGGCGCCAACCTGGCGCGGCGGGTCGAAAGCGCGAACGCCTACGTTGCCAACGAGCATCCGGAATGCCTGCACGATTGCATCTTCCTGATCTGCGACGAGTGCGGGCAGGCGGTGCATATCGACGACGACCGCCTGACCGGCGGCGTACGCGACGCCGCGAAAAGCGCCGGTTTTTCGGCGCCCCGGCCGGTCATCGAGGTGCGCGGAACCTGCGGGGATTGCGCCGGCTCCTGAGCAATTTGTGAGGATTTGCTGAAAACCGCCTCACATTGGTGACACGGGCCTGCGTTCCGGATAAGTCCCCGCCCATGTCAGACCGGCCTGAAACGCCGCTGCTCGATACGGTCGAGTTTCCCGCGGATATCAGAAAGCTAAGCAAGGAGCAGCTGCCGCAGCTCGCCGACGAGCTTCGCCAGGAGACCATCTCCGCCGTGTCGGTGACCGGCGGACATCTCGGCGCCGGTCTTGGAGTGGTCGAGCTCACCGTGGCGATTCATTATGTGTTCGATACTCCCAACGACAAATTGATCTGGGACGTCGGGCACCAGGCCTATCCGCACAAGATCGTGACCGGGCGGCGCGACCGCATCCGCACGCTTCGGCAGGGCGGGGGCCTGAGCGGCTTCACCCGGCGCAGCGAGAGCGAATACGATCCGTTCGGAGCGGCGCACAGCTCGACGTCGATTTCGGCGGCGCTTGGCTTTGCGATTGCCAGCAAACTGTCGAACGATCCCGGCCGAGCGATCGCTGTGATCGGCGACGGGGCGCTGAGCGCCGGCATGGCCTATGAGGCGATGAACAACGCCGCGGCGGCTGGAAACCGGCTGATCGTCGTTCTCAATGACAATGACATGTCGATCGCACCGCCGGTCGGCAGCCTGCGCAATTCGCTCGCGAGGCTGGTCAGCTCGCGCAAGTATCTGGCGCCGCGCAAACTCGCGCAGAAGCTGGCGCGGGCGATGCCCGAGCCCCTGCACGTCGCCGCGCGGAAGATGGAAGAATATGCCCGCGGCATGTTCACCGGCGGCACGCTCTTCGACGAGCTTGGTTTCTATTATGTGGGGCCGATCGACGGACATGACGTGCGCGCCCTGGTCGAGGTCCTCGAGAACGTGCGCAATGCGGACGTCGGGCCGATGCTCGTCCATGTCGTCACCCAGAAGGGCAAGGGCTACGCGCCCGCCGAGAACAGCGCGGACAAATATCACGGCGTGGTCAAGTTCGATGTCGTTTCAGGAGTCCAGGCCAAGGCCGTCGCAGGAGCGCCGAGCTACACGAGCGTCTTTGCCAAGGCCCTGACGGCGGAAATGGAGCGCGACCAGCGGGTCGTCGCGATCACGGCCGCCATGCCTTCGGGTACGGGCCTCGACAAGGTTGCGGAGAAGTTCCCCGAGCGCACGTTCGACGTCGGCATCGCCGAGCAGCACGCAGTGACCTTTGCGGCCGGTCTCGCGGCGCAGGGCTACAAGCCGTTCGCGACCATTTATTCGACCTTCCTTCAGCGGGCCTACGACCAGGTCGTGCACGACGTCGCGATCCAGAACCTGCCCGTCCGGTTCGCAATGGACCGCGCCGGCTTGGTCGGGGCCGACGGAGCGACGCACGCCGGTAGCTTCGATCTCGCTTACCTTTGCACCCTGCCGAATTTCGTCGTGATGGCCGCGGCCGACGAGGCCGAGCTGGTGCACATGGTGCATACGATGGCGCTGCACGACAGCGGCCCGATCGCCGTTCGCTATCCGCGGGGCGAGGGCACTGGAGTTCCGCTTCCGGAGGAGCCGTGGGAGCTGGACATCGGCAAGGGCCGTATCGTTCGGGAGGGCAAGAAGGTCGCGATCCTCTCCCTCGGCACGCGGCTCGCCGAAGCCGAGAAGGCCGCAGACCAGCTCGACGCCATGGGCCTTTCGACGACGGTCGCCGACCTGCGCTTCGCCAAGCCGCTCGACACCGAGCTGATCCGGCGCCTGCTGACCACGCATGAGGTTGCGGTGACGATCGAGGAGGCCTCGATCGGTGGCCTCGGCGCGCACGTGCTGACGCTGGCGAGTGACGAGGGGTTGGTCGATGCAGGCCTCAAGATCCGCACCATGCGCTTGCCTGACCATTTCCAGGAGCACGACAAGCCCGAAAAGCAGTATGACGAAGCGCACCTCAACGCTCCGCATATCGTCGAGGCGGTGCTCAAGGCGCTGCGCGTGAACAGCGCCGGAGTCGAGGAGGTTCGGGCGTAGCCAAGCTTCGGGCAGACCAGCTGCTCGTGATGCGCGGGCTCGCCGAGAGCCGGACTCGGGCGCAGGCGCTGATCATGGCCGGTGCGGTCTTCTCGGGAGAGAAGAAGCTTTCGAAAGCTGGAGACATGTTGCCCGAGGACGCGCCGCTGGAGGTGCGCGGGAAGGACCATCCGTGGGTATCGCGCGGGGGGATCAAGCTCGATCATGGGCTGACGCACTTTGGGTTCGACGTGGCGGGCGACGTGGCGCTCGACGTCGGAAGCTCGACGGGTGGATTCACGGACGTGCTGCTCTCGCGCGGGGCGGCGAAGGTGTACGCGGTGGACGTCGGTACCAACCAGCTGGCTTGGAAGCTGCGGCAGGATCCGCGCGTGGTGGTCCACGAGCAGACAAATGCGCGCGCCCTCGACGCCAATATTATTCCCGAGCTTGTCGACATCGTCGTGTGCGACGCGAGCTTCATTTCGCTCGCCAAGGTGCTCGAGGCGCCGCTGAGGCTCGCTAAGTCCGGAGCCACGCTCGTCGCTCTGGTCAAGCCGCAGTTCCAAGCAGGGCGCGAGGAGGTGGGGAAGGGCGGTGTCGTTCGCGATCCAGCGGTGCACGACAGGGTTTGCGCCGAGGCCAAGGGCTGGGTTGAATCGCAGGGCTGGACGGTGCTGGGGATCACTCGGAGTCCCATCACGGGACCCGAAGGCAATGTGGAATTCTTGTTGGGAGCCCGGAAGGATGGCTGAAACTGTCGAACGGAAGAGCTGGTGGAAGCTCGCGCTCGTCGCCGTCGCGGCGATCGAGCTGCTCGGCGGTCTCAGCGGCTGGCTTTCCAACAGCGGCTACGGAAACCCCTGGTTCGCCGCGCTGAACAAGCCCAGCTTCATGCCGCCGGGATGGGTGTTCGGCGTCGTCTGGCCTATCTTATACGCGCTGCTTGGGATTGCGCTCGCCATGATCCTGGTCGAGCCGCCGTCACCGAGGCGGCAGGCTGCATTGACCTTGTTCTTCATCCAGCTGGTCCTGAATTTCGCCTGGTCGCCGATCTTCTTTGCGGCGCACGACATCACGACGGCGAAAATCATGATCTTCGTCATGGCCGCGACGGCTGCGGCTGCTGCGGGCCAGTTCCTGCGGCTGAAGAGGGCGGCAGGCCTGTTGATGGCGCCCTATCTGCTGTGGCTGATCTTCGCCGCGACGCTCAATACGGCGATCGAGCAGCTCAATCCCGGCGCAGGCACCTTCCTGTTCGGCTGACCGCCAGAAAACTGGGGATAGTTCAGGCAGTTGGGGATAGCTCCGGCGCCCAGGGTGGCGGATTGGGCCGCAACTCCCTATTTCGGCGCCGAAAGGGAGGAGTTTCGATGCAGTCCGAGAACAAGCTGTTCGACGACTTCGTGAAGATGGTGAACGGCTTTGCCGGGACCATGGCCGGCATGGGCCGCGAGGCCGAGTCCGGCGCTCGCGAGAAGTTCCGCGAATGGATGGGCGGACAGGACTTCGTCGGCCGCGACGAGTTCGAGGCGATCAAGGCGATGGCCGCCGCCGCTCGCGACGAGAACGAGATCCTGAAGGCGCGGATCGCCGCGCTCGAAGCCAAGGTCGCCGGTCCTGCCGCCGGCGCCAAGCGCGGCGGAGCGAAGAAGGCGAACCCGGGGGCGTGAACCTGAGCGAAGAAGAAATCCAGGACGAGCGCGAAGACGGCGCTCCGATCGAAATCCTCGAACAATATTTCGAGGCGCGCGGATGGGCGTGCGAACGTACTGGCGACGGCGAAATCGTCGCTTCGGCGACGGGAAGCTGGGCGCAATACGAGCTTCGAGGCGTCTGGCGGCCGGAGGACCAGGTTCTGCAGTTCCTGGCGTTCCCGGACATCAAGGTCGCGCCCGAGAAGAGGCTGGCGATCTACGAGGCGCTGAGCTTGATCAATGAGCAGCTATGGCTCGGCCATTTCGAGATGTGGTCCGGCTCGGGCCTGGTGTTGTTCCGCCACTCCACCATCCTCGACACCCGATCGGACGAAGGCCTGAGCCTGGAGCAGGCCGAGGCGATCGCCGAAGCGGCGGTCGAGGAATGCGAGCGCTTCTATCCCGTTTTCCAGTTCGTGCTGTGGGGCGGCAAATCGCCCGGCGAAGCCATTGCAGCGGCGCTGATCGACACGCACGGCGAAGCATGACGAGCGGACCGAGGCTGCCGGTGCCGACGTGGTTCGTCGGCTGCGGCAACATGGGCGGCGCGATCGTCGCCGGATGGCGCATGGCCGGCGTCGACCTGTCCTCGGCCATGGCCATTCGCCCGAGTGGATTGCCCGTGGAGGGGGTGCACACGGTTTCGGGCATTGCCGATGCCGGCCGGCCGCCGCAGCTCGTGATCCTCGGTTTCAAGCCGCAGAAGCTGGACGAGGTCGCGCCCGAGCTGCGCAAGTTCTTGAGCTCGAAGACCGTCGTCGTTTCGATCCTCGCGGGCGTCGAGGCCACGAGCTTGCGCGAGCGTTTCCCCGGCGTCGCGTCGATCGTTCGGGCGATGCCGAACCTGCCGGTCGCCATCCGCCGCGGAGTGGTCGCGCTCTACAGCCCGGACGCTGACCAAGCGACGCAGCAGCTCCTCTCCAACATCTTTACACCGCTTGGATATGTGCCGTGGGTGGCGGACGAAGCGAGGCTTGCGGCGGTCGGCTCCGTTGCCGGTGCCGGGCCCGCCTATGTCGCGCGGTTCGTCGCGGCCCTGGCGAAGGCCGGAGAGAAGAGGGGGCTCAGCAGGGAGCTTGCAGAGACCATTGCGCTGGAGACTGTGCTCGGCACGGCATGGATGGCCGCCTCTTCCGGGGAAGACATGGAATCGGTCGCCAGGCGCGTGGCCAGTCCCAAGGGCACGACCGAAGCAGGGCTCGCGGTGCTCGACCACGACGAGGTTCTCGACCAGTTGATCGCGCTCACGATCGATGCCGCGGGCCGTCGTGGAGCCGAGCTTGCCGAGGAGGCGAAGGTTCGTCCGCTTGCCGAGTCCGCGCGCCTGCCCTAGGCGCGGCTGACATGATCGGCGAACTGCACAAGGTCGACGAAAAGGGAATCGCGCTTGAGCCTGCGGCGGAGCCAGTCCCGGCTGAGGAGCGCGCCCGCTTGCTCATCGATCCCGGTTTCGGCCGGGTCTTCACCGATCACATGGCGATCATCGAATATGATGAGAAGCAGGGCTGGCATTCTGCTCGCATCACCGCGCGCCAGCCATTCACGATGGATCCGGCTTCTCCCGTTCTCCATTATGCCCAGGAGATTTTTGAGGGCATGAAGGCCTACCGCCGGCCGAATGGCGGGGCGGCACTCTTCCGGCCCGATGCCAATGCGCGGCGCTTCGCAAAGTCGGCCATCCGGATGGCGATGCCGCCGTTGCCCGAAGAGATGTTCCTGGAATCGGTGCGCGAGCTTGTCCGCGCCGATCGCGAATGGATCCCGGAAGCCGAGGACGGTTCGCTCTATCTCCGGCCCTTCATGATCGCGAACGGCTCGTTCCTGGGAATGAGGTCGTCGACGCGGTTCATCTACGCGGTGATCGCCTCGTCCGTCGGCGCTTATTTCAAGAACGATTCTCCCAGCATCTCCCTCTGGGTGACGCGCGAATATGTCCGGGCGGCGCCGGGCGGCACGGGCGAGGCCAAGTGCGGCGGCAATTATGCGGGGAGCCTCGTGGCGCAGGCCGAAGCCATCCGGCGGGGCTGCGACCAGGTCGTGTTCCTGGACGCGGTGGAGCGGCGCTGGGTCGAAGAGCTCGGCGGCATGAATGTCTTCTTCGTGTTCGATGATGGCTCCATTCAAACGCCGCCGCTCGACGGCACGATCCTTCACGGAGTCACCCGGGATTCATTGCTCAGGCTGGCCCGGAACATGGGGCTCACCGTCCGCGAGGAACCTTATTCGATCGACGAGTGGAAGGCGGATGCCGAGAGCGGGCGGCTCACCGAGGCTTTCGCTTGCGGGACGGCGGCGGTCGTGACCCCGATCGGGCGCGTCAAGGAGGCGGATGGCGAGTTCTCGATCGGTGGCCAATCTTCGGGGCCGCTAACCCTTCGGCTGCGGTCGGCGCTGGTCGATATCCAGCGAGGCTCCGCGCCCGACCCTTACGGGTGGATCCAACAGATCGACTAAGGTCGTTTCGCCGCGAGCGCCGCAGGGTTCGCAACGTCGCGGATGCCGTTCGCCTCTATGTCGGCCAGCAGTTCCTTGAGCCAGGCGCGGTCGAGCTTACGCTGCGCTTCGATGTGACGAAGCAGATGCTCGCCTCCAGTGGAGGTTACCGGCGCCAGCTCCTTCCGGATGGGTCCCAGCTTGGCGATGAGCTCGTCGAGCCGCTCGATTCTCCGGCGAACGGCATCTTTGACGAGCTCAGGGTCGGCGAAGTGAAGGAATAGAAGGGCCCCGTAGAGCGTCTGCGCCACCGGTCCCTCGACGTCCAGCTGCCGGTGCAATCCGTCGCGGAATTCGCGGCGGCCGTCCTCGGTAATCCGGTAGATCGTCCGAACGCCGCCGCGCGCTACGCGCTCCTCGGCCACTGCCGAGATCAGGCCGTCCTTCTCGAGTTGCCGCACGGCGTAATAGAGCGTGCCGACATCCACATCGATGTAGCATTCGACCATCGCCGCCTGGAGCCGGCGCTTGATTTCATAGGGATGGAAGTCGCCACGGTGCAGCACGCCGAGAATGAGCAATCTTGCGTTCATAGTTTAATTAAACTAATAAGATTCAAGTAAGCAAGTGGAGAAAAGCCATGTGGCGAACGATTGGAAGCATCGTGGCGGGCCTGGTCGTCTGGGCTGTGGTCGTCACTGTTCTCAATTTCGGCCTTCGTCTTGCCATCCCCGACTATCACGCTGCGGAAGCGACACTGCAGTTCACGATGGCAATGAAGATCGGCCGGCTGACAGAAGCTGCCGTGGCCTCGATCGCCGCCGGGGCCGTTGTGGGCCTGATCGAACCAACGAAGAAATGGACACTTGGACTGACCGGGTTGATCGTCCTGGCGATGTTCTTGCCCGTGCACGTCAACCTGTGGAGCAAGTTCCCGGTCTGGTACCACCTGACATTCCTCGTGCCGCTGGTCCCGCTCGTGCTTCTCGGGGGCGCCTTGGTTCACGGCAATCGCGCAAGACGGCCCTCGACCGCTAGTTGAAAATTGACAGGTCGAGCGGCTCGCTAGGGCCGAACCAGATGACATGTTCGGTGTGGTCGGCGAGGTCGTTGCCGGTTTCGGCATGAGCAAAGATTGTCAGAGCGCCACGGTTGAGCGCCAGGAACTGAGCGACATCTCCGAAGACGTCCCGCGGTACGGTCAGCTGGACGCTTCCGCGCGGATGCGGGCCCACGGGGCGCAGGTGGAAGTGGCCGACCCCGATCGGAAAGCGCTCCTCGGCCGCCGCCGCGAGCTGCTTCGCGACCTCAACCTGTTCGGGATCGTAGTAGATGTGCGCGTGGAAATCGCGGATGCTGGGCTCGGACATGCTCTGTCTATAGCCGGAATGCGCGGGAGACCCCATCTTCCCTTTGCAGGGTGCGGCCGCTCGCTATAAGCGCCGGCTCTCCCGCAAGACGCGGACCGCCTGCTGGGGCGTCGCCAAGTGGTAAGGCACCGGTTTTTGGTACCGGCATTCGCAGGTTCGAATCCTGCCGCCCCAGCCAATTCGAGCAACAGTTACTCCGTGAGCAACGGCTCGAATTCTTTCACGAGGCGGTCGATCGCAAGCATCTGCGAAAGATAAGGCCGCAGCGCGGAAAGCGGCAAGGCGGACGGCCCGTCGCAAAGGGCTTTGTCCGGGTCCGGGTGGGCTTCGACGAAGAGCCCTGCAATTCCGAGCGCCATTCCAGACCGCGCAAGCGCTGTTGCTTGATCTCTTCGGCCTCCTGCGCTGTCGCTGCGGCCGCCGGGGTGCTGGAGCGCATGGGTCGCGTCGAAGACCACTGGCGCGAGCGATTTCATCTCGTCCATCCCGAGCATGTCCACCACGAGGTTGTTGTAGCCGAAGCTCGTGCCGCGCTCGCAAAGGATGACCCGGTCGTTTCCGGCTTCTCGGCACTTGTCGATGATGTGCTGCATCTCCCTGGGAGCGAGGAACTGCGGCTTCTTCACATTGATCGCCGCGCCAGTCTCGGCGATCGCCATGACCAGGTCCGTTTGCCGCGCAAGGAAAGCCGGCAGCTGGAGGATGTCGGCGACCTCCGCTGCGGGCGTCGCCTGATGCGGCTCGTGGACATCGGTGAGGATCGGGACATCGAAGCGGCGTTTGACGGCGGCGAGGATATTCAACCCCTCGTCCAGCCCAGGTCCGCGGAATGAGTGGATCGAGGAGCGATTTGCCTTATCGAAGGAGGCCTTGAAGACGTAGGGTATGCCGAGCTCGCGAGTGATCTCCACAAACGCGCTTGCGACTTCCATGACCAAATGCTCGTTCTCGATGACGTTGATTCCGCCGATCAGAACGAATGGGCTGCCGTTCGCGAACGTGATTCCGCCGGGGAGACTGACGCTTTCAGGCAAGAGTGGACTCCTCTTCAACTTCTCAAACTGGCGTTTGCGCCGGCAAGCACTGCTGAATCGCCGCGGCCATATCTTTCTTGCCAGGAATTTCCAGAAGGCACCCTTTCCCACATCGGGTGAGACTAAAAGCGGACCGGCGCTATCTCTTGGCTCGAGAGCTTATCAAGAAAAGGACCGCAACCGCTGCAGGTAAGCTGCGTAGTCACCTTTCCCGAGGCGGCCGATTGCGCGGTCGAGGCCTGCCTCGTCGATAAAGCCGCTGCGCCACGCAATCTCTTCGGGACAGGCGATTTTCATCCCTTGGCGTCGCTGGAGCGTGCCCACGAACTCCGCCGCATCGAGCAATGTGTCGGGCGTGCCCGTGTCGAGCCAGGCATATCCACGACCCATGAGCTCGACCTTGAGCTGACCGCGATCCAAGTAGGCGCGATTGACGTCGGTGATCTCGAGCTCTCCTCGCGCCGACGGGCGAAGACTGGCTGCGATATCCACGACTTCGGGATCGTAAAAATAGAGGCCGGTAACCGCCCAGTTCGAGCGCGGCTGCGCCGGCTTCTCCTCGATCGACAACGCCCGCATGCGTTCGTCGAACTCCACAACACCATATCGTTCCGGATCCGCCACCTGGTAAGCAAAAACGGTTGCTCCCGTCGGGTCTTTACTGGGCTGTTGAAGGACATCGGACAGGCCGTGGCCAAAGAAGATGTTGTCGCCGAGCACCAGGCATGACGGTCCGCCGGCGATGAAATCCGCTCCGATCGTGAAGGCTTGGGCAAGGCCTTTGGGCTCCGGCTGAACGGCGTACGAAATGGCCATGCCCCAGTGCGATCCATCCCCGAGCAGATGCTGGAAGGCGCCCGCGTCATGAGGAGTGGTAATGACCAGCACCTCGCGAATGCCGGCGAGCATCAGGGTCGTAAGGGGGTAATAGATCATCGGCTTGTCGTAGACGGGCATCAGCTGCTTCGAGACGGCGAGGGTCATTGGATACAACCGGGTGCCGCTACCGCCTGCGAGAATGATCCCCCTCATGACTGCGATGCTCCCACGAAATTGAGTTCACGCACAAGTCGATGAACGATGTCCGGGATGGAGGTCCGCCAGTCTGGCAACCGGACGGAATGAATGCGCTCGACCTTCGAGCAGTCGAGGCTCGAATTGAAAGGTCGCTTCGCAGCGGTTGGGTATTCGGCCGTACTGATCCTTCGAACTCGAGCGGTCGGGCCATCGATCGAGCCGGAAGCGGAGAAGATCGCTTCCGCGAAATCCGCCCAGGTTGCTTGACCGACCGCCGTCAGGTGGAAGATGCCTCGCAAATCCGCTTTGTCCGACGCGATGAGGTTGCCTGCGATGCTCAGCAGCCCGGCGGCGATATCCAGGGCACTGGTCGGATTGCCGTGCTGGTCGGCCACTACCGCAACCTCGTCGTGCTGGGCGCCGATGCGAAGCATCGTCTTGGCGAAATTCGAAGCGAACGGACTGTAGACCCACGCCGTGCGGACGATCGCTGAATTGCCACATGCTTCCCGAACGGCCTTTTCCCCGGCCAGCTTCGAAGCTCCGTAGACGCCCGTCGGGTCTGTCTCGTCGCCTTCGACGTAGGGCCCGGCCTTGCTGCCGTCGAAAACATAATCGGTCGAAAGATGGATCAGCGGCACGTCGAGCGATGTTGCCGCCCGAGCGACAGCGCGCGCGCCGTGCTCGTTGACGGCGAACGCGACATCCGGCTCCGATTCCGCCCGATCTACGGCCGTATAGGCAGCAGCCGACACGATTACGTCGGGCGAAACGGCGGCAAGCGCGTCCCGAATTGTCTCGGGATCTCCACGCAGATCGAAGCCAGGCCGGCCGAGCGGCACCACTTCGTATGCCGTTTCGGCAGCACGCTCGATCAGGGATCGGGCAACTTGCCCTTCTCTGCCTGTGACGGCGATCCGCATCGAGCGAGAGCCTAGGCCCGGCCCTTGTCGAGCAGACCAAGGCGCTGCCCGGAATAGCGTTCGCGAAGCGGCTGCCACCACCATTCGTTATCCAGATACCACTGCACCGTTTTCTCGATGCCGGTGTCGAAATTCTCCTGGGCGCGCCAACCAAGCTCGGTTTCCACCTTCGTGGCATCGATCGCGTAGCGCGCATCATGGCCGGGGCGGTCAGTAACGAAGGAAATCAGTTCGTGTCGTGGCCGATTGGCCGGCGCAATGGCATCGAGAACCTCGCAGATGCGCTCGACCACGTCGATGTTTCGCCGCTCGTTACGGCCGCCGACATTGTATGTCTCGCCAATGCGGCCGCGATCCGCGATGATGTCGAGGGCACGGGCGTGATCCTCTACATAGAGCCAGTCACGCACATTCTCCCCCTTGCCGTACACCGGCAGCTGCTCACCATTGAGCGCGTTCAGGATCGTCAATGGGATGAGTTTCTCGGGAAAGTGGAACGGCCCATAGTTGTTCGAGCAGTTGGAGACGACGACGGGTAACCCATAGGTTCTGTGCCATGCCTTCGCGAGATGATCGGCAGAAGCTTTTGACGCGGAGTAGGGAGAGCTCGGATCGTACGGCGTTTCTTCGGTGAAGAGTCCGTCCTGACCCAGGGAGCCATACACCTCGTCGGTTGAAACGTGGAGAAAACGAAATTCGGGTCGGCGCTTTGGCTCCAATCCAGACCAATAAGCTCGCGCTGCCTCGAGCAAATTGAAAGTCCCGATGACGTTTGTCTGGATGAACTCGGCGGCACCGGTAATCGACCGGTCCACGTGACTCTCGGCAGCCAGATGCATGATGCGATCGGGCGCAAATTCTCCGACAGCACGGTCCATTGCGCTCCGCTCGCATATATTCGCGTGCAGGAAGCGGTAATTGGCCTTGTCTTTCACCGACCTGAGAGAATCCAGGTTGCCCGCGTATGTTAGCGCATCGATGTTGAGGACTTCATAGCCCTTGTCGAGAACCAGGTGTCTGACGACGGCAGAGCCGATGAATCCGGCGCCTCCGGTGATGATCACCCGCATGGTCGGCGTTCTACCGAGAATAGAGGCGGCAGATTCGCAAAGCTCGGCAGTCCGCGATCCTTCGCGGAAAGCGTTTCGGGATCTGCCACGTCCGGCCATTCAATGCCGATCTGGGGGTCGTTCCAGAGCACGCCCATATCGTGTTCGGGGCTGTAATAGTCCGTCACTCGGTAGGTGATGGCTGAATTGGGCTCGAGCGTACAGAATGCATGCCCGAAACCGATCGGAATCCACAGCTGGTTGAGCTTCTCGGCAGTCAGCACCAAGGAGATCGACCGCCCATAGGTGGGAGAGTCTCGGCGAAGGTCTACGGCCACGTCGAAGATCGAGCCGGAGATGCACCGCACGAGCTTCCCTTGTGCATGCGGGGCGCGTTGAAAGTGGATCCCGCGGATTGTCCCAGGGCGAACGCTCAGCGATTGATTGTCCTGGACGAACTCGACGGAACCTGTCCGGCTGACGAGCGGCGCCATTCGCAGGATCTCGGAGAAAAAGCCGCGCTCGTCGCCGTGTTTTGTCGGCAGGATCTCGAGAGGACCCTCGATGTCGAACTCACGAAATTCCACCCGCTCTCCGAGACCCGTCAGTCCAGTCCGCCGGTCATACACGCTAATTTCCGCATGTGCCCCTCTCTTCGCGGCCCTGGATCACGCCGACACACTCAAGCGGCGCTTGCGGTCGTCAGATCGCCCCTTCTGCGCCGCAGAGCAGCGCCGCGTCACTGCTCAACTCGACTTCGACTCCGGCGTCGACGAGCAGGCACTCCCCGGCTGAAGCACGATCCCGGCCCGCACGGACATGACCGTTGAGCGGAGCCAACCAGCGGCGACGGTCCACTATCGATGCAAGCATTTGTCCGTGCGACGAGACACGCATCAGAGAGAAGATCGGACCATTCACAAGGATGCTGTCGGAGTCACCCGACGGACCCGAACCGTCCTGATCGTATGGAGCAGTCGTGGATACCGCGAGAGCCTCCTCGAGATGCAATTCACGTGGGCGCCCGTAGTCGTAGAGGCGGTAGGTAACATCGGCGTTCTGTTGAAACTCAAGGAGGGTAATGCCCCCTCCAATGGCGTGGATCGTCCCCGCCGGAACGTAGAAGAAATCGCCTGCTCGAACGGCCTTCCAGTCCATCAATTCATCGAGAAATCCAGCAGCGGCGGCTTCGCGCAGCTTGGCGACCGAGGTTTCTTCGCGCAGACCGAGACCCAGTCTCGCACCGGGCTGTGCCTCAAGAATATACCAGCATTCGCTTTTTCCTCGCCGAAGGCCGCGTTCGCGCGCCTGCACGTCGTCTGGATGAACTTGAACGGAGAGTCTTTCGCTTGTGAAGATGTATTTGACCAGCAGCGGGAGTTTGGCCGAGTTCGGCCCGTCGAACCAGATCTCGCCGATGCGCCGGCCGGAGGTCTGTCCGAACATGGAAGGAATGGCGGTCCGGCCCCATGGCTTCTCCACCTGCCTTGGAACGAATTTCAATACGCGGCTCCCAGTGCGTGTGCGACATGCAGTGTCATCGGAAATGGGACGGCAAGCCTGTTGCCGCAATCGATGAGTGCATCAAGCACTTCAAACGAGGTGTCACGGGAGGAGTGCCGGGCCGACGAAAAAATACAAAGCATCGGCAACCCGGCCGGTAGAAAGCCATTGACTGGCACTGCCTCGTTGGTGCTGAAGCGCTGCTGCTCGAAGACTTGCTTCGAGGTGTCAGATGCAGTTGAATTTCCTGGGAATTGTGAAGGGGCGACCTGGTGGACATCAGCGAAGAGCTTGAGCAACTTAAATTGAGGGTAGCGGCGCTCGAGCAAGGCAAGCCCGATTGGCTTACCGTCAAGGAAATGATCCGTACCAGCGTACTTCAGCCGCCGTTGGACGGACCAACGGTACCGGCAACGGTTCCGTTCATGGAACATTCCAACTGCGTTGCCGAGGACTTTGTCCATCCCCGCTACTTCCAGCTCTGCAAGCTGATCGAAGAAGCACCGGTATGGCATCGCAAGCAATGGGAATATGTTTTCATCCTGCATCACCTGGATAAGGCGGGGCTGCTGACTTCCGGCCGGCGTGCCGTAGGATTCGGTGTGGGCCTCGAGCCGTTACCGTCGGCATTTGCTCGTCTCGGCGTTCAGGTACTCGGAACGGATGCACCTTCCGAAATAGGTGAAGCGGCCGGTTGGGCTCAGAACAAGGAGCACACGAAGGGCTTGGCCGAGATGCGCTTCGCGTGGGTTCCCGAAGATGTGTTCAAGTCCCGCGTATCCTTCCAGGAATGCGACATGAACCAGATCGACCCTTCCATTCGCAACTTCGACTTCGCCTGGTCGTCCTGCTGCTTCGAACACTTGGGATCCATCGAAGCGGGGCTGGATTTCGTGCGCAACAGTGTTGAGTCGTGCCTCAAAGTCGGCGGCGTCGCAGTCCACACGACCGAGCTCAACATGAGTTCCGATACCAAAACGATTGAGGAAAGCCCTGAAACGGTACTTTACCGCAGGTCTGACCTCAGCTCATTCCTCGATGAGATGACCTTGCGTGGACATTCGGTCATGCCGTTGCGGATTGCTCCCAACGCCCATGCGCTCGATTTCTACGTCGACGTTCCGCCCTACAGTCAAAACCCGCACCTGCGGCTCCAGTTGGCTGGTTATGCAACCACGTCAGTTGGCCTGGTCATTCGCCGGGGTCGCTGATCCACCGATCGCCGCCGTTGCTGAGAAGGGGTTGCCGGATGGGCTGGGACAATCTCTCACCACCGAGGAGGGGTCGCCGCGGCTCAAGCGGCGGCAGCCCCTTCGTGTGATAGTTGGAGCGGGGGTTAGACTATGGTCGCTGGCGGTTCCGTGTGCCAGCTGGTGGGAGTATGGTACAGCGCAGCGGCGTTCCACGCGAAGCTTCCGTCGGCTTGCCCCGACCATTGGGAAAGCACGCCCGAATCGTCACGCCACAGGATGTCGTCGCGTAGGTCGCTGTTGTAATCGCCGATGGCGACGATGTGCCAGTTGGCTGGCGTCTGGTAGATCGCCGCCGGGTTCCACGCGAAGCTTCCATCCGCCTGGCCGAGCCACTCGGACAGGACTCCACTGTCGTCACGCCACAGGATGTCGGCTTTGAAGTCGCCGTTGAAGTCGCCGGTGCCGACGACGTGCCAGCTCGCCGGGGTCTGGTAGATCGCATTGGGGTTCCAGGCGAAGCTCCCGTCGGCCTGGGCCAGCCACTCGGAGAGCACTCCGTTGTCGTCCCGCCACAGGATGTCGTCGAGACCGTCAGCATTGAAGTCGGCGGTGCCGGCCACGTGCCAGCTGCCGGGCGTCTGATAAATCGCGCTCGGGTTCCAGGCAAAGCTGCCGTTCGATTGGCCGAGCCATTCGGACAGGACTCCACTGTCATCGCGCCACAGGATGTCCTGCCGCCCGTCGCCATTGAAGTCGTCGGTGGAGGCGATGTGCCAAGTGCCGGGGGTTTGGTAGACCGCGTTGGGGTTCCACGCGAAGCTGCCGTTGGGTTGGCCGAGCCATTCGGACACCACCCCAGCGTCGTCTCGCCACAAGACGTCGATACGGCCGTCGGCGTTGAAGTCCGCCGTGCCGGCAACGTGCCAGCTGCTCGCCGTCTGATACATCGAGGACGGGTTCCAGGCGAAGCTGCCGTTGCCCTGCGCCAGCCACTCCGACAACGTGCCGGAACTGTCGACCCACAGCAGGTCGCTGCGCCCGTCGCCGTTGAAATCGTTGTTTGCCGGGGCCACCAACCGGATATCGATGCCATTTTGAATGTCGGTGACCACGAGCCGGCCTGGCCCAATGTTGCTAATCGTTACGGAGCCGCCATTGTAGGTCAGGCCGGTTGCGGTGACGGTCACGTTGGCGGTCTGGGTCGTCAGCCCAGTGATCTGGATGTGATCACCGATCTGCAGATCCGTTATGGTGTCACCGTCGAGACCGGACGCAGAGTCCTGGAACGTATCGATGCCGGTTCCACCGGTCAGCGTGTCTGTGCCAACTCCGCCCGTAAGAATGTCGTTGCCCGGCCCGCCGTCTATTGTGTCATTGCCGCCGTTTCCCTCGAGGGTGTCGTTTCCGTCCAGCCCGAGCATCGTGTCATCCAGGTCGCTGCCCTTAAGCAGGTCGGTACCGCTCGTCCCCGTAATCGTTGCCATTCACTCACCCTTCCGCACAATGAACCCTAGTCCGGCCGCTGAGACCGCGCTGTGGTTGCTCAGTTCAGTTCGGCGTCAACGGCTCTAGACGAGGAAATATCCTGTTCACTCCGACGTAATTAAAATGAAACAATTGCGCCACTTGCACGACATGAGGGTGGCCACCCACCCGTCCCGAGCTGGCACAGCTGACCTCTGATACCGGCAGAGTCAGCGGACGAAAAAAAGGGGCCGGTCCGAAGACCGACCCCTCTCATTGCATTCCGAGTGCTTCGACTTAGCCGCGCTCACCACGCTCGACCGGCGCCGGAGGCGGCGGCGGGGGAGGCGGAGGCGGCGGGCACGTATCCGTCGCCGCGATGACGCTGCCGTCGGGGCAGGTCTGCGTCGCCGGAGGAGGCGGCGGCGGCGGAGGCGGCGGGGGCGGCGGAGCAGCCTCGGCAACCGACGCACCAAAGAGGTATCCTAGACCGACCAGTCCTACGAGACGGTGGGTGCCACCCGAATTCTGCTTGCGCTTGTAATCCGAGTAACGACCCTCGAGGCTCGCGTAGAAGCCGCCGCTGATCATCTGGTTGATCCCGGCGCCCCACTGCCAACCATTGACCTTGTAGTGGTTGTAGTAAGCACCCGGCAGAGCCGAATCGAGCACGCCGGCCGAATTGAACGGCGTGAAGCGCTTCCGCTGCTCATTCCGGACGTAGCCGACCTTGCCGTAGACGAGGGTCGACGGGGTGACATTCACGCCCGCCCGAAGCGCGATCGCCCACTCCTCGAACGACTTATGCTCGGCGAGGCCAGGGCCGTCGATCGTGCGGACTTCATTGGGAGCCCACCAATAGGTGAGTTCCGGCCCAAGCACGAACCCGCCGAGGTCGAAGTCGACGCCGGCAGCGCCGCCGACACCCAGCTTGGTGTGGTGGTCGCCGTCGGCGTTGAACTGGTCAGCGCCGGCCTGGGCTTCGACGCGGAAGCCGCGAAGGCCCTGGGCATTCGCCTGCTGGGCTGCGAGCACCGAAACGAGCGCGAGCGCCGTGAAAGTACCTTTACGAAAGAGCGTCATTACAATCCCCTTCTTCTGTGAGACGTTTACTTTATGAAATTAAATTTTCGTTCAAACATTTCTCTAAATGGTGATCTAACTAAACGATAATTCATTGGGAGCGGCTTGTGAACATCTATTCAGTTACCGACCCGTTACATTCCTACGAAAAGTGTACCTCCAAGTGTCGCTTACGCAGCAGGCCAGACGCAGAACAGTCAAGGCAAGTTCCATTTAGGTGGCCAAATTTGAAAGTCTGTTGCGGGGATGCAACATTGCGTCAGGGGGCACGGGCTGAAGATTCCGGGGAGGGCCTTCAGGCTTGACTGTTTGATTAAATTCAGCGACTTGCCGCGACTGACATACTGGCACTTTAGAAGAGGATAATGCGCCGCTTCTGGTCGGTGCCAAAGTTTTTCTGCATATTGTTTTCGGTTCAGAAATGAATTTGGCACTGAATCCATGAGGCAAGTCAAAGTGGCTGGTTTCGCGATGCTCGCCGAACAACGAACCGAGATCCGAGATTTCGGTGCTCGACTTGGCAATGCCGGTCAGTCCTAATCGATTGCGTCTGGGGTGGGACATGGAATTCGACTGTAAGCGTGCATACCCGGAGTGTCCTCCGGAAAACACCTTGTCACCAGATGGTGAGCTGAGCTCAGCTGAGTCGGCAGCCAACAATCTTATCGTTCCGGTAATCCTGAGCGGCGGTGGTGGCAGCCGCCTCTGGCCATTCTCAACTCAAGAGACCCCAAAGCAGTTCCTGCCACTTATTCAAAACAAGTGTCTATTCGAGGAGGCGCTCGACCGCGTCCGAAATCCGATGGCTTTCGCGGCGCCGATCGTGGTCGGCAGCATCCATCACGCCGATCTTTGCGAGAAACTGCTCCGGCAGGACGGGGAGCAGGCTCGCTTGATTCTCGAACCCTGCGGGCGGAACACGGCGCCCGCAGTGGTGATGGCGGCGGCGG
Organism: Pseudomonadota bacterium; assembly: GCA_046733935.1. GTDB lineage: Bacteria > Pseudomonadota > Alphaproteobacteria > Sphingomonadales > Sphingomonadaceae > Sphingomicrobium. The sequence continues at coordinate 42,387 of JBKPQH010000026.1, forward strand.
TTGCCGCGGAAACTCACGGCGAGGATGCGCTAATCCTGGTAATGCCGAGCGATCACATCATCGAAAAGATCGACGAGTTTCACGAAGCGATCGCTGTCGGTGAACCGGCTGCAGGGGCTGGTCGTCTCGTCACCTTCGGAGTGCGTCCGACCGGACCGGACACAGGCTACGGATATCTGAAGACCGGTGGTGATGTATCCGAGGCCCCGGGCGTCAAGGATGTGATCCGGTTCGTGGAGAAGCCCCAAGCGGACGTCGCGGAGACGATGGTTGCGAGCGGCGATCATCTTTGGAATGCCGGAATCTTTCTGTTCCGGGCCGCGACGTTGCTGTCGGAGGCAGCGGAGACATGCCCTGCGATCGCTGAAGCCGCGCGTCGTGCCGTGGCCAACGGTGACCGCGACGGGATCCGCATCATTCCGGACGCGGATGTCCTTTCCAACTGCCCGTCTGAATCGATCGACTACGCGGTAATGGAGCTTTCATCGCGCGTTGCAGTCGTCCCTATGTCGCCCGGTTGGTCGGACCTCGGCAGTTGGGATGCCCTTGCGTCGGTTCTCGGCACCGCTTCGCCCGTGGGTCCGATTACGACGGTTGATTGCGAGAGTTGTTATATCCGCAGCGACGGGGTGCAGGTGGCGGCGCTCGGCGTGCGTGACCTGATCATCGTTGCGTCCGGCGGACGACTGCTAATTCTGCCCCGCGGACGATCACAAGAAGTGAAGAAGCTGCTTTCGGCGATGGACTCGATGGCCGCTTAACCATAAACGGCGTCCTCCCGGGGGCGCCGGATTGTATTTGCTGGTGCGGAGGACACCTCAACCCAAGTGTATCACGATTCCAAAACGAGGTGGTCGATTTCCGCCCTTAAAGCCCGTGGGAGACTGCCCAAGGTCCAATGGCTGTTTCTCCTAACGGTCGTTTTGCCGACTGCGGTTGCCATCGTCTATTATGGCTTGTTCGCCTCCGACGTTTACGTCTCGGAGTCGCGGTTCGTCGTCCGTAGTCCGGATAAGCCCACGATGTCGGGCCTCGGTGTTCTGCTTAAGTCCACCGCATTCTCCACCGCGGGTGACGAGATTTATGCGGCAGATGATTATATTCAGTCTCGCGACGCGCTCCGGGCACTCAACCAGAACCAGGCTGTGGTGAGAGCCTATTCCAACGACGGAATCTCCATATTCGACCGTTTCAATCCGCTCGGGTGGGATGGCTCATTCGAGAGTCTCTATGAGTATTTCAAAAAGAGAGTGCGGGTCGACTACGATACAACTTCCTCGATCACGACGCTCACGGTTCGCGCCTACACGCCGCAAGCAGCTCAGAGCTTCAACGCTCAACTGCTCGCGTTGGCAGAGGAGACCGTCAATCGGCTAAATCGGCGCGGGCGGGTAGATGTCGTCCAGCTATCGGAGCAGGAAGTCAGGGCGGCCGAGGAAGCTGAACGGCAGGCGGCCGCGTCTCTGGCGCAGTTCCGCAATGCGAGCGGAATCATCGACCCGGAGAAACAGGCGACGGTCCAGCTCCAGATGATCTCGAAGCTCCAGGACGAGTTGATCGGTTCGAGGATGCAGCTGCTGCAGCTTCGCAACATCGCACCGGAAAATCCGCAGATTCCAATCCTGCAGACACGGGTGGCCGGGTTGGCGCGGGAGATCGATCGGCAACTCGGCCTCGTGGCAGGCAATCGCCGATCTCTTTCGGCAACGGCTGCGCGCTACCAACGGCTCCAGCTTGATCGCGAATTTGCGGACAAGAGGCTCGCTGCGGCAATGACGTCCCTGCAGGAGGCCCGTGCCGAGGCCCGGCGCAAGCAGGCTTATGTCGAACGGATCGCGCAGCCGAGCCGGCCTGACGAGGCGCAGGAGCCCCGGCGCCTCCGCGGTGTCTTTGCTACATTTGTTCTCGGGCTCATTGCCTGGGCGATCCTCACCATGCTGCTGGCGGGTATCCGGGAGCACCATGGCTGATGGCCCTGGAGCTGCACAGCACCGGCGTTAGCCTCGCCCAGTCCTGGCGCGTCGAACGGCGCGTCATTTGGGCGCTGATGCTGCGGGAAATGCTGACTCGCTATGGGCGGCACAACATCGGCTTCCTTTGGCTGTTCGTGGAACCGATGCTATTCACGCTTGGTATCACTACGCTGTGGACTGCATTGAGATCGGTCCACGGGTCCAATCTGCCCATAGTAGCTTTCGCAATCACCGGCTATTCGAGCGTCTTGCTGTGGCGGAACATGCCGAGCCGCTGCATGCGTGCTCTCGAACCGAACCTGTCGTTACTTTATCACCGAAACGTCCGCCCGATCGATGTCTACCTCGCGCGGTTGCTCCTGGAAGCTGCCGGCGCCACCATGTCCTTCGTGATGCTGACAATTTTCTTCCACTTCGTCGGTTGGCTCGATCTTCCGGAGGACGTGCTTCAGGTCGCCGGCGGCTGGTGCATGATCGCTTGGTTCGGGATTGCCTTGGCCATCTATTTAGGCGCGCTTTCCGAAACTTCGGAAACTGTCGAGAAACTCTGGCATCCGGCTGCCTACCTCTTGTTCCCTCTTTCGGGTGCTGCCTTTCTTGTGGACGCGCTGCCAAGCGCAGCTCAGCGCCTCGTCCTCTACCTGCCGATGGTCAACGGCGTAGAGTTCGTTCGCCAGGGCTTCTTCGGCTCCAAGATGATCGCCCACTATGACATGGGCTACATGGCGGTGGTGAACACCGTACTCACCCTCCTCGGCCTGGCTCAGATGCGGAAGGTGAGCCGAACGGTGGTGCCGGAATGATCCGCCTCACCAACGTCAATAAGGTTTACCCGACTCACGCGGGACCCGTGCACATTCTTCGCGACGTCGGCTTGACGGTCAGGCGCGGTGAGCGCGTCGGAATTCTGGGTCGAAATGGCGCCGGCAAATCTACGCTCATCCGTTTGGTTAGCGGGGCCGAGCTTCCGTCGAGCGGCGTCGTCGAGCGCCGTATGAGCGTATCCTGGCCGCTCGCGTTCGGAGGTGCTTTCCAGGGTTCCCTTACCGGTCTCGACAATCTCCGATTCATTTGTCGCATCTACGGCGCCGATCCGGAAGAACATGTCGCGTTCGTGCAGGAGTTCTCGGAGCTGGGGCTTTACCTGCGCGAGCCCGTGAAGTCGTACTCGTCGGGGATGCGGGCGCGGCTTGCTTTCGCAATTTCGATGGTCATCGAATTCGACTGTTTCCTAATCGACGAAATCATCGCCGTCGGCGACGCGCGTTTCCATGAAAAATGCAATAGGGAGCTGTTCGACAAGCGCGGAGATCGGGCGATGATCATTGTCTCGCACGACGCGAACTTCATCCGCCAACATTGCACGAGGGCCGCGGTGCTCAGCGATGGAGAGCTGCACCATCACAGCAACCTGGACGATGCATTCGCTTTCTATCTCGAGGAAACGGCGCTGGCGGCATGAGGAAGAGTCTCCGAGGAGCTGCCGATCTGGGAGTGCGCCAAGCGTGGCTTTGGAAGCACCGTCGGCATCACCGCGACCACGCTGAAGGACCCCTGACGCGGCTTCTCGTGGACGTTTCGGCAATCATCCGTCACGACGCCCAGACCGGCATCCAGCGGGTCGTTCGTGCGGTCTGGTCGGAGCTCAGTCGGCTCAACGGGCAGGGTTTCGAGCTGCAGCCCGTTTTCGCCACGAATGCGCATGGTTATTGCTATGCGCCTACACCTTTCCTCGAGCACGGTGTGTCGACGACAAAGCGTGCGGTTGTTCGCGTTCGCCCTGGCGACAAGTTCCTAGGACTTGATCTTTCCGCTCATCTTCTGCCCAAATATCGTCAACAGCTAAGGGCTTGGCGGCGTCACGGGGCAACCATCCACCTGGTCGTTTACGACTTGTTGCCGCTAGTCCGCCCCGAATGGTTCACCCCGTCGTCTGCCAACAATTTCCGGAAGTGGGTTGAAATCGTAACGGAGGATGCCGACCAGGCTATCTGCATCTCCGACCACGTGGCTCATGAACTGGGTGGACATCTCGCCCGCACAGCAGCGGGCCGGGCCATGGCAATCGGACGCCTCGAAATGGGCGCCGATATTTCGGGCTCGATTCCATCCAGCGGCCTATCCCCCGAGGTCCGTCAGGTGCTCGACCAACTGCGGTTCCGTCGAGCAATCCTGATGGTCGGGACAGTTGAACCTCGCAAAGGCTACGATGTCGCGCTCGACGCTTTCGATTATCTGTGGCGCACTGAGCAGGGGGCACCGGACCTGGTGCTTGTCGGCAAAGGCGGCTGGAAGACCGCAGAGCTTCAGCACCGCATTCGGATGCATCCTCAGTTCGGTCGACGGCTGCATTGGTTCGACCGTGTGAGCGACGAAGGCTTGTGCCAGCTGTACGAAGCATGCCGCGGAGTATTGATTGCCTCCCGCGGCGAAGGATTTGGCCTGCCGCTCGTGGAAGCCGCAATGCACAGCCGGCATGTCCTGGCGCGCGACTTGCCGGTTTTCCGCGAACGGCGCTTGCCGAACGTGCTCTATTTCTCGTCCGATGAGCCTTGTGCCATGGGAGGTCGCCTCATGGACCTGCTGAGGGCCGCAGATTCCAGGCCTAACCCGCCCATCGAGCTGGCAACGTGGAAGGACTGCGTTGCCGGATTGCTGCGCGAGATAGGATTGCCGCTGCCACAACAAAGAGATGCTGGTTTTCCACTTCGAAAAGCGTCCTAAACTTGATCTCCTACGCTCAGAATTACGAGGACGTGATCCTGTGGCGTGCGTTGCGCGTTGTGGCGGCAGGAACCTACATTGACGTAGGTGCGCATGATCCCGTGGTAGACTCGGTCAGCCTGGCCTTCTACCTGGCCGGGTGGCGCGGGACCCACGTCGAGCCGACGCCGCTTTATGCGCAGCGCATACGCGAGGCACGACCGGACGAAATCGTGGTCGAGGCCGCAGTCAGCGCTTCTCCAGGGCCGATGCGGTTCTTTGAGCTCAGCGGTCTCTCAACTGGACGTCGGGATATCGCGGAGCATCATGCACGCGCGGGCCATCTTGCGCGCGAAATCCTCGTCCCGACAGTACGTCTTGGTGAGTTACTCAAGCTTGCGCCGGGCGACATCCACTGGCTGAAGATCGACGTCGAAGGGATGGAGGCGGACGTCCTTCGCAGTTGGGACGATGTGGAGGTTCGTCCTTGGGTCCTTGTCATTGAAGCGACCTACCCCAACTCACAGGAGCCCACGCAGCACCTTTGGATCGATGAAGTTCTGAAGCGTGGGTATGAGCAAGTCTTCTTCGATGGCTTGAGCTGCTACTTCCTACACAAAGACAAGCGCGAGCTTGCACCGCACTTCGCGGCGCCGGCGAACGTTTTCGATGCTTACACGATCACCACCGATCATTTTTCGGCGGCGGACATTCGGGAGTCGTTGGAGATCGCCGAGCAGGCCAAGGCGGAGGCCCTTACCCATGCTGAACAGCTCGCCGGTGAGCTGACTCAAGCCAAGCTGCTTCAGCAAACCGCACAGAGCGCACAATGGCAGGCGGTCGACCGGCTCGCGAGGGCTGAGCAAGAGCATCGCACATCAGTGGAGTCGCTCTTGCAGGACCGGCAGGAAACCGAGCAGCGGACGCGCGAGCAACTCGAGAAGCTGGAAGCAGAAAGATCCGAAGCGCGCGTGGAGCTCGCTCGCCTGGAGGAACGCTGTGCCCAGCTGCAAGACAAGCTCGACCGCTCGGACGCGGTCAATCGCAACGCAGGAGAGCAACTCGCTGCGCAGCAGATGCAATTGCGCGATTTCCGCAGCGAGGCGGAGCAGTGGCGTACTGAAGGCAATCAGTTACGCCAGCAGGTCGCACAGCTTCAGCAGATCATCGCTTCTGCGGACGTCCTTATCCGGAAAGCTGCTGCTGAGCCGGAGGGCAGATGGCAGCGGCTGGGCCTGTCCCTGGGCCTAGCTAGGCCGCGGGCGGCTTTGCAATCGCTTGCGAACTGGGCCGCAGGCTCTAGCGAGGTGCGCGGATTGCCCGGCAGTCGCAACGCCGAAGAAAGCGCAAGGACCAACTCCGGCATTTTAATGAATCTAACTGACCGAAACCCCTACCAGCGGGCCAACTCGCTAGCCGAGCTCCTGTCCTGGCCTGATGTCGATTTCGTTCGGTGCGCATATGTAACAATCCTCGGCCGTCAGCCCGATCGTGACGGCGAGGCCTATTATGCCGAGCGCGTGCGGGCAGGCCATTCCAAGCTGGAAGTGCTCTCGCAGTTGCGTAATTCTCCTGAGGCGCTCGGCCACGACCCGGGCATCGCCGGGCTCGATCGCGCTCTGCGCGCAGCACGCAGGGCGCGTATGCCGTTCCTCGGAGCCATATTCCGCGCTTTCGGTAACCAGGAGGGCGACCGTGCAGCGGACCGGCGGCGTCGCGCGATAGCCAATGAAATGGCCCTCCTTCGCGCGAGGAGCGATGCAGGTCTCTACCGGCTCCAGTCGCTTTCGTCGGCCATTCAGCGAGTTGACGATCGCTTGGAGGCGTTGGAAGGACGGCTTGCCAACGCGTCGCTCGACGTGGCTGGACCCGGTGCTCAATTCGGCGGGGCCCGGCGGCCTTCGCGGGAACTCACTGACCCTGTCGATATCAGTTCGGCAACGACCCCCGATCAGGTAATCGGTTTGATCAAAAATGCGGTGAATACATCTCGCGAGGCGGCTGTATTCCACTCCCAGAGTCGTTCCAGCTCATGAATTTTCCAACTGATTTCAGAGGGCGGATCGTTCAGGTCGTAGAAGCGCTCGATGTCGGAGACGCCGTTTCCGGCCAGGTCATCGCGCTAGACGAGATGCTCCGCGAGATGGGCTTGAACAGTCAGGTGCTGGTCAAGTGGATGCATCACGACGTTCGTGGAAAATGCGATGTGCTCGACGACGTGAGGCTGACAGACGAAGATGTCGTGATCTATCACTCGGCCGGCTTCTCCGATCACAGCCTTCCCTATGTCCTCGACACCCATTGCACGCGCATCCTGCTGTACCACAACATCACGCCACACGAGTTCTTCGAAGAGAGCTCGGACCTACACGTTTTCTGCAAGAATGGACGGGAGCAGCTCAAGAGCGTCATCGGAGCTTTTCAGTACTTCTGGGCTGATAGCCAGTACAACCTCGACGAGCTCATCGAACTGGGAGCGCCGAAAGAGCGATGCCACGTGATCCCCATCATGGTAGCAAGCCCGGAACAGACGGGACACAGCGACAAGGTTCCGGGATCCTGGCTCTTCCTGGGGAGGATCGCTGCGAACAAGGGGCAAATGGATCTCGCCCAAGAGTTCCTGAAGGCCCGTCGAGAGGACCCGAAATCCGCATCCAAGCTCTTTCTAGTTGGGGGGTATAACGACCAGGAGCCCTATTACTGCGCTCTAAAGCAGCTCGTCGAAAGGAAGGGTAAGGGAAATATCGTCCTCACGGGCAAGGTCGGCGACGCGCAGAAGGAACATTTTCTTCACCAGTCTGCGGTGTTCGTGAGCTTTAGCCGCCACGAGGGTTTCGGAGTGCCGCTGGTCGAAGCGCCGCTTCGTGGCACGCCAGTCATCGCGCTCTCCGGCACGGCGGTGGATGAGACGATGGGCGGGAGTTCAGGTGTCGCTGGGAGTGCCGCGGACGCTAGGCGCCTCGCAATGCGTGCCGCCCGCGACGAGGCATTCCGCGAGAAGCTCCTTATAGAGCAACAGTCGAATGCTGCTCGCTTCGAGAGATCCGCCGTACGCTCGAAATTATGGAATGCGCTCGAGGACGTACTTCCGGCCCGAGATCGGTACCGCAAAGTGTCGGTTGTCGTCTGCACGTACAATCGGCGCGCGGATCTGGAGCGCTGTCTCGATTATCTCGCCTACCAGTCGAGCCCTTCGTTTGAAGTCGTCGTCGTGGACGGACCCTCGACGGACGGGACCAAAGAGCTGCTGGCGGAGTGGGAAGGTCGCGTTAAGATCGTTCACAATCCCGAGCGAAATCTGTCGGTCTCGCGCAACTTGGGTGCAGATGCTGCGGCGGGCGACATTGTCGCTTACATCGACGATGACGCGATTCCGTTCGCCGATTGGGTCGACACCTTGCTGCGAGAGTTCAACCAGCGGCCAGCCACGACAGCGGCTCTGGGAGGACCAGCCTATCTCGCAGGATCCTTGAAGTTTCAGGTCGAGGACATCGCATTCAACAAGTTTGCGGAAGCCTGGGCCAATGTGGACTCAGACAAGATTGGCAAAGACGGGTGGGTGCGGTCGCTATTGGGTACGAATACTGCGTTTTCCCGCTCCTACCTGCAAGAGGTGGGGGGGTTCGACGAGCAGTATGACTATTTCCTCGACGAATCCGATCTAACGTTCAGGCTTCAGTCGCACGGTGCTCTCGTTGCCTATTGCCCAGACCTGTACCTCCGTCATGAGTTCGCTCGAAGTGACAATCGCAAGGGCAAGTACACGTTCAATTGGTACTCGATCTCGAAGAACACGACTTACTTTATTGCCCTCTACTCCGGGCTCGGAGGAGAGGAGCTGTTACAATACGTCAAGGAGAAGTTGGCGAAGGAACGAGTAGCTCCCCTCGATGCAGCATTGGCTGCCGGCAACATCAATAAAAAACTTCACTCACAGCTGGTGGCCGAAATCTGGCGCGGCATGAAGCAAGGGTTGAAAGACAGCGAGCGCGGCGTGATGACCCGCCAGATCTCGCCGCCGCCGACGAATTTCTTGCCATTCGAGAGCAGCGCGTCTTTTCGCAGGGTCGGCGTCGATATCCGCCGGCTTCACATTTGCATCCTGAGTAAAGAGTTCCCGCCGTTCGGCGCTGCGGGAGGAATTGGTACGCTCTACTACCATCTCGCCAGCGAGCTGCTCTTGCTGGGCCACGAAGTGACGGTCGTGCTGCCGTCGGACGCAACGAGCCGTTTCGATCAGGGTAGATTCCACATCCGCTATGTTCAGCGCGGCCCCGTCGAGTTTCGCGAGGAGCCCCCCGCAACGGCGGCAAATCTCTCATGGTCCCTCAGAGCGGCAGCTGCGGTAGCGGAGATTCACGGCGAGCGCGCGGTCGACATCGTCGACTCAGCGCTGTGGGATACGGAAGCGCTGGCGCTTGCGCTCATCGAGCAACCAAGGCCGCCGGTCGTGGCAAGGCTCGTCACGCCTTTCGCCGTCGCGGCGGAGACCAACGGATGGATCCTACAGCCCGAGATCGCGGCTCAGTACGTTGCGGCTGAAAAGGCTCTCATTGAGCATGCCGACGCCGTGGTCGGTATCAGTGATTCCATCATTAAGACTGTTGCTACCCAATATTGCATGGAGCCTGACCGCCGCTGGTACGTGAGCCATTGCGGGATCGCGTATTGGCCGTTCTTCAATTGGCATGATGATTATGACGAACTCACCGGGGAAGAGAAGATCGGCCGGTTCGTTGCTCGCTATCCGAAGACGGTCCTTTTCGTCGGGCGGCTGGAGCGCCGCAAAGGCATCGACACTCTCATAGCAGCTGCCGCCGACTTCCTTGGCAAACACAAGAACGTCGGCCTGATCGTCTGTGGTCAGGATATAGAAGATTGGCAGACGAAAGCTGCGAAGATGGTGCCTGCAGGGGTGAGATCTCAGATCCTGTTTACCGGCAATGTGTCGGACGCCACTCGAGAGAAGCTGATGGCGCGTGCCTACTGTCTCGTGTTTCCCTCACGCTATGAATCCTTCGGATTGGTTCCTCTCGAAGCTTTTGTGCACGGTGTTCCGGTGATCGCAGCGCAAGCCGGAGCAATTCCCGAGGTAGTTGCGGACGGCACGTCCGGCCTGCTCTTCCCCGCGCAGGACGCGAGCAGTCTGGCGCAAAAGGTCGATGCACTCATCTTGGACACCGCACTCCAAGAGCGATTGTCCTGCGGAGCTCGGCGCGCAATACACGAGTTCAGTGGCCGCGCGTCTGCGATACGTGCCATCGATCTCTACGCGTCACTGCTTGGCGACAAAGCCACTGCCGATAGGGCGCTCGAAAGTTCCGATCGCCGATTTTCCGAGAAACGAGATGACAAACGGGCCGTGGAGCCCAACGTCGTCGCTTGTGCCGCAGACAGCGCGCCATAAAGGGGCGTGCACGGCGGACTATTCCATGCGGTTCAAGGTCCGAGCTGCCTTTCCGTCCTGTTTGTCATCGGCTAGGCGGCTAACCCGCTCGGTGATCGTGACCAGATCCGCCTGCGCCTTGCCGAATAGCCAATTCCTGGAGTTAGAATGAAGAGCGCCATCATTACGGGCATCACCGGTCAGGACGGTGCCTACCTCGCCGAGTTGCTGCTCTCGAAGGGTTACAAAGTCTATGGCACCTACCGGCGCTCGAGCTCTGTCAATTTCTGGCGCATCGAAGAGCTCGGAATTAATGAGCACCCGGAATTTCGCCTTGTTGAATACGATCTCACGGATCTCTCCTCGTCGATCCGGCTGCTCCAGCAGACGGGCGCTGCGGAGGTCTACAACCTGGCAGCGCAGAGCTTCGTGGGAGTGTCATTCGATCAGCCGCTCACGACGGCCGAGATCACGGGTTTGGGCCCGGTAAACATTCTTGAGGCAATCCGGATAGTCGATCGGAAGATCCGCTTTTATCAGGCGAGCACATCCGAGATGTTCGGCAAGGTCCAGGCGGTTCCACAGGTCGAGACAACGCCATTCTACCCGCGGAGCCCGTATGGCGTGGCGAAATTGTACGCCCACTGGATGACGGTCAACTACCGCGAGAGCTATGACATCTTTGGCGCCAGCGGGATCCTGTTCAATCACGAGAGCCCGTTGCGCGCCCGGGAATTCGTGACGCGCAAGATCACGGACGCGGTTGCGAAAATCAAACTGGGAAAGCTCGATTGCCTTGCCCTGGGCAATCTCGGTGCCAAGCGAGACTGGGGCTATGCGAAGGAATATGTGGAAGGCATGTGGCGTATGCTCCAGGCCGATCAGCCAGACACATTCGTCTTGGCGACGAACCGGACGGAAACAGTTCGGGATTTCGTCCAAATGGCGTTCAGGGCCGCAGATATCGAACTCGAGTTCTCAGGGTCCGAGGGCGAGGAGGTGGCGGTCGACACCACCAGCGGCAAGACGGTGATGCGGGTGGATCCAGCCTTCTATCGTCCCGCGGAAGTGGATCTACTGATTGGCGATCCTGCGAAGGCGACGGAGAAGCTTGGCTGGAAGCCTCAGACAACGCTGGAGGAACTCTGCCGGATGATGGTCGAGGCCGACCTTCGCCGGAACGAAGCCGGTTTGTCGTTCTGATCCTAGGCAACCGCGAATAAAAGACAGATACTCCATGCCACGTACACTCATCACCGGAATCGGCGGGTTCACCGGTCGGTATCTCGCGCCGGTCCTGGCAGGTTTGGGGCACGAAGTGCATGGAATCGTGCATGTCTCCGATGGACACCCTGTTGACGGCGCGCACAGGCTTTACCAAGCGGACCTAGCGGATCTTGCAAGCGTGGAGCGTATCGTCTCGGAGGTTCGCCCCGATCATGTAGCTCATCTCGCTGGCATTGCGTTCGTAGCGCACTCAGACGTCGACCAAATGTATCGTGCGAATGTCGTGGGCACCCGGCAGCTGCTCGAGGCGGTCGCCAGTTTGACCATAGTGCCCAAGTCGGTGCTGATCGCCAGCAGCGCCAACGTCTATGGAAACGCGCACGAGGGGCTACTCGCTGAGAGCAGCATGTTGGCTCCGGTTAATGATTACGGGGTGAGCAAGGTTGCCACTGAGTACGTCGCTTCGATTTACAAAGGGCGTTTGCCCCTCATAGTTGTACGACCGTTCAATTACACCGGCAGGGGGCAAGGTTCGCAGTTCATCATTCCAAAGATCGTTGAACATGCGCGGACCCGGGCGCCGGTTATCGAATTGGGCAATCTCGACGTCGCGCGCGATTTCTCCGATGTGCGAACTGTGGTGGACGTTTACGCACGGCTGCTTGCGGAGCCGAAAGCGGTCGGGGGAACGTTCAACGTATCTTCAGGCCGCGCGGTCGCTCTAAGAGACGTAATAGAAATCGTTCAAAGCATCTCGGGTCATAGTTTTGGGGTTCACGTGAATCCGGCGTTCGTACGAGCCAATGAAGTGCGAACGCTGTGCGGATCGGCAGCCAAGCTCCAGCAGGTTATTGGCCCACTGCCCGCAATTCCGCTCCAGGAAACATTGCGCTGGATGCTCGAAGGCTAGCTAAATGCGTGTGACGCTCTGTGTCGATGCGTTGGAGCCTCAACTCGGTGGCATCGGCCGATACACGTGGGAGCTGTGCAAGCGACTTCCGCAAAGCAGCCAGATATCGACAGTGCAGTTCATCCGCGCCGGCTCGCTGGTCGAAGACCCTGCTCTTCTGCGCCGCGACGAGAAGTATCGCCCGAGCTTCTTCCGGCGCCATCCGAGGTGGCTGAGGAGGTGGCGGGCCCGGACAGCCCTCCAATCGGGGCTCGTCCATGGACCGAATTATTTCCTGCCCCGTGAAGCTGAGACGGGAATTATCACAGTCCACGACCTTTCGGTTTTCCGGTACCCCGACATGCATCCAGCCGAACGCGTCAGAGCTTTTGATCGGCTGTTTGCATCGTCCCTTGGTCGAGCCGCTCACGTCGTCACCGACACGGAAACGGTCAGAGGCGAGCTAATTGATGCATTCTCGCTCGCGCCCGGGTTTGTATCGGCCGTGCCCCTCGGGGTTGATGCCCGTTTCGCGCCGAAGAACCGCACTGAGGTTGCCAGTACGATCGAGCAGTGGCGTCTCGAGCCGGGCTGCTATGGTCTCAGCGTTGCTGCCTTCGAGCCGAGAAAGAAGATTGCGGAGCTGCTTGCCGCATGGCGACGGCTGCCGAATGACATTCGTGCCCGACATCCATTGGTGCTCGCGGGTGGGGCGGGCTGGCAGAATCAGCCACTCCACCAGCAGATTTCAAGCGCCGTGTCGGAAGGCTGGCTCAAATACATCGGCTTCGTGGACGACGCGCACTTGCCCGCGCTTTATGCGGGAGCACGGCTGTTCATCTACCCATCTGTGTACGAGGGCTTTGGCCTTCCACCCGTCGAAGCGATGGCCAGCGGAACGCCGGTGGTGGTAGCAAATCGCTCGTGCTTGCCTGAAGTCTGCGGCGAAGCGGCGCAGTTTGTTGACCCTGACGATTCCGACAGCTTCACGTCCACAATCGAGCTATGCCTTGTAGACCAGGAATGGCAGTCGAGCGCCATTGCCCGCGGCCTAGAGCGCGCGGCGCGGTATACTTGGGAGCTTTGTGCCGCGCAGACGGTCGAGGTCTATTCGAAGGTATATGGCGAGATTTGCGGCTCTCCGGCGGGTTGACTGGCCAGGCGCGAAGATACAGATCGTGAGCGCTCGATTGGGGGTACTCGTGGACGGTTGCTCCGTCTCTAAATCATTGGCAGAGAACCAGAAACCCGGATACTCGGAAAATTCAGCGGGCGGCGGCGCGGATGTAGTGGAATTGATCGACACGGCTCAGTTCCTGGCGATCCCGCCGTTCCCTCGCGCACGTGTTCAATCGTTCGCCATCGTGGACTCGTGTGAGCGAACAGACAGTGAACTGGTCGATCTCGTTCGTCGGCACAGGGTCGGCGGGACCTATTGGGCGACGCAGCCCCGCTTGCCCGTCCAGTATGTCGTCGTCCGTACAGCCGCAGCCATTTCGGCGTTGAGGAATGCAAGCGAGCCGCTCGTGCTCTGGACAGGTGGGGAAGCACCGCCCGACAACGCCGCCTCTGTCGTTGCGACCGGCGCCTGCGATCCGTGGCACATGCTCAGTGGGGCGACGATGCTCGTCGCTTCTCAGGAAGACGAGGTATCGCTCATCGCTTCGGTTCTCGGGGTGCCTGTGAAGCTCTTCGACGCCGAGACCGGGAGCCTACATCCGCTGGCGCCGGACACCGCGACGGAATTCTTTAAAGCGCTGTCCAAGAATTTATACCGGAATCCCTTCACCAACGAGCCCATGAGTGCGCGTGAAGCCGTGGAGCTTTGCGGCTTCTGGCGTCGCATGATCGACAGCAATCGCGACCTCGCCGGCGGTCTGGGCTTTGCTTTCTGGAAGCAGGATCAAATCTCGCTTCTTTTGTGGGGCGGCTCGGAGCCTTTGCGGTTCCTGCGCAATTCTCACCAGGCACGGGCGGACGGGCCTGTGGCCGTGTGGCGCGCGAAAGCTTCCGTTGAAGCGCTCTCCGCACTTCAGCGAGCCGAGGTGCCGCTAATCGAGGTCGAAGACGGATTCCTGCGGTCGCAGGGCCTTGGGGCGGACTGCGTGCCGCCGCTGTCCATCACCGTGGACCGGCTTGGTGCCTACTTCGACCCGGCACGACCGAGTGAGCTCGAGCAGCTTCTTCAAGCAGGCGAGTTCGACGCTGCACTGCTTCGTCGGGCCAGGCGGCTGGCGAAGCTGATTGTGCACGCGGGCCTCGGCAAATATGAGCGCGCCGATGCCCCGGCCATGGCGCGCCCGGCCGGTGAGCGGCGGCATATCCTCGTGCCCGGTCAGGTCGAGGACGATCGCGCCGTGCAAACCGGTGGCTGCGGGCTGGTCTCCAATCTTGAGCTGCTCAAGCGCGTCAGGGCCGAAGCGCCAGGAGCTTACATCCTCTACAAGCCGCATCCCGACATACTGGCCGGTCATCGCCGCGGTGCGATCACTGAACGGGATTGCCTTCGTTACGCGGACGCAATCGTCACGGACGCGCCCATTTCATCGCTGATCGCAATGGTGGACGAAGTGCATGTGAACACCTCGCTCGCCGGGTTCGAAGCACTGATGCGCAGAAAGCAGGTCACGACCTACGGCGTTCCCTTCTACGCCGGGTGGGGCCTTACACGCGATCTCGGGCCGGTGCCCCCACGCCGAACAGCGCGCCGCTCCCTCGACGAGCTCGTCGCCGCGACCTTGTTGGTTTACCCGCGCTACCTCGATCCCGTAACCGGCCTCCCGTGTCCGGCCGAAGTCGTCGTGGACCACCTCAGCAGTGGCCCAAGCCGTCATTCAGGTCTGATCGTGATAATGCGCCGCCTTCAGGGAAAGCTCATGCGGGCCTTCGGGAGCGTGGTCCAGTGAACAAGCCGGTGCCCAATCTTGCGCCATCGTTGCAGGCGACCGACGGGGGAGAACGTGGACGGCGGTCTCGCAAGCCGGCTGTTGCACAGCGGGAGCACCGCTCATTCCTCTTCCTGCAGGGTCCTCCGGGCCCGCTCTTTCGCGAACTGGGCATGGTCATGGTCCAGCTCGGCTTCCGAATTTACCGGATCAATCTCAGCGGCGGCGACCTGCATGACTGGCCGGATGCGACTGTCAATTTCCGCGGCCGCTTCTCGGACTGGCCGGTCTTCGTCGACAAGTTCCTTCGCGAGCACGGGATCACCGATCTTGTGCTGTTCGGCGACTGCCGTCCTTATCACGTCTCCGCACACGGCGTGGCGGGCGTTCGCGGGATCCGCACTCACGTGCTCGAGGAAGGATATCTGCGCCCGCACTGGATGACGCTCGAACCGGAGGGCGTGAACGCACGCTCCACTCTCAGTCGCGACAAGGACTGGTTTCACAAGGAAGCGCAGCGCCTCGGACCTGAACCGATGCTGCCGCCTGTCACCGCCAGTTTCAGGCGGCGGGCTCGAGATTCATACTGGCATTATCACCACGTCGTGGCCGGTCGTCTGCAATTTCCCCACTATCGGTCGCACCGGTCAGGCTCGATCATTTTCGAAGGCTTCGGCTGGGTGTGGAAGTTCCTGCGCCAGAAGCGGGAACGGAGCCGCACGGCGAAGGTGCTCGGGGAGTTGAGAGGCAAGTCCCTCTTCGTGCTGCCGCTTCAGCTATCTGGCGATTTCCAGATCCGTGCCCACTCGGCCTTCCCCGACATGCAGAGCGCCGCGCGTTACGCGATCGAGAGCTTTGCGGCGCACGCTCCTTCGGACATGCATCTGCTGCTGAAGGCGCATCCGTTGGATTGCAGCTTTTTCGATTGGGCGGGCTTCGTGCGCCGCCATGCACGTCGACTGAGCCTCGACAGCCGGCTTCATTATGTCGATGGCGGCGACCTCAATAAGATAGTCCACCGCGCCCAAGGGCTCGTGTGCGTGAACAGCACGTCAGCGACGCTCGCTCTGGCGAAAGACACTCCGGTCTGCACCATCGGGGAGGCGATCTACGACATGCCGGGCCTGACGCACCAAGGCCACCTCGACACGTTCTGGTGCGATCCGACGGGACCCGAGCCCGGCCTTTATCGCGCCTTTCGCCGCGTTCTTGTGGACCGTTGCATGGTTCGCGGCGGGCTCGCGAGCGAGTCTGCAGTCGCGACTCTGATCGAGTCCATCACCGACAGGCTATGTCGCCAATCTTCGGTTCAAAGCGAAGAGAGCCAGGAATCGACGCTGGCGAAGTGATTTGCCCACGTCGGCGCCTGGTATCCTTTCAAGCGCGTTAGCTGAGCGTCTCGGGCGGGACTGTTCTCTTGGGCGTAGGAGTTGATGGCGCGCTCCCACGCCGGTCCGTCCAATGGGTCCAGATAATCCGGGACATCGCCGGCAATCTCGCGGAACACCGGCAGATCGCTTGCAATGACCGGCGCACCGGCGCGCAGAGCTTCGACTACAGGCAGGCCGTAGCCTTCGACCAGGCTTGGAAAGAGGAGCGCGCGTGTTGTTGCGAGATGAGCAGCTAGAGTCTGGTCGTCACATCGGCTCATCTCCGTCACTGCACCTTGCAGAATCGCACTGCGCTCGAGCAAGTCGACGGCCTGCTCGGACTCCCAGCCCCTTTGGCCGATCACCAGCAGTTGCGGCGCGCGTTCGCCCAGCCGCGCCACGATTCGCGACCACACGTGCAACAACATCAGGTGGTTCTTGCGCGCCTCAATCGTGCCGAGGACGACGAAGGTCGAGCGAGGCGGCGGGGCAGGTGGGCCCGTCGGTTGGGCTGCCGCATCGCTGCCGAGCAGCGCGGCGACCATGGCTGGGCAGGGCAGGCCCCCCTTTCGAGCAAAGCACCTGAGATCGTCAAGCGTCGTGTGGCTGTTGCCGATCACGCCTGCGGCGCTGCTCAAGACGGTCCGCATGCGGTCCTCGTGCTTGGGCTTCTCGCCCGCACGGCAGAACTCGGGGTGCGTGATGGGGATCAGGTCATGAACGAAATACACCGGACGCACGCCGGCGTCGCTGACCCACCTCCGGAACCGAGGATCGTTTAGTCCGGTATGACCGATGTTCAGGTAAAGACGACCACGGCCATCGCAACTGTTTCTCGGTGCGTACCTCAGCCCGCCAAACACCAAAGACCTTCGAAATCCCGTCCCCGGCTGCAGCAGCATGTCGAAGAGGGCGCCGGAGGACTCCCTGTCGAGGATACGTTGGATTCGCGAGTGCTGCACAACAGCTTGTGACTCACTGGCATATCGATCGAGATAGGCCAGACAGACTCGGTCAATCCCCGTAGGGTATCGCCCCACCCACCGCCGCCACACGAGACGCGTGACATCGAGCAGGAGAGGGGCGTCGTTACTCAGGTGACCTCGTCAAGGGGCGATCGTGCGGACGGTAGCAACCGGCAGGATTGAGGAGCTCAGCAGGTTCAGGAAACGCTGAAAGTCGGCGACGCGCGAATTCGAAACATAAATGATGTCACCGTCGCGCATGCGGAAGTGCTGGGCGGCGAAGAACGTACTCGGCTGTTTTAGATCCACTTGGTAGATGATCGGAACTAGCCCTTCGGCGTTCGGCTGCAGGCCTTGCGCAATCGGCCCGAGCAATTGCGGATGTTCCCACCGGAAGAGGAACACTCCCCGCGGGTCCGCGCGCTGGTCCTGTAATCCTCCGATGCGGCCGAGCGCTTGCGCGAGCGTCAATCCGACACCTTCGAACCGGACCTCATCGTTTCTCCCGGTCGCCCCCATCACGGTGAAGCTATAGGGCTGATAAAGTGCGGTCACGACGTCGTCACTTCGAAGGATGACGTTCTGTCGCGGATCTTGAACGAGGTCACGCGCTGCCATCCGTTGAACGACACCACCGCGAGTGATCTCGACGGTCATTCGGTCAAGCGGCTGGCTTGTGCCGCCAGCCTCGGCGATGGCGTCGAGGAGGCGCTCGCCGCGTGGTGTGAGTGGCACCCGCTGCGGGCTCTTCACGTCACCGAGGACAGTCACGTTGGCCGTTGCGTTGCGCGCGAGCCGCACCACCGCTTGCGGTAGATGGGCTTTGCCTTGCAAGCGGCGGACAATTTCTCGCTCGATCTCGCGTAAAGTGCGGCCCGCCGCAGGTACTTGCCCTGCGAAAGGGATCGTGATCGCGCCAGAGGGCCCCACGAGTATTCCTGGAAGCGTGTTTGGCCGGCTCGTCTGAACGGGCGATCCGATCCCAGTATCGAAGTTCGTGGCAGTACCGAACAAGGCCGCCGGCGCTGCCTCCCAGATCGTGACTTCGAGCGTGTCGCCGACACCAACCCGTGTCCCGATAGGGGTCGCATCGCCGATGCGCGTAGCGAAATCGCCCCGCAGCTCGGCGACGTTCACCTGCTGCGCGACTTGATCCGTGACCTCCACGAGGCGCAATCCTGCTGGTGCACTTATCGGAGCTCTCACTATCTCCTTGGTCGTGGGTCCGACCGCAGTACATGCAGGCAGAACGCAGAGTGCCGCTCCAAGCCACACACAAGACGCTCTAGCTGCAGTTCGCCGCTTCGATGTCGCTGTTCGCGCCACCGACGTGCGCGCTAAAGTACTGATCAAGGCCGATAATCCCAAGTGTAATACTGGTCGGCTAGAACTTAGCCGTGCGATTGCGGCGCAACAAGTGCTGTGAAGCTCTGTGGCGCTGCGTGATTTGGGCTAGGCCATCCGCGACCCGACTCACATGAACGAGTGATTGGTCTCCAAATGCCAGGCCGAGGGAATCTGGTAGTTGGCATTGGGGTTCCAGGCGAAGCTTCCATTGGCTTGGCCCAGCCACTCGAAGAGGGTGCCCCCGCTATCGCGCCAAAGAACGTCGTAGCGGCCATCCCCGTTGAAATCCCCAGTCGATGCAACCTGCCAGTTGGTCGGCGTCGAATAGAGGGCGGCGGCATTCCAGGCGAAGCTTCCATTGGCCTGGCCCAGCCACTCGGACACAACGCCCGCGTCGTCGCGCCAGACGATGTCGAAACGGCCATCGCCGTTAAAATCCCCCGTGCCCGCGACATGCCAACTCGAGGGCGTCGAATATGTGGCCGCCGAATTCCAGGTGAAGGACCCATTTCCCTGCCCAAGCCACTCGGCGAGCGTCCCACCGGAGTCGAGCCACAGAATATCGTCGCGGCCGTCGTGGTTGAAATCGCCGATCCCCGCTACCGTCCAGCTTGATGGTGTCTGGTAACTCACACCAGCATTTGCTGCGAAACTGCCGTTGGCCTGGGCAAGCCACTCCGTCGTCGTGCCGTTGAGATCCCGCCAGAGGATGTCATCCCGGCCATCGCCGTTGAAGTCTCCAGTCGCTGCGATCGAGAGCGTCGTCGACGCCTGCTGGGCACCTGCTGCATTCGCAACGAAGCTTCCATTGATCTGTGCGAGCGATTCGGAAAGCGTACCTGAGGAATCGCGCCACAGAATGTCATCTCGGCCGTCGCCGTTGAAGTCGCCAACGGCTACCACGTGCGAAGAAGTCGCCGCTGAATATTGGGCAGCAGGGTTCCAGCTGAAAGTGCCGTTGCCGGAACCCAGCCACTCGGAAACAGTGCCGTTCTGATCCCGCCACAGGACGTCACTCACTCCGTCGCCATTGAAGTCATTAGCGACGCGATGAACGGGATTACCCATCGCGAGCAGCACCCCGCCGCCCGCTGCGGCGCTCGCTGTGATCGTGCCGCTTGGTGCGCCGGCCAACTGAACGACCGTGCTACCGTTGATCGTCAGCGTCGTACCGCTGACATTGAACGTAAAGCCGGACAGCGACGCGTTGGTGATAACGATCGTATCGCCGGCGCTAAAGTCGGTGATGGTGTCGCCGTTCAGGCCAGCAAGCGTGTCTTGGAATGTGTCATTCCCGGCGCCACCGGTGAGCTTGTCGATTCCCAAACCGCCGGTGATGACATTCGCGGCCGAATTGCCGATGATCGTGTCGGCACCTGTGCCGCCCGTCGCGTTCTCGATCACGGTCCCGCGAGCAATGCTGACGTTGCCGATCCTTCCGCCGATATTCGAGAATGTCTCGGAATTGAGATTGATCAGCTGCGTCTGGCTGAATCCGGAATAATCCAGCGTATCGATGCCGCCGCTGTCGATGATCGTGTAGCCGGGGAAAGCCGCGCCCTGGGGACTTTGCTGGATGTAGGTGACATTATAGACGCTGTTGCCGGTGTTCGAGTTGAACCCGTAGGTCGTGTTGCTTGTCCGGGTGGTGGTCGACAGGCCGTACATCTGCTGCATCGCGACGATGTCGGCGCCCATCGGCGTCAGCACGAATTCCCGCGTAAAGCCCTGGTTCGAGAAATAGGCATTATCGCTTTGGTCGAAGTACGACATGATCGTCGTCGACCAGGCGTCGTTCGCATACAGGGCGTCCTGAACATAATCGGCCGTGTTGTTGTAGTTGCCCGCGTGCCCGAGGCCGAGCGCGTGGCCGATCTCGTGCAGGTAGGTCATGAAGCTGTAGCTGTTCAGGCTGGTGCCGTAATTGTTCACCCATGATTGCGAGATCTGGATGTTGGCCGAGGTGATCAGAGAGCCTGAGGTGTGGTCGATCGTCGATGCGACGGGGCCGTTCGCTGTCGGATCTTCGGAGTCGTCGAAGCGGATCTGGCCGCCGGTCGTGACCGGCGTGAAAGTGACTCCGATAATGTCCGACCATTCGCCAAGGGCGGCGATGGCGAGCGTTTGCTCGGCCGGCGTCAGAGTCGAGTAATTGACGGTGATGGTCCCGCCCTGGCTGACGGCAAAGTGCCGCGCCGACTGGCCGGTAGAATTCCAGTAGCCGTTGACCAGCTGGTTCGCGATCTGGTCATTCGTCCAGACGGCGGGCGGCGTATAGGGCTGCACCGAAAGCGTGTAATTGCCGATGATCGCGTTCGGCCCTGGATTAGGCTGGTTGGAGTTATCGGCGAGCGAGGTCGCATCCCATGCGCCGGCGTCTATGTAATAGGTGCCGCTCGTCGTGGCGGTGAACACGATCTTCGAATTGAGTGTCCCGCCATTATCGTCGTTGTGCGCGAGAAGGACACCGGTCGAGCTTCGGAGGTTCAGGTAAGTATCCGAGACTCCGCCGGGACCCGAGGTTCCTGACAGCGAGATCGTGATCTGCTGCCCTGCGGTTAGGCTGATCCGGTACCAGTCATGGTCGCCCGCAACCTCGAGCATGCCCTGGATCGTACCCCCAACTGTGATGCTCGCCGTCGTCGACGTGCTGGCTGGAACGTCAGTCAACTCTTTACTCCCCTCGCAACCTCGGGCGAAACGCAGCCCGGGCTCCCATCATCCCAAACACCGGCTCAGGGGCCGATCACGCCTTTTGCGCGGCCTTCGCCACCTCTTCCGCGAGGCTCGCCGCAAACCGATCGATCGCCCACGGATTGAGATTACGGTCCATCACGGACATGTTCTGATCCGGAAGCTTCTTGCCGTTTGCGACTACCGCCACTGTCAGCGCGGATTTTGAGAGCACCCGCACTTCAGCGCTGTACTTCACCTTCGGTGCGCGAACGGACATCGCCTTTTCGATTGCCGAACAGATCGCCGCGGCACCGCCGGATTCCGGTGGCAATTTATCGCCGTTCAGCACCCGGCAAGGGCGGGCCTGGGGCGCGCTCATTGCCGGGACGCATGCCGCGACAGCAATCGCGGACGCGAGGATGCCTGCGAAGATTCTGCTCCACATACCATGCGACGTATCTCCGCATTGGTTAACAGTGGCTGACCCATTTGTGAAATTTCTTCGTTATTTCAACGCTTAACGGTTGCCGGTTAATCGGCGCTGCGATCGTCCAAAAGGCGGCCCAGCGAGACGAATGCGTAGACCAGCGGCGGTACCAGGACGGCCGAGAGCACGACTTTGGCGATCATCTGGCCGACGATCAGCTCCCCGATCGGGAACACGCCGTAGAACGCCACGGTGATGAAGATCAGAGTGTCCACGATTTGACTGAGCACGCTGGCTACTCCGGCCCGCAGCCACAGCAAGCGCCGTCCTTCGCTCGCTTTCAGCCGGCTGAAGATGGTGACGTTGAGAAAGGTCGAAACGCCGTAAGCGAGGATACCTCCGAGCCAGATGCGCGGGGTGCCGCCCATCACGGTTTCGAACGACGAGAGCCGGGTCGGGTCCATCTGCGGAGATGCTGGAAGCGCGAGCACAAGAAGGCTCAACGAGAGCGATACGAGGAGCGGCACGAAGCCAAAGAGGACGAGGCGATTGGCGGTCGAACGGCCATGAAGCTCCGCGACGGAGCTCGAAGTCACCACGAGGAGGAGGAAGGCAAGGATGCCGGCCTCTACCGCCAAGGGACCGAGCGCGATCTGCTTGTTGCCGAGCACTCCGGCGATGCACACCATGCCGCCGTAAAAGATCGCGAAGGCGAACAGCGACAGCGGGATGCGCAGTCCCCGCGTAGGCTCCGCATCGAGCGCGGGTCTGGGCTGGCGGACGGCGGCGGTCACTTCCGAGGTCATCGTCCGCTGGCGTAATGGCTTTCGCTCGTCACGCAAGCGTCGCCGTTGACCGTCTGCGCATGCGGCGGCTAGCGGCGCGCTTGTGACCTCCAGCGAACTCGATGTCGTGGCGATCGGCGATGCGATCGTCGACGTGATTGCCACCTGTGACGACGCTTTCCTCGAGAAGCACCGGCTGCCGAAAGGGTCGATGCAGCTTCTCAGCTCGCCCGAGGCCGATGCGCTGTACGCCGCAATGGGACCGGCGAGGGAGATCAGCGGCGGCTCGGCCGCGAACAGCATGGCGGGCGCAGCCGCGCTCGGCCTGCGCGCGGCTTTCGTAGGTCAGGTGGCGGACGATCAGCTCGGCGACATTTTTGCGCATGACATGCGCTCGCTCGGGGTGCGTTTCGAGACTGCGCCGCTGAGCCAGGGCCCGCCGACCGGCCGCTGCCTGATCCTGGTTACGCCCGATGCGCAGCGGACGATGAACACGTGCCCGGGAGCGAGCCACGAGCTGACAACCCAGGCGCTCGATGAAGAACTCATTCGCTCCGCGGCCGTGACATTTCTGGAGGGGTATTTGTGGGGCCCCGAGCGGCCGCGTGCGGCAATGCTCGAGGCGGCCCACATCGCTCACGCCGCGGGGCGGACGGTCGCATTCACCTTGTCCGAAAGCCTGTGCATTGCAGGACGGCGCGAAGGGGTGATGGGGATGATCGATTCCGGCGCCGTCGACATTCTCTTCGGCAATGAGCATGAGATGCGCCACCTGACCGCCTGTGATGATGTGGCGGAATGCGTGAATGCGCTCGCGCCCAAAGTCCGAACCTTGGTCGTCACGCGCGGAGCAGATGGCGCGATGGCCGTGGCGAACGGCGCGCGCGTGGAGATTCCGGCCGCTCCGGTCGATAAGGTCGTGGACACGACAGGCGCCGGGGACTTGTTCGCCGCCGGATTCATCGCAGGCCGTTGCCGCGGGCGCGATCTGCGTGGATGCCTCGAGACGGGATCGATCGCCGCCGCGGAGGTCATCTCCCATTTCGGCGCTCGTCCCGAAGCCGATCTGAGGGAACTCGCCGCGCTATGAACAATGTGAAGCGACTCGCCGTCTACTGCGGCTCCGCTCCTGGCGCTCAGGCGATCTTCGCCGACGCGACGAAAGCGACGGCGGAAGCCATGGTTCGACGCAACGTGGAGCTAGTCTACGGCGGCGGCAGGCTCGGCCTCATGGGGCTGATTGCCGACAGCGTGCTCGACCTCGGCGGGCAGGTTTACGGCGTGATTCCGGCCGCGTTGATCGAACTCGAAGTCGCCCATGAAGGCGTGACCGAGCTTCACCGTGTCGAGACGATGCACGAGCGCAAGGCCAAGATGACCGAGCTCGCCGACGCGTTCCTCGCGCTTCCGGGGGGTATCGGCACGCTCGACGAGCTGTTCGAGGCGTGGAGCTGGAACGCGCTCGGTTATCACGCCAAGCCCTTCTGCCTGCTCAACGTCCAAGGCTTTTGGGACGGCATGATCGAGTTCATCGACCATGCGACGCGGAGCGGCTTCCTGTCGCAGCAGCGCCGCAGCCAGCTGCTCGTCGCGCAAACTCCGGACGAGGCATTGGAATTGCTGGACGAAGCCGCCGCAGCCGCTACGCAGGGCATGGTCTGGTAGGAAAGCCCGGGGGAGGGGCCAACCGGTGAATCAAAAGGTGCTCGGCGTTGCCGGGATCATTGTCATTCTCGGCATTGCCTATGCGCTTTCGACGAACCGAAAGGCGATCCGCCCGAGGGTCGTCGGAGCCGCGTTCGCGCTGCAGGCGGCGATCGCTTTCCTCGTGCTCTACACGAGCTGGGGCAGAGCAGGCATTCAGACGCTTTCGGGCGGCGTGAGCGACCTTCTCGGCTATGCGACCAAGGGCACCGAGTTCCTGTTCGGGCCGAGCGAAAGCAATCCGCTCGCCCACACATTCGCCATCGCGGCGCTGCCGGTGATCATCTTCTTCGCGAGCCTCGTTGCGATCCTCTACTATCTCGGCATCATGCAGCGGATCGTCCGCTGGGTCGGGGGCGCGATCGGCTGGGTCACAGGGATCAGCCGTGTCGAAGCCCTTTCCGCTGCAGCGAACATTTTCGTCGGCCAGTCGGAATCGCCGCTCGCGGTTCGGCCATATCTCGCGGCGCTGCCGCCGTCGCGGCTGTTCACGGTGATGTGCGTCGGCATGGCCGGCGTCGCCGGTACGATCCTCGCCGCCTATGCCAGCCTGCTAGGCGCGAGCTACCTGCCGTACTTGCTCGCGGCCGCCTTCATGTCCGCTCCGGGCGGGATCCTGATGGCGAAGATGATCATGCCGGACGACCCGGCGGATACACACGCCGTCGAGGACACCAAGGTGGATGTCGCCGAAACCTTCGAGGAAGGGGTGCAGCCGGCGAACATCATCATGGCTGCGGCCCAGGGCGCGCAGACGGGCGTGAAGCTCGCGGTGGCGGTCGGCGCGATGGTGCTTGCTTTCGTCGCCTTGGTGGCGCTTGCCAATGGGCTTCTCGGCGGCCTCGGAAACCTCGTCGGCATCTCGGACCTCAGCTTCCAGCGGCTGGTCGGCTACATCTTCGCACCGGTCATGTACCTGATCGGAGTGCCGTGGAACGAGGCCGGCACCGCAGGGGGACTGTTCGGCACGAAGCTCGTGCTCAACGAGTTCGTCGCGTTTATCGACCTGGGGAAGATGGGCGCGGCGGCACTGTCCGAGCGCAGCCGGGCGATCGTCACCTTCGCGCTGTGCGGCTTCGCCAACTTCAGCTCGATTGCGATCCAGATGGCGGTGACGGGCGGGCTTGCCCCAAACCAGCGCCCGGTGATCGCTCGGCTGGGCATTCGCGCCCTGCTGGCTGGAAGCCTTGCCAATCTGATGTCTGCTGCGCTGGCGGGACTGCTGATTTAGGCATAATGCCCAAGAACATGGCTACGATTACCCACGACGAAATTGCGTCTGTTTCCCTGAAGGACGCTGACTGCGATCCGGACGGTTTTGCGCAGAAGCTCGGCCGGAGCTTCGAGGATTATGGCTTCGCGATCATTGCGGGCCACGGGATTCCGGACGAGCTCATCCATCACGCCGAGGAGAAGGCGAAGGCGTTCTTCGCGCTGCCGGAGGAGGTGAAGCGCAAGTATCTCATTCCTGGCGGCGGCGGCGCCCGCGGCTACACGCCTTTCGGCATCGAGACTGCGAAAGGTCACAAAGCGCACGACCTCAAGGAATTCTGGCACGTCGGACGTGACCTGCCTGCCGGGCATAGATTCCGCGATCACATGCCCGACAATCTCTGGCCGGCCGAGGTGCCGAGCTTCAAGGACACGTTCCAGGAGCTGTTCGCGACGTTCGATCGCACCGGCCTTAAGGTTCTGAAGGCGATCGCCCGGTATCTGAAGATCGATGAAAACTATTTCGAGGACGCCGTCCGCGACGGAAATTCGGTGCTTCGAGCGCTGCATTATCCGCCGCAGGCGGAGCCGACGGGCGAGCACATCCGCGCCGGCGCCCACGAGGACATCAACGCCATCACCTTGTTGCTCGGCGCCGAGGAAGCGGGACTGGAGCTCCTGACGAAAGACGGGCGCTGGATCCCGGTTTCCCCGAAGCCCGGCGAGCTGGTGATCAACATCGGCGACATGCTGCAGCGCCTCACCAACGGCATCCTTCGCTCGACGTCGCACCGCGTGGTGAATCCGACGCCCGACCGCGCAAGCCACGCTCGTTATTCGATGCCCTTCTTCCTCCACTTCCGGTCGGATTTCCTCATCGATGCGCTGCCGGAAACAGTGCCAGCCCGGGAGAAACCGAAATGGCCGCCGATCACGGCCAACGATTATCTTCAGGAGCGGCTTCGGGAGATCAAGCTGGTCTGAGTTTGCAGCGTACGCGTTCCAGTCACTCGAGGAGGCAGGCCATGGATATCACGCAGCTCATCAGCGACGACCATATTGAGCAGCGCCGGCTGTTCGCGCTGATCGATGAGCTTGCCCCCACCGACACGGACGCACTGAAGTTCGTGTGGATCCGCTTGCGGGTGCTGCTCGATACGCATGCGCTCGCCGAGGAGCGGTTCTTCTATCCCGAGCTGCTGAAGATCGGCCGCGGCGCCGATCACGAAAGCCCGACGGAAGAGACGCGCGACGCGATCAAGGACCATAATGAGATCCGCGACACGGCCGCTGAAGTCGACCGCAAGCAGCTAGGCTCACCGGAATGGTTCGATGCCGTGGCCGCGTGCAACAAATCGAACAGCGACCATATGGACGAGGAAGAGAGGCAGGGCCTGACCGACTTCCGGCAGCACGCCGATCTCGATCTGCGCCATCGGCTCGGGGTGCAGTTCCTGCAGTTCGAGTCCGAGCATCTGACGGGTGACGGCGTCAAGCCGGTCGACCGCAACGTCGACGCCTACATCCTCGAGAACAGTTAGGCGGGCTGCTCGAGGTCCGCCGGTCCGAAGCCGAACGGAAGCAGCTCGCCGACGTTGTGGCGCTCGACGCTGGAGCCGTCGCCACTGCCGCAAAGGATCTCGACCTCGCGGTTGCCGAGTTGCGCCGCTTCGAGGATGGCTTGCCGGCACCCGCCGCACGGCGTGCAGACCGTATCACTCGTGCCGCCGACCACGGCAATGCGCGCGACCTTGTCGAGGCCGAACGTGTGCTGCGCCGCTGTCAAGGCGCTCTGTTCGGCGCAGATGCCGAGCCGGTAGCAGGCGTTCTCCATGTTTGCGCCGGTCACGACCTCGCCTTCCACCGACTCGACAGCACAGCCGACGCGGAAGTTGGAATAAGGCGCGTAAGCCTTTGCCGCGGCCTCTCGCGCGAGAGCGAGCAATTGTTCATCCGTCATGCTCTTGTCCTTAAGCGGCTGCACGGGGCATGCGCTAGTCAGCTGAGTCTCGAGAGTGCCAACCGAAATGAAACCATGGTTGTTCGTTGCCGCCGCTACAGCCAGTATGGTTCCAGCTCCTGCGTCCGCCTGGGGCAAGACCGGCCATCGAGTGGTAGCCGCCATTGCGGACACTCAGCTCAGCGGTCTTGCCCGAGCGCACGTTCGCGAAATTTTGGGGGGCGCCGAAAGCCTCGACGAAGCTGCGAACTGGCCCGATGAGATGCGCTCGGCGCCGGGGGAGTTCTGGCAGAAGACCGCGACGCCGTGGCACTATGTGACTCTCAACGGGATCGTTTACGATCACGCGCCCACCGAGGGCGATGCGCTCCAGGCACTCGACCACTTCCGCTCGGTGCTCCAGGACCGCAAGGCGAGCCTCGCCGATAAGCAGCTCGCACTTCGATTCGTCGTCCATCTGGTCGGGGATCTCCACCAGCCGCTTCACGTGGGCAAATGCTGCGACAGGGGCGGCAATGAAGTGAAGGTGACCTGGTTCGGCAAGCCGACCAATCTCCATGCCATATGGGACGCGCAGCTCGTCGACGAAGAGCAGCTGTCATTCACGGAGCTGGCCGCGAAGCTGGAGCGGCACATCAGCAACCAGGACGTGCTCGACTGGTGGGACATCAATCCGCGCGATTGGGTGAGCGAGAGCGCCGAGCTCCGCGACACCGTTTATCCCGCTCCCGGTGCGAAGCCAGCCAAGGGAGCGAAGGGCAGGGCCAAGAGGGTGCCGGACCTGTCCTACACCTACGTCTACAAGTTCACGCCGCTCATGGAGCAGCGGCTCAGCCAGGCGGGAGTGCGCCTCGCTGCTTACCTGAATGACATCTTCGCATCGCCTCAGCCGGTGGAGGGCCCTGCGAGGCGCTAGCGGAGCGGCGGCTCGTCGAAACTTCTGAGCTTCCGGCTGTGGAGGTCCTCGCCTTCACGCTGCAGCAGGTTCAGAGTCTCGATGCCGATGCGCAGGTGCTGGCTGATCGCGCGTTCGTAAAATGCATTCGCCTGACCCGGCAGCTTCAGTTCACCGTGAAGCGGCTTGTCCGATACGCAAAGGAGCGTCCCATATGGCACGCGGAAGCGGTAACCCTGCGCAGCGACAGTCGCCGATTCCATGTCGATCGCGACGGCGCGGCTCTGGTTAAAGCGAAGGGCCGAGGCGGCGTAGCGCAGCTCCCAGTTGCGGTCGTCGGTGGTCACGACAGTGCCAGTCCGCAGCCGTTGCTTCACGCTGTCCTCGTCCTCGCCGGTGATGGCGGTCGTGGCTTCGAACAATGCCTTCTGCACCTCCGCGATCGCCGGCAGCGGGATCTCCGGGGGAAGCACGTCGTCGAGCAGATGATCGTCGCGCAGATAGGCGTGCGCGAGCACATAATCGCCGATCTTCTGGCTGGGCCTGAGGCCGCCGCAATGGCCGATCATCAGCCACACGTGCGGACGGAGCACGGCGACATGGTCGCAGATCGTCTTCGCGTTTGACGGACCGACCCCGATGTTGACGAGGGTGATGCCGGTCCCGCCCTCCGCCATGAGGTGATAGGCCGGCATTTGATGACGGCGCCACGGGCCCGCCGCGATTTGCGCCTCCGCATCCGTGAGCTCGCCCCGCTCGTAAGTGCCTCCCGGCACCGACAGCGCAGTGAACCGGCTGTCTCTCCTGCGTAATGCGTCGATCGCGACGCCAACGAACTCATCGACGTAGCGGACGTAGTTCGTGAACAGCACGAAGTGCTGGAAATGCTCCGCCGGAGTCCCTGTATAATGTTTCAGCCGCGCGAGGCTGAAGTCGGTTCGCGGTCCGTCGAAGAGCGCGAGGGGCCGTGCCGTCGGGGCAGCGTTGTTCCACACGCCGTCCGCAATTTCATCGCCGATGTGGACCAGTTCGTTGGAGGGGAAGAAGCGCGACAGCTCGGCCGTGCCGACGTCGCCAACCTCGATTCCGCTGTTTTCGATCACATAGGCGTAGGGAATCTCGCTGGTGGAGCGGCCGACCGAAATCGTGACGTCATAGTCGCGATTGAGGTGATCGAGCTGGTCGACGAGATAGTCGCGGAACAGGTCGGGCCGTGCGATGCTCGTGGCGTAGACTGCCGGCTGACTGAGCCGTGCGAACGCCCGTGCGATCTGCCGCTTCGGCAGCGCTCCGCCATAGCTGATCCTGAGCTCCGGATAGGCAAAATTGCCCTTGGAACGGGCGACCGCATCGGGCCGGGTCTTGTCGTCGATATATGCGCTGACGGCCCGCCTGAGGTTGGCGACCGATTCGTCGTAGATACCCGCGAGCTGATCGACGATTCCGCCCGCATCGAATCCCTTTTTCATTGTGCGGGGTTGAAGCCGCAAATCGTGCTATGCAAGTGGCCGGCTCATTCAATGAACGGAGACGAGGCGATGCAATATCTCGTCGCAGGCATTTTAAAGCCCGGCAGCAGCGATCGACTTGTCGAGCTCCATGACGAGTTCAACGAGCATTTGGGGCAAGCTTCGGACCAGATCTCCCTGTTCGGGCTTCTGCGCGACAAGAGCGGCCAGCGGTCAGGTTATCTCGCCTTCATCGAAGCCGACAGCTTCGAAGATGCCGAGCGCTTTCTCCATCAAAGTCCGTTCTATCAGAATGACCTCTACGAGCGGGTCGAGGTGGCGGAGTTCACGCCTGAAGTCGGTGCCGTCGAAAATGCCTGACAAATCATCCGCTTCGGATTGAAGCTTAAGACCCGAGAACATCTCGCGCAGGTATCTCGGCGGCAGTGTCCGCCGAGAGCGCATCCCGCCGCAGCCACAAACCGCGCGAGCTTCGCCGGCGGGTCATGCTCCGCGCCAGGCTGCGCGCTCTGTCTGGCTGGAGTGACGCCTGCATCCTGAATGTTTCGTCGCGCGGGCTGATGATCAAAGCGCCGTGCGCCGTCGCGGCGCAGGGCAGCACAATCGAATTGTGGCACGGCGACCGGATGATCGTCGCGACCGTCGTGTGGCGAAGAGGCAGCCGCGCCGGACTGCAGGCAGAAGATCGCGTGCC
>JBKPQH010000027.1:0-24297 GCA_046733935.1 Pseudomonadota bacterium
CGATGAAGCCAGCCGGCCCAGGCCCGGTCCTTGTGGTTGTAGCTGATGAACGCCGAATACCGCATCCGATCCCCGGAGTCGGCGCGTCAGGTCACGCCGCGAGCGCTTGTAGCTTGCGCTTTCGCCGCACCGCCATGCCGATCGTCCCGAAACCCAGCAGCATCGTCATCCAGCTCGCCGGCTCGGGGACGTAATTCAGCGGGCCAAGCGAACTGAAGAAGTACGACTGGTTGGTGAGCGGCCCGGTGACTTGATGCGAGCCGATTGGAAGGCTGTAGCCGTAGGTGCCCACTTGGCCCGTCGTGCCCTGATTATAGGAAAAGTCCACCTGAAAGCCGTTGGTCAGGTTGGTCAGTGTCATCGTGTAGATCGGGAAAAAATTGGTGCGGGCGTCGATGAAATTCTGCCGGCCGGAGGCGAAGTCCTCCTCAGGAGTGCACCCGCCAAGATTGTTCGTGCATGTCGACCAGAGCATGAGGTAGCTTACGAAGCTAATGTCGTCGCCGGCGGCAAACGGATCGAAGGCAGTGTTGAGAGCCGCATCCACGCTATCCAGACCGCAAGCCTGGGGATGGTCGCAGGGGTACCAGCTGACCGTGAAGCTGTTCGCTCCAATCAGGACTTGAGCGACGAAGTTGCCGTCGGAAACGCCAAGCATAGGCGTATCGACGTTGTCGAAGCCTGGACCGTCCGCGAAGTTCGGACTGAAGATCGGCACCGGATAGGCCGACAGGTTCGTCTGGATCTCGGGCGGCCACGAAACAAGATATGGGTTAGGGATCGGGTCGCCGAAGGGGTCGAGCACCAATTGCGTTTGCTGCGCAAGGTACGGCGACCAGATTGAGCCGAAGGAAAGGGTGCCGTTACTGTTCGCGTAGAAGGTGTTGTAACTTGTCCCACCGATCTGCACCGAAAAAGGCGTCGAGAACGCATTGCACTCATTGGGGCTGCAATATTGGTCGCCGAGATACATGAAGCCCCAGGTGTCGAACACCGTGCGGCGCGCCGACGCGGGCTGCGCCAGGAATGCGAGAACCATGGCTGTAAGGGACGCGAAAAGGCGAACGACCGGCGACCAACGCATGACTTGCCCCCATGCACCGGAAAACGAAGGTTAACTTTCTAACAGGTTAACTGATATTAACCAAATCTTTCTTAGTCGCGTTCTTTGCGGCTACGCTTCCGCCGCAGGGGGAGGTTCCGCACTGCTGGCGCTTGGAAGGGTGTGAGCCCCATCCGGGACCCGATGCCGGTCAGCTTTCACTGAACGGCGCAGAGGGCGCGTGCACAGCATGATCGCGGCGCTGTAGATCAGAAGCACTCCGATGGTGGAGAAGGTTGCGCCCAAGAGTTCTGGACCGCCGAGAAGCTGGATCGCGCTGACCATGTTCGAAGGCCGGAAGAAGAACAGGAATCCAAGGAACACCTGTATCAGCAAGCCGCGCCCCTGACCGGAGGCGAGAGCCAGGAGGGGCAGCAGAACCGGCAGGTCATATCCGTGAAGGCTGAACATCCCCGCGGATGCCAGGCCGGCAAACAGCGTCGGAACGGCGTTCCCTTGAGTATCGTGGGTCGAAACTCGGGAGAGCAACGTCAGAACTGCCGCCGAGACAGTCGCGAGGACCAAGGACACGCCACCGCTGATCGTCACCCTGAACAACAAAGCGGCGACATGCACGATGCCGGGCTGATTGAGTGCGCTGTTGCTCGTGATGCTTTCATAGACCTGCGCGGTTCGAGCGAGGCTTGCCAGAATCTCCTGAGGGCCGGAGGTCGCAAGGGCCGGGAGCGCCATCAACGCAATCAGGATGCCGGCTGCCAGAGCGGTTCGAAGGCCGCCTCGCGAAAGCGCGACGGCGGCGATCACCGGCAATCCTATCGTCGGCTTCAGCGCCATGATCGCCAGGCCCACCACGGCGGCCGTCCGGCCGCGGCTCGCGAGGCCGAATGCGAGAAGGGCGCTCCCGAACATGATGAGGAGTGAGCAATTGCCCCACATCATGACGGTCGCGGTGGCGCTGGAGAGGCCAACGTAGGCGAAAAGCAGCAGAGTCTGGTCGAACGGCGCGCTCAGGTGCAGCGCGGCCCGGCTCCGGCGGAGCAGCTCGCACGACGCGAAAGTGAAGAGGAGCGACGCGGCAATCCACAGCTGCGTTGCCCGAACCAGCGACAGCTTCCCGAGCAGGATTGAAATCGGCCACCAATTCGGGGGATAGGGCCAGTAGATGGACGGATAATTCTCGCTGAGCTTCCGGCCCTGCGCTTCGAAGATGGGGCCATATGGGTCGAGCCCCTGGTCCCACAGTCGTCCCGCAAGCCAGAAGTAATTGAGATCTGCGTGCGGCGCCGAGGGTTTGAACGCGGCATAAAAAAGGTAGGCGAAGGCGAGCAACGCAAGCGGAGCTGTCATCGCCAGGCGACGCTTGGGCGACAGACGCCGGAACGCCTCGATGCTCGCCTGAATCCTCATCCTTCGCCGAGCCTATGGAGCAGCTCGGCGCCGGGCAAGCTTCCCGCAAGAACTGCCGGGCGACTGTCCCGCACTGCTACGGATCCAGGCCAGTGCGAAGTCCAGCTTTGTCAGCCCGTCAGATCACGATCCGGATATTCGCGCCGCCCTCGGGCGCGTCGAGCGCGCAGATCGAGCCGCCGTGCGCGAGCGCCACTTGCCGCGCAAAGCTGAGACCGACGCCGCTGCCGCCTTTGTGGGTCGTGTAGAAGGGAAGGAAAATGTCCTCGCGCCGGTCTTCGGGAATCCCCGGTCCATTGTCGCGCACCTCGATCCGCGCATGGCCCGCCGGCTCCCGGGCGAAAGTCAGGCTGATGATCGGCTCGGGAATGTCGTTCGTCGCGCGGATCGCATTGCGCAGCAGGTTGAGGAGCACCTGCGCGAGAAGTTCCGCATCGGCGTTGAGGCTGAACGTCGTCGGCTCGACCGCAAGTCTAGCATCGATCTTGCGATCGCCCGCGTTCGCCAGCGCGAGGTTCAGAATCTCCTCGCCCCACGGCTTCGCTTTGAACTGCCGGCGGTGCACCTCCGGCGTCTGCGCGAATTCGCGGTAGCTCTCGACGAAGCGAAGTATGCCCTCCGCACGCCGCGCGACGGTCTCGGTCGCGGTGCGCGCTTCATCGAGTCCGCCGCGGCCCTTCGATGCGGCAGCCACCATCTCGGCGCCGGAGCGCGCAAGTGATGTGACCGGAGTCAGCGAATTCATGATCTCGTGGGTCAGCACGCGTACCAGATCGGCTTGAGCAGCGACCTCCAATGCTCCCAGCTCGCTCTGAACCGGCAGGATCGAAAGCACGGTCACCGGACGGTCGAGCCGCGCCACCTGCGCCGATGCGAAAATGACCTTCTGTGGAACGCCCTCGAGAACCAGGCGAGTAATCTTGCGCGTGCCCGGCGACAGGCGGACGGCAGCCGCAAGCTCCGGCCCAAGCGCCTCCAGGTCGCGCAACGAATGAAGCGGCTGGCGCGCGAAGATCTGCCGCGCCGACTTGTTGAGCATCTCCACCCGTCCGCTTTCATCGACGGTCAGCAGTGCGCTCGGCGAATCGTCGACGATCGCCGCAAGGTAGCGCGCCTCTGCGCTCTCCTCGGTGTGCCGCGCCTGAAGCGTCTTCAGGGCATTATCCAGAGTCTGGCCGAGAACGTCGAAGCCGCCGCCGCTCGGATCCGAGAAACGCTGCGAATAATCCTCGAAGCGGACGGATTCGATGAACCGGGAAACGAGAAAATTGGTTCGCCGAATGAAGTTCCACAGGCTTGCTAGCGCGACTGCGGCGATGAGCAGGGCAACGACCAGGCCGGCGCGAACGCCAGGGGTCGAAAGCGCCAGGCCGACGAGCGCGATCGCGCCGACCAGCACGACCGTGCGCCAGGCGAGGCCGAACTCGAACTTCCGCTTAAAGTCCATGCTTCTCCATGCGCCGGTAGAGCGCGCCTCGGCTGAGGCCCAGCTCAGCGGCTGCGAGCGACACGTTGAAATGGTGCATGCGCAGCGCGCGCTCGATCATCTGTCGTTCCAGCTGGTCGAGATTGAGACTGTCGCCCACGACTGACAAAGACGCCGTCTCTGAACGCTGAGGCAGCGGGAAATCCTCGATTCGGTAACGGTCCCCGTCGGCCATGATGACCGCGCGCTCCGCCGCATGTCGAAGGGCGCGCACGTTCCCCGGCCAGTCGTGCTTCACGAGAGCATGGAGGAGGCTTGGCGGCAAATCGCGCTGCGGCTTGTCGTACTTGCGCGAATAGAGACCGAGATAATGGTCGAGCAGCAGCGGAATGTCGTCGCGGCGGTCCCGCAACGGCGGAAGCTCGATCTCGATGGTGTTGAGCCGGAACAATAAATCCTGCCGGAAGCGCTTCGCGTCGGACAACTGCTCCATCGACATATTCGTCGCGGCGACGACCCGAACGTCAATCGGAATCGCCTTGTTCGCTCCGACCGGCACCACTTCCCTCTGCTCGAGTGCGGTCAGGAGCTTGGGCTGGAGGTGCAGCGGCAGGTTGCCGATTTCGTCGAGGAACAAGGTGCTGTGGTCGGCCGCCTTCAGCCGTCCGATCCGCGCTCCCTCGGCGCCGGTGAATGCGCCTTTGACATGCCCGAACAGCTCGGACTCGAACAGGGTTTCCGAAGTTGCGCCAAGGTCGATGGAGATCATCGGCTCCGTGCTGCGGCGCGACTGCCGGTGGATCTCGCGCGCGACGATCTCTTTGCCCGTGCCGTTTTCGCCGAGGATCAGCACGTTCGCATCGGTTGGAGCGGCGCGCGAGACGAGCGTCCGAACCCGCTCGATGGCCGTTGACTCGCCGATCAAAGGGGTTTCGCTGGTCGGCGCCAGCTCCGAGGCGCGGCCGCGTTCGGTGCGGGCGTCGATTCGGCTGTGGCGCAGCGCGGCCGCGCTCCTGACGGTCGCGGCGAGGCGCTCGTTGCTCCAGGGCTTGGCCACGAAGTCGCTCGCGCCCGCCTTGATCGCTTCGACGGCGATCGACACGGCGCCGTGAGCGGTAATGATCACGACGGCGGCGTCCGGATCCTGCTCCATGATCCGCCCGAGGAAATGCAGGCCTTCGCGGCCGTCGGTCGCCCCGCGCTCGAAGTTGAGGTCCAGGAGGATGACGTCCGGGCTCTCCTTCTTCAGCTGGGTGAGCAGCTCGGACGGCGAGTTGAGCGTGTCGACGCGCTCAAAGAGATCGCGCAGTGCAAGGCGCGCCGCGAGCGCGATGTCCGGATCGTCGTCCACGACGACGCAAAGTTCGAACGGAGCCTCCACGCTACACCTGTAGCGCGACTGTCCGGATGTGAACAGTGGGGTTTGAACTTTTTCCTGTAATTCCAATTGGCACGCCGCTTGCAGCGATTGGGCCATGGGGATCGTATCGATTTCGCGCTGTAGAGGGGCCCGTTCGTCAAAGGCGGCTCAGCCGGTGTCCGAAAGCGGACACTTGCTGCCCGAAGGTGGACAGTGAGCCTCGTGGAGCTTCGCCAGACTCACCGGTCGGAAGCGGTCAGCGGCGGTGCGATGGATCGCGTCGTCGAACGCAGGCGGATCGACAAGCGGATTGTCTACGGTGGCGCGGCGGCTGCCGTTGTTCTGGTCATCCTGATCTTCTGGCTGTTCGCGCCTCGCTCGGACTCGCTGACGGTGGCTCGCGACCGCCTGTCGATTGCAACCGTTCAGAACGGGACCTTCGACGACTATCTTCCACTGCGAGCGCGCGTGACTCCGCTGGTCACCGTCTATCTCGATGCAGTCGAGGGCGGCCGCGTCGAGAAGAAGCTCGTCGAGGATGGCGCCCAGGTCACCCAGGGCCAGCTGCTGGCCGTGCTCTCGAATGCCGAACTGCAGCTCTCGACCCTCGAGAAACAGGCCGAGGTCGAGCAACAGCTCAACAATATGCGCAGCCAGGAGCTCGCGCTTACGCAGACCCGCAACACCAACCTGCGCGATCTCAACCAGGCCGAGACCGACCTCGCGAAGATGCGCCGGCAATATGACCTGCAGAAGCCGCTTGCCGAGCGCGGATTCGTGTCGAGCAAGACCTTCAACGACACCAAGGACGATCTCAATTACCAGCAGCAGCGCCTTCAGATTCTGAAGCGCAGCATCGCCCAAACCGAATCTCTCCAGACGAGCCAGCTGCAGCAGCTTCGCGCCGCCGCCTCTTCGCTCAACACCAGCATGGGGGTCGCCCAGAACAGCCTGGGACAGCTCAACATCCGCGCGCCGGTCACCGGTCAGCTCAGCGGCTTCGACATCCAGCTCGGCCAGTCGCTGCAGCAGGGCGAGCGAATCGGCCAGATCGACAGCGCCGGGGCCGATAAGCTCCAGGCCGATGTCGATGAATTTTATCTCGGCCGAGTCTCGGTCGGGCAGACGGCCACCGCCGACGTCGACGGCAAGACCTTCCGGCTCAAAGTTTCCAAGGTCTATCCGCAGGTCCGCAACGGCCAGTTCCAGATCGACCTGGTGTTTCTCGGCCAGGAGCCGGCTTCGGTGCAGCGCGGCCAGACGGTGCAGGCCAAGCTGACCGTTGGCGACTCATCCAAGGCGCTTCTCATCCCGAACGGCGCCTTCTTCAGCGACACCGGCGGCACCTGGATCTTCGTCGTCGATTCCGGCGGCAACAGCGCCACCAAGCGCCAGGTCCAGCTCGGCCGCCGCAACAACGATTTCATCGAAGTGCTCAGCGGGCTCAAGCCCGGGGAGCGCGTGATCACCTCAACCTACAGCGGCCTCACGGACAAGGACCGCCTCAACTTCAGCTCCGGCGAGTAAGAAAGGAACGCGACCCGTGCTCACCATGACCGCGCTGACCAAAACCTACCGCACCGACACCGTCGAGACGACTGCGCTCGACTGCGTCGACCTCGATATCGCCGACGGCGAGTTCGTGGCGATCATGGGGCCTTCGGGCTGCGGCAAGTCGACGCTGCTCAACGTCATGGGCATGCTCGATAGTCCGACGAGCGGATCTTACGTTTTCAACGGCCAGGAGGTCGCGGGCCTTAGCGAAACCCAGCTCGCCGAGACGCGCAAGAGCAACATCGGCTTCATCTTCCAGAGCTTCAATCTGGTCGACGAGCTGACCGTTCGCGAGAATGTCGAGCTGGCTCTGCTCTACCACAACCATCCCGCGTCGCATCGCAAGGAGCGCGTCGACCGGGTGCTCGACAAGGTCGGCATCGCGCACCGCGCCAAGCACCGGCCGACGCAGCTGTCAGGGGGTCAGCAGCAGCGCGTCGCCGTAGCCCGTGCGCTGGTCGGGGAACCCAAGCTCATCCTCGCCGACGAGCCGACCGGCAACCTCGACACCGCGCACGGCGAAGAAGTCATGCGCATGCTCCGCCAGCTCAATCAGGAGGGCTCGACCATCGTCATGGTCACGCACTCGCCGTCGCACGCCGACTTCGCGAGCCGCGTCGTCAACATGCTCGACGGCCGAATCCTGCAGGAGCGGCGGCGCGCCGCCTAAGCGAACGAGGGCCAACCCTTGGAGAGGACAGTCATCATGTGGCGGAACTACTGGACCGTTGCCGTTCGGGCCCTCGCGAAGAGCAGGACCTATTCGATCATCAACATCGCCGGCCTCGCGATCGGCATGGCCGCCTGCATCCTGATCCTGCTCTACATCCGGTACGAGCAGAGCTACGACAAGTGGCTCCCGGACGTTGAGAACACATACGAGCTCCAGTCCTGGTATCCGCATCCCAAGGACCAGCCGCCCGGCTTCTTTCAGATGGGCACCTACGTTGCGCAGACCTACATCAAGAAGGACTTCCCGCAGGTCGAGCGGACGGCCTATCTCCAGGACAACGGGCCCGTCTTCCTCAAGGACGGACAGGCTCAGTCGACCAAGAATTGGATGTTCACGAACGACGACTTCCTGAAGGTCGTCAACCTGCCGTTGCTCGCCGGCAGCACCTTGCCGGCACCGCAGACGGCGGTGCTCACGCAAAGCGAAGCGATCAAGCGCTTCGGAACGGATCAGGTCATCGGGCGCACGTTCACGATCATTTCCAGGGGCGTCCGGCGCGATTTCAAGATCACCGGAGTGCTGAAGGACCTTCCGAAGAACTCCAGCCTCAAGATCGATGCGCTGCTGCGCCTGGACTTCAACGCCTTCTATGCTGAGCAGCCCGAGTTCCTCACGAAATGCTGGGGCTGCCAGTCTGGCTACGTTTTCGTGAAGATGCGGCCCGGCACCGACATTCGTGCGATCGAAGCGCAGATGCCGGCATGGGAGAAGCGCAACATCCCGAACGAGCCGAACGGCGACATCATGTACAACGCCGGCGAGGACGAGGACTGGCATTTCGTCAATCTGAAGGACGTCCACCTCGGGAAGGCCCAGGAGGCTACCCTAACGCCGGGCAACGACAAGCGCTCGATCGCGACGTTCGCGATCATTGCTCTGCTGATCCTGGGTATGGCCGTCGTGAACTTCACCAATCTCGCAACGGCGCGCGCGAGCCAGCGAGCGCGCGAGGTCGCGCTCCGCAAGGTGCTTGGGGCCACCCGCAAGCAGCTCATCGTCCAGTTCGTGGCGGAATCCATCCTGATCTCCGGCGTCGCGATGCTGCTCGCGCTGGCTCTGGTCGAGCTTCTCGTGAGGCCGTTCGGCGCCTTCCTCGATGCCGACATCACGCTTAATTACTTCGGCAACGAGGGGATTCTGCTGCCCGCGATCGGCCTGACGCTCCTCGTCGGGATCATCAGCGGACTCTATCCCGCTTTCTTCCTGTCGCGGTTCCAGCCGGCGCAAGTGCTGAAGGCCAACCGCTCGGCAGCGGAGACACCCGGTTCGGGTCGTTTGCGTGCCGCGCTCGTTGTGCTGCAGTTCGCGGTTTCGATCGGCCTCATCATCTGCACGGCCGTGATTTATGGCCAGACGGTCTACGCACGTAACGTCGACCCCGGGTACAAGCGCGACCACATCGTCCAGATGGAAGAGCTCGGCCGGGCCCAGCTCTTCTCAAGGGTTGAAGGCTTCGTCGAGCAGGTGAAGCGTGTCCCGGGCGTCGTGGCCGCCGGCCTTACCGACATCGGGGTTGGTACCGACAATAACAACAATACCGGCATTATCCCGCCCGGAAGCAACAAGCTGGTCAACATCGGCCAATACAATGTCGGCGAAGGCTTCTTCGACGCGATGGGGCTGACGCTCAAGGCCGGCCGGTGGTTCGACGCGAACCGGCCGATGGACGACATGACCTTGCCCTATCCTCAGGACAAGAATGTCGAGCGGGCCGTTGCCCAGCGCGGCGTCAACGTCGTGCTGAATGAATATGCGGCGCGGAAGCTCGGCTTCAAAACGCCCCAGGACGCGATCGGCAAGGTCGTGAAGAGCGAGCTGATCGGATCGGACTATGGCAACGTGAACATCAACATCATCGGCGTGGTGGGGGACTCCCGCTTCCGGTCCGTCCGCAAGCCGATCGATCCGATCATGTTCCGCAAGGTCCGGACCGGCCCGAACTATCTGATGATCCGCTACCGTGGGGATCCGGCGACGATGAAGTCCGCGCTGGAGTCCGAGTGGAAGCAGTTCACCAACGAGGTCCCGTTCAACGCCAAGTTCAGCGAGGACATCATGGCCGAGATGTACAAGAAGGAGGATGCGCGGGCGCAGATCTTCGCCGCCTTCTCGGTCCTCGCCGTGATCATCGGATGCCTCGGCCTGTTCGGCCTGGCGTCGTTCACCGCGGAACGCCGCACCAAGGAGATCGGCATTCGCAAGGTGCTCGGCGCCCGGACCCGGGACATCGTGCGATTGCTCGTCTGGCAGTTCAGCCGCCCGGTTATTATCGCCAACGTCATCGCCTGGCCGATCGCCTGGTGGATGATGCGCGACTGGCTGAACGGCTTCGACCAACGGATCAGCCTGACGCCTGTGCCGTTCCTGATCGCCGCCGCGATCGCGCTCGGAATCGCGATCGCTACGGTGGTCGGCCATGCGCTCAGGATCGCGCGCGCGAACCCGATCCACGCGCTGCGCTACGAGTAAGTGCCGGGGAAGTTCCCTTCGTACCGGCACTTGGTCATCGCGGCGGGCGGCGGGTGCTGCCGCCTCCGCGGTGGCCCTTTCGTCGGGGTGAGTGGAGGCCCGAGCCGGAATCGAACCGGCGTGCAAGGATTTGCAGTCCTCTGCGTAACCACTCCGCCATCGGGCCGGGGGTGCCATGCCTTTGCCGCGAGCACCTCTCCCGGGTCAAGCCCGGCCCTTCACTCCGCCGCCGCAGCAACCCGCGTGAACCCTTCTTTCGATCAACGGCGGTTGGCGCAGGCCCATGTGCCCGATATGAGCAGCTTGAACTTTAGGTGTATTAGCGGCATATAACAGCTATGACAGTCCAGACTGCCATTCCCGATTTTACGGCCGCGCGCCTCGCGATGGTCGAGAACCAGCTGAGGCCCGAGGGCGTCGTCGATCCTGCCGTGACGAGGGCCATGAGCTCCGTTCCGCGCGAGGACTTCGTGCCGGAGGCGGTGCGTCCACTCGCATATGTGGATCGTGCCGTGCCGCTCGGCGGGGGCCGTTTTCTGTCGGCACCGGCGGTGCTTGGGCAGCTGCTGACCCAGATGATGCCGCAGCCCGGCCAACGCGCGCTCGTGGTCGGAGCGGGAACGGGCTACTCAGCTGCCGTGCTCGCCGCCATGCAGCTGGAGGTCGTGGCGGTCGAAAGCTCGCCAGAGCTGGCGGCGAAGGCTCGCGAGCTTGGCATCGAGGTTCTCGAAGCGCCGCTGCAGTCGGGAGATTCCAAGGGCCGCTCGTACGACCAGATCCTCATCGACGGCGCGGTCGACATCATCCCCGAGGCGATCGTTGCTCAGCTTGCCGACGGCGGCAGGCTCGGGACCGCTCTGGTCGACCGCGGAATTACGCGTCTCGCGGTTGGGCGCAAGGCCGGCGGGGCGTTCGGCTATCTCACCTTCGGGGATGCGGGGGTCCCGGCGCTGCCGGGCTTCAGTCGTCCGAAAGAATTCACCTTTTAAGGGGCAGCGCGTGTTTCGTAGGTTTCTTTCCGCATCGCTGATTGCTGCTCTGATGGCTGGGACAGCCTCGGCCGACACCCTGCGCGAGGCCCTGGTCTCCGCCTATCAGACGAACCCGACGCTGACCGCCCAGCGCGAGACGCTGAAGGGGACCGATGCGACGGTCGCGATCGCGCGTGCTGCCGGACGTCCCCAGGTTACCGCGCAGGTCGGACTCAACCGTAACCTCGCTCAGAGCGGCGTGCTCAACACCGGCGGCAAGGGGCCGACGCTGTCGGTGGGGGCCGATCTCAGTGTCCCTTTATTCAATGGTGGCGCCGTTAGGAATTCGGTGCAGGCGGCGAAGACGCGCGTCGAGGCTGGCCGCGCCACGTTGCGTGCCGTTGAAGGCGACGTCTTCACCCAGGCGGTCGCCGCCTACATGGACGTGATCCGCGATCGAGCGATCGTCGAGCTCAACCAGAATAACGTGCGAGTCCTGACGACCAACCTCGAAGCGACCCGCGACCGTTTTCAAATCGGCGATCTCACCCGCACCGACGTCGCACAGTCGGAAGCGCGTCTTCAGCTCGGCCGCTCGCAGCTCGCTGCGGCTCAGGGTAACCTGACGGCGAGCGAAGCCACCTATCGGCAGGTGATCGGCCATGCGCCGGGCGTGCTCGCTCCGCCGCCGCCGCTCCCGCCGCTTCCCGCCACTCCGGACGAAGCGGTGCGGATCGCGCTTGCCAGCAATCCGGATTTGGTCGCGATCAGCCGGCAGGCCATGGCCGCTGGCTATGACGTCAATGTTGCGCGCGCTGGCCGGTTGCCGACGATCGCTGGCGTGCTCAGCAACACCTATGTGAACAATCTCGCCGGCAACAGCATCTCGGGCATTCCGAACACCGGCAACCAGACGCAGATCGGCGCCCAGGTGAACGTGCCGATCTTTCAGGGCGGCCTGCCCGCGGCGAGAATCCGCCAGGCGCAGGCGCAGCAGGGGCAGGTACTGGAGCAGGTGGTCGGCACCGAGCGCGCCGTCGTTCAAGCCGCTCGAGCGGCATTTGCCGCCTACGATGCGGCACAGAAGGCGATCCAGTCCAACACCGTAGCAGTGCAGGCCAACGAGCTCGCTCTTGAAGGCGCGCGAGCAGAGCAGAGCGTCGGCACCCGCACGGTGCTCGACGTGCTCAACGCCGAGCAGGAATTGCTGAACTCGCAGGTCGCTCTCGTCACCGCCAAGCGCGACGCTTACGTCGCGGGCTTCCAGCTCCTCAACGCGATGGGCCAGGCCGAAGCGCAGGATCTGGGGCTCGAGGGCGGGCCGCTCTACGACCCGCTCGGCAACTATCGCCAGGTCGCCGGCAACTGGAGCGACTGGGCGAGCGATCCGCGTCATCCGACGGTCGCGACGCGTACCGTCAGTCCCCAGGAAATGCCCACAAACCCGGTAGTTACTCCGCAGCTGGACTCCGCGCGCATCGATCCATCCGCGCCGGTCGTCCCGGTGCCGTCAGGGGTGACTCCGCCGAAGCAATAGGCGATAGCGCCCTCAATGGCGTCTCGCGAACCCTCGATGGAAGACATCCTCGCATCGATCAAGAAGGTGATCGCCGAGGAAAAGGAGTTGCGCGCGTCGGGCAGGAGCGCGCCGTCGCTCACTGAGGATGAGCAGCTCGCACAGGATATCGGCGAGGCCCAGGAGGACGTGCTCGAGCTCGACGAGCCGCTCGCTCCGCCGGCCGACCTCGGGCCGCCACTGATCGACGAACAAGTTGCGGGACAGAGCCGAACCGCGC
This sequence comes from Pseudomonadota bacterium, assembly GCA_046733935.1. GTDB lineage: Bacteria > Pseudomonadota > Alphaproteobacteria > Sphingomonadales > Sphingomonadaceae > Sphingomicrobium. The sequence goes on from JBKPQH010000027.1 coordinate 12,780, forward strand.
TCGAGCAGCTTCAAACCGTTGCCGCCTCGGTCCCGGCGGCGCCTCCCGTCAATCCGCTCGAGGACATGGTTCGCGAAATGCTCCGGCCGATGCTCAAGCAATGGCTTGACGAACATCTCCCGCACATGGTCGAGGATCATGTGAAACGGGAGATCACGCGGATCACCGGCCGGCCGCTCTGACTCTGCCGTAGCATTTGCACGCTGACGCGGCTTTGCTACGCCTGCGGCATGATCAAGACCAAGCTCCTCCTCGCTGCCGCAGCCGCTGCGCTGGCGGCATCTCCGCTCGCTGCACGCCCGATGACCGCGAAGGACATGCAGTCGATGCATCGCCTCGGCGCGCCCGAAGTCTCGGCCGACGGCCGCTACGCGGTGTTCACCATCTCGACCACCGACTGGGACAAGAACAAGCGCGTCAACACGCTCTACCTGCTGGACCTGACGAAGCGCGGCGCGGCCCCGCAGCCGGTCGCCGGTGCGGAGAAGGGCCATGATGCGGTGTTCGCTTCGGACGGAGCGCTGTGGTTCCTGATGCCCGTCGGGGAGCAGGACCAGTTGTTCCGCATGCCAGTTGGCGGTGCGCCGGTGCAGGTCGGCAGTTTCAAGGGCGACATCGGCGGGTTCAAGCTCTCGCCGTCCGGAGATCGCGTCGCGGTATTCGCCGACCGCGATCTTCGCTGCCCGGACCTCAACTGCGCAGGCCTGCCCGAGCAGCCGAAGACCGGGTCCGGCCGCACTTACGACCAGCTGTTCATCCGCCACTGGGACACGTGGGCGGAGCCGGGCGTGCGCTCGCGCCTGTTCGGCTTTGCGGTGCAGGGCGGCAAGCTCGTCGGGGCAGGCGCTCCGCTGACCGGCAGCCTCGTCGGTGACACGCCGAGCAAGCCGTTCGGCGGCGCGGAGGAAATCGATTTCTCGCCCGACGGCCGTACGGTCTACTTCGCCCTGCGCGAAGCGGGGCGGATCGAGGCAAAATCCACCAATCTCGACATCTTCGCCGCACCGAGCGACGGAAGCGGGCCGCCGGTTAACCTGACCGACGCCAATGACGCGACCGACAACCTGCCGACGGTCTCGCCCGACGGGCGGACGCTCGCTTATTTCGCGATGGCTCGCCCGACATACGAAGCGGACCGCCAGGTGCTGATGCTGCGCGATCTCGCCAGCGGAACGGTTCGGCCGCTAACGCAGGCTTGGGACCGCTCTGTAGACTCCATCGAATGGGCGCCCGACGGCAAGAGCATCCTCGTCACCGCCGGCGACACGCTCGAGGAGCCGGTGTTCCGTGTCGACGTCGCCACCGGCAAGGTCACGCGGCTCACGGGTGACGGGCATTATGCCAATGTACACGTGCTTCCCGGCGGCGGCGCGATCGCCACGATGAACAACATCATGGCCCCCGACGACCTTTACCGGCTCGATGCCCGGGGGCGGACGACGAAGCTGACCGATATCAACGGGGAACTTCTCGCGCAGCTCGATCCCCCCACATTCCAGAAATTCAGCTTCTCGGGCGCCAATGGCGACACGGTGTGGGGCTGGACGCTCAAGCCGGTGATGAACCGGACGCTGCCGATCGTCTTCCTCGTTCATGGCGGGCCACAGGGCAGCTTCTCGAACAGCTGGTCCTACCGCTGGAACCCGCGCGTGTTCATCTCGCCCGGCTACGCGGCGGTCAGCGTCGATTTCCACGGGAGCACCGGCTACGGTCAGGCCTTCACCGACGCGATCCACCAGAATTGGGGCGGCTGGCCGCTCGAGGACCTGAAGCTCGGCCTCGCCTATGCGACGGCGCACGATCCGCAGCTCGAAGCGAACAACGCCTGCGCCGCTGGCGGCTCTTACGGCGGCTACATGATGAACTGGATCGAAGGGCAGTGGCCCGACCGCTTCAAGTGCATCATCCAGCATGACGGCGTCTTCGATGCGCGCACCATGGCCTATGAGACGGAGGAATTGTGGTTCGACGAATGGGAGCACGGCCAGCACGCCTATTACGAAGCGCCGGCCGAGTTCGAGAAATGGAACCCGGTCAACTACGTCCAGAACTGGAAGACGCCGCAGCTCGTGATCACGAGCGAGAAGGACTTCCGCATCCCCTACACGCAGGGGATCGCCGCCTTCACCGCCCTCCAGCGCCGCGAGATCCCGTCGCGGCTGCTAATCTTCCCGGACGAGAACCATTGGGTGCTGAAGCCGAAGAACTCGGTCCAATGGTATGACGAGGTGTTCGGCTGGTTCGGGCGGTACCTCGAAGGAAAGGCGCCGCAAGCCCAGCCTGGCTTCCAGGCTGCCCCCGCGCCGAAGCGGCCCGAGCGAGGTTAACGGTTTCCCCTCCCCTTGATGGGGAGGGGCGGGGGCGGGGTGATGGTGGACGCAAAGCGCTGCCCTCGGCGTCACCCCAACCCTCCCCCCCCCGTCAAGGGGGAGGGCTTCAGCGGTTGATGCTGCAGCGCGGCATCGCTAGTCGCGCCTCATCATGAGCGACCTTCCCAAGACGTTCGAACCCCGCGCGATCGAGGATCGCTGGTACGCGCATTGGGAAGGCAGCGGCCTGTTCCGTCCGGAGCGTTCGGACGAGCAGCCGTGGACGATCGTCATGCCGCCGCCCAACGTCACCGGTTCGCTTCACATCGGCCACGCGCTCGACATCACGCTCCAGGACGTCCTCACCCGCCGCGAGCGCATGCTGGGCAAGGACGCTTTGTGGGTCGTCGGCACGGACCATGCCGGCATCGCCACGCAGATGGTCGTCGAGCGCAACCTCGAAAGCCAGGGCATCAAGCGCGCCGAGATCGGCCGCGAAGCCTTCCTCGAGCATGTCTGGGAGTGGAAGGCGCAGTCGGGCGGCGCGATCACGCGCCAGCTTCGCCGCCTAGGCGCATCCTGCGACTGGGCGCACGAGCGCTTCACGATGGACGAGGGCTTCAGCCGCGCCGTCACCCACGTCTTCGTCGAGCTCTACAAGCGCGGGCTGGCCTACCGCGACAAGAGGCTGGTGAACTGGGACCCCAAGTTTCAGACCGCGATCAGCGACCTCGAGGTCGAGACGCGCGACGTCCAGGGCAAGTTCTGGACCCTGAGCTATCCGCTCGCCGACAACACGGGCGCGATTCAAGTCGCGACGACACGGCCGGAGACGATGCTCGCCGACATGGCCGTCGCGGTGCACCCGGGAGATGAGCGCTACAAGGAGCTGATCGGGAAGCAGATCAAGCACCCGATCACTGGCCGGCTGATCCCGATCATCGCCGACGAGCACGCGGATCCTGAGCTCGGCTCCGGCGCGGTGAAGATCACGCCCGGCCACGACTTCAACGACTATGAGGTCGGCAAGCGCGCCGGGTTCAAGCCCGCCGACATGCTCAACATGTTCGACGGCACCGCCCACGTCGTCCAGACGCAGGACGGCCTCATCCCGCAGGACCTGCTCGGCCTGACCCGCGAGGAAGCCCGCAAGGCGGTCGTCGCCAAGCTCGAAGACGAAGGCGCGCTGGTTGGCGTCGAGGACCGCGTCATACCCACACCCTACGGCGACCGCTCCGGCGTGGTGATCGAGCCCTGGCTGACCGACCAATGGTATGTCGACGCCGCCAAGCTCGCGCTTCCCGCGCTTCAGGCCGTCAAGAAGGGCGACATCAAGATCGTTCCCGAGACCTGGGCCAAGACCTGGTTCAATTGGCTGGAGAACATCCAGCCCTGGTGCGTCTCGCGCCAGCTCTGGTGGGGCCACCGAATTCCCGCATGGTACGCCGAGGACGGCAACGTCTTCGTCGCCGAAACCGAGGAAGAAGCCCGCAAGCAGGCAGGCGACCAGCCGCTTCGGCAGGACGAGGACGTGCTTGATACCTGGTTCTCGTCAGCCCTCTGGCCCTTCGCCACGCTCGGCTGGCCTGACGAGACCGAAGACCTCCGCCGACACTACCCCAACGACGTGCTCATCTCCGGCTTCGACATCCTCTTCTTCTGGGATGCGCGTATGGCGATGCAGGGCATCGAGTTCATGGGCGAGGCGCCGTGGAAGACGCTCTACCTCCACGGGCTCGTCCGCGACGCGCAGGGCGCGAAGATGTCCAAGTCCAAAGGCAACACCGTCGACCCGCTCGGCCTGATCGACAAGTACGGCGCCGACGCGCTGCGCTTCACGCTGGCAGCGATGGAAAGCCAGGGCCGCGACATCAAGCTCGATGAGAAGCGCGTCGAGGGCTACCGCAACTTCGCGACGAAGCTGTGGAATGCCGCGCGCTTCCTGCAGATGAACGGCGTGGGCGCGAGCGACAGCATCGCCGCTCCAGCCGCGGAGCTTTCGGTCAACCGCTGGATCATCGGCGAGGTGGTGGAGACGCTGGCCAAGCTCGACAGCGCCTTCGACGAGCTCCGCTACGACGAGATGGCAGACGCCATCTACCACTTCGTATGGGGCACCTTCTGCGACTGGTATGTCGAGCTGATCAAAGGCGCGTTCGACGAGGAAACCAAGCGCGTCGCGGCCTGGGCGTTCGACCAGATCCTCGTGATGCTCCACCCGCTGATGCCCTTCATCACCGAGGAGCTGTGGGTGGCGATGGGCGAGCGGCCCTACGAGCTGATTGTTGCCAAATGGCCCCAGCCGCAGGCGCAGGTCGATCCGCATGCGAAGCGGGAGATCGACGCGCTCGTCTCCGTCATCGCCGAGGCGCGCGCCTTGCGGGCCGAACTCAATATTCCCTGGAGCGCGACGCTTACTCCTCACGTCATTTGCAATCGGTCCCTCGTGGAGCGTCTCGGCCGAGACGCGGCGACGCTTGCGCGGATGGCCAAGCTCGCTGTGCCGACAGAGGCCGACGCCCCTCCGCCGAATTCCGCTCAGGTGGTCGTGAACGGTACGATAATCGCATTTCCGCTCGGTGATGCGATCGACCTCGGTGCTGAGATGGCTCGCCTGTCGAAGGCGGCTGAAGCCGTCGAAAGGGAACGCGACAGCCTCGCCCAGCGGCTAGCCAACCCAAACTTCACGGAGCGGGCAAAGCCCGAAGCGATCGAGAAAGCCCGGTTTGACCATGAGGCCAAGGCCGCCGAAGCCGAACGTCTGCGCGCTGCTCTGGAGCGGCTCGGCTAGCTGCGCTTCGGCGCCGCCACGAAGATGGCCTGCGGGACTGCCCAGGCTTCGAACGGCGTCTCGGGCCCCAGCTCGCCGTCGATTGAGACGCGCATCCGCGGCTTGGTATCGATCCGCATGCACTGTCCCCTGAACTCACGCACGGCGTCGTGCCGCGAAGGGTGCTTGAGGGCGCTCGCCACGTAGCTCCAGCCAAGTTTCGCGAGGCTGCGGCCTTCCACCGCCTGGACGACGATCTCCCCGCTCTCGAGGCCGGCGCTTTCGACCAGCTCGACTCCGCCGTGGAAGCGGCCGTTCGCGATCCGCGCCTCGGTCGCCCAGAGCCGGTGCGCATGCTTGCCATCATCCACGGTCAACCGGAACGCCTGGAAGCTCGCCGCCGACCACCCGGCCCACATCAGATAGCCGAGCCGACCGAAGCTCCGCTTGATCACCTGCGGCACGCTCTCCGCGACCACCGGCGCGAGGCCGAGCGCTGCGTTGTTTAGGAAATAATCGCCGTCGATGGCGGCGAGGTCGATGCGCCTGGCTTCGCCGTTGGCAATCACGTCGACGGCACCGTCCAGGTCGAGTGGGATCTCCAGCGTCCGGGCGAAGCTGTTAGCGGTACCCAGCGGCAGCAGCGCGAAGAGCGTGTCGGTGCCGAGGAAATGATCGACCGTCTCCGACAATGTGCCGTCGCCGCCGCCCACGATCACCATCGGCGCCCGGTCGACGGCAGCGCGTACCTCACCGGGAAGCGCCTCCGGTTCATCCACTGGGCGGGCTTCGATCAACTCGATACCTGCCGCAATCAGCTTCTCCCGCGCGGGCTCGAACGAGGCCGCGCCGTTGCGGCTCGCGGTATTGACGATCAGGATCGCCTGCTTCGGGAGCTGGTTCCCCATGCGCGGCAAAGCGGTGCTACGGCAATTTGGGTTCCCGCGGACGGGCGAATGACGCTAGAGGCGCGGCCATGTCCGCTTCCTTCCCAGCGATGCGCATGCGCCGCGGCCGTTCGAGCTCATGGATGCGCTCGATGCTCGCCGAGAACCGGCTGCATCCTTCGGATTTCATCTGGCCGCTGTTCATTTGCGATGGCCGCGATTGCGAAGAGCCGATCGGCTCGCTTCCCGGAGTCAGCCGTTGGAGCATCGATCGGCTGGGCGTCAAGGCACGCGAGGCGGCCGAGCTAGGCATTCCATGCATCGCGCTCTTTCCGAATACGCCCAACGATCTGCGCACCGACGACGCGCGCGAGGCGCTCAACAGCGACAATCTGATTTGCCAGGCGATCAAGACGATCAAGGATGCGGTGCCGGAAATCGGCGTGCTGACCGACGTCGCGCTCGATCCTTACACCAGCCACGGCCATGACGGGGTCGTCGACATGGCCGGCAACGTCATCAACGACGACACGGTCGAGATTCTCGTGCGGCAGGCGCTCGTGCAGGCCGAGGCGGGGGCCGACATCGTCGCTCCCTCCGACATGATGGACGGCCGTGTCGCAGCGATCCGCGCCGCGCTTGAGGACGCCGGGCACCAGAATGTCGCGATCATGGCCTACGCGGCGAAGTACGCGTCGGCCTTCTACGGTCCCTTCCGCGAGGCGGTCGGCTCCCTCGGTCGGCTGAAGGGCGACAAGCGCGGCTACCAGATGGACCCCGCGAATATCGAGGAAGCGCTGCGGGAGGTCGAGCTCGACCTCGCCGAGGGCGCGGACTTCGTCATGGTGAAGCCGGGCCTGCCCTATCTCGATGTCGTCGCCCGCGTGAAGGACGCGTTCGGGGTGCCGACGTTCGCCTACCAGGTCAGCGGTGAGTATGCGATGATCGAGGCGTCGGCGGCGGCGGGCGCGGGCGACCGGGACGCGCTGATCCTCGAGAGTCTGATGGCCTTCAAGCGAGCTGGAGCGACCGGCGTGCTCACTTATCACGCGGTGGATGCCGCGCGCCTGATCGCGTGATCGACGAGCTGCGGTCCGGGATTTCGCGGCTGCGCGAAGCCGCAGCACCGCTCGAGCCGGATTCCGACAGCCGCCGGGCGCTCGGCGAGCAGGCGCTCGATCATGCCTTGGCCTATTGGGACCAGGTCGAAGCGGCGCCGAGCAATTGCCCGTGGTCGGAGGTCTTCAGCCAGCACCTCCAACCCGAATTCGCCGAGCAGGGCAGGGACCCCGCGGGCATCTTCGACTATGTCGCGACCTGCGTCGATCGGCCGGGCTTTGCGACGACGTCCCCGCGCTTCATGGCCTACATCCCGGGCGGCGGTGTTCCTTATGCCGCGCTGGGCGATCTCCTCGCCGCGACGTCCAACAAATATTCCGGCTTCGCTTCCGCCAGCCCGGGTGCCGTCCGCATCGAGAACGCCTGCGTCGCATGGCTGGCGAGCGTCGTCGGCTTTCCGCACGACGCTGCAGGCACGCTGACCTCCGGCGGAAGCATCGCCAATCTCACGGCGGTCGTAGCCGCCCGCGAGGCGCGCGACCCTGACGGCGGTGGCTCAATCTACGTTACGCGCTTCGCCCACTATTGCGTCGACAAGGCGCTCCACATCGCCGGGCGCGGCCGCTCGCCCAAGCGGATCATCCCGACGGATGACAGCTACTGCATGTCTATCGAAGCGCTCGAGCAGGCGCTCGAAGAAGACCGCCGCAACGGCATCCGCCCGTGGATCGTCATCGCGTCGGCAGGCACCGTCGATACCGGAGCCATCGATCCGCTGGCCGAGATTGCCGAGCTCTGCCGCCGCTACGGCGCATGGTTCCACGTCGACGGCGCCTATGGCGGCCTCTTCGCGCTGTGCGACGAGGGGAAGGCTCTTCTGCGCGGCATCGAGCTCGCCGACAGCGTCGCGCTCGACCCTCACAAGACGCTGTTCCTGCCGTACGGCACCGGCGCCGTCGTCGTTCGCGACGGAAGGCTCCTGCAGGATGCGTTCAGCGCCAGCGGCGAGTACATCCGGCCCTTGGGCGAATCCGAAGTCGGTCCGTCACCTGCCGATCTCTCGCCGGAGCTGACCCGGCACTTTCGCGCGCTCCGGCTGTGGCTGCCCCTGCAGATGGCCGGCATCGCCCCATTTCGCGCTGCCCAGTCCGAGAAGTTGGCGCTCGCGCGCTATTTCCACGCGCGCCTTTCGCAGATGGAGGGCTTCGATGCGGGCCCGGAGCCGCAACTCTCGGTCGTCGCCTTCCGCTACATCCCGAAGACGCGCGACGTCGACGACTTCAACGAACGCCTCATGCAGCACATCCAGCGGGAAGGCCGCGTGATGATGAGCGGTACGCGCATCGATGGCAGCTATCGCCTGCGCTGCGCAATCCTCTGCTTCCGAACCCACCTCGAGCATGTCGACGACGCCGTCGACGCGGTGCTGCGCGGCGTCGAGTGCTTGGCGGCTGACACCGGCACATAAACGGAATATGCCTGCGCACTTGGGGGATGGGGAATCTTACTGTCGAACTGGTCGCCGTAGGACGGCCTCGTGTGCCCTCTGCTCAACCCGCTGAGGAGTCGCCGTGCGCAGTGTAGCCAAACGTCTATTCCGTGCCGCTCCGGCACCACTTCACGAAGCATTGCTGAGACAGGCGAGCGCCGCAGCTTCGAGCGAGGCTCGGTTCCGCAATGGCCAGCTCGATATGTTCGGCAGCATCCGCAACCTTGCGGAAAACGGGTTTGTGCCCGGCGGAATCGTCGACATCGGCGCAAATGTCGGAGCATGGACCAGGGCGGTCGCCCCGATCTTCCCTGCAACCCCCATTCACATGGTGGAGGCGCGGCCCAACCTGGAACCGGCCATGCTCAAGACCGTCGAGCAATTGCCGCAGGCGAGTTACACGATGACGCTGCTCGGCCCTCGAGAACTGAAGGCCGTTCCATTCCATGTTGCCGGCACCGGATCTTCGGTGCTGGAGGAGCAGACCAATTTCAAGCGAGGGCTCATCAGCCTGCCGATGAAGCGGCTGGACGATTTGCCCGAAGTCCGGTCCATGAATGGTCCGTTGTTCGTCAAGATGGACGTTCAGGGCTACGAGCTCGCGGTATTGGACGGGTCGCCCGAGACGCTGGAAAGGACGGAGGTCATTCTGGCCGAAGTGGCCTTGCTTCCGTTCAACAAGGGCGCGCCGCTGATGCATGAGGTGATTGCCTATCTCGCCGAGCGCGACTTCCTCAGCTACGACATTTGTGGAGCCTTGCGCCGCTCGTCCGACATGGCGCTGGCGCACACCGATATCATTTTCGTTCGAAGCGACAGTGAGCTTCGCGCACACCGTCAGTTCTTCCGGCACGAACCGCCGGAATCGTCCTCACTTTGAGCTAAAGATCCGGTTCTAGAGACCCAGCCGCCGCTGGATCGCATCGATCCGCTCCGCCTGGCGCTGATCGATCGCGGCGACCTCCGCGCCCGCGCTGCGAATGGCTGCGAGGTCGCTGGGCGCGATCCCACCATTCGTCTGCAATGCGTTCGCGCCGATCGCATCGATATCGGCCAGGGCGATCCGCGTCGGCCCGGCTGCCGCGATCGCCGCCGAGAGCGCCTCCTGAGCCGCGACCCAACTCTCTGTCTGCGGCGCACCCGCGGACGCGGCGAGGCGTTCCGCTTCCGCCGCCTTCGAAATGAATGCAGCCTCCCCATCGCGCGCCTGGCCGACAAGCTGGGCGAGTTGGCTCGCGAGAGCAAGGGACACCGGCCGATCGTTCATCGGCCGGTCTACCGGCAGCCGCGGATCCACCGCTTCCCCCGCACGCGGCTGCAGCGAGGGATAGGGCCCGCCCGGCGTCGTGCACGCGCCGAGCGCCACCAAAGCCAGGGTACAAAGGCCGATCGCTCGCATCGTTGTTCGCTCTAAGAGAGCCGCGTTCGCGCCGCAATCGCAAGGGTTGCGCGTGGCCGCTCGTCCCCCTATGTCGCCGCTTCCGCGCCGCTCCTCACGCGTCGCGACCCGCGCGCCCGTAGCTCAGCTGGATAGAGCACCAGACTACGAATCTGGGGGTCAGAGGTTCGAATCCTTTCGGGCGCGCCACTCTTTCAAGATTGAGCAGCGGTCGGAAGCGCATAGGCGATGACGTCGTCTCCGGGTGTCGTTCCGAGCGTCCCATGTCCGCCCGCGACGACCACGACATACTGGCGTCCGTCGCGGCCCTGGTAGGTCATCGGCGTCGCTTGCCCGCCCGCCGGAAGCCGGGCCTGCCAGAGCTGCCGCCCGGTCGCTACATCATAGGCGCGGACATAATTGTCGATGGTGGAGCTCATGAACGCAACGCCGCTGCCGGTCATGATCGGCCCGCCGAGCGACGGCACCCCCAGCTTGATCGGCAACGGAACCGGGCTCTTGTCCTGGATGGTCCCGTTTTTGTGCTCCCACGCGACCTTGCCGGTCGTCAGGTCCATTCCTGCCACGTAACCCCATGGCGGAGCCTGGCATGGCAGGCCGATCTTCGACAGGAAGGGGTTCAGATAGACCGCGAACGGAGCGCCCTTGTTCGGGTTCAGCCCGCGATCGGTCTCGCTCTTGCTCCATTCGGGCTTGTTGGTCGTCAGCTTGTCGATGAACGCCATGTAGTTGGGGTGAGCGAAGGCGATCTTGCGCACGGGATCGATGGCCATTCCGCCCCAGTCCATCACCCCGAAGTTGCCGGGGAAGACGAAGGTCGCTTGCCGTGCCGGAGGCGTGAACGGGCCTTCATAGCGCATTCCTGCGAACTCGATCCGGCACATCAGCTGGTCGATCATCGTCGCGCCCCACATGTCCTTGCCGCTGACTGGCCCCAGCGGCATGAACGAGGCTTCTGAAAAGGGCTGCGTCGGGGAGGCGCGGTCGCCCGGCGCGGCATCCTGCGGAACGGCCTGTTCATGAACCGGGATGATCGGTTGCCCGGTACGCCGGTCGAGGACGAAGATGTTGCCGGTCTTGGTGGACTGCACGAGCGCGGGAACCAAGCCCTTTCCCGGAACCGGCAGGTCGACCAGTGCCGGCTGGGCGGGAACGTCCATGTCCCACAGATCGTGGTGCACCGTCTGAAAGACCCACCGCGGCTGACCGGTCGCGGAGTCCAGCGCGACGATGCTGCTTGCGAACTTCTCGGTCGTCGAACTGCGGTCGCCGCCCCACTCGTCCACCGGGGCCATTCCGAAGGGCAGGTAGATCAGGCCGAGCTTTTCGTCGGCCGCGGACGTGCTCCAGCTGTTGGGAGAGGAGACGCTGTAGTGCTGACCCTTCCCGATGGGTGCGGTGCTGCCGGGATTGCCTGGGTCGAAGTTCCACACCAGCTTTCCCGACTTCGCGTCCCATGCGCGAACCACGCCCGACGGCATCCTATCCGACTTGTTGTCGTAGATGCTCCCCGCAAGGACGACGAGTCCGCGGGTGATGAGCGGGGCGGACGTGAACTGGTACCAGCCCTGTTTGTAGAAGGGCATTCCCTCCCAGGTGTCGAGC
>JBKPQH010000028.1:0-26326 GCA_046733935.1 Pseudomonadota bacterium
GACCGCGCAGCGGGGTCGATCTTCTGAGCCGAATCCGGATCGTCGAGCGAACCGGCTCGACCAACGCCGACCTGCTAGCCAATGAAGGCGCGGTCGAAGGCGAGTGGCTGGTCGCGCTTCGGCAGGACGCGGGGAAGGGGCGACAGGGGCGAGAGTGGGTGTCGGCCGAGGGTAACTTCTACGGCAGCACGCTCGTGCAGCTTCGCCCCGACGATCCGCCGCCACAGACTCTTTCGCTCGCCGCCGGGCTCGCGCTGATCGAAGCTTTGGACGTTGCGGTGCCCGACGAGCCGCTGGTGCTCAAATGGCCCAACGACCTGATGCTCTCGGGCAAGAAGCTCGCCGGCATCCTGCTCGAGCGAAGTGCGGACCGGGTTATACTGGGCTTCGGCGTCAACCTGGCGGCGGCGCCCGAGCTGCCGGACCGCCGCGTCGCGTCGCTCAACGGCCATATGCAGCCCGAGGCCTTTGCGCCGCTGCTTGCTGGCAGTTTCAGCCGAATGCTCACGCTGTGGCGCTCGAGCGAATCGTCGGCGCTCGTCCGCGCATGGGAACATCGCGCCCATCTCGTCGGGACCAAGCTCTGCGTTCACCTCGGAAAAGACGAGGAAATCAGCGGTCGCTTCGCGGGCCTCGATCCCGACGGCGCACTCCGTCTGATCCTCGACGACGGCTCCCTCGAGATCGTTCGCGCGGCCGACGTCTTCCTCGATTGAATCCTTTCGAGTCGTGTCATTTCGCTGACATGGGAATCCTGTTACGGGCCCCGGCATCGTCGCGAGCGATCCGGGCGTTCGACGGACCTGTAGCAGCCCGCCCTTTCCGGCTCATCGAGACCGGCGCCGGCCCCGCCGGCCGGCACTGGGAACCCGTCAAAGTCGTCCTTTGATGGGAACCCACCCTGAGCGGGAGGCATCCCCATGCCATTCATCACGACCCAAGACGGCACCCACATTTTCTACAAGGATTGGGGTCCGAAAGACGCGCAGCCGATCGTCTTCCACCACGGGTGGCCGCTCAGCGCCGACGACTGGGACAATCAGATGATGTTCTTCCTCGGCCAGGGATATCGCGTGATTGCTCACGACCGCCGTGGGCACGGCCGCTCGACACAGACGGACGGCGGCAACGACATGGATACCTATGCTGCCGACGTCGACGAGCTGGTCACCCAGCTCGGGCTGACGGACGCAATTCACGTTGGCCACTCGACCGGCGGCGGCGAGGTCACCCGCTATGTCGCGCAGCATGGGAGAGGGCGGGTCGCCAAGGCGATCTTGATCGACGCGGTTCCGCCGGTGATGGTGAAGAAGGACTCCAATCCCGGCGGCACGCCGATCGAAGTTTTCGACGGATATCGTGCCGCGCTCGCGGCGAACCGCGCGCAATTGTACCTCGATGTACCGACCGGGCCTTTCTACGGCTTCAACCGCCCCGGCGCACAGCCCTCGGAAGGCCTCATCCGCAACTGGTGGCGTCAGGCGATGATGGGCAGCGTCAAGGCGGGCTACGAGTGCATCAAGGCCTTTTCCGAAACCGACTTCACCGAGGACCTAAAGGCGATCGAAGTGCCGGTGCTGGTGATCCACAGCGAGGACGACCAGATCGTCCCTTATGCGGATTCGGCTCCGAAGACGGCGACGCTGCTGAAGAACGGCAAGCTGAAGACCTACAAGGATCTGCCGCACGGTTGCTGCCAGACGCATCCCGACCTCATCAACGCGGACATCCTCTCCTTCATACGCAGTGAAAAGGTCGGGGAAACCGCCGAGCGTTCGACATTGGCCGCGGAACCCATCCCGGTCGCATGACGGATCAGCTTGGCGAAACCTATTCGACCCGTGGAGCGCAGATGTTCCTGCGCTTCACGGACGATGAAATTGCGCGGCTTGGCCGGTTCGGCGAGCCGCGCAGCTACAAGAAGGGCGACATGCTCGCGCGCGTCGGCGAGGTGGGCCCCGGCCTCATGCTCATCCTTTCGGGCCGGGTCGAGGTGACGCAGCCCAACGGCGGCGAGCCGACCCACATCGTCACGCACGAGCGGGGCAATTTCATGGGCGAGCTCGCTCAGCTTTCCGGCCGTCCCTATCTCGTTAACGAACAGGCGCTGACGGACGTCGAGGCGGTCGCGATTCCGCAGGAGCGCCTTCGCGCCTTGCTGATCGCCGAAGCCGATCTTGGCGAACGATTGATGCGCGCGCTGATCCTGCGGCGCGTCGGCCTCATCGAATCCGGAGCGGGACCGATCGTCGTCGGCGATGAAGCGGATGCCGATGTGCTGCGGCTGGTGAATTTCCTCCGCCGCAACGGGCATCCGTACAGGAACCTCGATCCCGAAAGCGATTCCTGCGCCCGGACATTGGTCGAGCGCTTCCAGGTAACGCCCGAAGAGCTCCCGATCGTGCTCTGCCCGGGCGGTCAGTTGCTGCGCAATCCGAGCGAGGATCAGCTCGCGCGCTGCATCGGCCTGCTGGGGTCCCTCGACGGAAGCAAGCTCTACGACCTCGTCGTGATCGGCGCAGGGCCGGCAGGCCTCGCCACCTCGGTCTATGCCGGATCGGAAGGGCTGGCGGTGCTGACGATCGACTGCCGCTCGTTCGGCGGGCAGGCGGGCGCATCGGCCAGGATCGAGAATTACCTCGGCTTCCCGACCGGCATATCGGGCATGGCGTTGATGGGCCGGGCATTCAGCCAGGCGCAGAAATTCGGCGTGCAGATGGCCATCCCGGACGAAGCGGTGAAGCTCGAATGTGGCAACGATCCGTGTCACGTGCAGCTCGCGACGGGCGAGCGCATCCAGGCGCGCTCCGTCGTCATCGCCACGGGTGCGCGCTACCGACGCCTCGGCGTCGACCGTCTCGAAGAGTTCGAAGGGACATCGGTTCACTATTGGGCCTCCCCGCTGGAGGCCGATCTGTGCGCCGGACAGGACGTGGCGCTGGTCGGGGGCGGCAACTCGGCGGGCCAGGCGACGGTGTTCCTTGCGAGCCGGGCGCGGAAGGTCACCCTGATCGCGCGCCGGCCGCTGCGCGAGACCATGTCGCAATATCTGGTCGACCGGATCGAGGCGCAGCCGAACGTCGAGGTGGTCATCGGTTGCGAGATCTCGGCTCTCGAGGGTTCCGACGGCATGCTCGAGAGAGTGTGCTGGCGCGACCGCAAAGCGGGCACGACAACCGAACGGCCGGTCCGGTATCTCTTCTCGTTCATCGGAGCGGAGCCGAACACGGACTGGCTCGCAACGTCAGGCCTGAAGCTGGACGAGCGGGGGTTTCTCCTGACCGGCACTGACCTCGAGAAGGACCGCCTGCCGATGGAGACCAGCCGTGACGGCGTGTTCGCAGTCGGCGACGTCCGGGCCTGTTCGGTGAAGCGCGTGGCGGCGTCCGTCGGCGACGGAGCGCAAGTCGTTGCGTCCATCCACGCTTATTTGGCCAAGCAGCAGGAGGCTTCGCCGCCGCTGGTCGTCGAGCAGGTGGCCGCTACCGTCTGACCTTTGCCGGACGGCTGTTCTTCCCCTAAGGCCCCGCCATGCTGCTCGCCGTCGACGCCGGTAACACCAACCTGGTCTTCGCGCTGGTGGACGCCGGAACGATCAAGGCGCGCTGGCGCATCGCGACCGATCCGCGACGGACCGCGGACCAATATGCAGTGTGGCTGCACCAGCTGCTCGAGCTTGAGGGCTATTCGAAAGCAGACGTCACGGCGGTGATTATCGGCAGCGTCGTACCGCGAGCGGTTCACAACCTTGAAGTGCTGGCGAGCAAATATTTCCACGTCGAACCTTTGATTGCCGGTCAGGGTGCGGCCGGATGGCCGCTCGAGCTCGACGTCGACGAGCCGCAGAACGTCGGAGCGGATCGCGCACTCAACGTCATTGCCGCGCATGCCAAGCATCCGGGCGACCTCATCGTGATCGATTTCGGAACGGCGACGACCTTCGACGTCGTCAGCGAATCGGGCGCTTACAAGGGCGGGATCATCGCACCCGGGATCAACCTGTCGCTGGACGCGCTCGTCAACGCCGCCGCGAAGCTTCCGCGCATCGCGATCGAGGCGCCGGACGGCAACAGCGTCATCGGCCGGACCACCGAGAGCCAGATGATCATCGGGATCTACTGGGGCTATGTCGCAATGATGGAGGGTCTGGTCGAGCGATTGAAGGCCGAGGTTGGACGGCCGTTGACGGTGGTTTCGACCGGAGGGCTCGCCAGCCTCTTCGACAAGCACACCCGCGTCTTCGACGCGATTGAGCCCGATCTCACCATCCAGGGGTTGAGCCTGCTGCACGACACGGCCACACGCGCTTCCCAATGATCCCTGGTGAAGAACTGATTTTTTGCGCGCTCGGCGGCTCCGGCGAGATTGGCATGAACGTCAACCTCTACGGCTGCCGCGGCCAGTGGATCATGGTCGACCTCGGCCTCAATTTCGCAGGCCCCGACTATCCCGGAATTGAGCTCATCCTGCCCGATCTGGAATTCATCGAAGACCAACAGGAGCGGCTCGCCGGGATCGTGCTGACGCATGGTCATGAGGACCATATCGGAGCGCTTCCCTATCTGGCCGACGAACTGAAAGCGCCTCTCTTTGCCACTCCGTTCACGGCCGGCCTGATCGCCGGCAAGCTCGAGGAAGAGGGCCTTACCGGGCAGGTGAAGCTCAACATCGTCGAGCGCGGCGGGAGCATCGAGCTCGGGCCTTTCCGGGTGAGCTTCGTCGCGCTGTCGCACTCGATCCCCGAAGGGAACGGGCTGTTGATCGAGACGCCGTTCGGCAACGTCTTCCACACCGGCGATTGGAAGATCGACGAAACGCCCGTCATCGGCGAGGCGCCGAGCACGGACGTGCTCAAGCAGATCGGCGATGAGGGCGTGCTCGCGCTCGTTTGCGACTCGACGAACGTCTTTCAGGACATGCCGTCCGGCTCGGAGGAGAGCGTCCACTCCGGCCTTCTCGCTCAGGTGCTGGAAGCGAAGGGGCGCGTACTGGTTACGACCTTTGCTTCGAACGCTGCCCGACTGCAGACCATTGGGCGCGTGGGACGCGAGACCGGCCGGCAGGTCTGCATCGCCGGCCGTTCGCTCGAGCGAATCCTGCGTGTTGCCCAAGCGACCGGCTATCTGAAGGATTTCCCGCCGCCGATCGGCTTCGACGAAGCCATGCGCCTCCCCAAGCGCGAGGTGCTGATCATCGCCACGGGCGGCCAGGGCGAACCTCGCGCCGCGCTCGGCCGGATCGCGGCTGGAACGCATGAGCTGAAGCTCGGCGAAGGCGACACGGTGATCTTCTCCTCGCGGATCATCCCGGGCAATGAAGTCGCGATCGGCCGGATCATGAACCAGCTGTCGGAGCTCGGCGTGAAGATCGTCACCGAGCGCCAGGCGCATGTCCACGTTTCGGGCCATCCTGGCAGGCCCGAGCTGATCGAAATGTACGACTGGGTGCGGCCGCAGATCGTCGTGCCGGTCCACGGCGAGCAGAGGCATCTCGCCGAACAGGCGCGCGTTGCGCTGTCGCATGGCGTGCCGCACGCGATCGTCCAGAAAAACGGCGACGTCATCCGCCTCGCGCCGGATGGTCCCAGGAAGATCGACGAAGCACGCGTCGGACGGCTCGTGCTCGACGGGGACGTGATCCTGCCCGCGGACGGATCGACGGTGAACGAGCGACGCCGGATCGGTTACGGCGGGTTGATCACGGTCGCGCTTCCGATAGCCGACAATGGTGAGCTTGCGGGCACTCCGCTCGTGCGGCCGTTCGGCGTTCCCGTCGAAGAGGATCGTGACGATTTCATCGCCGACGCCACCGACGCAGCGAAACGGGCTTTCAGCAGTGGTGACGAGGAAGCGATGCGAGAGGCGGTGCGCCTCGCAGTGCGCCGTTGCGCGACGCTTTGGACCGGCAAGAAGCCCGTGGTCGAGGTGATGCTTCTCCAGGTCGCGCAGTAGGACGAACCATGGCTTTCACTTCGATCCTGGCGATCTACTTCCTCTTTTTCATGTTCAGCGCGTTCGTGTTGCTGCCCTTCGGGGTCAGAACCGACGAGGAGCTCGGGGAGCCAAAGCAGGCCGGGCATGCCGAAAGCGCGCCGCACAGGTTCGATTTAAGGCGCCACCTCATCAAGGCGGCCCTCCTCGGGGCGATCCTGTTCGCGATCTATTACGTGAACTGGACCTACGGCTGGATCACGCCGGACGATCTCGACTTCTACAATCCGCGCTGAACCGCCGTGTCAGCGGCGGCGGTCGATCTGTGCGAGCGCCGCGTACAGCTTGCCCATGTCGGATGACATCAAGGTCACGGCGATGATGCCGCCGTCGCGTTCCGCGACCACACGCCTGAGCATGGCCTCGAAATCGGCGATGTAGCGGTTCACCGACTGCTGGAATTCGGTGTCGGAATCGTAATGCGCCTTGATCGCGCGCGTCTCGCTGCCACCCATCAGGCGCACCGCGCGCCGGGTGAAGACGCCCCTGTTGCCCTTGATGTAGCTGTCCCAGGCCTTGTCGTCGATTTCGTCCGACAGGATCTTGCCGACGTCGATCGCCGCCGAGTTCATCGAGTCCATCAGCAGCGACACGCGCCGTGCGAACGCCTCGCTATCCTTCTCGCGCTGGTTTTGGCTGGTCTGCTCGATGTGCTGCTCGAGCGCAGCCGCCGTTTGGCCGAGCGTGAGCATCTGCTGCGTCAGGCGATCGGACGCTGCGCGGGCAGATTCGACCGCCCGGGCAGCAACATCTTCGACCGAACGCAGGCGCTCTTCCACGCTCTCCCGCACCACGCGTTCCAGGGCTTCGCGGGTTTCCTCGGACAGCTTACCCGCAGTCGCAGGAATGACGCTTTCGATCGCCTCCCGGGCGCGATCCGCGGCGTGGGCCGCCGCTTCCTTGACCTGCAGCAGAGCCGAAACCAGCGCCGGTCCGGTTTCGGCGCTGAGGCTGCTGGCCTCGCGCTCGACCTTGACGATGACCGAGGCCAGCTCCGTGAGCTTCGATTGCGCTGCGCCGACGCCGTCGTCGACCGACGCGAGCAGGGCGGTGAAGCGGTCCTGCTGCTCGGCAATCTGTCCGCCCGCCGCGGAGATGCGGTCGCTGGCTTCGATTGACGCCTCGCGGATCCAAGCGATCTCCGGCCGGATGGCGCTGGTGCTGGCCAACAGCCGCTCGGTTCCGCCCTGCGCTTCGCCGAGCATGGTGCCAACGCCGTCGCGGATTTCGCCGGCAAGGCGTCCGATGCTCTCCCGCAGTGCCTCGGTGCGCTCGGCGATCGAGCCGATCGCGCTGTCCTGCGTTCCCGCGTCTGCCGCGAGCGTGTCGAGCTCGGTTCGAGCGCGGGTGAGCGATTCGAGGAATCGGTTGGCCCGCTCGTCGCCGTGCGACGCGAGCTCGGCGAAACGCTCGTCGATGAGCGCGAGTCCGCGGTCGATCTCGGCGATCATCCGCTGCGACGCGCGGTCCTGCTCAGCGACACGGTTGGACAAGCTCTCGATCGAGCTGTTCGCCCGGTCGATGTTGGCCGCGAGCGATTCCGACGCTTCGGCGCCCGCCTTGCCGATGCCCGCGGAAGACTGCTCAACCAGCGCCGCAACCGCTGCCGCCTGGGCGTCGATCCCCGAACGGATCTCGTCGAGGCCCGTCGACGCACGGTCGAGCAGCGTATCGAGCGACCCGTGGAAGGCCGTTTCCGCCTCGCCGACGCGCGCTGCCGCGGAGGTCCCGGCGATGTCGATCTCGGCCAGCCGTGCCGCGAGGCGGTCCGTCGCTTCGGAGATCAGGCGATCGGCGTCCATCGTCCGTTCGGCAAGCGCCGATACCTGCTGGCCGAGCAGCGTCGCCTTGCCGCTGGATTCGCTTCCGACGGAACGAAGCTGCTCGGCGACCGCCCGCGCAGTCTCCTCGGCACGCGGAAGGTCCTCGAGCAGCACCGCCATGTCGTTGCGTGCGGATTCGGCGGCGCGATCCAGCGCTTCGCCGTGACCCCGCAGGCGCTCGCTGCTCGTGTCGAACTCTCGGGTGATGCCTCCAAGCTTGCTCGTAGCCTCGTCGCCCAGCTGCATCAGGTGCTGCGTGATCATGGTCAACTCGACGCGGCTATCCTGGATTCGCTGCGACAGAACTTCGAGCAGCGCCTCGAGCGACTGGGCTTCCGTGCGCATGGCGACCACCGAGCGGGTGAAGCGCTCGGTTTCCTTGCGCCGCGTGCGGCCGAACATCAGCCATAGGAGCCCAAGCAGCGCCAGGGGCGCAGCCGTCAACGCGATCCACTGCGCAAAAGCGGGAGACGCCAGCGATTGCCCGCCGAGCGAACGCCCGGCGGACCAGGCGCTGAACGCAAGCCAGGCCGCAGCGAGCAGGCCTAGCGCGACGCCGAGCACCTGGCGCCCGCCGGCTCCGCGTTGCTCGGCTCGGCTTTCCGTCCATTGGTCCTGATCGAACGAAGGCGTGAGGACCAGCTCTTCGGTGAGATCCAGGGGCGCAGCCCCGTCGTAGGCCGGAGACAGCGGCTCGGCGCGCTTTGCGAACGGATTCATATCAAGGCAGTTTACCATCTTTGACGGAGCGCGAAAGCAGTTAGAGAGGGGCTTGCCGCAACAGCGGTAAAGGGGAGGGACGCATTGGCGGTTGGCGCTCTGATCGGAGCCTATCAGGAAGATGATCAAGGTGGGCTTCGTGCGCTGGCTCCGCTCTCCGGCCGGACCCTGATTGAATATCAGGTCCGCTGCGCCTCTGCCGCCGGGACTGCGCCGGTCGTGGTTGTGGTGGAGCGGGTGCCGCAAGCACTGCAGGACGCCTTCGAGCGGCTTCGGCTCGACGGCATCGGCGTGTTTCCCGTCAGCGACGTGCAGGAGGCGGTGAGCCGCTTCGAAGCGGGAGCGACCATCATGCTGATCGGAGACGGGATCGCTCCGACCGCCGATCTCGTCGCAACACTGGCGGAGGAGCCGGAGCCGGTCGTCGTCACCGTTCCTGACGACGAAGCGCATGCAGCCTTCGAGCGGATCGACGGCGAGTCCCGCTGGGCAGGCGTGGCCGTGGTGGATGCGCGCCTGCTCGGGTCGACCGCTGCGATGCTCGGAGATTGGGACCTGCAATCGACCCTGCTTCGCCGCGCCATCCAGGAAGGCGCGTTGCGGCTTCCGTCCGACCAGGTGAGCGCCGAACCGATCATGGTCGAGCGGCCGGAAGACCTGGAGACCTTTCAGCGCCGGCTACTGCAGGCATCGCGCGGCATGCGCACGGACTGGGTCAGCCGCCACCTACTTCCGCCGATCGAGGAGATGGCGACCGAGCAATTGATGGAAACGGCCGTCCGGCCCGTTTGGCTGATCTGGGCGGCGCTGATCCTCAGCATCGCGGCAGGGATTTGCTGCCTCAAGGGCTGGCTCGGCGTGGCGCTGATCCTGATGCTGCTGTCAGCGCCGCTCGACATCGTCGCAAGCCGGCTGGCGATCCTCCGCCTGCGACCGCTCTCCGCCCGCCTGGCCAGCCGGCGCATTCTTGGCCCAGCTGCCGGAGTTCCGCTCATGGCGCTCGCCTGGTGGGAGATGAACCACGGACACGGCTGGGGAACCTTGCTTGCAGCCGCGGGCACGATCGCATTCTCGGAGGCCTCACGGATTGAGAAGTTCGGCTTCCCCGCCGATGCGGATCCGTGGCTCTTTTCTCGCCGCAGCGCCATTGTTGCCGCGATTCCGTTCGCGTTGGCGGGTTCGTGGACGACCTACCTCGTCGGACTGCTCCTCTACGCAAGTGTCTCATTTTTCATCATTCAGCACGTTCGGCATTCAAAGCCGAGTTGACGGGAAGTTAACAGAAATTCGATAACGTTCCTGAGATGATGCCGGAAGAATGGCCGATCGCTGCTTCGGCAGCCGACCAGTCCCCGCCTGCGCGCCGCGCGGGAGGCGACCGGCTGTCGACGGTCCGCGTCGATTTCTTCCTCAGCGCGACCGATCGCCTGAGCGAGCAGGAACGGGCGCTGATGACCGCGATGCTCCATTGCCTCGTCAGCGACATCGCCGACGAGCTCCGCGCGGCTCTGCCGAGCCTGGCGTCGCCGGCGAATGACGAGGGCAATCTCGCGGTCATCGAGCTTTTGTCTTCGGCCGGCCTGCTGGATCGGGCCGGGCTGGTCCGGCTGCTGCTTCGGCGGGCGGACGAAGAGCGGATCGCGACCGGCGCGAAGGCGCGCGCCGGACGGCGCGAGGCGCGAGTAATCCAGGGCCTCGTCAGCCATAGCGACGGGGCCATCGCGGCCGCGGCCATGACCTTGATCATCGCGCGCGGGCGCCGCCGCGACCGGTTCGGCCAGTGCCTTCTTCACTTCGACGATCTTCCGGCCGCAGAGGCACGCGCTCTCGTCTGCTCGCTCGCGGCCGCCCTTCGGCACAGCCTCTCGGCAGCTGGTTCGGGAGAAGCCGATCGGCAGCTGTCCGCCGCCACCGCGCAGGTGCTGGCGCGCTACGACCCGGGCAGCAGCATCGAGCAGCTTACGGCATCGCTCGTTCGGCTGTTGGACGAGGAAGGCGAGCTCAGCGACGAGCTGATTTCCGGAGCCGCCATGGAAGGCGAGATGAACTTCGTCGCCCAGGCCTTGGCGAGGCGCAGCGGCATTGCGGGCGAAGTCGCGCTGGGCGAGCTTCTGTCGGGCGATCCGAAGCGGATCATGCCGCTGCTCCGCATGGGCAGGCTGACGAGAGAAACCGCCGCGGCCCTGTTGGCGGGAATCGGCGACCTGATCGGAGTGACGGATCCGGCGCGAGCCATTGCGCGCTTCGACCAGCTGAGCGACGCCGACGTGGCGAGTGCGCTTAACTGGATCTCGTCCGATCCGCTCTACCAGCACGCCGTCGCGGCACTGGGGGACAAGAGTGGCCAGCGTCCCATCTGAACCGCGTCCCATCGTTGGCCGTCTCGACAAGGCCGGACGCCTCGTCGCGGCCGACCCGGAGCTTGAATCGCTGCAGCGACAGGCCGGATCCGGTCTCGGCCAGCGGCTTGCCCTGCCGCAGGTCGCCTCGGTCGCGGAGCTTGCGCGCAAGCTCGGCACTTCCGTGACGCGCCCGGCCGTCGTCGGGTCGGCCGATCACGATATCGAGGTTTGGGTCCAGGCGACACCGGACGGCGAGGAGGTCGTGCTGGAGCTCCAGGGCTGGACTGAGCATGTCCCGGCCGGCCCGCGGCTCGCGGCCTTGCTTGGCGGTCCTGCCGAGGCGGCTCCCGAAGCGCTCAACGAATGGGCAGCGGACGAAGAGCTGCGTCTGATCTCCCTATCGCCAGAGCTCGCCGAGCACCTCGGTGTCGACGTTGCGGAAGCGGCCGGACAGCCGCTCACGCGCTCCATGCGATTGATCGAGAACGAGAGCGGCGAAATGCCGCTGATCAGCGCGCTTGCCGGCCGCCGCGCCTTCACCGATCAAAAGGCCTGCAGCCGCACGGACGATCATCGTTGCGTGGTACTGAGCGGCGAAGTCGTGACCGCGGCCGACGGCCGCTTCGCCGGTTTCCGCGGAACGGCGACGATCGAGCAGGTCCCGCAGGCGAACGGCACTGGGTCGGCGGTCGCCGGCTTCGACCATGCGCTCGAGGACGTGCTCCGGTCGCCCATCGACCGGATTATCGAAAGCGCGGAGCGTATCGTGGAGCGCGCCGACGGGCCGTTGCGCACCGATTATGCGAGCTACGGCAACGACATCGCCGCAGCAGCGCGCCATCTCCTTTCGGTCGTCCGCTCGATGAGCGAGGACCCCGCGCACGGGCATCGAAACATCGATCTCGCCGCGCTTGCGGCGGAGGCGGTCGTGATGGTCGAATCCTTGGCCGAGGAGAGGAACGTCTCCCTCGCGTCGGAAATGACGGAATCGCTGCCGGCCAGCGGGCAGGAGCCGGCGGTCATCCAGATCCTGGTCAATCTCATCGGCAACGCGCTGCGGCATTCGCCCGACGGCTCGACGGTTCGGCTGTCATTCGACCGCACTCCAGCTTCGGCGTCGGTGACGGTGGCGGACGAGGGTCCGGGTATCGAACCCGGCGACCAGCAAAGGATCTTCGAGCGGTTCGAACGCGTCGAATCGAAGGAAGGCGGCACCGGTCTCGGCCTGGCCATTTCCCGGCGTCTGGCGCGATCGATGGGCGGCGACGTGACTCTCGAAAGCGCTCCCAATCAGGGCGCGCGCTTCACGCTGACGCTGCCAAGCCCCTAACGCTTGTCGACCGGCACATAGTCCCGCTGGGTCGATCCGACGTAGAGCTGACGAGGGCGGCCGATCTTCTGTTCGGGGTCGGAAATCATCTCGTTCCACTGCGCGACCCAGCCGACGGTGCGGGCAAGCGCGAATAGCGCCGTGAACATGTCCGTCGGGAAGCCGATCGCGTTGAGGATCACGCCCGAATAGAAATCGACGTTCGGATAGAGCTTCTTCTCGATGAAATATTCGTCGTTGAGCGCGATCTGCTCGAGCTCCTTGGCAACGTCGAGCACCGGGTCCGAGATGTTGAGCTCCTTCAACACCTCGTCGGCCGTGGCCTTCATCACCTTCGCCCGTGGGTCGAAGTTCTTGTAGACGCGGTGTCCGAAGCCCATCAGCCGGAACGGGTCGTCCTTGTCCTTGGCCCGGGCGATATATTCCGGGATCCTTTTCACGTTCCCGATTTCGCGAAGCATGTTCAGCGCGGCTTCGTTGGCTCCGCCGTGCGCCGGTCCCCAGAGGCAGGCGATGCCTGCGGCAATGCAAGCAAACGGATTGGCGCCCGACGAGCCGGCGAGACGAACGGTGGATGTCGACGCGTTTTGCTCGTGATCCGCGTGAAGGATGAAGATCTTCCGCATCGCATCTTCGATGACGGGATTGACTACATAAGGTTCGGCAGGGACGCCGAAGGTCATTCGCAGGAAGTTGCCCGTGTAGCTGAGGCTGTTGTCCGGATAGAGGAACGGCTGGCCGAGCGTATATTTGTAGGCCATCGCCACCAGCGTCGGCATCTTGGCGATTAGCCGGTGCGACGCGATGAGCCTCTGCTCGGGATCCGTGATGTCCGTGCTGTCGTGGTAGAAGGCGGAGAGTGCGCCGACTACGCCGCACAGGACCGCCATGGGGTGGGCGTCGCGGCGGAAACCGCGATAGAATGTCGCCAGCTGCTCATGCACCATCGTGTGGCGGCTGATCGTGTGGGTGAACTGATCGAGCTCCTTCTGCGTCGGCAGCTCGCCGTGCAGCAGCAGGTAAGAGACCTCCATGAAGGTCGACTGCTCGGCCAGCTGGTCGATCGGGTAGCCCCGGTGAAGAAGAATGCCCTTCTCGCCGTCGATATAGGTGATCGCGCTTTCGCAGCTCGCGGTGGAGGTGAAGCCGGGATCGTAGGTGAACATCCCGGTTTCTGCGTAGAGCTTGCGGATGTCGAAGACCTCGGGCCCCACACTTCCTTCGAGCACCTTGTAGGCGTGGTTGGACCCGTTGATTCCCAGGGTCACGCTTTGGTCGGTCATGTCTTCGGCTCCACAATCTGATCCGCGATGCGCGCGAGGCTCTCGTCCCGCCCTAGCAACGCAAGAACATCAAAAATCCCCGGGGAGGTCGTCCGTCCTGTGAGGGCAGCGCGAAGCGGCTGGGCGAGTTTCCCGAGCTTCACGCCACTTTCCTCCGCGACCTCGCGGATGGCCGCCTCTAACGACGGCACGTCCCAGTTCGCAAGAGCGGCGAGCTTGTCATTTGTGCGCTGCAGCAACTCCCGAGCTTCCGTGGTGAGCAAACTCGCGGCGGGCTGCTCCAGGTCCAAGGGGCGGCTGGCGAAGAGGAATCGCGCTCCCTCGGCGAGCTGGAACAGCGTGTTCGCGCGCGGCTTGAGCTCGGGCATCGCCTTGACCAGCAACGCCTTCTGCTCGCCGGAAATGCCGAGGCCCGGCGCGATCAGGTCCGCAAGACGCTGGTCGTCGGCTTCGCGTATGTAGTGGCCGTTGAGATTCTCGAGCTTCTTGAAGTCGAAGCGCGACGGCGATTTGCCGACATGGTCGAGATCGAACCATTCGGTCGCCTGCTCACGGCTGATGATCTCGTCGTCCCCGTGGCCCCAGCCGAGACGCAGCAGATAGTTAGAAAGCGCTTCGGGAAGCAGGCCGAGCTCGTCGCGATAAGCATCGACGCCAAGCGCTCCATGACGCTTCGAGAGCTTCGCACCGTCCGGCCCGTGGATCAGTGGTACATGCGCGTAGACCGGCTCCGGCCAGCCCATCGCACGGACGATCGCCAGCTGGCGGAAGGCGTTGTTGAGATGGTCGTCGCCGCGGATCACGTGAGTGACCCCCATGTCGTGATCGTCGACCACCACCGCAAGCATGTAGGTCGGCGTCCCGTCCGAGCGGAGCAGGATGAAGTCGTCGATCTCGACGTTCTGGACGGTCACGCGTCCCTGAACGCGGTCGTCGATGATCGTCTCCCCTTTGCGCGGCGCCTTGAGTCGGATCACGAACGGCTTGTCGTCTTGCTCCTCATCCACGTCGCGCCACGGGCTGTCGATCCGGAACGGCCGGCGCTCGCGCTGCGCCTCCTCGCGCTGGGCGGCGAGCTCCTCCTGGGTCATGTAGCAGCGATAGGCGTGCCCCCGTTCCAGCATCCTGTGCGCGACTTCGGCGTGCCGGGCCCAGAATTGGGACTGGTAATATTCGTGCCCGTCCCAATCGAGGGCGAGCCAGCGCATACCATCGAGGATCGCGTCGATCGCCTCCTTCGTCGAACGCGCCTTGTCCGTGTCCTCGATGCGGAGCAGGAACTTGCCGCCGTGGTGACGGGCGAACAGCCAATTGAAGAGCGCGGTCCGAGCCCCGCCGATGTGAAGGAACCCGGTCGGGGACGGGGCAAATCGGGTAACGACGGAATGGTCGCTTGCGCTCAAGCGCACTTTCCTCTTCTCTCTATGCTGCAATGCAACGGACGAGCGCCCCTAACATAGGGGAAGCGCCTCTTCCACAGCGTGCTCGGAGCTATTGGAAGACGCGGTTTTCCGCGTATCACGGGGGGCTGGAAAAGCTTCTCGAAGCGGAGCGCGCCCAGCTCCCACCCTGGTTCGTGGTGGGCTTCGGAAGCGGGATTGCGGCCTGGTTCGGGCTGAACGAACCCTCTCAGTGGGCTTCGTTCCTGTGTCTGGCCGCAGGAGCTGCGGTTGCGGGCTTCGCACTGGCCACGGGCCGGGCGGGGCGGTCGATCGGCTGGTTTGCGGTCGCTGCGACCTTGGGATGCGGGCTGGTCTGGTCGCGCGCGCTCTGGGTCGAGCAGCCGCGGATCGAGCATCCCATGGTCACCGAGGTTTCGGGACGGGTCGAGAACGTCGACCATCTGGCGGCGAGGGGCATCGTTCGCCTCATGATCACGCCGAGGAATGCGCGACTGCCGCCGCACGTCCGTGTCTCCATGGACGAAGACAGGTTCCCGGCCGGAATCGCGGCCGGCGCCGAAGTCTCCTTGAGAGCGCGTTTGGCTCCCCCGCCGCCGATGGCGCTTCCAGGCACCTACGACTTCGCCCGCGACGCCTGGTTCCGCGGGATCGGCGCTGTCGGCAAGGCGCTGGGCGACGTCACCGTTGAAACGCCCGCCCAGCCGACCGGTCTCGATCGCGTTCGCACCGGTCTTCGCGAACATATCTTTTCGAAGCTCCCCGGAGATTCGGCAGGGATCGCAGTGGCGCTGGCGACGGGGGACCAGAACGCGGTCGACGAGGACGACGCCGAGGCGATGCGCCGGAGCGGCCTGACGCACTTGCTGTCGGTCAGCGGCCTGCACATCGCGGCGGTCGTCGCTTTCGCAATGCTGCTTAGCCTGAGGCTCCTCGCACTGAGCGAGCGGCTGGCGCTCCGTTTCAATCTCGTCCTCGTATCCGCTGCCTTCGCCGCGGCGGCCGGCATCGGCTATACCATCCTGACCGGCGCACAGGTGCCGACGGTGCGAAGCTGCGTTGCGGCCGTCCTGATCCTTTCGGGCATCGCACTGGGCCGCGATGCAATCAGCCTTCGATTGATCGCCGCTGGCGCGCTCGCCGTGCTTGTCTTTCGGCCGGAGGCACTCGCCGGTCCAAGCTTTCAGATGAGCTTCGCGGCGGTGACTGCGATCGTCGCGCTTCATTCCACGCGGTGGTCGGCAAAGCTGTTCCAGCGTCGGGAGGAGCCGTTGCTGGCCAGGATCGCGAGGGCAGGAGTCGCAACCGTTGCGACGGGCCTGGCCGTCGAGGCGGCGCTCATCCCGCTTGCGCTTTACCATTTCCATCGCTCGGGCCTGTACGGCGTCGGCGCGAACATCGTCGCGATCCCGCTGACGACGTTCGTGATCATGCCGCTTGAGGCGGGGGCGCTGCTTTTGGACACGGTCGGATGGGGGAAGCCGCTCTGGATTCTGTGCGGGGCGGCGCTAGAACTCCTGCTCAACATCGCGCATTCCGTGGCCTCGGCCAAAGGAGCCGTTGCGATGCTCCCGTCGATGCCCGGCTGGGCCTTCGGCTTCATGATCGGGGGCGGGCTTTGGCTGTGCCTTTGGACAAAGCGATGGCGCCTGTTGGGGCTGGCGCCATTTGTGGTGGGAGCGGCGGCAGCCGCACTTTCGCCCTCGCCTGATTTACTTGTGACCGGTGACGGCAGGCATCTCGCCGTTGTGAGCGGGGACGGAACGCCGCTCATCCTGCGCGACCGGGCCGGGGACTATGTCCGTGACCTGCTCGCTGAGGCCTCCGGCTTCGACGGAGATCCGCATGACCTGGGCTCGACGTCAGTCAGCGACTGTTCGAACGATGCATGCGTCGCCGTCATCGCCAAGGAGCACTCGCACTGGCGTCTTCTGGCGACACGCTCCGCCTATCGCATCGACTGGGACCAACTCACCCGCGAATGTGCGCAAGCGGACATCGTCGTGTCGGACCGTCGGCTTCCGAGGGGATGCAGTCCGCGCTGGCTAAAGCTGGATCTGCAGACGCTGTCCCGCACCGGCGGCCTGGCGATCTCTCTCGGAGCCGAGCCGCGCATCGACAGCGTTGCCGATCGAATCGGCCGTCATCCGTGGGCCGAATTCCAACCTTAGGTCAGTAGCGCCGGATCAGCCCCGCCAGCCGGCCCTGGATCTGCACGCGGCCTTCCTCGTAGCGCTGTGGCTCATAACGCGCGTTCGCCGGATCCAGGCGGATCATGCGCCCTTCGCGGCGATAGGTCTTGAGCGTCGCTTCCTCATTGTCGATCAACGCCACGACGATCTCGCCGTCGCGCGCATTGTCGACCTTGCGGATCAGCGCGAAGTCGCCGTCGAGAATGCCTTCCTCGACCATCGAATCGCCCGAGACTTCCAGCGCATAATGTTCACCCGGACCAAGCAGGGCGGCGGGTACGGAGAAAGTATCCGTTCCCTGCAACGCCTCGATCGGCGTGCCCGCGGCGATCCGTCCGGCGAGAATGAGCTCCATCGTGTCGTTCGCAGGCGCGGCCGCGACAGGGCGGATCGGGGTGACCGTCGCCGAAGGCCGCGTCTCCGGAAGCTTCACCACCTCGAGCGCTCGGGCCCGGTTCGGCAATCGCCGGATGAACCCGCGCTCCTCCAGCGCCGAGATCAGGCGATGCACCCCGGACTTGGACTTCAGGTCGAGCGCTTCGCGCATCTCGTCGAAGCTGGGAGATATGCCGCCTTCCTTCAGGCGCGCATCGATGAACAGCAGCAGTTCACGCTGTTTCGCGGTGAGCACGGCGATCACTCCCCCAAAAGAACGAACGGGGAACGTGTAGGCAACAAAGGTGCGGCGGTCAAGAGCCGCCGAGCATCAGCCTCCGCTCGATGCGAGGCGGGACTTCATCGCCTGTATCGCGGCCTCGTTGCGCTTCGCCTTTACGTCGGCACGGACTGCCGCGACGAACTGCCGCGCATAATCCTCGGCAACGCTCTGCTGCAACTCGCTCTGCATTTGGCCGATCAGCGCCGGCTGCAGCGTGGCATTGCCAGGCACGATCTTGTTGACCTTGACCACGTAGAATCCGCGGCCGGGCTCGGGCGCCATCCGGCTCTTCCCCTGCGTCAACGTGAAGAGCAGGCGGAGCGGGACCGGCACCTGGTCCGGGGAATTGGTGAGCTGGATTCGGCGTGCGGCGATCGGCCTCACGGGCGGCAGCGACACTCCCGATTGCTTCACCGCGTCGGCGAGCGAGACTCCCTGCGATGCCTTTGCCGCAATCGCGGCGGCGGCCGCGCGGGCGCGCTGGAACGCCTGGTCGTTTAGCCAATCCGTCGCGATCCGGTCGCGGATGCTAGCGAATGGGGCAGGCGCGGCCTGGATCACTTGTCCCGGCGAGACCATGGCATAGCCCTGGTCGCCGCCAAGCGCGACGATTTCCGGCGGATCGTTGGGGGCGATCTCGAAACCGGTCTTGGCAGCCGGCGCCAGATTGGCGTGGAGCTTGTAGTTCGGATCGGCTTTGGAGGTGCCGTTGGCGAAGATCAGCGGCGTGCTCGTCACGGGAAGCTTCGCGGCGGCCGCCGCCTCCGTGAAGTTGCTGCCCTCGTCGACCGCATTCTGAAGCTTGTCGACGATGTCCTCGATCGCGTTCTTGCGCTTGTCGGCTGTCAGCTTGGCAGCGATTTCCGGCGTCGCTTCGGCGAGCGACTTGCCGCCAAGCGATTTGATGCCGTCGATTTTCACGACCACCCAGCCGAAGTCCGACTGGAGCGGACCGACGATGGCGCCATTTGCCGCGGAGAAAACCGCTGCGGCAACCTTGTCGCCCGCGACCGACGAATATGCCTCCCGGCTTTGGTCGGCGAGCGAGGTCACGGCCGCATTCGATCCGGCCGGCGCGGCCGCCGCTGCAAGCGTCTGTCCGCCCTTTGCGCGCGCCGCGATTCCATTGGCGGTCGCCTGATCGGGCACGACCACCTGGCTCAGGGTGCGCGTCTCCTTCGATCCATAGCTTGCCTGGTTGGCATTGTAGTAGGCGGCAACCTCCTGCGGCGATGCGCCGAGGTTCGCCACCTGGTCCGGACCGATGGTCGCGATCCGCAGCACCCTTTGCTCCGGGATCATGTAGCGGTTGCGGTTGGCCGAATAGAATTGCTGGAGCTGCGCGTCGGTCGGATGGAGGCCGGCTTTGAATGGCTCGAGCGGGATGGCAATTGCGTCGCCCTCGCGCGATTCGAGCAGCATATTGGCGTAAGGCCTCGCCATCCCGACCGAAACACGTGCGTTCGCAGCGACCGGAGTCAGCATCAGCCGCTGCAGAAGTCCGCCGGCGATGATCTGTCGCACCTGCGCATCGGTGAGCCGCTGGGTGGCGAGGAACTGCTGGTAAGCCTGCTCGCTGAACTGCCCGTTGAGCCCTTTGGCCTGCGGGATCTGGGCGATCTCGGCATCGATCAGCCGCTTCGATAGCTGGAACCCGTACTTGTTTCCGAACGCGATTAGCGACCTCTCGTCCAGGATCGAGCTCAGCAGCGGATCGAGATCGCGCACGATGGTCGCGTAATCGGCATTCGGGTTCTGCTGACGCACTTGCTGGAGGTGGCGCTGCATCGCCTCGCTCATCTCCCGTTCGCTGACTTCCTGGTCGCCGGCCTTGGCGAGCGTCGAGGTGCCCATTCCCCCGAATCCGATATTGCCGGACCCGAAGTTGGAGATGTCCGCGACCGCAAAGCCGGCGAGAATGGCGATCAGCACCGCGGCCATGATCCACGTACCGATCTTGGACTTGGAGACGCGGCGAAAGAAGGAGAGCATCGAGGTTCCGAAAAAGGTGGAAAGGAAATTGCGGCGCAGCTTTAGGGGCGAGCCTTGCGGGCATCAAGGCGCGCCCGCTAGGGGCCTTGCGAACGGATGGGGAGGAGCATGGCGCTGAAGAAGCTCGTCGCGGGCAATTGGAAGATGCACGGGGTGTCGTCCGACCTGCATCAGGTCCAGGCCATTGCGGCCGAAGCGCGCCAGTACGGACAGGTTGACGTCGCGCTGTGCGTTCCCGCGATCCTGATCGAGCGGGCGGCTCGGGCCGTGCCCGGCTTCGCGATCGGCGGGCAGGACGTTCACCATGCCGACAAGGGCGCCCACACCGGGTGCACGTCGGCGCTCATGCTGCTCGACGCTGGCGCGGTGCTCACGATCGTCGGCCATTCCGAGCGGCGCGACGCCCAGCGCGAAAGCGATGCGGACGTGAAGGCCAAGGCGACCGCCGCCCTATCCGTGGGTCTCGGCGTCATTCTGTGCGTCGGCGAAAGCCTCGAGGTGCGGGAGCGCGGCGGGGCGGTGGCAACGGTCACCGCGCAGCTCGAGGACTCGCTGCCCGCCGGCCTGGACGGCGAGGCGGAGCTGGCGATCGCCTATGAGCCGATCTGGGCAATCGGCACGGGCAAGATCCCGACCATGCCGGAAATCGCAGAAATGCACGCGGCCATCCGCGCCAAGCTGCGCGAGCGCTTCGGAGCCGCCGGCGGTCAGATCCGAATTCTTTACGGAGGTTCGGTGAAAGCCTCGAACGCCGCGGAGATTTTTACTATAGCGGATGTCGATGGCGCTCTCGTCGGGGGCGCAAGCCTGACCGCCGCCGATTTCATTCCGATCGTGGCGGCGGCGGCGATCCGCTGAACTGCATGCATTCAGCAACCATCACCAACCTTGTGCTACTGGCACGATTCTAAGGACTAGAGAGGACGTAATGCGCTTACTTACCGTTTTCACTGCTTTTTCCGCCCTGCCTCTTTCGGCGCCCGCGCTCGCGCAGGCGATTGCGCCCGGGATGCAGGTGACCGACCCGAACGGCGGAGCCGTCGGCTCCGTGAAGGCGATTCAGGGTGACAATCTTCTGATCACCACCGGGTCGCACGAAGTGCTTCTTCCGAAAGCCAGTTTCACCGCAGCGAACGGCAAGCTTCTGTTCGGGATGACGCAGGCTCAGCTCAACGCCGAAATCGAGAAATCCACCGCTGCCGCGAGTGCGGCCGTGGCCGCCGGAGCGACCGTCAAGGGTCTCCAGGGCACCGAGATCGGCAAGATCGACTCGGTGACCGACACGGGCGTCGTCATCGCTCTTCCCTCCGGTCAGAAGGTGCAGGTCGCGCGCAATGGCGTTCGCGGCAATGCCGATGGCACCGTCACGGTCGGCCTCACCGCCGAACAGCTGGAGGCGCAGACGAGCAGCACTCCGGCAAGCACGCCGCAGGGCCAGTAAAGATTGAAAGCGGGCGCGGCGGTCTCTAAGTGCCGCCGCGCACATTTCCCGAAAGATCCCCGATGTTCGCCTTCCTCCTGATCGTCCAGTCGCTTATCGCCACCGCTCTCATCAGCGTCATCCTGATGCAGCGTTCCGAAGGCGGCGGCCTCGGCGTGGGCGGAAGCTCGTCGGGTTTCATGACCGCTCGCGGCGCGGCCGATTTCCTTACTCGCTCGACCTCGATCCTCGGCGGCCTCTTTATCGTCCTGTCGATCGTGATGGCGGCCATTGCCGGCGTCACTCGCGAGCCGGTGAAGATCGACACGTCGCTGGCGGGCAAGACGTCGCAGACCAAGCAGGCTGCTCCGGCGCCGGTGCAGCCGGCCCCCAATCCGGCGAACCAACCGCAGCAGAACCAGCAGGCGCCGGCAGTCCCGCTGGCCCAGTAATTTCGCATCCTCGGATTTTTTTTGCGGGCGCGACTTGCGCGAGTCCGCTGAACACCCCTAAGCCTCGAATCCCATGGCGCGGTTCGTTTTTGTCACCGGCGGCGTGGTTTCCTCGCTTGGAAAAGGTCTTCTGTCCGCCTCGTTGGGGGCGCTTCTTCAGGCGCGTGGCTACAAGGTCCGCATCCGGAAATTTGACCCATATCTCAACGTAGATCCGGGAACGATGTCACCTTACCAGCACGGTGAGGTCTATGTGACGGACGACGGTGCGGAGACCGATCTCGACCTTGGCCATTATGAGCGCTTCACCGGCGTCAGTTCGCGCCAGTCCGACAACATCACCACGGGCCGCATTTATCGCGACATCATCGCTCGGGAGCGTCGCGGCGACTATCTCGGCGCTACCGTCCAGGTCATCCCGCACGTCACCAACGCCATCAAGGAGTTCGCGCTCGCCGACACGGAGAATTGCGACTTCGTCATCTGCGAGATCGGCGGCACCGTCGGTGATATCGAGAGCTTGCCCTTCATCGAATCGATCCGGCAGCTGAGGAACGATCTCGGGCGCGGCAATTCCGTCAGCGTGCACACGACGTTGGTGCCGTGGATCGCTGCGGCCGGCGAGCTCAAGACCAAGCCGACGCAACAGTCGGTGCGCGAGCTTTCCAGTCTCGGCGTCCAGCCGGAAGTGCTGCTGTGTCGTTGCGACCGGCCGCTGCCCGAGTCCGAGCGCGAAAAGATCGCCTTGTTCTGCAACGTCAGGAAGTCGGCCGTCATCCCCGCGCTGGACGCCCGGAACATCTACGACGTGCCGCTCCAGTATCACGAGGCCGGACTCGACGACGAAGTCCTCTACGCCTTCGGGATCGAGGATGCTCCGGCGCCTGATCTCACGCGCTGGAACGAGGTGATGGACCGCATCGACCATTACGACAGCGAGGTCACAATCGGCGTCGTCGGCAAATATGTCGGGCTTCCCGATGCCTATAAGAGCCTTCGCGAGGCGCTGGTTCACGGCGGCATCGCCAATCGCGCCAAGGTCAACATCCAGTGGATCGACGCCGAGCTGTTCGAGCATGACGGCTCCGAGGTCATGGCCGAGCTCGAGCCTCTCCACGGGATCCTGGTGCCCGGCGGCTTTGGGGAGCGCGGTAGCGAGGGTAAGATCGCCAGCGTCAAGTTTGCGCGCGAGCGGGAGATCCCGTTCTTCGGAATCTGCCTCGGAATGCAAATGGCGTGCATCGAAGCCGCGCGGAACCAGGCGGGTATCCAGGACGCCTCGACCACCGAATTCGGCGAAACCCCGGAGCCCGTTGTCGGACTGATCACCGAATGGATGACCGAGGAAGGACTGCAGAAGCGGGCTGCGGGCGGCGATCTCGGCGGGACGATGCGGCTCGGCGCCTATCCGGCGAAGCTGACGGGCAACAGCGTCGTCCATTCGATCTACGGATGCGACTCGATCAGCGAGCGGCACCGCCACCGCTATGAGGTCAACATCCACTACAAGGATCAGCTGGAGAGCACGGGACTGCTGTTCACGGGCATGTCGCCCGATGCGCAGCTTCCCGAGATCGTCGAGCGGCCCGACCATCCCTGGTTCGTGGGAGTCCAGTTCCATCCTGAGCTCAAGAGCCGGCCGTTCGAGCCGCATCCCTTGTTCGCGAGCTTCGTGGAAGCAGCCCTCAAGCAGAGTAGGCTCGTTTGAAATCAGTGCCTTAGCGACTGAGGCAGTAGCGATTGCGGCCGTTTGGTGATAAATTGGCAGGCGTTCTCGAGAAGGAGGACGATGATGCGACGGCTACTGGCTTTTGCATTGGTTGCCTTGGGCGCGATCGGCGCCGCTCCCGCGCCAGGGACGTGCGGACCCTGGGTCCCTCAGCCCGACATGACGCAGTGGCGGATGTGCACCGACGTTCAGAACAACCAATATTGCGAGTTTCGAAGCCGCGGGAGAATCAGCCGGATTCAGTGCCCGTAACAGGCGCTGAGCCCCTCGAGGCGATGCGCAAGCGCAGGTGCTTGCGGAACGCGCCGGCGTCGGCGCACGGCCGGAATTAATCCTCGTCGCTGGAACAGGGCTGCCGTCAGGCCGTTGGGCTGTCCATTGCGCCGCCATAACAACGAGGGGTCCTCGAAATGCTTCTCACGATCGCCATCATCCTCCTGATTCTCTGGGCGCTCGGCTTTTTCGCCTTCCACGTCGCCGGCAGCCTCATTCACCTGCTGCTGGTGATCGGCGTCATCGTTCTCATCTGGAACTTCGTCGCGGGGCGAAGGGCCGTTTAAACTTACGCTTGCACTGCAAGGCGTTGCGGCGTGGCCGGACGCCGCTTAGATGCTGGGCATGACGAACAGCATTTCGACGCGCCTGGCCGTGCTCGGCTCCGGACCCGCCGGCTACACCGCCGCGATCTATGCGGCGCGCGCGGGTTTGAACCCGATCGTAATCCAGGGCATCCAGCCCGGCGGCCAGCTGACCACCACCACCGACGTCGAGAACTATCCAGGCTTCCGCGACGTCATCCAGGGACCCTGGCTGATGGAGGAAATGCAGGCGCAGGCCGAGCATGTCGGAACCAAGATCGTCTGGGACCACATCACCGAGGTCGATCTCTCGCGGCGGCCGTTCCGGCTCACCGGCGACGGCGGCGCCCAATATTTCGCCGACGCCGTGGTGATCGCCACCGGAGCCCAGGCGAAGTGGCTCAACCTCCCTTCGGAAGAGCATATGAAGGGCAGGGGCGCCTCGGCCTGCGCGACCTGCGACGGCTTTTTCTACCGCGGCAAGCGCGTTGCCGTGATCGGAGGCGGCAACACCGCCGTCGAGGAAGCGCTTTACCTCACCAACCACAGCCACGACGTGACCCTGCTCCATCGCCGCGATTCGCTTCGCGCCGAGAAGATTCTGCAGGACCGGCTGTTCGCCAATCCGAACATCAAGATGATCTGGGACTCGGAGGTGGTGGAGTTCGTCGGCGGCGGCGACCCGGAGGCGCTCGTGGGCCTGGACGTCAAGAACCGCCTGACCGGCGAGGTCACCCGCCTTCCGGTCGAAGGTGCGTTTGTCGCCATCGGCCACAAGCCGGCGACCGAGCTCTTCGCCGGCAAGCTCGACCTCGACGAGGACGGGTACATCCGCGTCGAGGCAGGCACCACGCGCACCAGCGTCGCCGGCGTGTTTGCCTGTGGCGACGTCATGGACAAGATCTACCGCCAGGCGGTGACGGCAGCGGGCACCGGTTGCATGGCCGCGCTCGACGCCGAGAAATATCTCGCCGCAATGGAGTATGAAGCCATCGCAGCCGAATAGGCGCTTCAGCAGGGGGCACTGAATGAAGCCGACGGGGCCGATCCCGCCGCATTTTTCGACGAACGAGGCCGGCGAGCTGCTCATCGGCGGCCTGGCGCCAGAGGAGCTGATTGCCGACGCCGGGGGTACTCCGCTCTTCGTCTACGACAACAATATCGTCGGCGGGCAGATCGCCGCACTGAGAGCCGCCATGCCCGACGGTCTGGCCGTTTATTATTCCGTCACTGCAAACCCTTACGAGCCGTTGCTCAATTTTATCGGCAGATATGTCGAGGGATTCCGGGTCGTCTCGCGCGGAGAGCTGGAGCATCTGAAGCGTGCGGGGCTCGCCGGCATCGGGATGACCTTCGCGGGCCCCGGCAAGCTCGACGACGAGCTCGAAGCGGGCATCGAGGCCGGGGCGACCATCAGCGTCGAGAGCGAGGCCGAGGCCGGCCGCGCAATCCGTGCCGCGGAGCGTGTCGGCATTCAGCCCAAGCTCGCCGTGCGCGTAAACCCGCCATTCTCGATCGAGAATGGTCGCCTTTCCATCGGCGCCCGCGCGACTCCGTTCGGCGTCGACGCAGAGCGCGTGCCCGCGCTTGTCGAGGGATTGCTCGAGGCCGATGTGGATTGGAGGGGGCTGCACATCTTCGCGGCAGCCCAATCGCTCGATGACAACGCCCTTATCGAGGCGCACAAGGCGATCATCGGCTGCGCCGGTGAGATCGTCCGAGTGCTCGATGTCCCGCTTCCCGAGCTCAACCTCGGTGGCGGTTTCGACGTCCCCGTATTCGAAGGTGAGACGGCGATCGACGTCTATCGGATGGCGACCGCGCTGCACGAGACCGTCTGCAACGGCCCGGAGCTCCTCGCCACCACGCGCCTTTCGCTCGAGCTCGGCCGCTGGCTGGTGGCGGAGTGCGGCGTGTACCTGTCCCGTGTGATCGACCGCACCGAAAGCTGCGGCGAGACCTTCCTGACGACCGACGGCGGCGGCCACCATCTGCTTGGCGCGACGGGCTGTCTGCTCGAGCGCGGGAGGGGCAACTTCCCGATCGCCGTCGCCAATCGATTTGGCGCTCCCGCCGAGGAGCAGGTGACGGTCACCGGCTGCCTCGCGACGCCCAACGACATCTTCGGAGACCAGGTGATGCTGCCCAAGGCCGAACCGGGCGACCTGATCGCCATCTTTTGCGCCGGCGCCTACGGCCTCAGCGCGAGCCCGCAAGGCTGGGAAAGCCGCCCGCCGGCCCGCGAGATGATGGTCTAGGGGTAGGTCGCTCCGGCCAAATAGAGACCGTGGGGCGGAGCGTTGAGCCCGAGCGCTGCACGGTCGCGCGCCGCCAGCGCATTGCCGATGTCCTGCGGCGACCACTGACCTCGTCCCACCAGCGCAAGGCACCCGACCATCGAGCGCACCTGGTGATGA
>JBKPQH010000029.1:0-7672 GCA_046733935.1 Pseudomonadota bacterium
GAAGTGACCGACACCGACGTTTCGCTCAGCCGCGAGCAACCGAAGGACAGGGAGGGCAACCCCGTCGGGCCGCAGAAGCTGACGGTCAGCCGCTCGATCCAGCTGCGGACCAGTGAGGTGATGAAAGCGCGCGACGCTTACACCCACCAGGCGGAGCTGCTGCGCGACGGAGTCGAGCTGTCGGGAAGCAGCATCAGCTACACCTTTACCGGCCTGAACAAGCTGAAGCCCGACATGATCGGCGAGGCGAACAAGAATGCCCGGGAGAGTGCTGAGCAGTTCGCGCGCGACAGCGGCGCGGCGGTCGGGCGGATCAAGACCGCGAGCCAGGGCTATTTCTCGGTGGGCGCTCGCGACGGCGAGGATTGCGACGATTGCGGCTCTTCTGGCGGCAGTTCCCCGTTCCAGAAGGTGCGGGTCGTGACGACGATCGACTACGATCTGGGCTGATCGTTTTGGGGCTGAGCCGGCTTTGGCTGAATCACCACGGTGGTCGGCGCGTGAAGCATCGCAAGGGCATCCCGCGCCGACTTGCCGACTGAGCCGCCGGGGTCGGCGGCAGCGGCCCGCTCCCAATAGTTGCGGGCCCTGGCCTCGTCCCCGGCGAAATGAGCGACGTGGCCCGCCTCGAACAGGACGGTCGGGTCCGACGGCGCGAGCTTGAGCGCTTCGCCGATCGAGGCTTGGGCGTTCGCCGCGTCGCCTTCGCGGATCGCCAGTGCTGCCGAAAAGTACCAGTAGAAGGGGTCGTCGGAGATGCTAGCCCGGGCCTCGGTCAACCGGGCACGCGCGGTCTTGAGATCATTCTGGGCTTCGGCGGCCCGCGCACGGTCGAGCAAGGCTTCACCGCGCTGCTCGGCTTCGAGCCCAGGCATGGCGAGCGCCTTGTCGAGGTCGAGCGCGGCCTTCCCCGGCTCGCCGGCGGCGATCCACATGTTGCCGGCCGCGGCATACATCCGCGTCGTTTTCAGATCCCTTTCGGGCGAGGCTTTCGCCGCTTCTTCGAAATTCTGCGCGGCTTCCTCCGGCCGGCCATTCTGCTGCGCGTCGATCGCTCGGCAGACGAGCGCATCCGGAGTCACCACGGCGGGACAGGCGGCGGGCGCAGCGGCGGCTACGGCGGCGGCGATGGCGAGGATCATGGTGCGGCCTCCAGCAGTGCGGCGACGGTGCGCAGGATCGCGTCGATCTCGTGCGGCTCCGATAGCCGGTGTCCGCCGCCCTTGATCACGTTCAGCTGGACATCGGCTGAACGCAGCGCGCGCATGGTGCGAAAGGCGATGTCCAGCGGGACATCCTCGTCCTGATCGCCATGCACGAGGCGGACCGGGCAGTCGATGAGGATATCGCGCGCTAGGAGAAGCAGCTCCTGACCCGAGGACCAGAAGGCCGCGGTGGTAACCTGCTCGCCGCCATATGGGCTTTCGCGCCGCACCGTCTCGCCGGAGCTCAGACGAGCTTTCCAATCGTCCGGAAAGCCCCAGTCCGTGAAGTCAGGAGCTGCGGCAATCCCGACGATCGCCCGGATGCGCTCGGCGCGGAGCTGGGCGACGTGCAGCGCGATCCAGCCGCCCATCGACGATCCGACGAGAATCGACGGCCCCTCGATCAGGGTGTCCACCGAGGCGAGGCTTTCCTCGATCCAAAGCGCGAGGGTGCCGTCTTCAAAGCGCCCGCTGCTCGAACCGGTGCCGCTATAGTCGAAGCGCAGCATTCCAAGCCCATGCCGTTCCGCGAATGCGTCCAGCGCGAGCGCCTTCGCGCCCTCCATGTCGGAAGCATAACCAGGAAGGAACAGGAGCGTCGGCGAGCTTCCGGTCCGCAGCCGGTAAGCAATCTCACGGCCGTGAACGTCGAGACGGCGAAGCGAAGGCATTCGCCCGCCTAGACGCAAAGCAACCTTTCAGGACAGCCCTTGATCTGCCGCGGCACGAGGCCGCGTCAACTCACCAGAAAGCGACCGCCAGACCCGTTCCGATCACCACGACCGACAGGCCGAGCCCGATCACCATATTCTTCACATTGTCGCGCAGCGAATTCTCAAACATGGAACCCCTCCCCAGTCTGATGGCCGACACTGTATCAGAGAATGGATTTCCCAAAAGTGTGAAATCCTGACTCTCCAAGCATTTAGCTGTGGGTGAGGTTTGGCGGCCACAGGCGTAAGGAACGGGCCTAAGCAACGGCGGTTGTCCGTTCGACGCGGAAGGAGGCTCGCCCACATGAAATATCGCAAGCTCGGAAGCAGCGACCTCGAGGTGTCGGAGATCTCCCTCGGATCATGGCTGACCTATGGCGTCGGAGTCGAAGCCGACAAGGCGCGGGCCTGCCTCGACGAGGCGTTCGATCAGCAGATCAACTTCATCGACACCGCCAACGTCTACGGGCGCGGCGCCGCGGAGACGTTCCTCGGCGACGCGCTGAGCGGAAGGCCGCGCGAGTCCTACGTGCTCGCGACCAAGGCCTATTTCCCGATGAGCGACACGGACCGCGGCTTGTCGCGCGCGCAGATCGAGAAGCAGCTCGATGCGTCGCTCAGGCGCCTCAGGACGGACTATGTCGATCTCTACCAGTGCCACCGGTACGACTGGGACACGCCGCTCGAGGAGACGATGGAGGCGCTGACGCGCGCCGTGGACAGCGGCAAGACGCGCTACATCGGCTTTTCGGAATGGCCCGCCGAGCGAATCCAGGCGGCGGTCGAGATGACGGGAGTCGCCAGGTTCGTCTCGAGCCAGCCGCAATATTCGCTGCTGTGGCGGCAGCCCGAGGACGAGGTGATCCCGCTCTGCGCGGCGAACGGAATCTCGCAGATCGTCTGGTCACCGCTGGGCCAGGGCGTGCTGTCCGGCAAGTACGATCCGGACTCGCCGCCTCCGCGGGACTCGCGCGCGGCGAGCGAGGAGATGGGCGGATGGATGGACCGGCTGATGCAGCCGCAAGTGCTTCGCGCGGTGCAGCGGCTGAAGCCCATTGCCGAGGAAGCGGGCCTGACGCTTCCGCAGTTCGCCCTTGCCTGGGTGCTTCGTGAGCCGAACGTCGCCTCGGCAATCATCGGAGCGTCGCGACCCGAGCAGGTGCGCGAGAATTGCGGCGCTTCGGGGGTCGTGATCGACACCGAGCTTTTCCTTCGCGCCGAAGCGATCCTCGACGAGGCGCTGCGCGGCGTTGAAGCCTAGGCGCGGGACGCCGCAGCGGTGACGCGCTTGCCTGAGCATGGGACGAAAGATCGAGCGTCCCGCGGCGGCAAGCGGCGCGCCGGCGTTCACGAACCCGGGGCGTTCGTTCGATGGTGGAATGACGAGGTCAGGTCTGGAGTCGATTACGAAGCCGTGATCGAACGCGTGCGCGCCGATGCGGGCTGGTCGGCCCATTTCGCCGTGATGACTTTGCTGTCTGCCGGCATTGCCATGCTCGGAATGCTGTTGTCGTCCCCGGCGGTCGTGATCGGCGCGATGCTGATCTCACCCCTGATGGGCCCGATCATCGGCGCAGGCTTCGGACTTGCGACCTTCGACACGGCCGAAATCCGCCGATCCTTTTGGGCATTGATTTCCGGAACTGTCCTCGCCGTCGGCTTCTGCGCGCTGATCGTGCTGCTTTCGCCGATTCAGACGGTCACGGCGGAAATCGCTTCCCGCACCAGGCCGAACCTCTTCGACCTGCTCGTGGCTCTGCTCTCCGGCCTCGCGGGGACATATGCGATGATCCGCGGCCGTCACGGAGCGATCGTCGGAGTCGCGATCGCGACGGCGCTCATGCCGCCGCTCGCCGCGATGGGCTTCGGCATTGCGACCGCGAACGGCAGCGTGCTGCGCGGCTCCTCGCTCTTGTTCTTCACCAACCTGATGACGATCGCGGCGGCGGCCGCCGCGCTTGCACGTGTCTATGGCTTCGCAACCGATCTGTCGCCGCACCACACGCGGCTGCAGGTGGTGATGCTCGCCGGCAGTCTGCTGGTCCTCTCCGTCCCGCTCGGGCTCTCCCTGAAGAAGATCGCGTGGGAGGCGCTTGCGACGCGCGAAGCGAAGACCGCCGTGGCCGAGGCTTTCGGCCCCGACGCGCGAGTCAGCGACGTGAGCATCGAGTTCGACGCGAATCCGCCGCAAGTCGACGCTACCGTGCTCACTCCCCGCTATCGGCAGGCGGTCGAGGACGTCATCAGCCGGTCGCTCCAGCAGCGGCTCGGCGAGCGGGTGTCCGTCACGATCGAGCAAGTCAGAACGTCCGACGGGGATACTGCGTCGATCGATCTGGCCACCGCGAGCGCAGCCCAACTGCAGCGGAGCGCGGGCCGCGTGGCGGGGGAGCTTGCGCTGGTCGCGGGGGTCAGCCGGGAACGGGTTCTGGTCGATCCCAGCCGCAAGACCGTGCAGGTGCGGGCGGCGCGCCTCGCCGGAGCGGACCTGTCTTCCTATTACGAGCTCGAGCGGCGGGTCGCTGCGGCGGAGACCGGGTGGACCGTAATCCTCGTCCCGCCGGCGATGCCGCTGCCGTCGATCGGGAATGCCGACGAGCGGGAGAAAGCGATCGACGTCGCGATCTGGGCGGCGTCGCGACTACGCATGCCGGTGCGAGTGCGCGGTCCCGAGGAGGAGGCGGAGCCCCTCGAGACGGCGCTTCAGGCCAAGGGGGTGACGGTCGAGCGCGAAAGCGGCGGGCGGCTGTCGATCGAATGGCAACTGCCCACCGCGCCCCAGGGCAGCTGAGGTTGCGGAACTGCGGATTGCGGGCTGGCGGCTAGATCGCTTTTGAGCTCCGCCGCGCGGGCGAGACGAAAATGTCCTCGATCGCCAGATCGAACAGCTCGGCGATACGAAACGCGAGGGGGAGCGACGGATCGTACTTTCCCGTCTCGACGGCATTGACGCTTTGACGCGAGACCTCGAGCCTTTCGGCAAGGTCCTGCTGGCTCCAGTTGCGCTCGGCTCGCAGGACCCGAAGACGATTTTCCATGTGCAACGCTCTGGCTATTCGTAAAGCTTGCTTTACAACTTTGGACCGCGGTGTCAAGCGAACTTTACGGCACTTGTTGATAGACGCGAGCGTGGTCGAAGCGTGTTGCACGAGCCGGGAGCGGGGCGGCCGTGGTTGAGGCGGAAAGGCGCGCTCGCTACATGGCGGGCTTCATGACCAAGATGTTCAAGATCGCGCTTCCCGACGGTTCGGTGAAAGAAATGCCGGAAGGCTCGACGCCGGCCGATGTTGCGGCGGCGATCGGACCGGGGCTGGCCAAGGCCGCGCTTGCCGCGAAGGTCGACGGCGAGGTGCGCGACATCATGCGTCCGTTCGATGGCGACGCCGAGCTCGCTTTGATCACATCGCGCGACGAGAAGGACGCGCTCGAGCTGGTGCGGCACGACTTCGCCCACATCCTCGCAGAGGCGGTGCAGAACTTGTTTCCGGGAACGCAGATCACGTTCGGCCCGGCGACCGAGGACGGTTTCTACTACGACTTCGCGCCGACGCCGGAGCATGGACCATTCCACGAGACGGAGCTGCCCGCGATCGAGGAGGAAATGCGCCGCATCATCGCGGCCGACAAGGCGCTGGTCCGCGAGGTCTGGACCCGCGACCAGGTCCGCGATTTCTTCGAGAAGTCCGGCGAGGCGTTCAAGGCCGAGTGGGTGATGGAGCTGCCCGAGGGCGAGACCATCACCATGTACCGCACCGGCGAAGGCGAAGGCGCGTGGGTCGACCTGTGCCGGGGGCCGCATCTCGCCTCGACCGGCAAGCTCGATCCGAGCGCGTTCAAGCTGACCCGCGTGTCGGGCGCCTATTGGCGCGGCGACCCGAAGAATCCGATGCTCAGTCGCATCTACGGGACGGCCTGGCTCAACAAGAAGCAGCTCGACGCCTATCTGGTCAGGCTCGAGGAAGCGGCGAAGCGCGACCATCGCAAGATCGGGCAGGAGATGGACCTGTTCCACCTCCAGGCAGAGGCGCACGGAAGCGTCTTCTGGCACCCGAACGGCTTCGTCATCTACCGCGCGCTCGAAGCTTACATGCGGAGGCGCATCGACGAGGCCGGCTACCAGGAAATCAAGACCCCGCAGCTGATGGACGCCAAGCAGTGGGAGAAGAGCGGCCACTGGGGCAAGTATCGCGAGAACATGTTCGTCGTGCCGGACGAGATTCCAAGCACGGAGGAGGACGCGCCTATCCTGTCGGGCGAGGCCGACCTGATGGCGCTGAAGCCGATGAACTGCCCGGGGCACATCCTGGTCTTCAAGCAGGGCATCACGAGCTACCGCGAGCTTCCCATCCGCTTCTACGAGAACGGCAGCTGCCACCGGAACGAGCCGCACGGAGCGCTTCACGGCCTGATGCGCGTGCGCCAGTTCACGCAGGACGATGCGCACATCTTCTGCCGCGAAGACCAGATCGTCGAGGAGGCGCGAGCCTTCTGCGAGCTGGCCGATCGAGTCTACAAGGACTTCGGCTTCAAGTACGAGATCAAGCTCGCGCTGAGGCCCGACAACCGCTTCGGCAGCGACGAGGATTGGGACAAGGCCGAAGCCGAGCTTCGCGAGGCGGTCGTCGCGGCCGGGATGGCGACGGAAGAGTTCGGGTGGGAGGAGCTGCCGGGCGAAGGCGCTTTTTATGCGCCGAAGCTCGAGTGGCACCTCAAGGACGCGATCGGGAGGACCTGGCAGGTCGGCACGCTCCAGTCGGATCGCGTGCTGCCGGAACGCCTCGAGGCCACCTACGTCGGCGAAGACGGGCAGAAGCATCGCCCGATGATGTTCCACCGCGCGATCTTCGGCTCCTACGAGCGCTTCATCGGCATCCTCATCGAGCATTATGCGGGCAAGTTCCCGCTGTGGCTCGCGCCGGTGCAGGCGGTCGTCGCGACCATCGTGTCGGACGCGGACGGCTATGCGCAGGAAGTCGCGGCGAAGCTGGCGGCTGCCGGCATCCGCGTCGACACCGACCTTCGCAACGAGAAGATCAACTACAAGGTGCGCGAGCATTCGCTGGCCAAGGTTCCGCTGCTGCTCGTGGTCGGCAAGCGCGAGGCCGACGAGGCCACGGTCGCGCTGCGCCGCCTAGGCAGCGAAGACCATCAGAAGATGATGAGCCTCGACGAAGCCGTCGCGATGATCGAGGCCGAGGCGGTGCCGCCCGACCTGCGCGCCGACT
Organism: Pseudomonadota bacterium; assembly: GCA_046733935.1. Taxonomy (GTDB): domain Bacteria; phylum Pseudomonadota; class Alphaproteobacteria; order Sphingomonadales; family Sphingomonadaceae; genus Sphingomicrobium. The sequence continues at coordinate 7,144 of JBKPQH010000029.1, forward strand.
GAGCCTGACGCGAGTCCGCAACAGGTCGCGGCAAAAATGACTCACTTGTGCGCGCGTGCACTTTTCATGAACGCCGCGAGTGCCTAACTGCCAACGCTGTCAACAACCACAACGGAGTCTTCGCTATACCGCCGCCCTATCCGCGCCGTCCCATGGCGCCGCCGCCGCCGATGAGCGGCCCCCGCTACAACGAGTTCATCCAGTCCCAGAAGGTCAGGGTGATCGACGAAAACGGCGAAAACCTGGGCGTGATGTATACGCGCGAAGCCTTCGAGCAAGCGCAGGAAGTCGGGCTCGACCTGGTCGAGATCTCTCCCAACGCCGATCCGCCCGTCGCCAAGTTCCTCGACATCGGCCGCTACAAGTACGAGGCGCAGAAGAAGGCCGCCGAGCAGCGCAAGAAGCAGAAGACGCAGGAGATCAAGGAGATCAAGATGCGTCCGAACATCGACGACCACGACTATGACACGAAGATGAAGAAGGTCTTCGAGTTCCTCGAGGAAGGCGACAAGGTGAAGGTCACCATGCG
>JBKPQH010000030.1:0-119395 GCA_046733935.1 Pseudomonadota bacterium
CGCCGCGCCACCGGCAAGACGCTCTACATCCTCGACGAGCCCACCACGGGCCTGCATTTCGAGGACGTGCGCAAGCTCCTCGAAGTCCTCCACCGCCTCGCCGACCAGGGCAACACGGTGGTGGTGATCGAGCACAACCTCGACGTCATCAAGACCGCCGACTGGGTGATCGACCTCGGCCCCGGCGGCGGAGTCAACGGCGGGCGGATCACGGTCGAGGGCACCCCGGAAACCGTCGCCGCCTCGCCCGACAGCTTCACCGGCCAGTACCTCAAGCCCCTCCTCGAACGCGCCAGCGTTAAGCCGACAGTGGTGGAGACAAAGCCGAAGAAGGTGCCGCGCTCACGCAAGGTCACCGTCGACGAAGATGAGCCCGATTTGATCGCAGCGAAATAAGTCTTCTCACCCCCCTCGGGGTAGAGGAGGCGTCCCTCCACAACATTAAACGTTGGGGAACCGCAACATCGGGCGGGGCGTTTCAGCCCCCGTTCGAGCCACAGCCCTCCCCGGGGGGCGCAATTCGAATGGGCGGTTCCGTGGTCTCCTTGGGAGTGTCGGGATCGCCCTTTTTCTTGGGCGCCGGTTTGATAGCATCCCCCCGTGCCCCGCCGCCGCAACCCCAATCTCCTCACCGGCTACCTATGCCGCTTCTGCAGCCGGCGCATCGCCTGGGGCACGATCCTGCGCCTGCTGCGCGTCGATCCCGACACGCCGGGTTACATGCTCAACGAAAGCTACTGCCACACCGACTGCCTGGCCAAGCTCCTGCGTCCCGGCGTCGAGCTGACCCTTCACCGCCACTGGGCGGGCCGCGCGCCGTACCTCGACGACGACGAGGATATTTTCCTCCCCCTTGATGGGGAAGGTCAGAAGGGGGTGAATCCGAAGGCCCGCCCGACGTCGCCGATCACCCCACCCCAGCCCTCCCCATCAAGGGGAGGGAGTAAACTCCGCCCCTGCGCGATGTGCGGGAAGGCCATCGATCCACAAGTGCTGGTCCGCCTCCGCGTCCAGAAGCCCGCGGGGACGGTGAAGGCCCCGGAGTTCGACGAGCAGACCCTGCCGCTGCACTTCGAATGCCTGGCGGAGGTGAGCACGACGCGGTTTGGGTGAGTCTGTCCTACATTACAACCACGCTTCAGCGCCTTAGGCTGGACGATGAAGGCATCCGGAAACAGCAGCCGCCGTTTGCCAGAACGAGCTTGTCACTGCGTGGAGCGGTGAAGATAGGTAAAGCTCGGGACTTTCGGGCAGCAGGTGCGGGAGTGATGCTCACCAATTGTCGCGCGCGAACAGGTCAATTGACCGACTCGTTTCGCGCCCGTTATTTCCGGCGACGACGTGTGCCGGAGTTTCGGGGGATGGCGAAGTACATCGTCTATTGCCTGCGTGCGTCGGGGGAGATCTGGAAGTCCGACTGGATCGACGCCGATACGGATGAGGACGCGCTCGCCGCCGCGAGGGCGATGGACCTGCCGCACGGTTGCGAGGTGTGGCAGCGGGACCGGCGGGTCGGGCGGGTGCCGAGCCAGGACCAATAACCCGCTCCGCCGCGGCTCCGCTTCGAACGGCAGGCCTTGCGCGGCGTAATGCGCCCTAGGCCTGGCGGCGCTCGCCCTCGAGCTGCGCGACCAGGCGCTTGCCGTCCCAGATCTCGCACTTCGTCGCGAGGCAGCGCCCCTCGACCGCGGCGACCGCATCCTCGTCGCTGGCGGCGTTGATGAAGTCCGCGCTGACGTCCTTGCGCGCCAGATCGAAGCAATAGACTCGGTAGGTTTTTCGGGGGGCGGACATAATCGTACTCCTGACAGCGGGAGCACGACGCAAGTCTCTCTCAGTCACCGCTGCGCTGAGGCCACTGGCGGTGATGGACTCTCTTACACGCAGCAGGCATCGGCTCTTGCTAACCTGCGTTACGTTGCCGGCATTCCGCCCAGCGCTTCGTTGTGTGACGCATGCCCGCAGATCGGACGGCGGTTGTGAAAAGTAGCAGGACCCTTCGCGCTTCTGCGCGCCGCCGCGGTTACCGCTCGCCTCACCGTAAAGAGCCAAAAACAACAGCTTGCATCGCTGGCCTGACGGGCGTGCGGCGGCCATGGAAGCTCCCGCCAAGCAGATAGCCGCAGGCGCGGTTATGTGCGCCCGGCCGGACACGCCCCCGTCCGGCCGGGCCTGGCTTTCCCGCCGTTGAAACCAAATCACCCAATCGTCGTTTGGGCGGCGAAACGGCCGCTTTGCCGGTCTGGAAATCAGGGTTTTGTGGCGTGACGGACTACAGGCTTTATGGCCTCGACGGGGTCAACAAGGTCGCGTCCGGCGAGTGGTTCGAAGCCGAGGACGACCTTAACGCGATCGAGGTCGCGAAGACATTGATGGACGGGCACGACTGCGAGCTCTGGCAGGGCCGCAGGCTCGTCGCACGCATTCCGCACCAGCGCGACTGAGCCCGTGGTCGCGGACGCCGGCGGCTAGTTCACGCCGGGGATCAGCGTCGCGAAGATGGCGAGAATGCCGAGCAGCGGGACGTTCCACACCAGGCCGCGAAGGACCGGCACTCCGGCGGCATAGAGGAACACATAAACGAGCCGCCCCGCAAAATAGGCGATCGCTCCCCATGCGCTCACGCGATCGCCGTGGGCGGTGAGGGTCACCACGGCCACCGCGGCGACGAAATAGGGGAAAGTCTCGAGGAAGTTGCGGTAGGCCCGCTCCAGCCGCCCCCCGACGCCCGTCATCGGCGGCCGCGGCTCGTCGCGAGGGCTTCCGGCCCACTTCAGCCCATATTGCTGGCGGAAGAATTGTGCGACGACGAGTAGGTGGACGATGCCGAGCAGCGAGCTCGCCACCAGCATGATCAGCTCGGTCGAATGAAGTCTGAGGATCATCGCGCCAGCCTAGGCGACGCTCGCATCGAGGCAACCTCTCGCAACGAGGCCGCCCCGAAGGACGGCCTCTTTCCCCTGCTTGTGCGGATCACCGCCTATCGCGGAGTCACCGATCCGTACCTCTTGAAGTCGGCGACCCCCAGCTTGCCCTTCCGGGCCTCTTCGATTTTGCCTTGCCGCCAGGCCTGGCGGACAACGGATTTCTCCGACGGGTCCCTATCGGCCGTGTCGCGCTCCTTCGGTTGATCGCGCCGCTCCTGCTTGCCCTGGAGCGCCTCCTTCCCATCTCCGGCCGTCGCGCCGTCCATATGATTGTCGTGCCTCGTCCCGTTGGCCAAATCTGCCATGAGTGCCGAATTCTCCTTCATCTCTTGAAAGCGGGAGCCACCCCGCGCGGCACCCTTATTCGACCAACGGGCCGGGAACGAATGTTGTTCCGAAAAAAATGGCGGATTTCTGATGTTTTCTGCTGCTGATGAAGCTGCCGGCCGGACCTTCCGTCGGCCCGGTGCCGCCAACCAAGGCCGTTTCGCGGCAATGGCAGATCCCGCTTTTTCCGCTTAGTTCGAAGCTAATGTCCAGACGGAAACGTCATCGGCGACGTCGCTGGCCGCGCCAGATTGGCCTGAGCCGCTGTTTTTCGACGTCCCGTGCATCCCGGAACCCGTTGCAGCGTTCTTGCCGGGTTCCGGAATTTTCCGGGCAGCATGGGGGAACGCATGATGAAGCTCACCCACGTCCTGACCGCAGCGGCGCTTGCCGCCGGAGCGACCTCCCCGGTCGCAGCGCAATATTATCCGCAGCCGCAGCCCTACCCCTATCCGCAGCAATACCCGCAGCCATACCCGCAGCCATATCCGCAACCCTATCCGCAGCCGGGTTACGGCTACGGCGGCGGGAACAATGTCCTCGGGCAGATCATCGATTCCATGATCGGCAATCGCTGGAATGTCAGTGACCGCCAGGCGATCCGGCAGTGCACCTTCGCAGCCGTGAACCAGGCGGAGAACCAGTACCGGCCCTATTACAGCAACCGCAATTTCGCGCGGCCCTATCCCGGATACAACGGGTTCATCCGGGTTTCGCAGATCACGGACGTGCAGCGCCGGTCGAGCGGCGTGCGGGTCCGCGGCCTGCTCGACACCGGCCTCTTCCGGAACCAGCCATACGGCGGCGGCTACGGCGGTTACGGCGACCTCAGCTTCCGCTGCGACGTCGATTATCGCGGCTCCGTGTACAACGTGCGGATCAATCGCAACAACGGCTACGGACGGTACTAGCAGGACCTTAGGTCGGTGGGATCACTACGCCGCACGCGACCTGCTTGCCGCTGTCCGGATCGGTGACTTCGTCGTCCCGGCCGGCGTGGAAGAGAGCGAGAGGCCGCTTTCGGGGATCTTGTGATGCCAGCGCGGGATCATGCGGGTGCTGCTCCCGCGGCCGTCTGAGCCGACGTCGAGATTGTCCCAGTCGCCATCGTGCGGCCCAAGCGGGTTGTCCGTGCCGTGCTTCTTGCCTGCCGGGTTCCAGTGGGTTCCGCTGCTCGCAAAATCGGGTCGGTCGCAGCGCCCGTTCTGGTGAAGATGAATCGCATGCTGCCCCGGAGATAGCCCGCTCACCTCGAACGCCACGATCAGGCCCTGCTTGTCCGGCTTGCCGACTAGGCGACCGACCTGCTTCCCGGACTGTCGACGATCGGCGCGACGAAACCGTGAGTGAATATCTGCGTCACGCGATCATTGCCGCCCCGCGGCTCTGTCGCCGGTCCGCATGCGCCAAGCGCCAGTATCATGAGAAGTGGAGGAGACCTCATCGGCCCCCGTAGCCCGCGGCGGATGTGAACTCTATCGTCTCGGCTGATGGGGAATCTTGCCCAGCCGGCGCTGGCCGCGGGCCCTGACGGATTCCTCTGCAAGCCGCTCGGAGGTTTCTTCGGCCGCCTCGGGGGTCATGGCGACGTCGACGTTGTCGGGGCCGTCAAGCTGCACTGCGCCGTCGACGGCGCTCACCTCGCTCGGTTCGGAATAAATCTCGGGTTTATCGTCCATCGCGCACCAACGCGCAGGAGCAGCAGCCGTTGCGTTAGCGCATCTCGGCAAACGGACGGATCACCGCACAAGCGATCCGCGCCCCGCTGTTGCCGCTCGGGTCGGTCATATTGTCGTCGGCCTGCACATGGATCACCAGCGCAGCACCGTCGGCGTCGAGCAGGGTGCCAGGAGCTTGCTGCGGAGCGAACAACGTGGCGTTGGGGAGAGTGACGGTCGTGGACAGCACGCCATTGGCCGCAACCTCGACATTCGGCAGGTCACCGGCATGCGGGCCCGCCGGATTGCTCAGGCCGTGCTTGCGGCCGGCAGGGTTCCAGTGCGACCCGGCGCTGGCGAAATCCGGCGGATCGCAGCGGCCGACCGAGTGGACGTGAATCCCGTGAATGCCATGCGGCAGGCCCTGAGCGTCGAGCCGGAACGTCACGCCGCCCGCCGTCTGCCATGCGCGCACGCTGCCGATCGTCTCGCCGCTGGCGTTGACCAGCGGCATCGGCGCACCGCCCTGCGGCTCGTAATACGCGCAGGCGGCCGCGAGAAGCGGAAGGAGGACCGTGAATTTACGCATGACCCGAGAACGACTCTCCCTTTCTGCTGTTCCCCTGCGAAGGCAGGGGTCCACTTCCTAGGCTCCTGCCTTCGGAGGAGCATTTTCGGGCTCCACCTTCACGAGCAATTGGCCCTCGGTGACTTGCGCACCCGCCGATGCCGAGAGCTCTGCGACCGTCCCGTCGAACGGCGCAGTCAGCGCATGCTCCATCTTCATCGCTTCGAGGGTCAGCAAGCGTTGTCCCTTCGCAACCTTTTCGCCGCGCGATATCTCGACTGCGGTGACTTTGCCGGGCATCGGCGCCTCGACGTCACCATCATGGATCCCGTGCGACATGCCCGTGCCGCGCGCTGCCAGACCAAACTCGAACGCCTGGCCTTCCTGAAAGACGACGACCCGCTCTTCGTCGGCAAAGCCCGAGACTTCGGCGATATCCGCTTCGTCGCCAAGCTCGACCATCCGGCCCTCCAAAGCGACTGCGAGCCGAGGCGCCGCATTGAGCCTCAGTCCTGCAAGTCCCGGCAGCGGCGCCTCCTCTTCCGCGGCGAGGATCGCTACCGCAGCGGCCGAGCGGCGGACGGACTCATCGGCTTCGGCAGAGGGCACGAGCTCGTCGAGATGACGCTCGATGAACCCCGTATCGATATCGCCGTGGCCAAACTCGGGCTGCACCAGCGAATTGAACAGAAAAGCCGCGTTGGTGCGGACCGGCCAGACCTCAACCCGGTCGAGAATTGAAGCGAGCTCGCCAAGCGCTTCGTCGCGGTTCTCGTCGCGGGCGATCAGCTTGGCAATCATGGGGTCGTAGAAAGGCGAGATTGAATCGCCCTCTTCCACGCCCGTTTCGATGCGCCCGTCGTCACCGAGGTCGAAATGCTCGAGACGGCCCACGCTCGGCAGGAAACCTTTGGCCGGATCCTCCGCATACAACCGCGCCTCGATCGCGTGGCCGTTGATCGACAGCTCGTTTTGCGACTTCGGCAGTTTCTCGCCTGACGCCACCCGCAGCTGCCATTCGACCAAATCCTGGCCGGTGATCTCCTCGGTCACCGGATGCTCGACCTGCAGGCGCGTGTTCATTTCCATGAACCAGATGCGGTCGGCGCGAAGGCCCTCGGACGCGTCGGCGATGAATTCGATCGTTCCCGCGCCCTCGTAGTTCACCGCCTTGGCAGCGCGCACCGCTGCGCCGCACACCGCCTCGCGAGTCTCGGCGTCCATGCCGGGCGCGGGGGCTTCCTCGATCACCTTCTGGTGGCGGCGCTGAAGCGAGCAGTCGCGCTCGAACAAATGGACGACATTGCCGTGGCTGTCGCCGAACACCTGCACCTCGATATGGCGCGGCGAGAGGATGTATTTCTCGATCAGCACGCGGTCGTCGCCGAAGCTCGACGCGGCCTCGCGCTTGCAGCTTTCGAGCGCATTGTCGAAGTCCTTGCCCGCATCGACGCGCCGCATCCCCTTGCCGCCGCCGCCCGCGACCGCCTTGATCAGCACCGGATAACCGATCGCGTCCGCTTCCTTCTTGAGCCGCTTCGGATCCTGGTCCTCGCCGAGATAGCCGGGAGTCACCGGCACCCCCGCCTCCGCCATCAGCTTCTTCGCCGCATCCTTGAGGCCCATGGCGCGGATGCTGTCCGGCTTCGGCCCGACCCAGATCAGCCCGGCGTCGATCACCGCCTGAGCGAAATCCGCATTCTCGGAAAGGAAACCGTAACCCGGATGGATCGCCTCCGCGCCAGTCGCCTTCGCCGCCTTGATGATCTTCTCACCGACGAGGTAGCTCTCGCGCGCCGGCGACGGCCCGATATGCACCGCCTCGTCGGCCATGCGCACGTGCAGCGCCTTGGCGTCGGCGTCCGAATAAACCGCGACCGTGCGGATCCCGAGCCGCCGCGCGGTGCGGATCACCCGGCACGCGATCTCGCCACGGTTGGCGATCAGCACAGACTTCATCAATCGGGCAGGCAGCGTCCGCTCTCCTCTTGTTCTTTCGCAGACGCGCCACGGACCGCGCAGAAGATCGCCTCATGCAATTCGGCCACGCCGGGCACGTGCGTGCGGCCATCGTGTGAAACGAATGGATATTCGAGCACCGTGCGGCTCTTGATCGTGTAGATCGACGCGACGTTCGCGTCGGGCGCGTTGATCAGCGAGAGCCGCGCGGCCAATGGCTTCGCCTTCATCAGCCCCTGTGCGCAAGCTTCCGCATAGGCTTTTGAGAAATTGGCGGACGTTTCCCGGAACGGCTTCCCGCGGAACGTGGCCGGTAAGTCTGCTAGAGCGAGGTTGAGGGGCGCGCAATGAGCGGGCGATGCGGCGGCGAGCGCCAGATAGGCGAGCAGCATCGTCACATCCTGAACACGCCGAATTGCGGCCGGTCGGGGATCGGCGCATTCAGCGTTGCCGCGAAAGCCAGGCCAAGCACGTCGCGAGTCTGGGCAGGGTCGATGATCCCGTCGTCCCACAGCCGCGCGGTCGCGTGCCACGGATTTCCCTGCGCTTCGTAATCGTCGCGGATCGGTCGCTTGAAGGCTTCGGCCTGCTCGGCCGTCCATTTGTCGGCGTCGCGGTGGACGGTTGCGAGCACGCTCGCCGCCTGTTCGCCGCCCATCACGCTGATGCGGCTGTTAGGCCAGGTGAAGAGGAAGCGCGGCGAATAAGCGCGGCCGGCCATGCCGTAATTGCCGGCGCCGAAGCTGCCGCCGATCAGCACGGTGATCTTCGGCACGCTCGCGGTGGCGACGGCGGTGACCAGCTTGGCGCCGTGCTTGGCGATGCCCTCCGCCTCATATTTCCCGCCCACCATGAAGCCGCTTATGTTCTGCAGGAACAGCAGCGGCGTCCGGCGCTGGCAGGCGAGCTCGATGAAATGCGCGCCCTTCAATGCGCTTTCGCTGAACAGCACTCCGTTGTTCGCGAGGATCGCGACGGGCATGCCCCAGATGTGCGCGAAGCCGCAGACGAGGGTCGAACCATATTGCGGCTTGAACTCGTGAAACTCCGACGCGTCGACGATGCGGGCGATGATCTCGTGCACGTCGTACGGCGCGCGGACGTCTTCCGGAATGATGCCGTACAGCTCGTCCGCGTCGAACAGCGGCGGGCGCGGCTCGCGCAGCTCCAGGGCCGCTCCCGTTTCCGGCTGCAGCGTCGAGACGATGTCGCGGACGATGGTCAGCGCATGCCCGTCATTCTCGGCAAGATGATCGACGACCCCGCTCTTCTTCGCGTGCAGATCGCCGCCGCCCAAATCCTCGGCGCTGATCTCCTCGCCCGTCGCCGCCTTCACCAGCGGCGGTCCGCCGAGGAAGATCGTACCCTGGTTGCGAACGATGACGCTCTCGTCGCTCATCGCCGGGACGTAGGCGCCGCCGGCCGTGCAGCTTCCCATCACGCAGGCGATCTGGGCGATGCCTTTCGACGACATCTGCGCCTGGTTGAAGAAGATGCGGCCGAAGTGGTCACGGTCGGGGAACACTTCGGCCTGATGCGGAAGGTTCGCGCCGCCGCTGTCGACGAGATAGACGCAAGGCAGGCGGTTCTGCTCGGCAATCTCCTGCGCGCGGAGATGCTTCTTCACCGTTATCGGGTAGTAAGTGCCGCCTTTGACCGTTGCGTCGTTGCAGACGATCATGACCTGCTTGCCGGAGACGCGGCCGATGCCGGCAATGATACCCGCGCCGGGGACCTCGCTGGCGTACATGTCGCAAGCGGCGAGCTGGCCGATCTCGAGGAACGGCGAGCCCGGATCGAGCAGGCGTTCAACGCGGTCCCGTGGGAGAAGCTTGCCTCGATCCAGGTGCCGCTGGCGGTGCTTTTCCGGGCCGCCCTTCGCGGCTTCGGCGACGTCGTTGCGCAACTTCTCGGCAAGCGCGCGGTTGTGCGCGAAGCGGGCGCGATACTCGTCACTATCGGTGGCGATTTTGCTCTCGATACGCGGCGCGCTCATGCCCTGTTCTTGTCCGTTGGTCGAAAAGCCCTGCCCTGCGCCTAGCCGGTGCGGCAGGCGTTGGCAAAGCACTGCTCGAAAGGTCCGTGAATGAGAAGTCCGATCCTCGCCGTCATGATGTCAGCCCTCGCGCTCGCCGGGTGCAACACGAACACCGGCAACCAAGCGCAGCCGCAAGCGCAGGCGGGCAGCCAGGCGGGGGTCGACCTTTCGTGGATCGACAAGTCCGTCGCTCCGGGCGACGACTTCGACAATTACGCCAACGGCGCATGGTACAAGACGGCGGTCATCCCGGCGGATCGCACAAGCATCGGCACGGGCTATTTCGTCGACCAGCTTGCCGAGAAAAGGCTGGCGGACCTGATCCACTCGATCGCCAATTCGAACCCTGCCGCAGGCACCGACGAAGCGCGGATCGCGAACTATTATGCGGCCTACACCAACACCAACGCGATCGATCAGCGCGGCCCCTCGGTGCTGAAGCCGACGCTCGATCGCATTGCGGGCATCCAGGACAAACAACAGCTTGCGCAGGTCATCGGCTCGACCGTTCGCGCCGATGTCGATCCACTCAACGCGACCGACCTTCAGACCGAAAATCTGTTCGGCATCTTCGTGACGCAAGCTCTGAGCGAGCCGACGAAAACCGTGCCTTACCTGATGCAGGGCGGCATCGGGCTTCCCGACCGCGACTATTATTTGTCGTCAGATCCGGAGACCGCAAAAATTCGCGCGGCCTACACGCCGTATGTCGCGAAGATCCTGACGCTCGCGGGCTTCCCGGATGCAGAGGCGCGGGCGCAGCAGATCGTCGCACTCGAGACGAAGATCGCGAGTGCGCAACAATCGATCGAGCAGATGCAGGACATGTTCCGCGCGAACAATCCGTGGAAGCCCGCGGACTTCGCGAAGAATGCGCCGGGCCTCGACTGGGATGCCTTCTTCACGGCGGCCCAGCTCGCAGGCCAGAACGAGATCATCGTGTGGGGTCCAGACACGGTAAAGAAGCTCTCGGCGCTGGTCGCTTCCGAACCGCTCGACGTGTGGAAGGATTGGCTCGCCTTCCACCAGATCAACCAGATGGCCGACGTGCTTCCCACCCCGTTCGACCAGGCGCATTTCGCTTTTTATGGAACGACGATCGGCGGCACTCCGCAGCAGCTTCCGCGCGACAAGCGCGCACAGGACTCCCTCGACTTCGCCCTGGGGGATGCCGTCGGCCGCCGCTACGTGGACAAATACTTTCCAGCCTCGTCGAAGCGCGACATCCAGGGGATGGTCGACAACATCAAGGCCGCGCTTCAAAGGCGCATCGAGGCGATCGCGTGGATGGCGCCGGCGACGAAGCAGGAAGCGAAGCGCAAGGTCGCGACGATGGCGGTTGGCGTCGGTTATCCCGACCATTGGCTCGACTATTCCGGCTTCGACGTTCGCGCCGACGACGCGTTCGGGAATGTCGATCGGGCTCGTCAGGTCCACTATCGGCAGCAGCTCGCCAAGATCGGCAAACCGGTCGATCGCGGCGAATGGTGGATGACTCCGCAAACGGTGAACGCCGTCAACTTGCCGCTTCAGAATGCGCTCAACTTCCCGGCCGCGATCCTCGAGAAGCCCTATTACGATCCAGCCTCGGACGCCGCCGCGAACTATGGCGCGATCGGCGCCACGATCGGCCATGAGATCAGCCACAGCTTCGACAATCTCGGCGCGACGGTGGACTCGACCGGCAGGCTGCGGAACTGGTGGACCCCACAGGACCTGGCGCATTTCAAGGCGGCGGGCGCGGCTCTCGTCGCGCAATATGACGCGTACGAAGTTCTCCCAGGCCTGCACATCAAGGGCCAGCAGGTGCTCGGCGAGAATATCGCCGATGTGACCGGCCTCGGCGCAGCGCTCGAGGCCTATCACGCATCGCTGAACGGCAAGCCCGCGCCAGTGATCAACGGCCTCACGGGGGACCAGCGCTTCTTCCTCGCCTTCGCGCACAGCTGGGCCGAGAAGAGGCGCCCGGAAAGCCTGCGAGCCCGCGTCGCGACGGACGTCCACGCTTCCGCGCGCTGGCGGATCTTCACGGTGCGCAACATCGACGCCTGGTATCCGGCGTTCAACGTGAAGCCGGGGCAGAAGCTGTACCTCGCGCCGGACAAGCGCGTGAAGGTCTGGTGAGCTACTGCGGCCGTTGGGCGCGGGCGAGGATGTAATCCACGATCGCCTCGCGCTCATGCGGCGTCAGCTGCGAGAACTGCCTGCGGGCGACGACTGACATGCCAACGTCCTTTCCGGTCTTGCTCTGGCCGTTGGTCAGGAGCTGCGTCAGCTCGGCTTTTGAATAAGCGTCAGCAATGTCCAGATTGGGCGTGAAGTTCGGCCAGCCTTGCAGCGCATTGTTGTGGCAGGCCGTGCAGGTCGTCTCGGCCAAATAGCGGCCCCAGGCATGCTGCGGCCCCAGGTCGACGGGCGGGTGGTCGCGATACTTGGCGATCTGAGCCTGCGCATTGCCGATATTGCCCGCGTCGACGTCCTTCTGCTCGACGGCGTTGAACTTGAAGGGCGGCAAAGCCTTCCCGGCCGGCTTGAAGGTCCTCAGATAAGCGACGACCGCGTCAAGGTCGCGATCGCTGAGGAACTGGAAGCTTTCGACCGGCATGAACCAGAACTGGCGACCGTCCCTCGGCACGCCATGGCGGATCAGCTTGTTCAGCTCGGCATCGCTATATTTGTCGAGCAGCAGTGTGATATTCGGCGCATACATGGCACCGTCGGTCGGCTTGTCGGCCAGGTCGGTGCCCTGGAGATTGGCGCCGTGACAGCCGGTGCAATCGAGGACGGTCGCCAGCCGTTTGCCGTGCGCGATCTTGGCGGCGTCGGTCTTATAATCAGAACCGTCGTAGGAAAGCTGCGCAGACTGTGGATGGCACGCGGCAAGCAGCAACGCCGCAAAGGCGAAACGGCGCATAAGGCAGGTCCCCGTCCGGGAACCTTAGCATATCCGGCGCCCGTCAGCATGTAGCGAAGCTTCAATTACGCTTCGGGAAGTTAGCGGCCGAGCTAGAGTCAGCTTTCGACCCAAAGCTGACATTAGGCGACCGCAGTTGAACGACGCGTTCTGTGTCCCTAGCGCAGGTCAGTGACGCCGAAGCTCCTAACGACCCTCAAAGATTATTCCTGGCGCCTTCTCATTGGCGATGCGGTCGCCGGAGTGACCGTGGCGCTCGTGGCGCTTCCTCTCAGCATCGCTATAGCGATCGCCTCCGGTGCCACACCGCGAGCGGGTTTGGTGACCGCGATCATCGGCGGGTTTCTGATTTCGCTGCTCGGCGGCAGTAGGGTTCAGATCGGCGGGCCTACGGGCGCGTTCATCGTCGTGGTTGCCGGCGTTATCGAACAATATGGTTTCGACGGTCTCTTGTTGGCGACGTTGCTGGCAGGGATCATTCTGGTCGCCGCAGGTCTCGTCAGGGCAGGTCGTTTCATAGCGCTCGTGCCGGAAGCAGTCATCGAAGGTTTCACGGTCGGAATCGCGCTCATCATCGCCGTCAGTCAGCTTAAGGATCTGCTCGGGCTTTCCGCCGCGCACGTGCCGGCCGACCTGATCCACGGCTTGCCCGCCCTGTGGAGCGCGCGAAGGGGCGTGAACCATACGGCGCTTGTCGTGGGCCTCCTCTCAATCGCAGGAATTGCGCTCTTGCGGCATTGGTCTCCGCGGTTCCCCGGGTCATTACTGGTGATTGCGGTGGCGTCGGCAGCCGTCGCTCTCTTGCCACTTCCGTTAGACACAATCTTCTCGCGCTTCGGAGCCATCCCAAGCGGGCTTCCAACACCATCGATTCCACATGTTAGCATCGCCAGGATAAGCGAGCTGCTGCCGTCAGCTTTCGTGATCGCCTTCCTTGCTGCCGTCGAGTCACTCCTGTCCGCGATTGTCGCGGACCGAATGATTGGCGGTCGCCACCGCTCAAGCGCTGAGCTCCTTGCTCAAGGTGCGGCAAATATCGTTGCGCCGTTATTCGGCGGCCTGCCCGCGACCGGCGCAATCGCAAGAACGGCAACAAATGTGCGAGCGGGAGGGCACACTCCAGTGGCCGGAATCATCCATGCGTTGACGATCCTTTTGTTCAGCGTCGCGGCCGCTTCATTGGCAGGTTATCTGGCGATGCCTGCGCTCGCAGGTCTGCTAATCCTCACGGCATGGCTGATGAGCGAACCAACGCGTTGGGCCGAGCGCCTGAGGCTTCGCGCGGGCGACCGTGCACTCTTCTTCTTGACGATGATTCTAACCGTCGCAAGCAATCTGACCATTGCGATCGGCGTCGGTAGCTTCGCCGGACTGGCCCTTCGCCTTTCACGTCGCGAAGTAGAACCTGAGGAATGGAGTCCGGCCGATCGTTCGAAGCTCTAGGTAATGTCTGCTTTCCACCCAAAGCTGACTCTAGCGACGAACTTCCAAAATAGGACTTCGCCTGCCAGCGTAGTCGCGCCGCAATATGCGGCACGGCTCATTCCCACCGTCCGACCATCGTCAATGCGGCTGGGCAGTCGATAAGGTCACGGCAAAAGCGCCGCTCTCCGTGACTTTGGTAACGTTAGGCGCCGATGACCTCGCGGCCGATCAGCATTCGGCGAATCTCGTTGGTGCCGGCGCCGATGTCGAGCAGCTTGGCGTCGCGGTAATAGCGCTCGACCGGCCAGTCCTTGGTGTAGCCGGCGCCGCCCAGAGCCTGCACCGCTTCGTTGGCGACCTTCACCGCGCTCTCGCTCGCAAGGAGGATGGCGCCGGCGGCGTCGAACCGGGTCGTCTTGCCGGCGTCGCACGCCTTGGCGACCTGGTAGACGTAGGCGCGGGCGCTGTTCAGGGCGACGTACATGTCGGCGATCTTGGCCTGCATCAGCTGAAAGCTGCCGATCGGCTTGCCGAACTGCTTGCGTTCGCGGACGTAGGGCAGGACCGTGTCGAGGCAGGCTTGCATGATCCCGATCTGGATTCCGGCCAGAACGGTGCGCTCGTAATCGAGGCCGCTCATCAGCACCTCGACACCCTTGTTCTCCTCGCCGAGGATGTTCTCCGGCGGAACGAAGCAGTCGTCGAACACGAGCTCGTTGGTCGGCGAGCCGCGCATCCCGAGCTTGTCCATCTTCTGCCCGATGGAAAAACCGTCCATGTCCTTTTCGATCAGGAACGCCGTGATCCCGCGGCTGCCCTCCCCGGTCTTGGCATAGACGACGAGCGTGTCCGCATAGCCGCCGTTGGTGATCCAGAACTTGGTGCCGTTGAGGCGGTAGCCGTTCCCGCTCTTCTCGGCCTTCAGCTTCATGCCGACCACGTCGCTTCCCGCGCCGGCCTCGCTCATGGCCAGCGCGCCGACATGTTCGCCGCTGATCAGCTTGGGAAGGTACTTGCTCTTCTGCTCGGGGTTCGCCCAGCGCCGGATCTGGTTGATGCACAAATTGGAGTGAGCGCCGTAGCTGAGACCCACCGAAGCCGACGCCCGGCCGACCTCCTCCTGCGCGACGACGTGCTCGAGATAGCCGAGTCCGAGCCCGCCCCATTCCTCCTCGACAGTGATGCCGTGGAGGCCGAGCTCGCCCATCTGGGGCCAGAGCTGGCGGGGAAACTCGTCCGTCTCGTCGATCTCGGCGGCGATCGGAGCGATCTTTTCGGATGCAAACCGGTGGGTCGTATCGCGGATCGTGTCGGCCATCTCGCCGAGGTCGAAGTCGAGTCCGGCGTCGGACATGTCGCATCTCCTGTTCGGCCCGCCGCTAGCAGAGGCGCAAGCGTTTGAACAACCGGCCGTCCGGCCTTATGTGCACTGCAACATTCGACTCCGGAGCACAGACATGGCCACTTCCGCCGCCGACCCGATCGTCATCCTCTCATACGCCCGCACACCGATGGGCAGCTTCCAGGGCGCTCTTTCGGGAGTCTCCGCGACAGAGCTTGGTGCCACGGCCGTCAAGGCAGCTGTCGAGCGCGCTGGCCTGAGCGGCGATCAGGTCGACAAGGTGTTCATGGGCAACGTCCTCTCCGCCGGTCTCGGCCAGGCCCCCGCGCGCCAGGCAGCGCTGGGCGCCGGGCTTCCGCGCGCAGCAGAGGCAGTCACGATCAACAAAGTCTGCGGATCGGGCATGCAGGCGGCGATCTTCGCTCACGACATGCTCAACAGCGGATCGGCCGACGTCATCGTCGCCGGCGGCATGGAAAGCATGACCAACGCGCCCTTCCTGCTGAAGAAGCACCGGGCGGGCGCCCGCATCGGCCACGATACGGTCTACGATCACATGATGCTCGACGGGCTCGAGGATGCCTACGATGCCGGCCGGGCCATGGGCACGTTCGCGGAGGAAGCGGCCCGAGACTATCAGTTCACGCGCGAGCAGCAGGACGAATATGCAATCGAGAGCCTGCGCCGCGCCAACGAGGCGATCACCCACGGCAAGTTCGACAAGGAGGTCGTCCCGGTCACCGTCGTCACCCGCAAGGGTGAAGTGACCGTCGACGTCGACGAGCAGCCGGGCAAGGGCAATCCCGAGAAGATCCCGCAGCTCAAGGCTGCGTTCGCGAAGGACGGCACCATCACCGCGGCCACCAGCTCTTCGATCAGCGACGGAGCGGCGGCACTGGTTCTCACGCGCGAGAGCGTCGCGCAGAAGCTCGGCAAGGCGCCGATCGCTCGAGTGGTGGCCCACGCGGCGCACGCGCAAGAGCCGGAGAAGTTCACGTCCGCCCCGGTTCCGGCGATCCAGAAGGTGCTGGAGAAGGCCGGCTGGAGCGTCGACGACGTCGACCTGTTCGAGGTCAACGAGGCGTTCGCCTGCGTCGCGATGATCGCCATGCGCGACATCGGAATCCCGCGCGACAAGATCAACGTGAATGGCGGGGCCACCGCGCTCGGCCATCCGATCGGTGCGAGCGGCGCGCGCATCACCACGACGCTGATCGCGGCCCTTCAGGACCGCGGGCTCAAGCGCGGCATCGCGAGCCTGTGCATCGGCGGCGGCGAAGCGACCGCGATCGCGGTGGAGCTCGTCTAGCCTACTGACTCCCCGTCAGAGCTCACTGCTGATAATGCGGCTCCCCCATTGGAGGAGAACGACGATGCGTTTGACCATCTGTCTTACCGCCACCCTTCTGTTTGGCGCTACCCCAATACCGGCGACCGCCAAGCACACCGCGTTCCAGCTCAAGGAAACGACCTGGACGTTCGTCGACAAGGGCGTGAAGGTCCGCGAGTCAATCGACGCCGATGGCAACTACATTGAGAACAGTGTCGCCGGGAAGCATATCGATCACGGCACTGCAGTGATGAAAGGCAACAAAGCCTGCTTCACCAGCGCGATGACGAAGGAGGGCGAAATGTGCTGGACGACGCGCCCGACCGCAATCGGTCAATCGATGGTCACGACGAATGACAAGGGCAGGAAATTGAAGGTGACCCGCGTCAAGTACGTCCCGATGTCGATGCCGAAGTAGGGCGAAGCGAGCTACTTCTTCCCTGCATAGGCCTGGCACTCCAGCTCGACCAATCCGCCGAGCGCTAATCCGCTGGCGCCGAACGCGCTGCGTGCCGGACGCTTTCCTTCAGGAAAGTAGGTCACATAGACTTTGTTGAACGCCGGCCACAGAGCCATGTCGCTCAGCATAGCGGTGCAGTGGAACACGTCGCCATATCCGAGGCCGGCGCGCTTCAGGATGGCGCCGACGTTGTCGAGCGCCTGCTTCGCCTGTGCCTCGATGCCGTCCGGGAGCTTGCCGTCCGCGCCGATGCCGAGCTGGCCGGACAGGTACAGCGTGTCGCCGACCCGCACCGCGTCGGAGAATGGAAGCGGCTGGCCGTTGAGTGCCGGTCGTCCGTAATGCTCGACGGCGGGGCGGGTCTGCGCTCCGGCGGCGCCCGTCATCATCAGGACTGCGGTTGCGATTGCGATCAGTCTCATCGGCTACCCCTTCGCCTTGCGTTCAGTCGACCACTTCCCCTTCGCTCACGCCCCAGATGTCGGACGTGCGAATATATCCGTCGCGCTTGCCGAACTCGACGTGGCACCAGCCATCCTGGCACTTGCTGATGCGGCCGACGGCGCCGTGCTCCGCGAGGTAGTGGATTTTCGCTCCATCGGTTGGATCGACCCGGACCGGCCGCGGATTGCCGGGCTTGACGATCGCCGTTCGCCGGTCGCTGAGCAGAGTGACCAGCATCCATCCCTGCGCCCCATCGGGGTCCTGGATCAGCCGCCAGTGCTCATACTTTTTGACTACACGGATCGGCAGGTCGCGCCGCTGGTAAAGCCAGATGCCCGGGTAATTCTTGCCGGGTCCGGTGCGGGTCATGGCCTGCCCGCTGGCGATGGAGGCCCAATAGGGCGGCTGCTTCTCCTGGGCAGCGGCAGGCGCCGTTATGAACACCATCGTCATTCCAGCGAAGGCCGGAACCCAGTTTTTCTTTTTACGCTGGATCCCCGCTCTCGCGGGGATGACGAAGTGGGGGACCATCACGCGCCGGTCAGAATCCTGTCCACGAGCTGCTTCACCGTCGGGATGAAGCCGTTCGAATAGAATGGGTCGTTCTTGAAGCGGAATGCCGCATGGCCCGCGAACATCAGATTCTGCTCCACCGGCCCACCATGGGCAATGTCCTGCAGGGTCTTCTGGATGCAGAAGCTGCGCGGGTCCGCCAGGCGGCCGGTCGAGTTCTTCTCATTATCCGCCCAGGACGAGAATGCGCATTGGCTTAGGCAGCCCATGCACTCCGCCTGGTCGATGCGGATCTGCTTCTCTTCGTCCGGAGTGACGAAGATCAGCGTGTCGTCCGGCGTCTTCATCGCATTGGTGTAACCCCGCGCGTACCACTCGCGCGCGTGCTGCAGGTCGCCCTTCGTGACCCAGTAATTCTTCTTGGTGCCGATGCCGACGTCGAGCTGGAAGTGGTGATCGCCGATCGAATCCTTCGTGTAGGCGATCTGGCGCTCGCTGCGGGCTTCGAGATTGCGAAGAAACGGGTTGCGCACGGCGGATGAATAGAAGCCCGTCGGCGAGAAGCGGTGCAGAAGGACATCGCCTTCTTCGAGAGTCAGCAGGCGCGCCTTCCACTCGGGCGGGATCGGGCTTTCCTGGGTGAGCAGCGGGCGAGTGCCGAACTGGAATACGATCTGGCCCAGCTCCGGGTTGTCGATCCAATCGGCCCATTCGTCGAGCCGCCACACGCCGCCGGCCATGACGATGGGGACGGTGTCGGCGATTCCGTTCTCCCTCATCGTGGCACGAAGAGCCGCGACACGCGGATAGGGATCCTGCGGCTTGCGCGGATCCTCGGCGTTGGACAGGCCATTGTGGCCGCCCGCCAGCCAGGGGTCCTCGTAGACCACCGCAGCAAGCCATTCGGCGGCCTTGTGATAAGCCCGCTTCCACAATGCACTGAAGGCCCGCGCCGAACTGATGATCGGGAGGTAATTGACGCCGTAGGATGCAGCGATCTCGCTGAGCTTGTAGGGCATGCCCGCGCCGCATGTGACGCCGGTGACGAGGCCCTTGGTGCGCTCGAGGACGCCGTGGAGGACGCGCTGAGCGCCACCCATTTCCCACAGGACGTTGATGTTGATCGCGCCTTTGCCCGACGCGATTTCGTAGGCGCGCTGGACCTGCGCGACCGCGCCGTCGATCGCGTACTTGATCAGCTCCTCGTGGCGGTCCCGGCGGGTGAGCGCTTCGTAGACTTGCGGGATGATACGGCCTTCCGCGTCATAGCTGTCGGCATTCACCGCGCTGACGGTGCCGATGCCGCCCGCCGCCGCCCAGGCCCCTGAGCTGGCATGGTTGGTCGCGCTTACGCCCTTGCCGCCTTCGATCAGCGGCCAGACTTCGCGTCCGCCATAGAGGATGGGCTTGAGGCCCTTGAACAAACTGTCTCTCCCCGGCGCACCTGCGCCGCCTCGCCCATATAGAGGCGCTTCATTGGCAATGCCCGAAAAAAGTTAAGAGGAGCCCCGGAGTTTCCCGAGGCCCCGCGCATTGTGTCGAAAATCGTGCTTCGAGCTTAGCAGCTGCCGGACGCGATCGCGCCGCCCACGGCCGCACCGAGCACTCCGCCGATCACCGCCGCCGTGCCCCTGTCGCCGCCATTCCAGCGCACCCGGTTGTAGCGGCGGCTGTAGTAACGGTGACCGTCGCTGCCGACCGCCGCACCCAGTGCGGCTCCGGCAATGCCGCCGGCAACCACGCCCGCGCCCGTATTGCCGCGGCAATAGCCATTGTATCCGCCGTAGCCGTAGCCGTTGTAGCCGTAGCCCGGATAGCCGCCGTAGCCATAGCCTGGGTTGCCGTACCCATAGCCGTAACCGGGATAGCCGTAGCCTCCGCCGTAGCCATAGGCGGGATAGCCGTAGCCATAGCCGGGATACCCGTATCCGTAGCCGCCGTAGCCGCGATAGCCTCTGTAGCCGCCGCCGTAATAGCCGTAGCCGGGATAACCGATCGAGATCACGGTTCCCGAACGCGGATATCCGTAGCCGTAGCCATAACCGTAGCCCGGATACCCATAACCATAGTTGCGGTAGTTGTAGCTGCTGTACCTGTGGTGATGATGTCGACTGCGGTCGTGGCGATCCCACCCGGAGTGATTCCAGTCGCGCGCATTCGAAGTGGTCGGGACTGCAATCAAGGTTGCTGTGGAAAGCGCAAGCGCGATAAATTTTTTCATCGAGATACTCCTCGACAGAATACGCCATCGGCCGAGGGGCACGGGGGCCGACTCACGGGCGCTGCTGCGCTTTCCAAGCTGTCGTGCCGATGAACGACGTTACGGCAGGCGAACGTTCAGACGGAATAATCCAGGCCAATGTCGACGGCAGGCGCGGACTGGGTGATGCGGCCGACGGAGATGTAATCGACTCCTGTCTCGGCAATCTCACGGATCGTTTCGAGCGTCACTCCGCCCGAGGCTTCGAGCGGCGCGCGACGAGCGACCAGCGCCACGGCTTCGCGAAGAACGTGGGCAGGCATGTTGTCGAGCAGCAAACGGTCCGCGCCCGCGGCGAGCGCCGGCTCGATCTGGTCGAGGCGATCGACCTCGACCTGGACCTGCAGACCCGTGTTCGCGGCCTTCGCGCGGCGCACGGCTTCCACAACTCCGCCGCACACCGCGACATGATTGTCCTTGATCAGCACGCCGTCGTCGAGCCTCATCCGGTGGTTTTCGGCGCCGCCCATGCGCGCCGCATATTTCTCCAGCACGCGAAGACCCGGCACGGTCTTGCGCGTGTCGAGCAGTTTTGCACCCGTTCCCGCGATCGCTTCGACATAATGGCGCGTAAGGGTCGCAATGCCGGAGAGATGCTGGAGCGTGTTCAGCGCCGACCGCTCGGCGGCAAGCATTGCGCGGGCATTCCCCTCGAGGCGCATCAGCGCCGTTCGCGGCTCGACGCAGTCCCCGTCGGTCGCGAGTTGTTCGATCCGCACGCCGGGATCGAGCTTGCGGAAGAAGGCCGCGGCGAGGTCTAGCCCCGCCACGGCGATCCACTGCCGCGCGTTCATCTGCGCGGTGAATCGCGCATCCTTCGGGATCGTGGCGTTGGAAGTGACGTCGCCGCCCTTGCCGAGGTCCTCGGCGAAAACGCGCGACACGAATTCTTCGAGATCGAAATCCTGCGGCAACGGCATGATGCGCGTCTAGGCGACGGCCGGCGCCCCGGACAAGCTCAGTGCGCTGGCTCTTCCGCCTGAACGATGCGCCAGCGACCGTCCTGATACTGGTACGGCTGTGCGTCGGCTGCCTGGAAAGCCTCTCCGGTCCAGGCGTTGACCGTCACCGTGACACGGCCGCGGTCGATGTCGATCGTATTGAAACTTTGCTGCTGTTCGCGGACGCGGGTCGAGGTGGCGGTTCCCGCCTGAACCACCAACGCCCCGCCGCAGCGCGTCACCAACTCGCTGGCATCGTGCGCCGAAGCGTGATGGGCATGGCCCGCGAGCAGAAGGTCCACGCCGGCCTCCTCGACCGCATCCAGTGCAAGCTCCTGGCGGCCGACCGCGCGTTCGACCTCATCGCCGACGGGCACGGCATACAACGGATGGTGGGTGACCAGCACGCGCGTCGCGTCCGGGTCGGTGCGGGAGAAAGTCTCGCGAATGAACTCGACCTGCTCCTGGCTGATGCGTCCGTCCTTGAACGTCAGCGAGCGCGCGGTGTTGATCCCGAGCACCGCCACGCCGGGAAATTCGATGAACGGGCACAGAGTCTCGTCAATGTAGCGGCGATAGCGTGTCAGCGGAGAGAGGAAGCGCCGCAGCACGTCGTAGAGCGGCACGTCGTGATTGCCGGGAACGCCGAGCACTTCGTGGCCGGTATCGCGCAACCGCCCGAGGAATTCGCAAGCTTCCCTGAACTGCTCGGTCCGGGCACGCTGGGTGAAATCACCGCTGACAACCACGAGGTCGGGCTTGAGGGTGTCGACGCTCTGCTCGACGGCAGCGACGAGATTTTCGTCGTGCGCCCCGAAATGCAGGTCCGACAGATGGACGAGGCGAGCCATGGAGTTTCAACAACCTTCACCCTGAACTTGTTTCAGAGCTCGGGCCGATCGCTACGCGAGTCGATATTCATGCATGCTGAACCGAATTCAGGCGCGACGCGCTTGCTTCAGAAATTCATGAAGATCAGGAGCTTCACGTCGACGCCAAAGCCTTCCGCTCGCTTTTGCTCGACGAAATTTGGGATTTCCGATCGCGGCACGAGGTGGACGTTGATGTCTTCGTTCTCGTCGCCGCCGCCTTCGCCGATCTTCCGAACGCCATGGGCCCGGACCAGGGTGAACCCTTCCGACAACATGCCGGGCGAGGCGAGAAACTCGCCCAGCCGCTCGATCCGCTCGGCGGTGAAGCCGGTCTCCTCCTCCAGCTCCTTAATCGCGGTGCTTTCCGGCGTCGCGTCCGGATCGTCGTCGCCGACGAGGCCGGCCGGCAGCTCGATACAGCGGCAGTCGGGCGGCACCCTCGGCTGGTCGACCAGGATCAGCTTTCCCTCATATTCCGCGAGGATGACGACCGCGCTGATGTTGTTCGTGCGGCTCGCATATTCCCATTTGTCGCGCTTCAGCGCGCGCACGAACTTGCCTTCCCACATGAGTTGGGGCGGCGGCAGGTCGTCGAGGTTCATAGTTCGATCAGCTTGTCCGGGATTTCGTTGGTATCGGTTGCTGAACGCGGAAAGTGCTCGGCGAGCACCACGCCCACCCGTTCGATCGCCGCGCAAATGCCGTCGCCTGGGCGCCCGTCACGGACGTTGGCGATCAAGGCCTCCATGGCCTCGCCCCAGGTGTGATCGTCAGTGACCTTGAGAATAGCCTCGTCGGCGACGATCTCCGCGCGCCGCTCCGCCATCGACAAGTAGATCAGCACTCCCGTGCGGCCGGCCGTTCGGCGCTCCGCGGCGGCCTTGAACACGGTGACCGCACGGCGCCGTACGCGGCGATGTTTCGTCGAACCGGGCGTCAGCGCAATCCGAAGCGGCATCCATTTGAGAACCAAGAGCGCGACCGTGAACTTCAGCGCCGCGAAGAACATCAGGAGCGTGAGCAGCTGGCTCATCGTTGGATCGGGCTGCCAGCCGCCGAACAGGAAATTGTACCACCAGGTAAGCGCCGTCGGACGCCAGGCGGCCCAGGCCAGAACCGCGAAGAGCGGGATCAGCGCCCAGTGCAGAGCGACGTCGTGATAAGCGTCGCTGATCGGCGTAGCGACGGCCACGATCTCGCCGTCGCTTGTCGCCTCGGCAGCGGCAATCGCAGCGCTAACCTTCTCATGGTCCGCCTTGGAAAGCTCCATCACCATGAGCCCGACGCTCCTCCACCGCCGAAGGAACCTCCGCCGCCGGAGAAGCCGCCTCCGCCACCTCCCCAGCCGCTGCCGCCGCCCCAGGAGCTTCCGCCGCCCCAGGAACTGGAGCGCGAGCCGCGGCTCAACTCGTTGAGGCCCCAGAGGACCACCCACGGGCTGATGCCGCCGCGGCGAGTTCGGTATCGGCGGCCGCTGGACCTCCGCAACATCGACAGAAAGACGAAGCCGATGATCATGAACCAGAAGAAGCCGGGAAGCGCGCCGCCGCTCGAATGCTGACGCTGTTGCTGCGCCTGCTCCGCGGCGGCAACGTTCTTCTGTGCTTCCTCGGGAGGCAGGCTCATTTGCTTGATGATCTGGTCGGCGCCCTCTTGGATCCCGCCGCCGTAATCGGGAGGGCTCTGCTTGAAGTGCGGAAGGATTGCTTCGCGAATGATCACGCTCGACATCGCGTCCGTCAGGAATACGCGGGCGCCATATCCGGTCTCGATCCGGACCTTGTGCTCATTGGGAGCGACCAGCAGGATGACGCCGTCGTCCTCGCCCTTCTGCCCGATGCCCCAAGCGCGGCCGAGCCGATAGCCATAGTCCTCGATCGTACGCCCTTCGAGGCTCGGCACGGTCGCGACGACGAACTGGCGCTTGGTCGAGGCTTCCAATGCTTCCGACTTGCTCGTCAGGTCCTGGACCTGCGCGGGCGAGAGCAGATGGGCGCCATCGACCACGCGGCCGGTGAGCTTGGGGAAGGTCTGGGCTGAAACCGGGGTGGCCAGCGCAAGCAGCGCCAGCCACATCACGGCAAGGAAGCGGATCACTTCAACCGGCTGTGTTGGCGTTGAAGTCGACCTTCGGCGCAGTCTGGGCTCCAGCCGACGCCTCGAACGGCACCTTCGGCTTGGCGCCGTAGAAGACCTTGGCGCCGATCGCGTCGGGGAACGTCCGAATGCGGGTATTATACTGGCGCACCGTCTCGTTATAGTCGCGGCGGGCGACGAGGATCGAGTTCTCCGTCCCCTCCAGCTGCGCCTGAAGCGTCAGGAAGTTCTGGTTGGACTTGAGGTCCGGATAGGCCTCGAACGTCGCGAGCAGCCGGCCAAGCGAGCCGCCGAGCTGGTTCTGCGCGTCCTGGAATTGCTTGACCTTGCCCGGATCGTCGAGGTCGTCGGCGTTGAGCTGGATGCTCGTGGCCCTGGCACGCGCGTTCGTGACCTCCGTGAGAACCGTGCGCTCTTGCTGCGCGTAACCCTTAACCGTCGCCACGAGGTTGGGGACGAGATCGGCGCGCCGCTGATACTCGCTCTGGAGGTTGCCCCAGGCGGCGTTGACCTGCTCCTCCGCCGTGGGGACGCTGTTGAGCCCGCACCCTGAAAGGCTGATCGCAATGGCCGGCGCGAGAAGTCCGAAACGGCGAAGTGCAGTCATTGTCTGTCCCCTCTAACGTCGCGTGGGGCGCATAAGTAGATGCACGGCAGTTCCAGTTCAATATGCTGTCATAGGGCAGCAACACAGCCGCTGCGCGAGGGAGCGAACTGCAGTAAGGACGCGTGTCCGTACGAGGGGACTGCTCATGCTGAGGGACTTCAAAGCTTTCATCGCCAAGGGAAACGTGCTCGATCTCGCCGTCGCCGTGATCATCGGCGCGGCCTTTGCCAAGATCGTCACCAGCCTGACCGACGACATCATCATGCCGATCGTCGGCAAGATCTTCGGCGGACTCGATTTCTCCAGTTACTTCCTGCTGCTCGGTCCGGTGCCGGCCGATTACCATGGCTCGATGACGGACTATGCGGCGCTCAAGAAGGCCGGCGCGCCGGTCCTCGGCTGGGGCGCGTTCGTGTCCCAGGTCGTCAGCTTCCTGATCCTGGCTTTCATCATCTTTCTGATGGTCCGCTGGGCCACCAGGCTGATGAAAAGGCCGGGCGAAGCGCCCACGGCCCCGACCGAAGTCGAGCTTCTGACCGAGATCCGGGACGAGCTGAAGAAGCGCTAGGTGGTCACTTCGGGCGGCCGCTGAACCCCGCTTCCTTGCGCAGCGCGTCGCCGTCCATGAGCACACCGTCGCTCATGACCTGGTCGACATGGCGAAGATCGCCGATGTTCTTTTCCGGATCGCCGTCGACGAGAAGAAGATCGGCTTCCTTACCCACGGTGATCGAGCCGGTGCGCTTGTCGGCTTTCACGTTGCGCGCCGGGGCGATGGTCGCGGTGGCGAGAGCTTCGGCAGGAGTGAGGCCACCCTTCACGTAAAGCTCGAGCTCGCGAACCAGCTCCATCCCGAAACCGTCGGTGCCGGCGACAATCGGAACGCCCGAGCGCCGAAGCTTCGTCACATATTCCCCCATGTGATCGACGCTCGCCTGGGCATCCGCGCGCGTCATTCCGGGCAAATAGGGGATCGGCCCCGATTTGAACCCGCGCTCGACTGCGGCTGGCAGCGTCCCCGCGTACGGCGCATATGCCGGCGCAATGGTTCCGGCGTTTGCAAGCAGCACGCCCTCGACCACTACCAACGTCGGATCGAGCACGATCTTCTTCTTGGCCATGGTCGCAATCACCGTCTTGGTCGGCTCGGCGTCGAAATTCACGTCCTTGAAGTACTTGCCCGGGCCAAGCATCCGCATCGTCGTGTTCGATTTGTCGACCACCTCCTGCGGCATCGCCTGCATGGTCGCGAAATAGATGTGCGTGATCTCGTCATATCCCGCGTTGATCGCGTCGAGAGTGCGCATTCCGGCAGGGATGTGGCCGTGAACGTGTAGGCCAAGCTCGTGCGCCAGCTTCGCGCCAGGAGCGATCCATTCGGGCTTCATCGACGTGTAGAATTTCACCGCCGTGAGATTGTTCGCCTTGATCTTGCGCACCGCGGCCAGTGTTTCGTCGAGACTCGAAACGGCGAGGCTGCCTTGCGCGACGAGCGGGCCCTTCTGGTCCACGATCACCGAGTCCCAGCATTCCGGCGCGAGCAAGGTGCCCGCATTGCGTCGCTCGCGCTGCGAGACTTCGAGCTCGATCGGACCGCCCGGATTGCGACATGACGTGACGCCCAGTGCAAGTTCGCTGACCGTCTGGAAATCGTCCCCGACGTGCATGTGGCTGTCCCACAGGCCGGGGACCAGGGTCTTGCCCTCGCCGTCGATTGTGCGGGTGCCCACCGGCAGCTTGGCGGGAGCCGCGGCGCCGACCGAGACGATCTTGCCGCCGCTGGTTAGGACATAGCGGTTCTCGACGAAACGCTCGCGGTCGGCGTCGTACATCTTGACGTTGCTGAACAGCACGGGCCGGCGCGCGTCGGCGGTCAGGAACTTCTTGGCAGTCGCCGGCGCCAAAGCCGCAATCGCCGCATCCTGCGCAGACTGCATCTTGTCGAGATTGCCCTCGTAGCCCGCCGGAAGCAGGCCGAGGCCGACCAACTGCCCGAAGAACTTGCCATTCTCCACCCATACGGGCTGCGGCGACTGCGAGACGCCCTTGAGGAGGACCAGGTCGACGTTCTTCTTGCCCTGCGGCCCGTCGACCTGGAGGGAGGTCACCTTCGCATATTCGAGCCGACCCGACGGAAGCAGGACCATCCCGGCCCGGCCTGTCGTCATCAACCGGTCGATCTCGGGCGCGGTGCTGAGGAAGGGGCCCCCCTGTTGCAGATAGTAAGCAGCCGAGGAATAAGGTGCGCTGCCCGCGTCCACCGGGCTCTTCCACGAGGCCGTGCCGTTCGTCAGCGTGAAAGTCTCGGCCGCATCGCCGCTCGGAGTCACGCCGCGGACGACCACGTCGGTCGGCATGCCATCGGGCCCGACGCGCATCGTCTCGTCGGTCTCGAAGGTAAGGCCACGAAGCAGGATCGATTCCCGGAAGGCGCTGCGCCCGTCCGGCATGGTCCACATATATTCGTCGCCATGCTTGCCCGCGGTCGAGACGACGACGAAGTGCGTCGCGTTCGGCGGCGGCACCAACAACTGTTCCTTGGGCGTTTGTGCAATTGCCGCGGTTGTGCAGGCGGCAAGAAGGGCGGCGAGAGCGGTGTGGCGCATCGATGATCCCCCGGATTGTGAGGTGCGACGGTGGCGCGGCCAGCCGCGCGGCGCAACCGCCTCATTCGACGGGAGCGCAAGTTTCATCTGCGAAACGGTATTGCGGGAAAGTGGGGAGCTTCTGTTGCCCGGTGCTCCCCGAACCGCTGGAATCCCCTTCTGTTGCCCGGTGGGGTCCAACCGCGCTTTAGCCTTGTAACTTCAGTCCGTTAGGACGTCAGTTACGCAGCAATAGCGAGCGCCTCGTTATCGTTGGCACTTGTGTGAATGAACCGTCACGGTGGCTCAATCCGATCGGCAATCGGGCCTTTATTGCACTCGTCGATCCTATTTCGCCCCCATCAACAGCCGCGTGCCTCGCGGTTGATGGTGGAGGCGCCGGGGTACTGCCCCCCGGGTCCGAAGTGCCTATTCCACCTGACAGTCTACCGACGTAGCCGGTTGCCCGGCAGGCCGTAGATATGGATTTTGCACGTGAATCTCAAGGTTGGGGCTGTTATGCAGACCTTGGAATCCAGCTTGTTGGGGAACGCAAACTGATGAAAAAACTCGTTTTTGTCGTAACCGGAATCGCTGCGCTCGGACTTTCCGCGTGCAGCAGCAACAACCAGGACGCGGTCAACAATGCCGAGGTGAACCAGCCCGCGGCCGAGGACCTCAATCAGCTGTCGACCGATGCCGCGAACGCCGCGAACAGCGAGGCGGCCGCGCTCGGCAATCAGCAGGCCGAGCTCAACAGCGAGAATGCGGCAGCGGACGACACGACCAACCCGACCGACGAGCAGGAGCAGAACGTCAGCGGCATGTAGGCCGCGACGCCATGCGGCATCGAGCCGCCTGGTCGATGCGGCCGGGCGGCTTTTTCTTTGCCCCGCGTGCGCTTAGGTGGCCCCCATGGCCGATGAGGCGATCCCCGCAGCGACGCTGATCCTCGTCCGCGACTGCGCCGCAGGTCCGGCCGAGCTCCTGATGGTTGAGCGGGCCGAAGGCATGGCCTTCGCCGCTGGAGCGTTGGTCTTCCCCGGCGGCCGGATCGATGCGGCGGATCGTGAGCTGGCGAATGAGCTCGGTGTGGATCCGCACGCTGTGGCGGCCATTCGGGAGACGATCGAGGAAACGGCCGTGCCCGCCGGGCTTGCGCCTGTTCCCGACCATGCGACCGTGCAGAGGCTGCAGCAGGAGCTGGTCGCCGACCATCCGCTTGCGACTGCACTGGCACACGTGAACTGCAGCATCGACGCGAGCGCGCTAACGCCTTTCGCGCGCTGGGTTCCTAAATTCCACGCGGTCAGGCGCTTCGACACGCTTTTCTTCGTCGCGGCAGCGCCGCCCGGAGAGTGGGAGCCGCGCGTGATCGAAGGCGAATGCGCCGGCGCTTTCTGGCTCACCGCGGCAGAGGTTCTCGAGCGTGACCGGCGCGGCGAAGCGCGGCTCATCTTCCCTACACGCCGGACTCTGGAACGGCTCGCGCAGCATCGCACCTTCGAGGAAATACGCGCCGATGCGCTTAGTCACGCGATCGAGCCGGTGACGCCCTGGGTGGAGGAGCGCGATGGCGAACGCTTCATCACCATCCCCTCGCACCTCGGTTTTCCCGTGACGGAGGAGCGGCTCGACGGCCTGTGGCGCGGCTGAAGGACCGAGTCGCGGTCCGGTCACATGAAAAAGGGGACCCGCGAGCAGCGGATCCCCTTCTCGGTTTCGAACTTTCCGAAGCTTATTTCAAATGGTTCGAAAGGTGCTTGTTCATTTCAAACATGCTGACCCGGTCCTTGCCCCCAAAGACCTTCTTCAGCTTGTCATCAGCCATAATTTCCCTCTTGTTCTGAGGGTTTTGCAGGTTGTTCTTCCGAATGTGATCCCACACTTTCGAAACGACCTGGCTGCGCGGGAGCGGCGCGCTGCCGCAGATCGCTGCGAGATCCGACGAAGGGGTGACCGGGCGAGCGAGGCCGCCCCCTGCTTTACGACTGCCTTGTGCCATCATGGCCCTCCTGTTGTTCCTATCTGTGGATAGAGCGCAAACCCAAGTGCTTTGCAATGCTGTTGCAGAGAGAAAATCAGCGATTTTCGCTCGTGAACGGAACGATGCGGTTCCACGTGTCGTGACCGATGTCCGCGCGGCCGCCATACGGGATGCCGGAGCGGCGGCACCAGTCTTTCACAATCGCTTCTTCCCCGTCGCCGAATTCGGGGTCGTTCGCGAGGATATCGTGAACCCTTCCGAGCCTCAGCCGGGCGACCCGGCGAATGTTCGGGCTGGCCGTGACGTGGAACATCGTGCGGTCGATCCGGTAGAGCTGCTCGCTCAGGTCTTCGACCAGCAGGTCGACCCCGGTGAAATCGGGCTCCAGCGCGGTTCCCAGGATGTTCGAGAGGATGGTGAGGTTGAACGCCATCGCCGGCCGCTGGATTTGAGGCTCAAGCGTCGACGGGTCCCTGTTCACCAGCCAGTCGAGCGCCCGGCGGACGGCGTCCTCACCGCCCCTGCGGATGACGTCCTGCGGCATCGGCCCCCACGCCACAGCGAGTCCCGCTTTGTGCATGCCAGCGAGCAGGAAGCCCGCGTCGCTATAGCCCATGTAGATCTTCGCGCCGGCCGACTGCGGCAGATCGGCGACCGCGGCCTCGGCGATCCGGTTGGAACCGTACCCTCCGCGCGCGAACCAGACCGCGTCGACGGCCGGATCAGCCATCACCTCACCCAGCGCGGCCAGGCGCGCTTCATCCGGGCCCGCGAAATGTCCGTCGGACAAGAAGCATTGGGGGTGGATGACGAGCTCGCAGTCGCTGCGCTCGGCGGCCACAGCCTGAACCGCGTCGGCGGCCTCGCGTTTAAGGGTGCAGCTCGGGGCCACCACGACAATGCGCATCCGCAACCCTTATGAGGTCAGCCGCGAACTCCGCAACATCATGCTGCGAGCGCGCGCTTTGCGCGGACCTGCACGCGGGCGGAGAGCCATGCGCGGACCGGCTCATCGTAACAGCGAAGCACGAGATAGGACGCGGCAATCACGAGGAGCATGATCACCGCGAGCACACCCTTGGTGGGGAGCACCAGGGCCGCAGCCGGCACGAGCCAGCCGGCGAGCGGATAATGGAGGATGTAGATGGGATAAGAGAGGCGGCCGCTGAGCAGCATCCACTTGTTCTCCGCCGGCGTCAGCGCGTCGCTAGCGCTTGCGAACACGAGGAGCGGAAAAACGGCAATGATCATCACGAGGTCGAACAGCGCGTCGAACCTGGTGCCGGGCGCCAGCAGGATCACGAGCAGGACAGCCAGCGACAGCCGGTAAGAAATTCGAGGCACCGGAGTCTGGCCGGTTCGATGGATGCGGCTGATCAATACGCCGGCAAAGAACGGATAGATCACGCGCAGCAACGACAATCCGACCGTGTCCGCACGCCAGTAGCTCTCCAGTCCACGATCCCCCGCGGCAAGGAACAGCAACAGCGCCATTCCCATGAACAGAATAGCTCGCAAGCGGGCGGGCGTGAGCGACGCCGCGATCACGGCGAAGACGATGTTCACCGCATATTCGGCGAACAAGGACCAGGCCGGACCGTCGAGCGGAAATGCAGGCCACGTGGGATCGGTCGCAGGAATCATCAGGCTGCCCGCCACCAATGACCACAGGATCGAAGAGACGGTGTCGCCGGGGCCGGCAAGGCTGCTGGCGAAGAGCCTCACGGCAGCGATCGCCGATCCGAGCAAGATCAACGGGTGCAGCCGGATTACTCGGCGGCAGACGAATTCGAGCGGCCGCATCGCCGTCGCCAGCCGCTCCTCATATGCATGGGCGAGCACGAACCCGCTCAGGACGAAGAAGAAGTCGACGGCGAGATGCGTGTGCGGCGACTTGCCGATGTGCAGCAGCTCGCCGATGTGCGATCCCGCGACAACCAGGGCGGCGAGGCCGCGCATGCCGTCGAGCGTGACGAAACGGTCCTGGGTGGACATCGGGACAGTACCTGCGCGGAACACGTGCGGGCTGCTTAGCCGCCAATGATGGAGAAATGCTTAGGAGGGCCTCGCCCGGGATTCCGCCTGATATTCGATGAGATCGCCGGGCTGGCACTCCAGCACCTCACAGATTGCTTCGAGCGTCGAGAAGCGGATCGCGCGTGCCTTGCCGGTTTTCAGGATCGAGAGGTTGGCAAGCGTGATGTCGATGCGCTCGGCGAGCTCCGTCAGGGTCAAGCGCCGTTCGTGCAACAGGTCGTCGAGCTTGACGACGATCGGCATCAGACCGTGCCTTCGAGGTCTTCGCGCATGAGCCTTCCTTCGGCGAACACGCGCGCAAGCACAAAGGTCAGGATGACAGCAAGCCAGCCTCCGGGTGAGAAACCGGCGTCGAGGTGAAGCGGATGCGCGGGCGTCGAGACGGCCTTGCCGATCAGCGCGATGAACAGGCTCACCACCTGGAGCGCCAGGAGCGCCCACGCGATCGTGTTCAGTCGGTACGCGTTGGCAGCGACGAAGGGATCGCCGGCCCTGACCGTCTGCACCATGGCAATCAGCCGCTTGAGCATCGCGAGGTTGATCGGAACTGTCAGGAGTCCGAGCGCCGCGATCGCCTGCATCCCGATGACCAGCGGCCGGCTCTGAGCTGAAATCGGAACTCCGATCGCCATGAACGTCCATTGCTCATGGAAAATCGACCACCCGAGGATCGCCAGGATGATCGCTCCGTAAACCCAATTGAGGACGACCAAGATACGCAGGACGACATAGGCGATGGGCAGCGCGGCAGACGGGTTGCGGGACATTGCTCAGCACTCCAAACGACTCGTGATATCGATAAACGATATGCCACTTATCGTTTTTCGGCAAGTTCAGCCTTGGACCGCGTATTCGTCTCCGTAGAATTTGCTCGTGCTGCGAGTGTGGAAGGTGATGGCCTTGATCGCGTCATATCGCGGTGTCCCGAGCCCCGGCAGCACCTCGAGCATCTCGTCTTCCCACACGTAGACATTGGTAGGGAACGAGACTCGAGCGCGCGTCAGATGCGAGCCGTCGCTCGGCTTGCCGACGCGGTGCGTTGTCGAAGGCAGCCGGTCGTTGGAGATCCGCTGCATGTAATCGCCCGTGTTGATGATGATCGAACCGGGCGGCGCCTCCATCCGCACCCACTTGCTCGATCGATGGTTCCAGACCTGCAGCCCATCGGTACTGGTCGCCGGGAGGATCGTGAAGAGATCGACGTCCTCGTGGCCGAGCAACCGGCCGGCGCCCGAGCGATCCTGCTCCTGGCTCATCGGCGGGTAATAGTTCAGCCGCAGTCCGAAATTGGTGCCGGTGAGCTTGCGATCGTAGACGTGCGGATCGACGCCGAGCCCCATGAACATCGCCTGCGCGATCGGCTTGAACAGCTGCTCGTGAGCGAGGACCAGCTTGCGGAATTGCCGTTCGTATCTGGCGTCGGGCCAATAATCCTCCGCTCGAAACGCTCCGGCATTCCGGTCGGGAACGTCGAACGCGCGGCGGCACCATACCCAGCCCTCGACGAGGTCCGGATGGATGTCGCTGGTCTCCTCGATCGGGAAATAGCCCTGGTTGACCGACCCGAAGCGCTCGGCCCGGAAGCGCATCTTCTGTTCGAGCGGCGTCGAGGTGAACAGGTCGAGCGTCGCCTCCTGCATCTCCTCGTAGAGTGCGGGATCGACGCCGTGGCCGGTCAGGACCGCGAAGCCGATCTCCTCCAGCGCGCCGGTGAAGGCTTCGGCGAAACGCGCCCTGTCGCCGGCATCGCCGCGCCGAAACGGTTCGAAGTCGAGCGTCGCGATACGGTATTCCTCGTCGAACTCGTCTTGCGCACCTTCGGCAAGGCGGTAGGTGTGCGCTTTGCGAACCTGATCGTACTTCTGGAAGTCGCGGTTGAGGGCTTCGAGGTCGATCATGTTGCAGTGACCGCCGCGGTTGCGGCCTCGGCCTTATGCTCGCGGCGACCCTTCCACGCGGCGTGCGCCATCACGGCTGCCGCATAGAGCACCACCACGATAACGAGCCAGCGCAGCACCTCGACCGGCATTTGCTTGACGATGAAGGCGGCGACCAGGACCGCCGGGATGCCGCCGATCGCGAGGCCCATCACGACGCGCAAGTCCATCTGGCCGAACTGGATGTGCCGCACACCCGCGCCCGCGGCCATCAGCGCCGCGCCTGAAGCCATGATCGGGAAACAAAGCTTCGGATCCATCCCCATCAAGCTCAGGATGACCAGGGTCGGGGCATAATTGCCGACCCCGAAGTTGAGCAGGACCCCGAATCCGAAGCTGGCGATGATGGCCACAACGGTCAGCATCGGAGAAAGGCCGGCAGCCGTGCCCCCACCGGGGAAGAGGTGCAGGTTGGTCATGGCATAAGCCGCCGCGGCGAGGATGAGCCCCGCGGCGACGACGAGCTGGACCGTCCAGACGCGGGCACGAGCAACCAGGGGTGCGCCCACGAGACCTCCGAGAAGCACGGCGACGGCGGAGCCGAACAGCAGCACCGGGTCGACTTGGACCCCGAGGAGGATGAGGAAGATGATGCTCTCCGCCATGGCCGGTGGGCCCAGACCGACCACGAGCGTCGGCGGAATCAGCCGGTCCGGAACGAGCTTGCGAAACTTTATCCAGGCGGTGCTCGGCGCGAACGAGCCGATCCCCAGCGTGTCGAAGAAGCTGACGATGGCGCCCAGGATCAGGGCTTCCAAGCGCGGCTTCGCGTCCGCGGCAATCGCCGCCCGCGCAAGGATCACAAGGAAGGCAAGGATCGCGAGCGACAGCGGCACCAGAAGCGCAATCAGCATTGGCCGCTCTCCCCATCCCGGCACCGCTTTAAGTCTGGCGCCACGCACCCTCATAGGGCAGTTTCGAGCTTCTTGGGGAGAGCGTGATGAAGAAAAGCGTATCGATCGCGATTGCCGTTGCCGCACTGTTCACGACGTCGGCAGCGCCGCCGGTCGCCTACAGCCTCTTGATCCGCGGCGGAACGATCTACGACGGATCGGGCGGCACGCCCTACGTCGGCGACGTCGCCATCAAGGGCGACAGGATCGTCTACGTGGGTCCGCACGCGCCGGGACGCGCGGCGAGTGTCGTGAATGCGGCCGGCAAGGCCGTCTCCCCGGGCTTCATCAACATGCTCAGCTGGGCGAACGAAAGCCTGATCGCGGACGGGCGCGGGCTCAGTGACACCGTCCAGGGGGTGACCCTCGAAGTCATGGGCGAAGGCAATTCAATGGGGCCCTGGAACCCCGAGATGAAGCGGCTCGAACTCAAGCGCCAGGCCGACATCAAATATCCGATCAAATGGACCACGCTCGGCCAGTATCTGGAATATCTGCAGCGCAAGGGCATCAGCCCCAACGTCGCCTCGTTCGTCGGCGCGACCACCGTGCGCGTGCATGAGCTTGGCGAGAAGGACGTCGATCCGACGCCCGCGCAACTGACGCGGATGCGCGCGCTGGTGCGGCAGGCGATGAAGGAAGGCGCGATGGGTGTCGGCTCCTCGCTCATCTACGCACCGGCGAACTTCGCCGAGACCCCGGAGCTGATCGCGCTCACCAGCGAAGCCGCGAAGTGCGGCGGCATGTACATCAGCCATATACGCGACGAGGGCTCGAAGCTGTTCCAGGCGATCGACGAGCTCGTCGAGATCTCGCGCAAGTCGGGAGCGCCCGCCGAAATCTACCACTACAAGCAGGCTGGGCGCGACAATTGGGACAAGATCGACCAGGCGATCGCGAAGGTGAACGACGCCCGTGCGTCAGGTCTCAGAATCACCGCCGACATGTACACCTATCCGGCGAGCGCGACCGGCCTCGACGCTGCGTTCCCGCTGTGGATGCAGGACGGCGGGATCGAAGCCTGGGTCAGGCGGCTGAAGGACCCGTCTCTCCGCACCAAGGCTTTTGCCGAGATGCACAAGCCGGACGCCGGCGAGAATACCAAGCTCGTCGTCGAGGATCCGGACAAGGTGTTGCTGGTGGCCTTCAAGACGGCGCGGCTGAAACCGCTTACGGGCAAGACCCTCGCCGAAGTCGCGAAGATGCGCGGGAAGTCGCCCGAAGAGACCGCCGCGGACCTGGTCGCCGAGGACGGGACGCGCATCGGGGTGGTCTACTTCAGCATGCGCGAGGAGAATGTGCGACGCGAAGTCGGCCTGCCCTGGATGAGCTTCGGCTCGGACGAGGATAGCGAGGCACCGGAAGGCGTATTCCTCAAGTCGAGCAGCCATCCGCGCGCCTACGGCAATGTGGCGCGGCTGCTCGGCCGCTATGTTCGCGACGAGAAGGCGACGACGCTGCAGGATGCCGTGAGGCGGCTGACATCGCTTCCCGCAACGAACCTGTTACTGAAGCAGCGCGGTTGGCTCAAGCCC
Source organism: Pseudomonadota bacterium (assembly GCA_046733935.1). Taxonomy (GTDB): domain Bacteria; phylum Pseudomonadota; class Alphaproteobacteria; order Sphingomonadales; family Sphingomonadaceae; genus Sphingomicrobium. Next base: position 35,657 of record JBKPQH010000030.1, read on the forward strand.
GGCTATTATGCCGACGTCGTCGTCTTCAATCCCGCGACCATCCAGGACAACGCGACGTTCGAGAAGCCCAAGCAGCTTGCGACCGGCGTCAATGACGTCTTCGTCAACGGCGTCCAGGTGCTGAAGGACGGCAAGCACACCGGCGCCAGGCCGGGCCGCTTCGTCCGCGGTCCCGGCTGGACCGGCTGGCCTGGCGGAGGCGCGTGCCACTAGTCATCGGCGACGCCCTCCAATAGGGCGCGCGCATGATCGATTCGTCCGTCTTTTTCAGCGGCATCGGCGGCAGCGGGATGCTTCCGCTGGCCAGCATTGTTCGCGCGAGCGGTGCTCGCGTCGCGGGCTCTGACCGGTCGCTCGACGCCGGCCGGACGCCGCACAAGTTCGACTATCTGCGTTCGCTGGGGATCCAGCTCTTCCCGCAGGATGGATCGGGGCTGCAGGCGGGCATGACTCTCGTAACCTCGGCTGCGGTCGAACCGACGGTACCGGACGTCGTACGCGCGAAGGAGCTTGGCCTGAAGCACTGCACTCGGCCGGAGTTCCTCGCCGAGCTGCTCAATGCAGCCCACCACAGCATCGCGGTCGGCGGCACCAGCGGCAAGTCAACCGTGACGGGCATGATCGGTTGGATCCTGCACGCCTGCCACCGCCAGCCGACGGTGATGAACGGCGCCGTGATGAAGAATTTCGTCACCCCGTCGGCGCCGTTCGCGAGTGCGTTGGTCGGCGATCCCGAGCTGTTCGTCAGCGAAGTGGATGAGAGTGACGGCTCGATCGCGCTCTACCGTCCGGAGATCGCCGTGCTGACCAACGTCAGCCTCGACCACAAGGAGATGGAGGAGCTGAGGCGGCTGTTCGCGGGCTTCCTGCTGCAGGCCCCCAAGGCCGTGCTCAACCTGGACGATCCGGAGACGCGGGCGCTCGCCGAAGCCGTGCCTGAGAAGGTGATCAGCTACGGGCTCGACACGCCCAAGGCTCATTACATGGGCAAGGACCTGCAGCTGCATGAAGGCGGCGTTGCCTTCACGCTGCATGGGGAGGGCGAAACCCGCGAAGTGCGCCTTCAGGTACCCGGCCGCCATAATGCCTCGAATGCGCTGGCGGCGATCGGCGCGACGCGGCAGCTTGGCGTAAGCATCCAGGATGCCGTCGCTGCTCTCGCGCGCTTCGAGGGCCTCAAGCGGCGCCTCGAAACCGTCGGCGCGGCTGGCGGCGTCACCGTGATCGACGATTTCGCCCATAATCCCGACAAGATCGAAGCCACGCTTGCGACGCTCCGTGCCCAGCCCGGGCGGCTGCTGATCATGTTCCAGCCGCACGGCTACGGACCGCTCGCGAAGATGGGGGAGGAACTGGCGGAGAGCCTCGCCGAAGGCATGGCGACTGACGATCTCCTGCTTCTCCCCGATCCGGTCTATCAGGGAGGGACGGTTGAGCGGACGCGCGGGTCCGACTGGCTCGCGGAGCAGGTCGCGCAGCGCGGGGGCAAGGCTCGGCACATCCCCGAACGCTCGAAGATCGCCGACGCGCTGGTCGCCGAGGCGGAGCGCGGCGATCGAATCCTGATCATGGGCGCCCGCGACGACACTCTCATAGATTTCGCTCGCGAGCTGATCGAGAGGATCGGGGCTCGGAACTGATCTTGGCGTCCAGCGTCGGACCCGAGTGGCAAAGCCAGGAACCGTGACCGGCTGGAAGCTGCCGGCTTATGATCGCGAGATGCTGCTTCAGCGCTTTCCGCCGAAGTATGAGACTGTTGTAGCCGATCACGTGACCCTGCGTGTCGGAGCAACTCCGCAGACGCCCCTGCCCCGTAAGCCTCAGGCGCAAGTCGTTGGCCGCGCCGATGACGGTCGGAGCCTCGAATGCCTGGTGGTCCAGCTTGACGGCACCACCGACCGCCCCGACGGATCGACCTATCACATAACCTGGTCGCTCGGCGCCGGGCGCAAGGCGCGCGAAAGCAACGACGTGCTGCGCGACCAAGGTTGGGAGGCCCTGATCAAGCCGATCGGGATCGAGCTCGAGCCTGCGCGTTTCTGATGGCTGAGCCGCGCCTGTTCCTGGATGCCGACGGGGTGCTCGCCGATTTCGATCAGGGCGCACGGCAGCTGCTGGGGCTGCGGTCCAAAGAGTTCATCGCAAAGCACGGCCGCGGCACATTCTGGAAGCGCCTGGCCAAGGCCCGGAACTTCTACGGCTCGCTTCCGGAAATGCCGGATGCTCGCCTGCTATTCGACGCGGTCAAGCATCTGAAGCCGACGATTCTCACGGGCCTACCGCTCGGAAATTGGGCAGCGCCGCAGAAGATCGAGTGGGCCGCCGAGCATTTTCCCGGGGTGCCAATCATCACCTGCATGGCGCGCGACAAGCACAAACATATGCATCCCGGCGACGTTCTGGTCGACGACCGGGAAAAGCACCGCGCGGACTATGAGGCCGCCGGCGTCGTCTTCGTGCACCACAGGAATGCCGAGGACAGCCTCAGGCAGCTGGCGAAGATCTTTCCATCGGTGAAAGCACCCGAGAGCGCCTGAACGCGAGGCTTAGGCGGCGGCCTTGAGGTCGACCTTCTCGACCCACTCCGGCCAGAAGACCGGCTCGCGGCTCGACCAGCCCGGCGCAGTCGCCGCGCTCTCGCTGATCGACTGGAGCAGAACTCGGCGGCGATCCGGATGAAGGTGCGGCAGCGCAGCCGCTGCACAAAAAGCCGACGGCAGCCACGGGCGGGCGGCAGCGCCGATCAGCCGCTCGTAGAGAAACCGGTAGGCAGCGAAATTCTGCAGCCGATCCTGGCCGAGGTCGAACGCCGAAATCGTGATCAGCATGCCGATGAACGGCTCGATCATGTCGAGGCCGCTGTCGTCCGGCACCTGAAGCCGCAGATGATCGAGCTGCTTGTACAGCCGGGACTGAGCGCGGATCGAAGCGGATTCACCTTCGTCGCGGGCCCAGCATTCGAGGGCGTCGCGTCGCGAATATGCAACATCGAGCGAGCGGCGGATGTAGCGCTGCGTAGCCTTCGGAAAGCTCGCAAACTCCTTCATCTCGGAGATGAGCATCGCGCCACTGGCCGGCTGGCTGGTCCGCGTAATCATGAACCCGACTCCTCAGTTCCAGGCGGGATCATGCTGCGGTTTCAGTTACATATTGCTTAACCACAGTCCCACCCCCCATTCATATTGAATCAGAGGGGAGTCACTGCGTCTAGGCCAGAAATTGACCAGAGCGGTCAAAACTGTGGATTGTTGATTTGTTGCAACGCCGATGCGCTTTTGTGACGCCCGCGTAACTGTGGACTGCGGGGATTATTCCGGAAATCCGGACGATGGAACGGGGTCGTCGGAAGATCCGGGCTGCGCCGCGGAGGGCGGATCCGAAGCGTCCATCGACTCGTCGCTGCCGACATCGGCCTTCGCGTCCAGGTCGTCGGGGTGACGCTTGAGCTTGCGCTCGAGCTCCCGCTCCGGCGGCTTCGAGATGACCGGCGGAGGCGGTGTTTCTTTGCTGTCGCCGTCATTCACAAGAGCTTCTCCGTCGCCTAACATTGCACGGCTGAAACGAGGGGAGAGCGCGAGCGTTCCGCTGAGTCCTTGCATGCGTTTCGACGGGCTGTGCCGAAGCTTCTGCCAATGGGCAGGCGGCGGTTTGCGGGACGAGCGTTTTGAGACATGACGATGACAATGTTCATGACCCCGCCACCGACGGTGCGGACGCGGTTCAGCGATTGGCCGCTCGCCGTGAAGTCGATCCTCGGATTCTGGTTTTTCTACGCCCTGACGGTAGTCGCCAGGGCGTTTCTCGGCACGGATCCCTGGACGCTGCTCGAAAACAAGCTCGTCGTGATCGGCATCGGCATCCTCGTGACGGGACTCATCTATCTAACGATCGCTGCGATCAGCGACCGCGTGACCATCCGCAAGAAGGCAGTGGTGGCGGCAGTCGCGTCCGCAATCGCCTCGCTGGTCATGGGCGGGACCCTGATCCTGCTCGAGGACATGTTCCACCCGAGCAAGGAAGAGTTCCGGTTCCAGGCGCGGGAAGGCTTCACCGTGGTCGAAAAGGGGCAGCAGATCCGGATCGAGCGGACGGCCCAGGAGCCCTTGGTCCTGACCATGCCCAAGACGCGCGAGCTCGATCCCATGCAGCGCGTTCGCTACGCGCTCGATGCCGCCGTCGTTTGGCTGTTCTTCTTCATCGGCTGGAGCGCCTTCTATCTCGCCAACCAGGCGCAGGCCGAAGCGTTGGGGGCGCAACGTCGACTGGCCGATGCGGAGAGCGCCGCCCAAGCCGCGCAAGTCAGGGCGCTCCGGTACCAGGTCAATCCGCACTTCCTGTTCAACACTCTCAATTCGCTCTCATCGTTGGTCATGACCGGCCGGACGGACCGGGCGGAAACGATGCTCCTCGCGCTTTCGACCTTCTTCCGGACGAGTTTGTCGCTTGATCCCGGAGCCGACGTCACGCTCGCCGAGGAAATCGACCTGCAGCGGCTTTATCTCGACATCGAAAAGGCGCGCTTCCCGGACCGCCTCCATGTCGAGATCGACGTTCCCCGCGAGCTCGAGCAGGCCCGCATGCCCGCGCTGCTGCTCCAGCCGATTGTCGAGAATGCGATCAAATATGGTGTCTCCAAGAGCCGCAAGGCCGTCGTCATTCGGCTCGACGCGCGTCATCTCGACAACCACCGGATGGTGCTCGAGATCAGCAATCGCTTGAAGAATGGCGGCCAGGAGCAACTTCCCGCCGCCACCCACGAAGGGACCGGCCTCGGCCTCGCGAATGTCTGTCAGCGGCTCGAGGCGCGCTGGGGCGGGCGTGCAAGCTGCAGATATGGACCGATGACCGGCGGCGGGTACAAAGTATCGCTCACAATGCCGGTGGAGACGCATGTCCGAGAACAAGCCGCTTAGAGTCCTGATTGCAGACGACGAACCGCTCGCGACCGAGCGGCTGCAGCTTCTGCTCGCGAGAGCCGAAGGCGCGCAGCTGGTCGGTGCCGCGAGCGACGGCGAGTCCGCGATCAACCTGACCAAGGCGCTCAATCCGGACCTGCTTCTTCTGGATATCGCCATGCCCGGCCTCGACGGCATCGGCGTGGCCCGCGCACTGACCGAGCAATCCCCTTCTCCGGCCGTGGTCTTCGTAACCGCCTTCGATCAGTTCGCGGTGGCCGCGTTCGAGGTCGAAGCGGTCGATTATCTGATGAAGCCAGTAGATCCCTTCCGGCTTCAGCGCGCACTGGATCGCGCACGCGCCTATCTCGACCAGAGGTCGGCGCAGCCGGCCGCCGGCAAGGCCTCGCAATGGCTCGAGGAATTCTGGGCCTCCGACCTGTCGGGGCTTGTTCGCATCGCCGCGCGCGATGTGGACCGTGTCTCGGCCGAGCGCGACTACATGCGACTCCATGTCGGCCGGCGCAGCTGGCTGATCCATCATTCGATGACGGCGCTGGAGGACGGCCTCGATCCGAACCTGTTCGTGCGGCTGCACCGCTCGGCAATCGTCCGAAAGGATTTCATTGCGGGCTTCACCCGGAACCCGTCCGGGCGCTGGATCACGCGGCTTGCTGATGGGACCGAGCAGCCGGTCGGCCGCCTCTACTCGGACCGCGTCCGCGCGATCGCTGGACGCTAGATAAACGAAACCGCCGCGTACCCAATCGTTGCGCGGCGGTCTCAGACGTTCACAGGCCGGGCGCGGTCACGATCAGCGAAGCGCCCGGGATTACGGTCACCGATCCGCGCCTCGCCGCAGCGACCGCCTCGTCGAAGGCCGGCTGGGCCGACGCGATGGCGCCGCTGACGCACTGGCGGCTGGCTTTGATCGAGTCCAGGTCGACTGGGCGCGAGGTCCCGCACACGTGGCCGGCGGCAACATTGATCCTGCGCTGGAGCAGGTAAGTACCCCTGGCGGTCGCGAGATCCAGATCGCCATAGGAAATGACCGTTTGAACGCTGTCTTCGCTTCGAACGATCGCCGTGCGTGCAAGCGAAGTGGTAGGCACCAGAAGGGCTGCTGCGACGGCGACGGCGGCGCCCGCGGTGAGAGCTTTCAACATCTCGAGCCTCCTTTTTGCGGCGCGGGGACGTTGGGGAACTTGGAGGGGTTGCCCCCGCGCCGCAGGACTCAAATGCCTCACCCGAGGGGGCAAGTCGCGCGCTCGTCGACGAGGCCCTGTTGTTTGGTCGGCGTGGCGGCAAAAGCCGTTCGTCTATCGGCCAACGGACAAACGGCGGACAGCTCGAGCGCTTTTTGTGTGGAACGGAGAGAATTCCTGCCAATTTCCGGCAAGGAAAAGCCGCCGCGCGCCGGTGGGACGCGCGGCGGCCGAGGATTGGGCGCCGTCAATGCGCGGTGACGATCAGCGCAGTGGCGTCGAGCACCGTGACGGATCCGCGACGGGCGGCGCCGACCGCAGCTTCATACGCCGGCCAGGCACGTGCCACCGCGTCGTTGCGGCAGCTATTGGTGGCGGTGCGGAGCGCAATCTCGCGCGAATCCTCGATCACGCAGACGATCTTTGAAGCACCGACCAAGCGGTGTTGGAGGATGCCCTGGCCTGCCGTCGAGGCGAGATTGAGATCCGCGTAGGATACCCGCACCGAGTTGGATTCGTCCGCCTGACTGGCGGTGGGCACAATCAGCGTGGCCGCAGCAAGCAATGCACCGGCGGCCGCAAGGATCTTGGACATGTCGATCTCCCTTCTTGCGGCACGGGGGGTGACTGGGGATTGCGGGGGAGGAACGCTCTGCCCCGCGCCGCAGACTCGCTATGCGCTCACCGGATGAGGCCGTCGCGCGCGGGTCGATGACAGCCGCGTGAATTGTCGGCGGAACGACAGGAGCCGCTCGTCCGTCGGCCAATCGACGAACGGAGGATCAGCTCTTTTCGCCTACTGTTACCGACCGGTCGACGACCGCCGTCACCGCCACGTCCATGGTCACATTGCCGATGGTCCGGAAGATGTCGGGGATCATTTCCACGGCAACGAGCAACGCAAGCGGTGCGACCGGAACGCCGAGCGCAAGCGCGATCGGAGCGATCGAGCTGATGTAACTGACCTCCCCGGGCAAGCTCACGGCTCCGTAGCTCATCAGCGCACCCACGGCGGTTGCGGCAATCATCTGGCCCACGCCCGGCTCAATGCCCAGCCAGTGCGCCACATAGAAGGCGACCGCGACGTTCATCGCTGGCCCGGTGGCGCGGAACAGGGCCACCGAGATTGGCAACGTCACGTCCGCGACCTCCTCGCGAATGCGAAGCTCGCGCGCGGCGGTGAGCATGGCGGGTAAGGAGGCGAGCGACGATCGCGTGGAGATGGCCACCGCCTGCGGAGCGATCATGGCCCTCGCGAAGGCACTGAGATCGAGCCGACCCGCAATGACCGCCAGGGGATAAGCCGCCAGCGTCACCAGCACTCCGACCAGGGAGATGATGATCACATAATGGCCGAGCCCGGCGAATGCCGATCCGCCCGCGGCCGAGCCGACAGTGAACGCGAGCGCAAGGACGCCTAGCGGAGCGATCCACAGCACCCAGGCGATGATCACCAGCAAGGCGTCACCGATCGCTTCGAACAAGGTGACCACCGAAGTTCGGCCCCGTTCGCTGATCGCCCCGAGGGCGAGCGCAAAGAGCAATGAGAAGATGACCAGCGGCAAGATGTCTCCGTTGGTGGCCGCTGCAAAGACATTGTCGGGGATCACGCCTTTGAAGAAGTCGGCGATTCCGGGCAGCGGCCCGCTGCTCTTCTGCTCGACCCCGGCCAGCGCCCCCTGCAGCGCCGCGGCCGTTCCTCGCGCCAACGGCACCGCTTGCGTGAGAAGCAGCGTGACGACGGCTCCAAACACTGCGGAGATCGTGCAGATGATCACGGTCCACAGCACCGAGCGGCCGGCAATGCGGCCGCCGAGCGCCGCCTCCCGGCTCTTCGCAATACCGACCACGAGCAAGGCGATGACCAGCGGAATGACGGTCATCTTGAGCGCGTTGAGCCACAGCGTCCCGACGAAGCCCGCGACGCCGAGCGCGGCCGAGCGAACGCCCCCGGGCCAGCCGCCCGCCGAGGCGCCGAGCGCGAGACCGGCGATCAGCGCTACAAGCGCCCAGTAAGCTCGAAAGCCGCCTCCCCTGCCCGGCTCCCCCGCCGAGGTCGACCGCCGCGGACTCAACGCGGTTTCTTGAACTTGAAGATGAACCGGTCGGTTTTGCCCCTGATATTTGGATCGAAGACCAGCAGGCTATGGTCGTCGGCCGGATTGCGAAGCATGTCGCTGCTGCCGGCCAGCACGAACCCTGCACGTCGGAAATCCGCCTTCACGGTCTCCGGATCGATGCGATGGAGTTTCTCGACGGTCGCGCGAGTATCGCTGCTCGGGCTTGCGACGTGGTCGATCACGCCCACGATTCCTCCGGGCTTCGTCGCCGCATACAGCGTCTTCAGGAAGGCAGCCGGCTCCATGCGCGGGATCTTGTATTTTTCGCTCTGCCAGTAGGTGTCGTGATAATTGAGGTTGAGCATCACGAAATCGGCATAGTTCTTCGGCAGCTCCATCGCCTCGAACGGGGTCGCGACGATCGTTACGTTCGGGTTCTTCGCCATGAACTCCGCGAACGAAGCCTTCGCCTTTTCATTATAGAATTGTGTCGGTTCCCAGACGAGCACATGCCCCTTCGGGCCGACCACCGGCGCCTCGATCTCCGCCCAATATGCGTTGGCCCCGAATAGGTCGATCACCTTCATCCCCGGCTTGAGGCCGAGAAAGTTGAGGACCTCCGCAGGCTTGCGAGATTCGTCCAGCTTCACGTTCTCGGCGGAACGGCCCGGCGCCGCGACTGCCGAGGCGACACTGGCCGGCGCCGGAGGCGCGGTCTTGGCCGCGAGCGGCGATGCAAAGAGGGCCAGGACAAGAGCAATCGAAGTCGAAGCGCGCATGCGACGTCCCCTTGAATATTCGGCGGTCTTCTATTGCTGCTTCGCCGCTCGCGCCAGCGCCATGGGAATGTCGTTGATCGGCCGCTGATTTTCGACCAATGTTCGAGTCTCCTCAGCCATCACTTCGGGGGTAGTTATGGCCACGATTGCCGCATCGCCGGCCGACCGCAAAGCTTCCGAGCGGAAATTCTACACGCGCATGGCGCTGTTTCTCGTTTTCCTCGTGCTGCTCGGCTTTGGCCCGAGCTTCTATTTGCGGAACATCGTTCCGTCCTATCCGCGGCCGAACCCGACTCTTCCACCGACGGTCCTGCTCCACGGCAGCGTGTTCACATTGTGGATGGCCCTGATCGTCGCGCAGACGCAGCTGATCTCCGCCCGGAAGCATGCAATTCACATGAAGCTGGGTCAGCTGACGGTGCTGTTCGCCGTCCTGATGATCCCGGTGATGTACCTGACCGCCGTTTGGGCGGTCGCCCGCGCCAACCAGCCTCCATTCACTGACCCGCTCACTTGGACGATCGTGCCGCTCGCCGTGATCATTCCCTTTGCGATACTGGTCTGGAGCGGGTGGTCGAAACGGCGGGAGCCGGCCTGGCACAAGAGGTTGATGCTCAGCGCCGCAATCCTGACCGTGATGGGTCCGGCGATCGGCCGGCTGCCGATCGCTCCACCCACCACCGTGGGCTTCACCATCGTGTTTCTGCTCGGGCTCGCGCTGTTCATCCCTCTGTTCGTTCACGACCGGAAGCTGCTCGGGCAAGTGCATCCGGCGACGAAGTTCGGGTTCGCCATGGGCGTAATCTCGGTCGCGATTCCGCTCGCGGTTTTCTGGTTCAATTTGCCCTGGGCGAGCATTGCGGCCCGGCTGCCCGGGGTCGGGGCCTGACCGCCTAGGCCGTCAGGCAGCCTTCGCGCGCGCCATCGCGGTCAGCACCTTCAGCGCTTCGTGCGCCGACAGCGCGGCGCCTTCCTGCCAAGTGGGCTGATAGCTGAGATGCTCGCCCGCGAAGACGATCGGTCCTTCGGGCCGCAGAAGCTCGTAATAAGCGGGCGGCCGCGCGACGAGACCGCCGGGGCCGCCGGGCCACATCGCTCCGACGCCTTCCGAATAAGGGGTAAGGCCCCACGCCACCGTCACCGGCTTTCGCAGCAGGTGCGAACGTCCCGGGTGCAAGGCTTCGAGCGACTCTCTGCTGATGCGGATGCGCTCCTCGTGCGACAAAGCCGCGAAGGCGTCAGGATTCTCGCGATGAGTCCAGCCGGCGCAGTATGACCCGACGACGACGCCCTTCGCGGCGCCGAAGCGGTCCGACGGATAGATGATGTTTTCGTTCATTCGGTCGGTCCAGGCGAGCCCGCCGAACACATTGTCGTCCGTTTCCCAGAAGCGCGGCGCTTCGAACGCGAGCTTGACGCTGTGCAGATACGGCGCGCTGGTGAGCGCCCCTTTTTTCGCAGGCGAGAAATCGTTCGAAATGCGCGCGAGGATCGGCATCGGCAGCGTGCAAACGCAATAGTCCGCCTCGGTCATTTGCTTGCCAGGCCCGTGCTCGATCCGCACCCGATCGCCGATGCGACGGATTGCGGTGATGGGCGCGTTGAGCCGGACTTTGGACTTCACGCGGTCATAAAATGCAAACGCGATGCGATCCATTCCGCCGACCGGCTGGAGCATCGTCGCCTGCATGTCCCAGATGTGTTCGAACAGATAGGGCAGCACGACCGCCGGAGTCGGGGCGAGCTCGCGAAAGCCGAGCGGCGGCAGCGCCGCCGGAGCGTGACTGTAGCCGCCGCCCTCGGTCGCATAGCCGGATGAACCGGCCGGTACGTACCTGCCTTTCTCGTTCAGCTGCGCGTAGGGCGCCAGGAACTGGCGGATCACCTCGAGCTCGCCCTTCGGCACGGCCTGATCGAGCGCGTGCTGGTCGATCGCCTTGGCCAGCAGCTCGCCGAGATAGCCGCGCATGTCGTTGACCATCCGACGTTCGGGTTGAACCTTCCCGCCGAAGTCCCACCCCGCATTGCGATTGACGTTGACGAACGTCTCGAGCGGCACTCCGAAGCGGCGCGCGTAGCCCAGGATCGCGCGATGCGTGCTTGGAATGCGCGCCGCCCCGGCGTTGAAATATTGCCCCGCGTCGAAAGTCGCGCGTTGGTCGGGCCGACCGACCTGAACGATCTTGTCGCCGCCCCGGATCGTCCATGACCGCCCGCCGATCCGGTTGCGCGCTTCGAGAACGGTGACCCGATAGCCCGCCTTCTGAAGCTCGTAAGCCGAGACCAACCCTGCGATGCCTGCGCCGAGGATCACGACCGATCGGCCGTTGCCGCTGCTGTGCGGCAGGGTGAAATTCTCGGCGCCCGCCGGCGTGGGGATCGCCAGCCCAAGCGCCTCCATCGCCAGATAGGCCGCGCCCGCTCCTCCGATCGCTCCAACCTGCTCGAGCAGGTTCCGCCGCGTCAGTGCCATTCGACTCGCCCCCTTGTCGCCACTGCCCGGCGGCAGACTGACAGCAATTTCGGGTCGAAGCCCACAAATTTTACGGCTCGCTTCGCGTTCTCAGGCGTTGTCCGACCGAACCATCCTCACCAGCGGGAGAATTACGCATGGCCGAACACAGTGAAGCAATCAGTACGCTCAACACTCTCATTGCCACCACGATAGATAGCATCACCGGCTATGAGGATTCCGCCCAGAACGTCCATGACGAGCGCCTTCGGGAAGTCTTCCGAAGCCGCGCCGACGAGCGCCAGCGCGTGGTCGAGGATCTTCGCGGCGAAGTCCGTCGCCTCGGTGGCGATCCCGAAGACGGCGGCTCGTTCCTCGGCAAGGCGCATCAACGCTTCGAGGATCTGAAAGCGGCGATCACCGGACGCGACGAAAAGGCGATCATCAACGAGGTCGAGCGTGGCGAAGACTATCTCAAGGAGAAATGGCAGGCGGCGCTTCAGAGCGGCAACCTGCACGGCGAAACTCACGATCTCGTGGAGCGCTGCTACCAGTCAGTGAAGCAGGGCCACGACCAGATCAGCCAGTTCAAGCACGCGTTCGAAGGCCAGGCTAACAGCTGACGCCATTCACCACCTCGGTTCCGGGGTGGGGCACGGGGCGGTTCTCACGGCCAGCGGAGCCGCCCCGATTGCATGCTCGACGGCGGCTCAGTAGCCCATCAGAGCGAGCACCTCGCGGCGGCTGCGCTCGTCCTCGCGGAACGTGCCCATCATCCGACTGGTGGTCATCATCACGCCAGGGGTGCTGACGCCTCGCGCCGTCATGCAGGCGTGCGTTGCCTCGATGACCACGGCCACGGCCTTGGGCTGCAGATGCTCCCAGATGGTGTCCGCAACCTGTGCGGTCAGCCGTTCCTGGACCTGGAGGCGGCGCGCGAAGCCGTGGAGGACCCGCGCGAGCTTGCTGATTCCGACGACCTTGTCGCGGGGCAGGTAGGCGATCGCGGCTTTGCCGATGATCGGCGCCATGTGATGCTCGCAATGCGACTGGAACGGAATGTCCTTGAGCAGCACGATTTCGTCATAGCCGCCGACCTCCTCGAAGGTGCGACTGAGGTGCGCAGCAGGATCCTCGGCATAGCCCCGCGCATATTCGCGCCATGCATTGGCGACCCGGCGAGGCGTATCGAGCAGACCTTCGCGATCGGGATCGTCGCCCGCCCAGCGGATCAGCGTTCGAACCGCCTCTTTGACGTCGTTCGGAATCTCGGATGACCGTTCGTCCTCGACGAGATCGCCGTCTTCGGGTTCACCATGATCGAACGGCGGATTCATGCCTTGAGCTCCCGTCTGATGTCGTCGGCAACCGTGGCCGCCTGCTCACGAATGTCCGGCACCGCGATGATCTCCCAATAGCGGCCCTTCGTTAGAGGACCCAAGGCCCACAAGCGTTCCCCAGGGGCGGCGCGCGAGCGCTCGTCGACTTCCAGCCCGATTTCGAGATGGTCGGCCTGAACCGCGCCGCTGTCGAACAGGCTGCGAAGCAGCGGATCGCGCGTATGAGTAATGGCCTGAAGCGGTCCTGTGCAGTTGAATGCAAAAGCGAACCGCCTCGTCTGCACGACGCTTGCCCCGCGCCGCCGGATCTCGACCTCCAGCCCATCTCCCGCCTCGCGGGCAGACAGAATGCGCCCAGCCGCGATATCGAGGCGGCCTTCGGCGATCAGCCACATCACGGTATCGGCGACCTCGGGAGCGATGCGATGGCGATGCACGTCCCACCATGGGCGCGCGTGCCTCAGGAACCGGCGTTGTTGTTGCGGGTCGAGCCCTTGCCACAGGGCGTGGCTGTGAGGCCTGAGGCTGTCGACGGCCGCGCGCCAGCCGACTTCCGCGCTCCGGCGGCGAAGCCAGCGCCACAGGGCGCGGAGATTGCCGCTTGGGACTTCGTCCATCTCCACCGGCGCAGCTTCGAAGTCCGCGTGACCGCGCGGCATCAGTCCGCGCCGCGACAAGGCCAGGATCTGCCCCTGGTGACCCGCAGCGTTCAGGGAAAGAACGAGGTCGACCATGGTCAGGCCGGTGCCGACCAGGAGAGCGGGTTCGCCGCTCGCCGCGAGCTCGAGGACCGCATCCTGCGCACGCTTCCCCCACGGATTGCTGATGAACCGCTGCTCCGCACCGGCGAACACTCGCAGCCCTTCCGGTTCCTGGTTGCCGATCGCGAGGACGAGCGCCTGCGCGTCGATATCCTGGCCATGGTTGAGCTCAATCCGCCACCTGCCGTCCTGCCGGGAAGCGCTGGTGGCGGTCGCCGCAACCGGCTGCACGTGGCCGCTGTCGACAGCCTCGTCGAGGATCTGGCCAAGATAGCGCGCGAACATCCGCCGCTCGGCAAAGCCGCGCCGCTCTCCGCCCTCGGCCTCGAACCGCTTCGCGAAATGGTCGGGCTCGCCTGCCCAGGCGCTCATTCCGTCCGCCCGCACGTTCAGCAGGTGCGCCGGTTCCGTCGTCGAATAAGCGACGCCCTTTCCCGAGCGCCCGCTGCCGTCGATCAACACGGACGATATGCCGCGCCTCGCCAGCTGCGCTGCAACGATCGTTCCCGAAAAGCCGCCACCGATGATCGCGACCGGAACCCGGTCAGATTTCATAGTCTGGCCAGCTCTCTGGGTCCGCCGCTCCCGCTTTGCGGCTCTGGATGTGCTCGTAGATTCGGCTGACCGTTCTGCCGGCAGTATCGGTGAACCAGCCCGGAACCGCCGCATGCACGATGGCCGCGCAGCCTGCTCCGATCAATTCCGCGCCGATCTTGACGGCGCCCGCTCCATGACCGGCCCAGGTCATCCCCAGCGAACGAGGATGCTCGACGAACAGGCGGTGCGCCATGCTCCGGCGGTCCGGGCTGCTCTGCTGCTTCGTGGCCATGGCCCCTTTCCTCATAAATGGCGACCCCGACAGGATTCGAACCTGTGGCCCTCAGATTAGGAAGCTGGGGGTGGGCTAAATTCGTCGAAACCGCCAAAAATTTTGACCCCAAAAAAATAATCTGAGGGCCTCCATTCCCCTAGGAGCAAGGCGTGTTTCGCTCAAGGTCATCAGATTTTTTGGAGGTGGGCCAAAAGGGTGGGCCAAAAGCGAACCTCGCGAATGGCAGGAATGGGTCGAAAACGGACTCTACCGCCCTAGCGGCAGGAATGGGTGGAAAGCTGACACTACCGTGCTAGTCCTCCGAGGATGATGCGTGCCGTGGCAATCGCGGGGCTTTGCTGTTTGGCCGGTTGCCAACAACAGGGAGCGGACGAGGCATCGGCATTCTCCGTTCAAGCCCGCTATGTGCCGATTATTCGCACGGTCGTCATTACCGTCACAAACAGGTCATCGGACTATCTTTGCGTGGCGACAGCGGACCACTTTCTCGATAGCGGCCTGATCGCCCTGCTTCCTCCCAGCAAATATGACCTTTTCGGCAATCGGCCGCCGCCGCAGCTTATAGACAATTTTGATGTCAGTGCGGGTGTTGAGGTAGTTCTACCGAATGGAAAACGCGACCTCTCACTCGACCTAAGCGAGCTTGACGGTCGCCAGCCGCAGCCAAAGAGCGTGCGCGGTAAAGTGCGGGCAGCCTCTTGCCGCGACCTTTTTGGTTCAGTCCATCCTCACGCAGTCGAACAGGGCTTTGAGGTGAGCTTGTCGAAGCCGTGAACTGGCAGGAATGGGTCGGAAGCTGCCATAAGGTCCCGCCCATCAACGACCGCGGTGCGCTGGGTTCGGCAGCCCGTTCTCGTTGAGGTAGCGGAGGTAGTCTGGCTGCGCGTAGCTGAGCATCTCGCGATAGCTCGACGGGTCCTCCGCTAAGACCCTTTTTAGGTATCGAACGTCCTGGGGCGCCCAAAATCCAGCATCGCTCGTCCCAGATGTGCCTTGAACCTTGACGGAGAAGTCACACTCATTAAGCCACGGTTCGATTTCCAAACCTTCTTGCGATTTAGGCTCAATAATAAGTGGCCTTCGTAGCGATATCGTTCGGCCTCTCCCGCAGCGAGCAGGTTTGTCCTCCTCCGCTCTTGTGACCAGCAAGGCAGATGCCTCTTCCGGCATTGAGTGGGCTTCATAGCCCGTAATTTGGATGGACCGGAGACTTGGATTTTCGATTGAGACTAGGAAACGTCGTGTATCGGCAGCGCGAGGTTGAACCGAGACTATGTGAGGCGGCCTGACACGGCCCGCAAACTCCGCGATTTCCTGAACAGCATTTTCCGGGCCACCTCTGGCTCCAATGTAGGCGATTACCGACGCAGCAATCGCTCCGATTGCGATTAGCCATCGGGGGAATGATTTAGTCTCTGCTCGCGGTCCCGCTGCATTACGCCGCACCATGTCGCCCCCTCTAGCGATGGCGACCCCGACAGGATTCGAACCTGTGGCCTAGTGATTAGGAATCACTCGCTCTATCCTGCTGAGCTACGGGGCCGCGCCGGAGCCTAGCTAGGCGAAAAACCAGTGGGCCAAAAGTGGGCTAAACACGGCGGGCTAAAGGAGAGTGGGCTAAAATAATTTCGACTCATTTCGAGTCACTTAGCCGACTAAGTTTCCCACAGAGCTAGATTAGGAATCTGATGCTCTATCCTGCTGAGCTACGGGGTCGCGCGGGGCGAGGAATAGGGGCTCGTGCCCCCGCAATCAATTGAGCTGGTTGGGCGGAGTGACCGGAAGCGGGAGCGGCGCGACAGGCACGCCGTCCTCGACCAGCGACCTTGCCTGCTCCAGCGTCGCATTGCCGTGGACCTGCTCCGGCTCGATCTCGCCGACGTGCATGGCACGCGCCTTGTCGGTGAATTCGTCCCCTACCCACTTGGAATTCTTCAGCATTTCGGACTGCATCGCGGCGAGCCTGGCCAATGGGCTGCCGGAGCCCTTTCGAGGCACGCGCGGCGCCATCGGCGCCTTGGCGACATTGGTCGACTGGCACATCGGGCAGTGGACGAGCCCGTCCGCGCGCTGCTCGTCGAAATCGCCGCTCGAGCGGAACCAGGCTTCGAACGTCGCGCAGCCTGTTTCGCACTGGAGGTCGAACACGATCATATCGTTACCGCCTCCGGAATGGGCCGGCGGTGGTTAAGCGCGGGTATTCGCGCCCGCACGTCGGAGATGCGCTTGAGGTCGATGTCGGCGAAACCGACGCCCGTCTGCTCGCCCATGTCGAGCAGAACCTCGCCCCACGGATCGACCACGAGCGAGTGACCGAAGGTGTTGCGGCCGTCCTCGTGATGTCCAACCTGGGCGGCAGCAACAACGTAGATCCCGGCTTCGATCGCGCGCGCTCTCAGCAGCACATGCCAGTGCGCTCGCCCAGTGGGTACCGTAAAGGCGGCTGGCACGGAAATTACGTCGGCATTCGCCTCCGCAATGCGTGCGAACAGCATCGGAAACCGCAGGTCGTAGCAGATCGTCAGGCCGAGCTTCCCGACGGGCGTGCCGTTGACCAGCATCACCCCCTGCCCCGCCGAATAGACGCTGGACTCGCGCCAGCTCTCGCCCGTCGGGAGATCGACGTCGAACAAATGGATTTTGTCGTACCGGCCGCGGACCTGCCCCTCGCGGTCGATGACGTAGCTGCGGTTCGCGACCTTGCCGTCCTCGGCAAGCACGGCAAGCGAGCCGATCGACAGCCAGATATGGTGCTCCTTGGCGGCATCGCGCACCGCGGCGAGCACGGGGTCGTTCTCCTCCCGCCTGAGGTTCTTCGTGGCGCGAGTGCTATCCCGGTCGAGCAGTCCGGACATCTCGGGAGTGAACAGCACCTCCGCTCCGCCGGACGCCGCTTCGGTGATCGCATCGACGAGCGCGCGGCCGTTGGCTTCCGGGTCGATGCCGGTGGTCGACTGGAAGAGCGCGATCCTCGTCATGCGGCCTTGAGCAATTGATCGAGCTTCCCGTCCCGCTCGAGCGCTACGAGATCGTCGCAGCCGCCGACGTGAACCTCGCCGATGAAGATCTGCGGAACGGTCGTTTTCCCGCTCGCCCGCTGCACCATCACCTGCTTCAACTCCCCGCCGAAATCGACTGCGATCTCCCTATACTGCACGCCCTTGGCCTCGAGCAGCAGCTTCGCCCGCCAGCAATATGGACAGAAGGTCTTCGTATAGATCTCGACAACCGGCACTACGGCGCTCCTTTGCCGCAATACTTAGGCAAGAGCTTCAACGCATCAACTGGGACGCACGCACCACGCGCGCCCAAGTGATCAATTCAACACGCGACGCGCCGGCGCGTTGCAGCGCCCGGGCGCACGCCTCGGCCGTGCTGCCGGTCGTCAGAACATCGTCGATGAGGATGACGGTCCTGCCCGCGACCACCGATCTGTCCGCCACTCCGAACGCGCCGGCGACCGTCTTGCGCCGCTGGCGAGGGGTCATACCTTTGAGCGGCGGAGTCCGCTTGAGCCTGCGGAGGACCATCGGCTTTGTCGGAAAGCTGAGGCGCCGCGACAGCTCATGCGCGACGAGTGCCGACTGGTTGAATCCCCGTTGCCAAAGGCGGGTGCGATGCAGCGGCACCGGCACGAGAATAAGATCGCCGTCATTCGTCGGGAGCAGGGGCGCCATATAGCGGGCCATGGTCCGGGCGATGGCGACCTTTCGGCCGTACTTCAGCCGGATCGCGAGGCTTCGAGTCAGGTCGCCGTACGCGACCGCCGAGCGGGTGCGCGCGATCCGCGGCGGCCTGGCGAGGCAGACGCCGCAGGTCGCTGCTTCGGTCGCTTCCAGGGGAAGGCCGCAGGTCCTGCACCCATTGTCGCCCAGGAACTCGACCTGCGTCCAGCAATCCGTGCAGAAGCTGTGCACGTCCTCGACGATCGTTCCGCAACCCGCGCATCGCGGCGGGAGGGCGAAGTCGAGCGCCCAGCGCATGCAGGTGCTGAGGGACGCAACAGCCATACCCTCGCTTGTCGCGTGCGCCGAGGCATCGCACAAGCGCTCCGATGCCCGACCTTTTCGACATGCAGCTGCGCGCTCAGCGACGCGATCGGGCGAAGCGATCGGGCGTCGAGCCGTTCCTGCTCGAACGGGCGTTCGACGATTGCATCGATCGGATCTCGCTCATCCAACGCAGGTTCAGGCAGGCGCTTCTGATCGGCTGCCCGGTCCCCCAATGGCGCGAACGGCTCGGTGAGTTCGCGGACCGGATCGATGTCGCCGATCCAGGGCCGCTATTTGCTGCGGCTTCGGGCGGAGACCTCCTCGTCGAGGACGTATGGCAGCCTGAGCAGCAGGCCTACGATCTCGTCGTCGCGATCGGCACTTTCGACACCGTCAACGACCTCCCGCGCGCTCTGATCGCTGTGCGCTCTGCACTCGAGCCCAACGCCCTCTTCCTCGGGGCCATGTCGGGCGGCGACACGGTGCCGAGGCTGCGTGCCGCGATGCGGGCAGCTGATCGCGCCGCACAGGCAGCGAGCCCACATGTTCACCCTCGCATAGAAGCCTCCGCGCTCGCTCCGCTGCTGTCGAACGCGGGATTCCTGAACCCGGTCGTCGACGTCGATCGACTCAGCGTCTCATACCGCTCGCTTGACCATCTCGTCTCCGATCTGCGCCGGATGGCGGCGACCAACGTCCTCGCTCAACGCTCCCGCCGACCGCTTTCCAGATCGTCATACGCAGCCGCCGCGGTCAATTTTTCTGCAGGCGGCGATGGCGAGCGAACGATCGAAAGCTTTGAAATCCTTCACTTCGCGGGTTGGTCGCCGGGGACCTAGCCGGGGGTAAACACCGATGATCCTGCGTTAACCGTAAGACCGGAAGAGTTGTTAACCCTGGAACGGGTAAACCCGTCGCGTGGACGTGGACCAGAGGAGGGTGGCGTGAGCGCTATCCGAACAATCTTGCGCAAGTTCCGCGCTGACGAGCGCGGAGCGACCGCTATTGAATATGGCCTCATTTGCGCGCTCATCTGTATCGCGATGATGGGCGGCCTCTCTGCCTTGGGCGGCGGGGTCAACGGCAAATGGGGCAAGCTCTCGAATACCGTCGCAAGCAGCGCCGGCTAGTTTCAGCGCGCGGCGATTTCACGATCGCCGCGCGCCATACACTATCAGCTTCACCTTTTGTCCGGGCAGCAGCCTGCTGTTCGGCGCCAGTCCATTCAATGTCAGGAAGCGGTCGAGCTTGAAGTCGCGGTAAGCCATCTGGCTCGCGAGCGATTGTACCGTGTCGCCGGGTCCGACCGTAACGACATGAATGACCCTCGGCCGAATCGCGGCAGCCTCCTGCGGGCCAATCTTGCGAAGAGAGTTGATCATCGAAACGAACGGTCCAAGCCCGTAGCCCCCGGGAGTCAAAGCCACGAAATAGTAAACCCGCTGCGGATCCCACCGGTACGCCGCCACGCTGACATCCATAAGTCCGGACGAGGTATTCACGCGCGCCGTCGTCACCGCCGCCTGCATGCCGTTGATCATCACGTGCTGCGGCGGCGGCACAGGGAAGTTGATCTGATCGCGAGTGATCTGCCGGAACGCGAGCAACACCGCATCGTCGATATTGCCCGTGAAGCTGCCGCCGCGGAACTGGGCTTTGCCGGCGCTGCCCGAGACGGTCACCGCATCCGTCGCATTGGACATCAGATAGCCCGTCGGAACGGTGAACTGGATGCGCAGGTCAGGATGCGTGAACGTCGGGCCATCGATCACGCCCTGCGCTGGATCGTCGTCGACGTAGACACCTTCGAGCTTTGCAAGGAACCCGTCGTGGTTCCGCAGGCCCCTGCCGAGACGCCCCGTCGACCGCGCTTCCATCAACGCCCGCTGCATGCGGTTCTCACTCAACGGATGGGTGCTCGCCCATTCGGGGCTCTGGCGGTTGCTCCTGCCCTGCACCCGCGCCTGCAACGCCGTCTGGCGGCTGAGCGCGGCAAGGATCTCGGAACCGCCCGCCGGGTCGTAGCCGGCAGCGATCATGTAGCGCAGGGCAAGTGAATCCGCCTGATATTCCTGCTCGCGCGAGAAGCTCAGCGTATCCATCTGCGCGCGGGTCTGAAGCAGGTCGCCGACACCACCGAAGATCGCTCCGATGATCTGGCCCAGCACGCCGTAACTGTTGCGCCGCGCATATTGCTCCCGGATGTGCGCATGATTTGCGGCGACATGGCCGATCTCATGCCCGAGCGCGAAGGCCAGTTCGGACTCGTCGTCCATTAGCGTCATCAGCTGCCGAGTTGCGTAAACGTAACCGCCGGGGACGGAGAAGGCGTTCTCGACGGCCGAATTGAGCAGCGTAAAATGGAGGGCCTGGCCCGGATTTGCCAACCCGGAATAGGCGCCCACGCGGCGTCCGACGGCATCAACGTAGGCGGCTCGGGGACCCGTCTCCGCCCCGCCCAACGCCTGCACCAGCTCCCCATGCTCGCGCTGCGCCTCGGCAACGTCGCGCGGATCGAGGTAGCGGATTTGCTGCGCGCCCGCCGGCGCGAGCGCCATCACCGCCGTTGCAACCAGAAGAAGGCTCTTACGCATCTCCACTCTCCGTCACGCCCCAATGAAGCGCGCCGATTTTGAACGGAAAATGACTGGGATGCGTTCCGGGGACGTCAGCCGATGGCGAGAAACTTGGCGCGACGCTGGGCACGAAGCTCGCCCGACCCGAGGTTGGAGCAGCCGTCCAGCTCCTCGAGAATGGCACCCTTGAGCGAACCGATCGCAGCGTCGGGATCGCGATGCGCTCCGCCAAGCGGCTCGGCGACTATGCGGTCGACGACACCGAGCGATTGCTGGTCCTGCGCGGTGATCTTCATCGCTTCGGCCGCCTCGGCCGCCTTGTCCGCAGTGCGCCACAGGATCGATGCGCAGCCCTCGGGCGAGATGACCGAGTAGATTGCATGCTCGAACATCAGCACGCGGTTGGCGGTCGCAATGGCCACCGCCCCGCCGGAGCCGCCCTCGCCCACGACCACGGCAATCATCGGTACCCCCAAGGCGAGGCACTCTTCGGTCGATCGGGCGATTGCCTCGGCCTGGCCGCGCTCTTCCGCTTGTACGCCGGGAAAAGCACCCGGCGTGTCCACCAGAGTGACCACCGGAATTCCAAACTGATCGGCAAGCCGCATCAGGCGGATGGCCTTGCGATAGCCTTCGGGCTTGGCCATCCCGAAATTGTGCTTCAGGCGGCTCGCGGTGTCGTCGCCTTTCTCATGGCCGATCAGCATCACCCGCCGGCCTTCGATACGCGCGAGGCCGCCGATGATCGCCGGATCATCCGCGAAAGCACGGTCCCCCGCGAGCGGAACGAAGTCCTGCGCCATGCCGGCGACATAATCCTTGAAGTGCGGCCGATCGGGATGGCGGGCGACCTGCGCCTTCTGCCATGCCGTCAGCTTGGCATAGGTATCGCGCAGGAGCTTGTTGGACTTGGCCTCCAGCCGGCCGACTTCAGCGTCGATGTCGATGGAGCCGCTATTTGCCGTTTCCCGAAGCTCCGCAACGCGGGTTTCGAGTTCGGCAATGGGTTTTTCGAAGTCGAGATACGTCAGCATTCGAGGGCGCGCCTAGGCGTAAGGCCCCGCACAGGTCAACGACCCCGGGTCGCGAGCGGATGACGGCTGTTCACCAGCTCGACCAGTCGCGCGCTGTCGACATGGGTGTAGATTTGCGTCGTCGCGATATCGGCATGTCCCAGCAGGGATTGGAGAACTCGAAGGTCTGCGCCGCCCGAAAGGAGGTGCGTCGCGAAAGCATGGCGCAGCACGTGCGGACTGACACGATCGGGCGCAATTCCCGCATCGGCCGCCATCGAGCGGACGATCTGGAACAGCCGGACGCGGCTGATATGGGACTTGCCGCTCGGGAAGAGCCAGAGCATGCCGCCCGGCGCTATCTCCAGCCATTTGCGCACCGCCGCGTCGGCGCGGGTGGAGATCGGAACCAGCCGCTCCTTGCCGCCCTTGCCGCGCAGGATCAGGAACGGCCGCCCGGCACGGATCGCGCCTCGCGGCAGACTGACAAGCTCGCTAGCGCGAAGGCCGGAGCCGTACAGGAGCTCCAGCAAAGCGAGGTTGCGCACCGCGGTGGCTTCGCCGCTCGCGGCGCGATCCTCCGCCGCCTCGAACATGCGGGCGATTTCGCCCTCATCGAGGATGCGCGGGAGGGGCCGCTCGAGGCGGGGCCGCGGCAGAGCGTCCGAGGGGTCGTCGCGCCGGACGGCGTCGTCGAGCAGGAACGCATAGAATCGCCGCAGTGCGGCTGACCGCCGAGCGACCGTCGATGGCGCGAGCTCCGCCCATTGCGCACCCAAGCCAGACAGCTCGTCGGCGCTCGCCGAGCTGAGGGGCCCACCAACCCCTTCCGCCGCTCGCTCCAGGTCGTTCCGATAAGCGGCCAGCGTATGTTTCGAAGCACCGGCCTCGGCGGCCATCATGTCGAGGAAGCGATCGACGAGCGCCGCGTCCTCCGGCGTCACGTGCGGGAGAGCGCCTCGGCGGCGATCATGCGCGCCGTAAAGTCCTGACCGGTGCGCTTCAGGCTGGTGATCGCGTGATACATGTGGACCGCGGGCAAGTGCTGGAACTGCGGCGTCTGGAAGCCCGTCCCGGTCATCACCAGCACCGTTCCCGCTTGTCCCCGACCGGCCGCGGCGTCGATCATTTTCGTCCAGCTGGACTGCCGGCTGAGCCCCAGGCCGTAGCGGCGGTTGAGGGAATTGGCCGTGTCCGGGTTGATCCGGCCCAAGCCCGCCAGCCCCGCGACCAGCAGAGCGCTGCGTTGACGCCCCTCGCTCTTGTCGCGCCGGATGAAGGCCGTGAGCCTGCTCGTCCCGACATTGGCGATGTCCGGGGCCGCCAGCGCGATCATCGCCCAGCAGCGGTCCGAATTTTCATCGTCCATCCGCGCGATTGCACTGGCCCAGCGCGCGGCTGCCTGATCGTACCCGGCCGCGAGCATGGCCGAGATCAGCTCGGGCGCATCCTTGGCGAGCTTCGGGTCCGGCTCGATCAGCGTCGCCGCTCGCGCCGCGAGCGCCCGCGCCGCCTCCTTTTGATATCCGTCCTTGCCGATGGCCAGCAGTTTGCGAATTGCCGCCATGCGATTGTCGACGCCGTTGGCCACGAAGGCCTGCCTCAGCTGCCACGCATCGGTGTTGGAAAGCTCATCCGGGTCGGTCGAATCATAAATCGCCGAATAGAGATCCATCAGCGCCTGGGACGAAAAGACTCCGAGGCCGGTTGCGACTAGCGCCGAGCTCAGCCGCTGCTGCGGAGTGAGCAACGGCGAGCGCGCCTGGAAAGCGCGGAGCTGCGGCGAGGCTGCATTGATCAAGCGGTCCGGCGGCACCATGCCCGTCGCGGTCGAAAGTCCGAAGCGCCAGGCGGTCAGGTTATCGACCGGGTCCCACTCCACCGTCGTCGCGCGTCCGGACCCCGCCGCTCCGACCACCTTTTCGGCAAGCGCCAGGTCGACCCCGCCGATGCGGCCGCGCCGTCTCGCATCGTCGATTTGTGACGAAGCAAGCGCCGCCTCTCCCGCCAGGGACGAGCACATTGCCTGCACCAGCACGCGGATATTCGAATCATATTTGGAGATGCCGTCTTCCAGCGGACAGAGCGCCGCCGCATCGCCATTGGCGAGCGCGCTCTGCACGGCCACCTGCGTCATCTTCGGAGTGAACAGAATGGTGTCCACCCCGGCGACGAGCATCCGCGCCGCATCCGCTTCGCCCATGCGCAGGAGCAGCCAGGCACGTTCGCCGGTCCAGTCGACCGGATTGACCTGGACCGGAGCCTCGGCCTTGGCGAGCAACGCATCGCGGAGCGCCATGTGAAGCCAGCGCGATGCAAGCGGCACGTCCATTGAGCGCATCAGGCTCGACAAATAAGCCCCGCTAGCGGCGCCCCAGGGATTGTCCCCGAGCCCCAGCTCGGCCGGGTTCAACTGGCCGACGCTTCGCGGATCGCGCCGCGCCCAGCCCGGATATTCGACCGGAGGCGGCGGGGGCGGAAGATTGA
The DNA here is from genome assembly GCA_046733935.1 of Pseudomonadota bacterium. Classification (GTDB taxonomy): domain Bacteria; phylum Pseudomonadota; class Alphaproteobacteria; order Sphingomonadales; family Sphingomonadaceae; genus Sphingomicrobium. The sequence goes on from JBKPQH010000030.1 coordinate 60,049, forward strand.
GGTTCGAAATCTCCTCGACCGCGCTCTCGTCCGCGGCGCCGCCATCGCTCGTGTTCCCCCGAACGGCGACGGGTTGGGGCGAGCTTGTGGGAGACGCGGGTTGCACCGTGTTGCCCGCCACCGGAGCTACGGCCGGCGGCGGCTGAGTCTGAGCAACCTCTTGGGCAAGCGCCGGGAGTGCCAATCCAAGCGCCGTACCCGCAATCAGCAGTGGCTTAATGCGCATTGCCGCCCGAGGGGCCGGGTTGAGGCACCTCGACTTCGATGGTCCGCGTCGGCTGCTGCTTGGGCACGGTCGAGAGGAAATAGAGAGCGCCGACGATGACGAGGAGGAGGATGATCAGGACTGCGATCCGGGGCATGGTTTCCGTTTGCGCGTGAGGGTCGAGGGGGCTTTTGGCGAGGTTAAAAGCCGCTGTATAGCCCTGTCGAGATATGGATTTGGCAAAGCGTCTCGATCGCCCCGTGGTCCTCGTCGGCCTGATGGGCGTCGGCAAATCGACGGTGGGCCGCCGCCTCGCGAAGCGGCTCGGCGTGCCCTTCGTCGACAGCGATTCCGCTATCGAGGATGCCGCCGGCTACACCCCCGCCGAAATCTTCGAGCGCTTCGGCGAGCAGGATTTCCGCGACGGCGAGCGGCGGCTGGTGGCCCGGCTGGTCGACGGCGACGTCCGGGTCATCGCCACAGGCGGCGGTGCATATGTCGACCCGCGCACGCGGGAGCTTCTGAACGACAGAGCGATCACCGTCTGGCTCGATGCGCCGGTCGACATCCTCGCGGATCGCACGTCCCGCCGTGACACCCGGGCACAGCTGCGCCAGGGCGATCCGAAGGTCACGCTGGAACGCCTGTCGGCGGAGCGGCGAACCTCCTACGAACAGGCTCACATCCACGTGAAAAGCGGCGACGGCGCACACCGCGAGGTCGTCGACGCGATCGTCGAAGCTTTGGAAAAGCATCTTTCGAGGGACCGCGCCGCCTAGGAGGGTGTCGACACTTCTTCCTCGGGCAGCGGCCGGTCCGGAGCGAAGGCGGTTTCCCAGCCGGCCCTCAAGTCCCCGGTTGCACTCTGCCGCTCCAGCCGTTCGCAGTCGCGCATGCGATATTCGCGATCAACCCGGTCGATCTCCCGCTGATCGACCCCGCTCGCCTTTAATGCGGCTCTTCCCATGGCGACCGCACCCTCGAACAATTCCCGTTCGGCAAACGCGATATCGAGCCCGTCGAGCTCGATCATGTGCCGCCGATCGAACGCGCGGACCATGACCGATGCTTGAGGAAAAGCCTTGAGGACCGCCTTGACCGCTTCGCGGTTGAGTTCCCCGTCTTCGTTGTCGTTGCAGAAGGCGATCACCTTCGCCGTTTCGGCGCCCGCCGTCCGGAGCAGGTCCAGCCTCAGTCCATCGCCATAATAGACCTTCGTGCCGAACTCGCCGGCAAGCTCGATCTGACCGGGCTTCTTGTCGATCAGGGTGACGCCGATGCCCTTCGCCATCATCATCTGGGCGACGGTCTGACCGAAGCGCCCGTAACCGACGACGATCGCGCTCGTCTCGGGCGACAGCTCCGGCCCATCGAGATCGTCGCGCTGCTTCACGTCCCGGCGTTCGAGAAAATCAATGAGCCGCATCAGGAACGGCGTGGCGACCATCGACAGCGTCACCACGGCGCTGAACAGCGATGCCGCCTCGGTTGAGACGAGCTGCGCGGCCGTCGCCATCGCGAACAGAACGAAACCGAACTCGCCGGCCTGGCTGAGAAGAAGGCCGAGCCGGATGCTAAGCCGCCACGAGCAGCCGAACAGCCGCGAAAGCGCGCTGATCAGGATCGTCTTGGTGGTGATCACGCCGGCCGCGAGTCCGACCACCAACAGCGGACGTGCGGCAACGATCCGCAGGTCCAGCAGCATTCCGACCGACAGGAAGAACAGGCCGAGCAGGATGGACCGGAAAGGCTCCACGTCGCTTTCCAGCTCGTGGCGGTAGGGCGATTCGGCGAGCACGACGCCGGCGACGAACGCCCCGAGCGCGGTCGACAGTCCGAACTGACGCATGAGGGCAGCCGCGCCGATGACGGTGAACAGGCCCGCCACGACGAACAGCTCGCGCTCGCCCAGCCGACCGATGAAGCGGAACAACGGGTTGAGGACCATTCGTCCGAACGCGACCAGCGCGACGACGGCGAGCGCGGTATAGAGCGCCAGCCTCCATCCCGTCGGTGCCGTCGGATCGGGCGCGACGCGCGCCATCGCGGCGATGATCGTGATGAGCGGGACGATCGACAGGTCCTGGAACAGAAGGATCGAGAAGGCGCGCTCGCCCTGGGGAGTGTTGAGCTCATTCTCCGACCGAAGCATCGGCAGCACCTGGGCGGTCGAAGAGAGCGCCAGCGGCAGTCCGATCGCCAGCGACGCTTCGGGCGAGAAGCCCGGTCCGAAGTAGAGAATCGCCGCGATCGCGAAGCCGCACAATGTGACCTGCGCCAGCCCCAGCCCGAAAATGTCCTTGCGCAGCCGCCACAGGCGGCTCGGCTGAAGCTCGAGCCCGACGATGAACAGCAGCAATGCGATCCCGATCTCGGAAACCCGCTGGATCGCTTCAGGCTCTTGAAACAGGCCCAGGATAGACGGGCCGATCAAGGCTCCCGCAACAATGTAGCCCAGGGTTGCGCCGAGTCCGAGCCGGCGGAACACGGTCACGAAAACCAGCGCCACGCCGAGCATGATCGCGCCGTCGCGCAGGAACGCGCCTTCGACGATCGGCTGCGCGCCGTTCACGCTATGCCGCGTCCATCGCCGCGAGCAGCGCCCGGAACGGAAGCAGGATCGCTCCATGGCGCGCCTTGCGCGGACGGGCCGGCTCCAGTGCAGCTATGCCGGGCCACGCACGCGGGTCGTCATGCTCGTTCGCGAGCCAACGGCTGAGTTCGAGCATCGCGTCGGAGACTTCTTCGTGCGACCGGCCATAGCTGTGCCGCTCCAGCAGCGCGGCCGAGGCCTGGCCGAAAGCGCAGGCATGGACCTGCATCGACAGCCGTTTCACGCGCCGATCCTCGTCGAGTTGGACAGCGATGGCGACGCGGCTGCCGCACGTCGGCGAACGGACTTCGGCCCGCCCGTCTTCACGCTCCAGCTCGCACGGCTCGCCGAGCGACGCGGCCAGGCGGAGGATCTCGGTCGTGTAGAGCGGCCTCGTCATTCCCGCCGCCATGTAGTGCCGGCGGGCCCGTCCTCCAAAACGATGCCGTCGGCTTTGAGCTCGTCGCGAATGCGATCGGCGGTCGCGAAGTCGCGATTGCTCTTGGCGGCGGCACGTTCGGCAATGCGCGCTTCGATGCCCTCGGCGCCTTCGCCTCCCTGGAACCATTCTTCTGCCGAAGACCGAAGCAGGCCGAGCAGTTGTCCGCTCGCCTTGAGAGCGCCTCCTTCAAGCGTCGAAAGGCGCGACAGCGCGAGCGGCGTATTGAGGTCGTCGCGCAGCGCCTCGAGCACGCCTTCGTCTATGTCGGTCGCTTCCGCCGCGCCGGCCGCGCGATACAGCCGGTCGAGCGTGGCTTTCGCCTGCGCGACTAGTGATTCCGTCCACGGCAGCGGCTGGCGATAGTGGGCGCTCAGCAACGCCAGCCTGAGCGTCTCGCCTCGATGCCCCTGCCCGAGCAGCTCCGCCGGCGTCACGATGTTGCCGAGCGACTTGGACATCTTGTCGCTGCCCATGTCGACGAAACCATTGTGGACCCAGAAGCGCGCGAGCGGCAGGCCGGAGTGCGCGCAGCGGCTCTGCGCGATCTCGTTCTCATGATGCGGGAAGATGAGGTCCAGCCCGCCGCCATGAATGTCGATCGTCTCGCCGAGATGCCGCTCGATCATGGCCGAACATTCGACGTGCCAGCCTGGGCGTCCGCGCCCCCATGGAGAGTCCCATCCGATCACGCCTCCCGGACTGGGCTTCCACAGCACGAAGTCGGCGGGATCGCGCTTGTATGGCGCAACTTCCACGCGAGCTCCCGCGATCATCTGCTCGCGATCGCGCCGGCTGAGCACGCCGTACTCGGGATCGCTCGGAACGGAGAAAAGCACGTGGCCCTGCGCCTCATAGGCGTTCCCGTGTTCGATCAGCCGCTGGATCATTCCGATCATAGCCGCGATCTCCTGCGTCGCATGCGGCGCGATGTCGGGTGGTTGGACGCCCAGCGCTCCCATGTCCTCGACGTAGAATCGCTCGTACCGCTCGGTGATCACCGACGGGTCGACGCCCTCCGCTTCCGCCGCGGCGATGATCTTGTCGTCCACGTCGGTCACGTTGCGCGCGTAGACGAGGCTTCTCTCGCCGAACTCGTGCCGGATGAGGCGCGCGAGCGTATCGAAGACGACCGCCGGCCGAGCATTGCCGATATGCGCGCGGCCGTAGACCGTCGGTCCGCAGACATACATGGTGATGCGCTGCCGGTTGAACGGGACGAACGGGCGCTTGTCCCGCGTCATCGTGTCGTAGAGACGGATCATGCCGGCGTCCTATGCCGCCGCGCCTGCACCCAGTCGACGATCGCTCGGCCGCTCGCATTGAGCAATGGATAGGTCCGGGACTTCGTCATCCACTGCGGCCGCTCCGCGGTCGGGCCGTAGACCATGTCGGTGGCGAGGTTCGCGAGCAGGAAGAACAGCGTCACACCGAGCAGGCCCTTGAGCGCCCCAAATCCACCGCCGAGCACGCGGTCGAACGGACCGAGCATGGCATGTCGCCGGGTCTTGCCCCCCAGCTGACGCGCGAGCAGCTTCACGATGAGGAAACTGGGCAGGAACAGGATCGCGAAGGCCAGCACTGCCCCCGCCGCAGGGCTGGTGTGCATGCTATTCTCGATGCCGGTCCACAGCTGCGTGTGAAACAGCTTCAGCATCGCGATCGAGACGACCCATGCCAGGAGCGAGATCAATTCGTGCACGAAACCGCGCACGAATCCCACGGCGGCGCCGCCGATCAGGAGAAGAAAGACGAAGACGTCGAGCACGGTCATCAGCGCGCCGCTAGCAAGCTATAATCGCCATTGCGAGCGTAGCGAAGCAGTGACGACCTTGGCCTGGGAGGATCTGACAAATGGCGGACAGGCGTTTGACCCGCCTTACGCCGAGGCGTATTTTTCCCGGGTGCCGGAGTTCCGAAAGGAGGAGCCGATGGCGCTACTCACCGAACTTTACGTCGCCCTTCGCACCCGCAACACCAGCGATGCCGAAACCGATGATTCGCCCGTGCTCGTCGTCAAGCGCGGGCCGGACTTCCTCTGGTCCCAGAAATTGTTCGGCGGCTATCTCGAAGACCGCGGCGCAGGTGCCGTGTTCCGCTTCGACATCGCCGACGCGCAAATCGATTCGGCGGACCTGGATATTCAATTGTTCGCGAGCGGCGATGATGCCTGGTCGCCGGAGCATGTGATCGTCTGGGGCATGACCGGAGAGCGCCGCGAGGAACGCGTGATTCCGCTCGCCGCTTTCCTCGACCTCGCCAATCCGCTCACGCCGGAGGGCAGCGGAGTGTGGATCAGCGGCGACACGAGCGAGGGAGAGCGGATCCTGTTCCTGCCGCGCGTGGGCCGGGGCCGCGACGGCACCCAGGCCCGGCGCCTGATCGTCGTCACCGCGACCGACGCCTACGGCAACATGTTCCCGTCGGCTGCCGGACCGGGCGGCGACTTCAGCGACACCGGAACCGTGGGGCCGCTGACTCTGCAAGCAGGCGCGGGCGGACGGCTCCTGGTCGACTATACGCTCCCTGCAACGCCGCAGAGCGACCAGGAGCATGGCGGCGGCGCCTTCTATATCGTCGACCTCGCGGCGCCGTTCAGCCGCAATGACCTTACGGGTGGTCAGTTCACCCTGACGATCGGTTCGGACGATTGGTGGAAGCCGGACTATTTCGCGGTCTTCGGTGCGGACACGGCTCAGTTCGGCCCGAACGCGCTGATCCCGTTCGTCGCGGCTTCGGCGTTCGATCTGAAGCAGATGAGCAGCGATTCCAGCGAAGGCTGGCACAGCATCATTCTGCCGACGGCGAGAGTGATGCCGCAACGGCGCTTCCCGGACGGAGACATCGTAACGACCGTCAATCCTGTGATCGACGCGTAACCTCGATCAGCGTCCCAGGATCTGGTCGACCAGTTGGCGGAGGTTTGAGAATTCGGCGAGGCGGAGACCCTCGGCGCCTTTGACGCCGCCCGGGGCCCAGGCGCTGTCGAATCCGAGCTTCGCGGCTTCCTTGAGTCGCAACCCGGCGTGCGCGACCGGTCGAATCTCGCCGGAAAGAGCGATTTCTCCAAGCACGACGCATTCGCTCGGTACCGCCCGCTCCGACATGGCCGAGACCAGCGCCGCGGCGACCGCGAGGTCGGCCCCTGGGTCGCCGAGACGGTAGCCGCCCGCAACGTTCAGATAGACCTCCGCTGTCGCAAAGCTGAGGCCGCAACGCGCCTCCAGCACCGCCAGGATCATCGCGAGGCGCCCGCTGTCCCATCCCACCGCTGCTCGCCGCGGAGTCGCGCCGGTCGCCAGGCGCACCGTCAGCGCCTGGATCTCGACCAGCACCGGCCGCGAACCTTCGATGGCCGGAAACACGCTGGTCCCGCTTACCGGCTCTCCGCGGTGGGTGAGGAACAATGCCGAAGGATTGGGCACCTCCGTCAGGCCCTGTCCCTCCATCGCGAACACCCCGATCTCGTCGGTGCCGCCGAAGCGGTTCTTCATCGCGCGGAGGATGCGATACTGGTGGCTGCGCTCGCCTTCGAAGCTCAGGACCGTGTCGACCATGTGCTCGAGCACGCGAGGGCCCGCGATCGTACCGTCCTTGGTGACATGGCCGACGAGCACCACTGCGGTCCCGTTCTCCTTGGCAAAGCGCACCAGCTCCTGCGCGCTGGCGCGGACCTGGCTGACGGTGCCGGGGGCGCCTTCGATCAGGTCGGAGTGCATGGTCTGGATGGAATCGATGATGAGCAGCGACGGCGGCTGAGCTTCGCCCATGGTCGTCAGTATATCTCGCACGGACGTCGCCGCCGCGAGCCGCACGGGCGCTCCGCCGAGTCCCAGCCGCACCGCGCGAAGCCGCACCTGCTCGGCCGATTCCTCGCCCGACACATAGACGATCTTGTGGCCCTCGCCGGCGAGCCGCGCCGCGACCTGCAGAAGGAGCGTCGACTTGCCGATCCCGGGGTCGCCGCCGACGAGCATTGCCGATCCCGCGACAATGCCGCCGCCGATCGCCCGGTCGAACTCGGCAAGTCCGCTCGGCAGGCGCTCGGGAAGAGCTGCGGGCGTCTCGAGCCCGACCAGCGGGATCACCCGCCCGCCGCCCTGCAGATTATGCTTGGCGGCGAAGATGCTCGAGACCTCGGCGGCTTCCTGAACAAGGCTGTTCCACTCGGCGCAATCGGGGCACTGCCCCTGCCATCGGCCGCTAACCGACCCGCAGGCCTGGCACACATATCTGGACTTGGGTTTCGCCATCCGCCCTGCGTAACTGATCCCGTTCTGTTCTCCTAGCCCAAAGGAGCAGCAGCAGGGCAGACCTCGGCGACTTGCATTGTTATGGACCGGCCCGTCGTGCCTTCATTCAATATCCCCTTCGAGTTCATCCTGTTCGGCATGATGCTGCTGGGAGTCGCGCTGTTTCACCGCCGCGCGCTGGCGATCAGCGTCGCGGGGCTGCTCGTCATCTTCGCGTTCGAGACGTTCGTCACCGCCTATCCGACCGGCAGCGGCGGCGCGGCTCTGATCACCCACGTCCGTCACGAGTGGGTCACGATCACCAACCTCTTCCTGCTCCTGACCGGGTTCGAAATGCTTTCGAGCCAGTTCGAACGAAGCAACATGTCAGACCACCTGCCGAAGCTGCTGCCCGGCGATTGGACGGGTGGAGTGGCGCTTCTGGGAATCGTGTTCGTACTTTCGGGAGTCCTCGACAACATTGCCGCGGCGGTGCTGGGCGGAGTCATGGCGCGACACCTGTACCGCGGGCAGGTGGGCGTCGGTTTTCTTGCGGCCATCGTCGCCTCCGCGAACGCCGGGGGAGCCGGAAGCGTCATTGGCGACACGACCACCACGATCATGTGGTTGAAGGGGATTTCGCCCGTGACGGTCCTGCCGGCTTATCTCGCCGCCGTGCCCGCTTTCATCGTGATCGCACCCTTCGCCGCGCTCGCGCAACAGCGTCGGCAAGCCATCATCGCGAGTGACGAGCCGTGCGATCCGCTACAGTGGCGGAGAATCTGGATCGTCGCCTTCGTCCTGGCAGTTGCCGTCACTGCCAACATCCTCGCGAACGCACTCAGCGAGGGCGAGGAAGCCGCACCATGGCTGGGGCTCGCGCTGTGGGGGGCGATCCTGCTGACAAGCCTGATCTGCAAGCCCGACTGGTCTCTGCTGAGGCCGGGCAGCCGCGGGGCCATGTTCCTGGCTGCGCTCGTCGCCGCGGCATCGCTCATGCCATTGAGAGGCCTGCCCGAGCCCTCTTGGCAGAGCTCGTTCGCACTCGGCCTCCTCTCCTCCGTTTTCGACAACATCCCCTTGACTGCACTTGCGCTCCGGCAAGGCGGCTACGACTGGGCCCTGCTGGCATTCTCGGTCGGGTTCGGAGGCTCCATGGTCTGGTTCGGGTCGTCCGCCGGCGTTGCGCTGACCAACCTCTACCCTGAAGGCCGCTCGGTCGTCCGCTGGCTCAAGCAGGGCTGGTTCGTGCCGCTCGGCTACATCGCGGGCTTTCTCACCATGTTGGCTTTGCTCGGCTGGAATGCGGCCGAGGCGCCGGCCCGCGTTCTCTAAAAGAGGAATCTTCGGTTAAGGGCATGGATCCATGAACGGAAATGTGCTCGCGCCGATCGGAGCGCTGCTGATCGTCGCATGCCTGATCGCGATGCTCACGCGGCGCTTCGGCTGGCCCTACAGCGTCGGGCTCGCAGCTGCCGGGGTGGGCATCGCCTATCTGCCGAACGTTCCTGCCCCGCCGCTTTCGCGAGACCTTATTTTCAACGTCCTGCTCCCGCCGCTCGTGTTCGAAGCGGCGCTGCAGCTGGATTGGAAGCCGTTCCGCCGGGAGCTGCCGCTGACGCTCGTGCTCGCCTTCGTCGGCGTCGCCATCGCTGCGAGCGTCGTCGCCGCGGGGATGCACTTGCTCGTCGGCTGGAGCTGGGCCGGCGCTGCGTTGTTCGGTGTGCTCATCGCAGCGACAGATCCGGTGAGCGTTATCGCCTCGTTCCGGGAGCTCAAGGTCGAGCCACGGCTCAGCATGCTCGTCGAATCCGAGAGCCTGTTGAACGATGGCGTGGTTGCCGTCGCGTTCGCGGTCCTCGTCGGGGTGGTGGTGGGCGGCGGATCGGCATCCATTGCCGGCGTTCTGACGTCTTTCGCCTGGACGATGGGAGGCGGAGTGGTCATCGGTTGCGCGACCGGCGCGATCGCGTTGCTGATCGCCGGGCGGACTGAAGATCACCTGGTCGAAATTACCCTGACGACGGTTGCTGCCTACGGATCCTTCCTGATCGCCGAGCACTTTCACGCATCTGGCGTGCTGGCATCGCTGTCCGCCGGACTGACGATCGGGACGATCGGCTGGAGGGGCGCGATCTCGCAGGATGGCCGCGACCATATCCTGTCCGCCTGGGAGTATTTCGCGTTCCTCGCCAACTCGTTCGTCTTCATCCTCATCGGGATGAGCGAAGCGACTGCGCCAATCGGCTTGCTCGGCTTTGCAACCGCCGCCGTCGCGGTCATCCTGGTGCTCGCCAGCCGGGTGGCGGCTGTTTACCCGCTCTCAGCGGCCTTCATGCGATCGCATCTCGCAATCCCGGCGTCCTATCAGCATATCCTTGTATGGGGCGGGCTGAGGGGCGCCCTTGCCCTCGCCCTGGCGCTCGCGATCCCCGCCGTTCCGGAGCGGACGGCGATTATCCTGACGACATTCCTGGTCGTCGCCTTCTCGCTGTTCGTCCAGGGACTGACGATGCCCACGCTGGTGAAGCGGCTCAGAATCGTGTGCGGACGCGACGAGGATAGCGAGCGTTGCCGCACCTAGGCGTGGTGGCTAGGGCGCAATCGTGAGCCTCCTCCCCGAACCCCTTCGAATCCCGGCGTTCCGCTATTTCTGGCTCGCGCGCCTGGCGACAACGATCGGACAGATGGCGATGGTCATCGTCATTGGCTGGCAGGTGTACGACATCGCCCGGCATACGATGGGCCTGAAGGAAGCCGCGCTCAGGCTCGGGATTATCGGCGTCGTGCAGTTCGTGCCCTTGTTCCTGCTGACGCTCGTGACCGGCTGGACGGCGGACCGTCTCGACCGGCGCTGGATTGCCCGTGCTTCCGTTGCCCTGGAATGCGCATGCGCACTGACGCTCGCCTATTTCGCCTGGACGCATGGCACGACGCTTGAAATCCTCTACGTCGTCGCGGCGCTGCTGGGCGTGGCCCGGGCTTTTGCCGGACCCGCGCTTGGAGCGCTCGCACCGAATCTCGTGCCCCGCGACATCCTCCCCCGAGCAATCGCTTTGTCGTCGATGGCGTGGCAGACGGGAGCGATTCTCGGTCCGGCGGTCGGCGGCTATCTCTATTCGCTTGCGCCCCACGCACCCTACAGCGCCAGCGCCGCCCTTTTCGCCGTCGCGTTCCTCGGCCTGCTCGCCATTCCGCCGATTCCGCGGACCGAGCTAACCCACAAGAAGAACCCGTGGGCGCAAATGGTGGATGGTCTGAAGTATGTCAGGCACAACCGCCTCGTCCTCGGCGCGATCAGCCTCGACCTCTTTGCGGTCCTTCTCGGAGGAGCGACGGCAATGCTGCCTGTCTTCGCTCGCGATGTGCTGCATGCCGGCCCCGAGGGCCTCGGTCACCTTCGCGCCGCTCCCGCGATCGGCGCAACCCTGACGGCCGCTTTCTTCGCCGTTCGACCGCTCAAGCAGAATGTCGGCGCCAAGATGCTCGTTGCCGTCGCCGTGTTCGGCGGCGCGACGATCCTGTTCGGCTTCTCGCGATCGATGCCGCTGTCGCTTTCCTGCCTGGCGCTGCTCGGAGCCGCGGACATGTTTTCGGTCTACGTCCGCCAATCGCTGATCCAGCTCTACACGCCGGACGCGATGCGCGGGCGAGTGGGCGCGGTCTCCTCTCTCTTCATCTCGGCTTCGAACGAGCTCGGGGAAGCCGAATCGGGGTTTCTGGGAGCGCTCATCGGCCCCGTTCCCGCCGTCATTGCGGGTGGGTTCGGGGCAATCGCCGTGGTTTTCCTGTGGTCCTGGTGGTTTCCCGAGCTGCGCCTTGCAAAAAGCTTCGACCCGCCCGATTTGCGCAGCGCACAAGCTGAGGAGAGCTAGGGCATGAAAGCCGCCAATATCCTCGAGACGATCGGCAACACCCCGCACGTCAGGATCAACCGCCTGTTCGGCGACCGAGCCGAAGTCTGGATCAAGCAGGAGCGCGCGAATCCGGGCGCCTCGATCAAGGACCGTATCGCGCTGTCGATGGTCGAAGATGCGGAGCGAACCGGCAAGCTCAAGCCGGGCGGCGTGATCGTCGAGCCGACCTCCGGCAATACAGGCATCGGCCTGGCGATGGTCGCGGCGGTAAAGGGCTACAAGCTCATTCTCGTGATGCCCGACAGCATGAGCATCGAGCGGCGCCGGCTGATGCTCGCCTATGGCGCCACCTTCGATCTCACGCCGCGCGAGAAAGGCATGAAAGGCGCGATCGCGCGCGCGGAGGAAATCATCGCCTCCACTCCGGGATCGTGGATGCCGCAGCAGTTCGAAAATCCTGCGAATCTCGAAGTCCACCGGCGGACGACCGCGCAGGAAATCCTGCGCGACTTCGGCGACAATCCACCGGACGCGATCATCACGGGAGTCGGTACCGGCGGCCACATCACGGCTTGCGCCGAAGTGCTGAAGCCGCAATGGCCGAACCTCAAGGTCTTCGCTGTCGAACCCACCCTTTCTCCGGTCCTGTCCGGCGGACAGCCGGGACCTCACCCCATCCAGGGAATCGGCGCGGGCTTCATCCCGGCGATCATGGACACGGGCGTGCTGGACGGCGTCATTCAGGTCGAGCCTAACGATGCGAAGGAGATGGCTCGCCGCGCCGCGCGTGAGGAAGGCATGCTGGTCGGCATCTCCTCGGGAGCTACGCTCGCCGCGATCGACCAGAAGATCCCCGAGCTTGGCGACCGCCCGCGGATCGTCGGCTTCAACTACGATACCGGCGAGCGTTACCTGTCCGTCGCGGACTTCCTTCCCGAAGAGGCTTAAGCGGCCGCTAACCGCACTCCTTTTCCTTGGCGTTAACTCCCGCGCGGTAAAGACTCGCGCGTATGGCGCGTTGGCCCCGCTCGACTGGGGCAGCCAGGTGGGGATGTGAAATGCGCAGGTCGCGGTTCGCGAAAGCAGTGGAAGTCGCCGAAGTCCGCGAGCGGGCCTCGATCGGCGACGCGCTCTGGTTTGACGTCACCGCGCCCGAGACGAGCGACGAAGAATCGCTGTGCGACTGGCGGCTCGCCGGAATGCAGCATGCGCCTCTCATTCTCGGCGTCACCCACCTGCTGATCACGATCGCCTACCTGGTTCTGTCGCCCAAGCTCCAATTCTGTTTCTGCCTGGACAATCCCGTGATCCCCTCCGTGCTCGCCATCCTGGTCGACGGATCGGTCGCAGCGCTCCTCCTCGCCCGCAAGCGCCTGAGCCTGCCGCCGCACGGCGTATTCCGGCTGCTGTGCGCCTATCTCGCCGTCGCGGGCCTGTTGTGGACGTGGTTCGGTTCCGCCGTGGCCGAGGATGCCTTGGCCGTGCCCATAGCTGCGGCCCCGATCGCAATGGCCGCGGGCATCGCAATGCGCACCATCGTCGCGATCAGCTCGCCTCCACTTGTGTTCGTCAACATGGTTGTGTCGATTGTCGCCGCGGTCCTCCTGGCGGGGTCGCCACTCGTCCCCGCGGGGGTCGCCATTCTGTCGCTCGTGCTGTTCGCCTACAGCATCGCCGGGGCGCGCAGCTTCCTCGTCACGGGCCGCAAGCGGCTGCGGCTCGAGGCGCAGGCCCGCAAGGCGCAGCATTTCGTCGACGAGTTCGAGAACAGCGGACGCGGGTGGTTCTGGGAAACCGATCCTCTCGGCACGCTGTCGTACGTCTCGCGCCAGCTTGCCGATGACTTTCAGTGCGAGCCGCAGGAACTGCTGGGACGGCAGTTCACCGACCTGCTCTCGGTCGACCAGGAATCGAAGTCGCAAGAGGAACGCAAGACGCTTGGCTTCCACCTTTCGGCCCGCTTCCCCTTCTCCGACGTGGTGGTACGGCCCGCCAGCGAGCAAGACGTCCATTGGTCGCTTTCCGGCAACCCGATCTTCGACGAGCGCGGTCGCTTCCTCGGCTTCCGCGGCATCGGCACCGACCTCACGGAGCAACGCAAGTCGGAACGCGAGATCAGCCGCCTTGCGCGCTTCGATTCTCTCACAGCCCTCCCCAACCGGGCAATGATGCGGCAGACGCTCGACGAGGCGCTGCGCAACGCCGCGCATCGCCAGAAGGGCTGCGCGCTCTTCATGATCGATCTCGACCGCTTCAAGAACGTCAACGATACGCTGGGCCACCCCATCGGAGACGCGTTGCTGCGCCAGGTTGCCGAGCGCCTGAAGTCCGTCATGGGCAACCACGGGCAGGTCGGACGGCTCGGCGGTGACGAGTTCCAGGCCGTTCTACCCGGAACGGTCGATATCGGACTCCTCGAATCCCTCGCCCGCACGCTGATCGAGCAGGTCTCGCGTCCCTACAATATCGAGGGCCACAAGGTGACGATCGGAGCCTCGGTCGGCATCACGATCGGGGATCCGGGCCGTGCGAGCGCCGACGCACTCGTCCGCAATGCCGACCTCGCGCTGTACGCGGCCAAGGCCGCGGGCCGCGGCAAGCATCGCTTGTACGAGCCCTCCATGCACAGCGAGGCGGCCGAGCGGCAGCTCCTCGAGAACGACCTCAGGCAGGCCATCGAGCGCGACGAGCTCTGGATGGCGTATCAGCCGATCGTGCGCACTGCGGGCGAGGAAATCTCCGGCTTCGAGGCGCTGGTTCGCTGGAACCACCCGAGCCGCGGCGTGATTTCGCCGGACAAGTTCATCCCGCTCGCCGAAGAGGCCGGACTGATCGGAAGCATCGGCGAGTGGGTTCTGAAGACCTCGCTGGAGGAGGCGGCACGCTGGCCCGATCACGTCCGCGTTGCGGTCAACCTTTCGCCGCTGCAGTTCAACGACCCGAACGTCGTGAACATGGTCTCGTCACATCTGCAGGAGACCGGCGTCCGGGCCGAGCGGCTGGAACTGGAGATCACGGAGGGCGTGTTCCTCGCCGAAGGCGATTCCACCGACGAGACCTTCGCCAAGCTCAAATCCCTCGGCGTTCGTCTTTCGCTCGACGATTTCGGCACCGGCTACAGCTCGCTCGGCTATTTGAAGAAGGCGCCGTTCGACAAGATCAAGATCGACCAGAGCTTCGTGCGCGGCGCCGCTTCGACCACCAATCGCAATGCGGCGATCATCCGGGCGATCGTCACTCTGGCCGAGACTCTCGGCATGGATACGTGCGCCGAGGGCGTCGAGACTCACGACGATCTTCAGCTGATCCGCGAGCTCGGCGTCAGCATGGTCCAGGGCTACATCTTCGGGAAGCCCAGCCCCGCCGAATCCGCGCGTGAGCTCGCCAACAGCGTCACGGTCGAGGCCGACGGCTTCGCCTGCACGCGCGAGCCGCGGCATCGTCTGATGCGCCGCGCCATTGCCGCGCTCGAGGGTGAGCAGGTCGAGCTCAAGCTGCGCAACATCTCATCGATGGGCGCGCTCGTCGAATGCAACATTCCGGTCTCGCCGGGAACCGAGCTCACCATCGACATCGTCGGCGTCGGTCCCGTCCGCGCGCTGGTGCGCTGGGCGCAGTCGGGCAAGTTCGGCGTCCAGTTCGAACGCCAGTTCGACCTCGCCCGCCTCGCGCCGAAGCAGGAAAAGCGCAACGAGACGACGATGCTCAAGCCCTGGTACGTCGAAAAGCAGCAACGCGAAGCGAGCTAGAAGATGCTTGCAATCCGCCGCGTCGCGCCGACGTCGCGGCGGTAGAAATCGTCGAAGTAAACGATCGACGTCCCGCTCGGCACTGCCGTCAGATAGGTGATGTAGATCGGGACCGGCGACGGTAGGTTGACCTTCTGCTCGGGTCTCGCGCCCTGCGGCTTCGGCGCACGGCCGTAGAACAGCCACCGCTCGAACCGCGGCGCATCTTCGAGGCGCACGCAGCCGTTGCTCTGCAAACGCGCGGCTTCCTCGATCTTCTCCTTCTCCGGAGTGTCGTGCAGCCAGATTCCCTGCGAATTGGGGAACATGAACTTCATCCGGCCCATGGAGTTGGCGGGTCCGGGTTTCTGGCGCAAATTCACATGAACGCGGCCGGCGACCACCGCTTTCCAGTCCACCGACATCGGATTGAGCACGCGCGCATTGTCGCCGAACTGGTCGACCAGCTCATATCCTTTCTCATTGAGATATGCCCGCCCGCGCGCAACCACATTGGGAGCGAGCCGCCTCGCGGTAATGTCGGGCGGTGAGTTCCAGTAAGGATTGAGCGCCACGTAACGAATGAAGGCGTTCATCATCGGCGTCTGCGCAATCGGATCCGGACGGCCGGCGACCACGCGCATCGAGTCCACGACATGGCCGTTCTCGTACATGTACAGGCGTGCCGCCGGAGGATTGACGATCACATAGCGGCCGTTGCCCGAAGGAAGCGCTCGAGCCCGCTCAAGGTTTGCGGTCAGCAGCCGCCGCTCGGCGTCGCTGCGGTAGAGGCGGCTTGCGATCGCCTGGCGCAGGTTCGCATAAATGGGGTTCATCCAGCCGATCTGGCCGACGAATTCGGACAGCGACGGAGCCTGCGAAGCCTGGGTCAGCAGCGTCCGTGCCGAGGCCACGTGAGGGCGCAGCTCCGGGTCGACATAGATGATTCCGCCCGGATCGTGCTTCTGGTCCCGCGCGTAGGCAACGAACGCGGCGCTCAGCACGGCTTCCGCGCGCTGGATCGCCGCAGGGTCGCCCGTGCGCGCATCCTGCACGGCGCGGGTGAGGCCGCGCACGTTGTAGCGCCGCGGGTTGAGGTTGTCGGCCTGCGCGGTTGCGAGGAGCTGGATCAGCTGCTGCGCGGCCGGACCCGACCTCGGCGAAAACCACAGGGGCGCCCCGCCGCGGGAGCGATAGAAGGCTGCGATGTCCCCACCGTCGACGGACTGAGCCGCGGCCGGCCCGACCTGAGCAGCAAACGGTGCTGCGACGGTCGCTGCGGCCAATGCCAGTCCAAGCGAAAACTTCTTCATGCTCCTGCTCGTCTCCCGATGCGTTACGTCGCCCAACGCGCGAAACCTGACCCGGTTTATTCCGCTCGTCAGCTGAACCTCAAGTGACGCCTTTTGGGCACAGAAAAAGCGCCGGGACCAAGCCCGGCGCTTCTCCGTTCCCATCAAGCGCGCTTAATAGCGGCGGTTAATGTCCACGTTCCTGATTGCACCGTTCGGATAGACGTCGCAGCGGAAGCTGAGGTCGGCCGAGTTGTTATAGCCGTAACCCAGCGCACCATAAGCGCCGACACCATACGGACCGTAATTGTTGTACGCATAGCGGCCGCTGCTCGCGAGCCCGCGAATGCGAACCGTGCCGTTCGGACGCGGGTTCACCTGCGTGATCGACAGGACGCGGCCGGTGGTGTTCGCACCGAGAACGGCGCCGAGGATGCCGCCGATGCTCGAGCGATTATACAGACGCTGCTGCACAGCGGCGGTGCACTGCTGGGCAGCAAAGTTCGTATTCATTCCATATCCGTTGGCGTTTCCGTAAGGAGCGCCGTAGGAATAACGCTGATAACCGTAATATTGGGCGTTCACCGGGGCAGCAGCAGCAAATGCCGCAAGCCCCGCCGCGCCGGCGAGAAGTTTCGTCGTAAAGGTCATGGCTCGGGTACTCCTTTCACACGATTGGAGCCGTTGCAGCTAAAACGCTCACCGACCGCCATGGTTCAGCATTAGTCGCCGTCACAATTCGGTTCGTCGCGACAATGTGAACCGTAGATAAATGCTCGGTTCCACGCTTAAATCCTCGTTTGAAGTCGCGGCCGCCTTGAGAGTATCCTGCTCCCCGCACACGTCAGGAGGCAACCGATGGCCCTGTTAGCATCTTTGCTCGTGAACGCGGTGGTTGCGGCGACGCCGGCGACGCCGCTCCCCTGGTATCGGTTCGGCGACTATCCCATGAAGGCCTTCGAGCAGGAGTGGAAAGGCGCCGCGACCTTCGAACTGCTGATCGATCCGCAAGGACGCCCGACCGATTGCACGATCATCCAGTCGACCGGTTACGCTTTGCTCGACCGTGAGACCTGCTTCATCGCGATGCATCGGGCGCGCTTCTCACCGGCCCGCGGTCCGGACGGCTCCCTGGTCTATGGTTCCTATCGAAGCATGGTGAAATGGCATCGTCCGGATCAGGATAAGCTGCAGGTCGAGCCCGGACCCGACCTCGAGGTCACGGTCAGTGCCTTGCCGCCCGGAACGAAGGAACCGGCCGCAGTGAAGCTCGCCTACTTCGTGGACGCGCAGGGCCAGGCGTCCTCGTGCACCGTCCTTCCCGAAAGCAAGGCGCAGCCCGCCTCGCTGGTCGATGCCGCGTGCAAGCAGGTGCTCGCCAAGGGCGCTCCGAGTCCCGGCAATCGGCCGACGGTGAGGACCGCCGCGATCCTCTTCACTGCCGAGTAAACGCTACTCGGCGTATCCCGCAGTCGTCTTCTCGCGCACTTCCTCGGCGGTGACGCCGGGTGCGAGCTCGATTAGCTTGAACTGGCTGTCGTGGTCCGGCCGCTGGAACACCGCGAGATCGGTGATGATCATGTCGACCACGTTCTTGCCGGTCAGCGGAAGCGTGCACTCGGGGATGAACTTGGGATCACCGTTCTTCGAAGTGTGCTCCATCACGACGATGATCTTCTTGACGCCCGCGACAAGGTCCATCGCGCCGCCCATGCCCTTGATCATCTTGCCCGGCACCATCCAGTTGGCGAGGTCGCCCTTCTCGCTGACCTCCATCCCGCCGAGGACCGCAAGATCGATGTGCCCGCCGCGGATCATTCCGAAGCTGGTCGCACTGTCGAAATAGCTCGACTGCGGGAGCTGGCTGATCGTCTGCTTGCCGGCGTTGATCAGGTCCGGGTCGACCTCGTCGTCATACGGAAAGGGTCCGATGCCCAACATCCCGTTCTCGCTCTGCAGCGTCACGGTCATCCCCGGCGGCACATGGTTCGCGACCAGCGTCGGTATGCCGATTCCGAGGTTCACATAGAATCCGTCGCGAAGCTCCTTCGCCGCACGCTGCGCCATCTGCTCGCGGGTCCAGCCCTTGGTCAGGGTCTCAGTGCTCATTTCCTTGTTCCCTTGATCAGGTCGGCAGGCAGCGGGTTCTCAGGTGTTGCCTCCTGCCACAGGATCGACGCGACTAGCCACTTGCCGTCGATCTTCACCAGCTGGAAGCTGTTGATCCCGCGCTCGTGAAAGCTGCCGTTGGCGGTGCGTCCGTCATAGGCCGACCAAGCCGTCGCGAGCCCGCCCCAAATCTCGACACGCCGGCCGAGCTCGCGCTCCGTAAAGCCCTCCTTCTCAAGGATCGCAGAGTTGCGGCCGATATAATCCTCGACCGTTCCGCCGCGCAGGCCCTTCGGCCCGATCGCCTTCATGGTCGCGCCCGGAGCGAACATCGCCCGCATCCGGTCGAAGTCGCGCTTCTGGCCGGGCGGGCCGGAGATCACCTCGTAGACGCCGCGGATGGCCGCATCGATTCCAGCGAGATCCGCCGCTTTCGCAGGATGCGCCGGCGCCAACGCAGCAGCGAGCAGAGCCGCGATCATGCAACCTCCCGCTGGCGCACGGTACGGAACTCGATCTTCTTGTCGTAGGGCGCGCCGAGGATCAGGCGGTTCACGAAGATCGATGGTAGATGGATGCAATCGGGATCGAGCGAACCGACCGGGACGATTTCCTCGACCTCGGCGACGCAGACCTTGCCGCACGTCGCCGCCGGCTGGTTGAAGTTGCGCGCGGTCTTGCGGAACATGAGGTTGCCGCTCTCATCCGCCTTCCAGCCCTTGATGATGCTGAGGTCCGCGCGGATGCCGCGCTCGAGGATATATTCCTCGCCGTCGAACTCCTTGACCTCCTTGCCCTCGGCAACCTGCGTCCCGTAGCCCGTCTTGGTGTAGAAGCCCGGAATTCCTGCGCCGCCCGCCCGCATCCGCTCGGCCAGCGTGCCCTGGGGGCAGAACTCCACCTCGAGCTCGCCGGCCAGGAATTGCCGCTCGAACTCCTTGTTCTCGCCGACGTAGGACGAGATCATCTTCTTCACCTGCCGAGTGCGCAGCAGCTTGCCGAGACCCTCGTTATCGATCCCCGCATTGTTCGATGCGATCGTCAGGTCCTTCACGCCGGAAGCGACGATCGCGTCGATCAGGCGTTCCGGAATGCCGCACAGTCCGAATCCGCCCGCGGCGATGGTCATGCCGTCGAACAGCAGCCCGTCGAGCGCGTTCCCGGCGTTGGGATAGATTTTCTGCATGCGCCGCCAATAGTTGCGCCGTCGTAGGGGTCAAGAATGGCTGGTGCGAAGCCCTGCCGACTTCACGCCGGCTTCGGCGCAGGCCGCATCGTCTGCCGGCGCTTCGCCGGAAACTCCGACAGCACCGATGCGCGTCTTACCATCGGAACTGTAAACGGGAACGCCGCCCGCCACCGTCACAACATGGGGGGCATTGGCGAAACCGGGTGTGCCTTTCGCGGCTTCCACCATCTGCGCCGTGGAGAAGCCCCAGGCGGCGGCAGCTTCGGCTTTGGCCAGCGCGAAGTCGAAGATCCCGCTGCCGTTGCCGTCCATCCGAAGCGCAGCCACGATGTGGCCTCCGCTATCCACGACGGCGATCGCCTCGCTCTGGTGCTTCGACAGCGCATGCGTGGCACAGCCGTGAACAATCGCCTCGGCAGCCCGCGCATCCAGCACCGGCGCACTCTGGGCAAATGCTTGCGCCGGGAGGAGCAGCAATGCGGTCAGCAGTCGCATGCCGCCTTGCTCGGTGCCTGCGCCTACCCCCGCAACTGCCGTTCGACGAACTAGCTGCGCAGCTTCGACAGCACGCCTTGCAGCTGCATCGCGTTGGACATGTCGCCCTCGACCTTGAGCTTGCCCATCATGAAGGCCGTCATTCCATCGAGCTGGCCCGCGGCCATCTGCTGCCAGTCGTCCCAGCCGACACGGATGGTCGTATCGGCGGCGCCGTCTTCCTCGCTGACCTGGCCCGCCGCGCCGTCGAGCATGATCGCGCCTTCGCTTCCGCCGAAGTCGATCTTCACGCGCTTGCCCGGCACCCACGCCTGGCCCTGCTGCATCCGCTCGACGAGTTCCTGCTTGGTCATGTCCTGCTTGCTCCTTTGTCAGTAGCGACTAGCGAGCCGTTGCCCCCGAAACAAGCGGAGCCTATCTGCGCCCCATGGGATACGAAACCGACCTCAAGCTCTTCATCGACGGCGTGTGGAAATCGGGCGAAGGCCGTGACAGTCACGACGTCGTCAACCCGGTGGACGCCAAGCCGATCGCCGCCCTCCCCTACGCCACCAAGGCCGACCTGGAAGAGGCGCTCGCCGCCTCGGACCGGGCATGGCCCGAATGGCGCTCGATGGACGTCGAGAAGCGCGGCGTGATTCTCCACAAGACCGCGGCGCTGATCCGCGAGCGCGCCGACCTCATCGCCGCGACCATGACGCAGGAGCAGGGCAAGCCGCTGAACGAAGCCAAGCTCGAGACGCTGGCGTCCGCCCAGCTGTTCGACTGGTACGCCGAGGACGCCAAGCGCGACTACGGCCGCACGCTCGTCCGTCCCGCCGGCCAGGTCAGCCGGGTGATTCGCCAGCCGGTCGGCCCGGTCGCGACCTTCACCCCGTGGAATTTCCCGCTCTACCTCCTCGCGAAGAAGGTCAGCGCGGCACTGGCCACAGGCTGCACCGTGATCTCGCGCCCGCCGCACGAGACTCCGGGCGTCGGCACCGAGATGTTCCGCGCGCTCGCGGACGCGGGCATTCCGGCAGGCGTCGCTCAGCTCGTCCACGGCGACAGCGGCCTCGTCAGCGAGACGCTCATCGCCAGCCGAGTCATTCGCAAGGTCAGCTTCACCGGCTCGACCAACGTCGGCAAGCATCTCATGCGCCTCTGCGCCGACAGCATGACCCGCGTCACGATGGAGCTGGGCGGCCACGCGCCGGTGCTGATCTTCGACGATTGCGACCTTGAAAAAACGCTCGACATGGTCGTGCCGCAGAAGTTCCGGAACGCCGGCCAGGTCTGCGTCTCGCCGACGCGTTTCTACGTCCAGCGCGGAATCTACGACGCGTTCATCAAGGGCTTTGCCGAACGCACTGCCAAGGTGAAAGTCGGGAATGGCCTCGAAGAAGGCACCAAGATGGGCCCACTCGCGAATTCGCGGCGTCCCGATGCGATCGAGAGCCTGGTGCAGGACGCCAAGGCGAAGGGTGCGCGCGTGATGGCAGGCGGCGAGCGCGGAAACGGCGGCTTCTTCTTCCAGCCGACGCTCCTCGCCGACGTCCCCGACGAAGCGCAGATCATGAACGACGAGCCGTTCGGCCCCGTGGCGGTGTCGCGCCCGTTCGACACGTTCGAGGAAGTGATCGAGCAGGCCAACCGCCTGCCCTACGGGCTCGCCGCCTTCGCCTTCACCGAGAACGGCCGCCGCGCGAACCTCATCGGCGATCTGGTCGAAAGCGGCATGGTCGGGATCAACACCTTCGCCATCAGCGGTGCCGACACGCCGTTCGGTGGCGTCAAGGATTCAGGCTTCGGCTCCGAGGGCGGGAAAGAGGGGCTGGAGAGCTACCAGGTCGTGAAGGCGATTCATCAGGCCTGACGCGTCATCCTCGCGAAGGCGGGAATCCCGCTTGTTCTTGAGGGCAGCGGGACCCCCGCTTCCGCGGGGGTGACGCAGGGGGGTGGCAAAGCTACAGCGCCGCCCATGACCTCACGCACCGGCGGCCGCATCCTCGTCGACCAGCTCATAATCCAGGGCTGCGACCGCATCTTCACCGTGCCGGGCGAGAGCTTTCTCGCCGTGCTCGACGCGCTCCACGACACCGATGAGATCGACACGATCGTCTGCCGGCAGGAGGGCGGGGTCGCCTATATGGCCGACGCCGACGGCAAGATGACCGGCCGCCCCGGCGTCGCCTTCGTCACTCGCGGCCCCGGCGCGACCAACGCGACCGGCGGGGTCCATGTCGCCTTCCAGGATTCGACCCCGATGATCCTGTTCATCGGCGACGTCGCCCGCGGCGACCGGGACCGCGAGGGCTTCCAGGAGATCGATTTCCCCGCCTTCTTCGGTCCCATCGCGAAGTGGGCCGCGCGGATCGAGGACGCCCGCCGAATCCCCGAATATGTGGCCCGCGCCTGGCGCGTCGCGACCGCCGGACGCCCCGGTCCCGTCGTGCTCGCGTTGCCCGAGGACATGCTTCGTGACGAGGTGGACGTGCCGGACCGTCCGTGCGTCCCGCCGCTCGCCGAAGAGCCCGATCCCGGCGCGGTCCAGGCGCTGTTCGAGCTGCTGAAGGACGCGGCCTCTCCCGTCGCGATCGTCGGCGGCGCAGACTGGAGTCCGCGCGCGGCGCATCATTTCGCGAACTTTGCCTTCCGCTACGGCATCCCGGTCGCCGCGGCCTTCCGCCGGCAGGACGCGATCTGCAACACGTGCCAGGTCTATGCCGGCAATCTCGGCTACGGTCCCAACCCGAAGCTGCAACAGCGCATCCGCGACGCCGACCTGATCCTCGCCGTCGGGCCACGGCTCGGCGAGGCGACCACGGACGGCTACACGCTCATCACGCCCGAACATCCCGGCCAGACGTTGGTCCACGTCCACCCCGACCCGAATGAGCTCGGCCGAGTCTATCACGCCGACCTCCCGATCTGCGCCGACATGGGCGAGTTCGCCGAGGTGGTCGACGAGTGGATCGACCCTGACCTCATCCGCTTCTCCTGCGGCGACGACGCGCACAGGGAATGGCTCGACTGGTCCGAGCCCAAGCCGCGCGAAGGCGTGAAGCTCGATCTCGGCCCATGCGTCGCCGCGATGCGCGATAAGCTCCCGGAGAACACCATCATCTGCAACGGCGCCGGCAATTTCTCCGGATGGTGGCACCGTTACTGGCGCTACGGGACCATGCCGACGCAGCTTGCACCCACCAGCGGGACAATGGGCTACGGCTTGCCGGCGGCCGTCGCCGCGGCCCTGCGCTTCAAGGACCGCCCGGTCGTGTGCGTCGCGGGCGACGGCGATTTCCTGATGAACGGGCAGGAGCTGGCCACGGCCGCGCAGTACGACGCCAACCTCCTGGTCATACTCGTCGACAATGCGAGCTACGGCACGATCCGAATGCACCAGGAGCGCGAATATCCAAAGCGCATCTCGGCGACCGCGCTCAAGAACCCGGACTTCGCCGCCTTGGCCAAGGCCTATGGGGCGAGCTTCGTGGGGACGATCGAACGTACGGAGGACTTCACTCCCGCTCTCGACAAAGCACTGAAGCACAAAGGCATTCGCCTCCTCCACTGCAAGACCGATGTCGAGGTGATCAGCAACGCGACGACCATCACCAAGCTGCGTGAGCGCAAGCGCGCTTAGTCATCAAGTAACGCCCGATTATGCGACGCGTGGCAGTCGCCGACACGCGGCTTCGGCATGAATCTTTCTTCCGGTAACGGCTTGCCGAGCTCGAACACAGGCGACGATCCGAGCTGCTCGAGCAGGCTTTCGAGATCCTTGAAGTTGCCGCTCGACTGCGGCGCCTCGTTGACCAAATCCTTCAACGGTAGATGGGGCGCCGCAGCCGCTTTCAGCTGATGCCGTTTCAGCCCTTCGGGCCCCGGCGCCTCGAAATCGTCAATGTCGCCTTTGAACAGGGCGGCCATGTCGTGCTCCCGCGAGCAAGCTCACGAAGAACAACGATAGAAACGCAAAAATATTCCTTGAAGATTTCTCCGGAGTGGACCGGAGCAAATCTTACGCGCAGAGCTGCACAGGCAAATCGTCGTTCGATACGAACTCTACGCCAGAACTCAGGAAGTCATTGATGGCGCGTGCAAGATCCGGACATGCAAGCGTCCGGTCATATGCGCGCCTCCGCCAAGGATAATCGCGGTCCATATAGGGTCTTACCTGTTGATTGTGTGGAGAAAGATCGAAAATCAGATTGTCCATCGGCTCCGAGAAGCTGCCGATCGCTTGAAGTCCCTCGCCCAAGACTTTTCCTCCCACGCACTGCCTCTTGCGAGATCAGTTTTCGTCCAGCCCCACGACTGAGAGTGCCCGACCCAGTATGTTACGGAAGTCACTATTCGCGATTTATCGACAAGCTGAGCAGATGTGACGATGAATGACGTCATGGCTTCAATCTGGCGTTAAAACAGTCGCTTGAAGTGGCCTCAAACCCGCCTTTTCGGGCTAGTTATCCACAGTTCGTAAACCGCCGTTAACCATGTTCTGTACCGAATCGGCACGGAATCGAAGTTTTACAGCCCGAAAGGATAGGTCTCGTCGACCTCCCGATGTCCGCCCGGCCGCTGCTCGCCCGGGAGTGGCGTGACGGCCTTGGTCTCATCGAACCACACCCAGCCGTCGAACTGCCGCGGCAATATCGCGTGGCTGTAATGGCTCCAGCGCTCCGTGTCGGGCCGGTAGATAACCCCGATGAAGCGTTCGAGCCGCGGCTCCATCAGCGCCTCGCGGACGTCGCGGCCGACCTGGCCCTCGCGCAGGTCGAGCAGGAATCGCGGAATGCCGCTGTCGTGGATCACGCGCTCGTAGCTCTCGGGGAGCGAAGCGCGCACCCGCTTGATCTTCATCGGCTCGTCCCAATCGTCCGCAGCCGCAACGGTGCCGGTATGCGTTCCAAAGCCGATCAGGCGCGCACGAACATCGAACTTCTCCTTCGCGAGCTGCCCGATGTTCAGCTCCTCGCGATGCTGGCCCATGTCGGTGAATGCGGCGTTGCCGATGTGGCTGTTGTGCGCCCAGACGATCGCCTTCGAATGCGACCCCTTCGCGTCGAGGATCATATTCAGCGTCTCGAACATGTGCGTGTCGCGCAAATTCCAGCTTTCCGCCGAGCCATGGTACATCACCCGGTAGTAAGCCTCGGCGTTCTTCACGAGGCGCGCATTGGCGGCCGCGTCGAGCCATTCGTCGCACTCGGGCGCGAAGCAGTCGATCTGCCTCTGCAGCAAGTCCTTGAGCATCTGGAGCACGCCGACCTCGCAGCGCGCGTAGCCCTCGAGCAGAGCATTGCGGCCGTAGAGGTGCGGCTCCTCGGCCCATGGCTCGAGGCAGCCGTATCTTGTGTGCGCTCGGCGGGCGAGCTCCGGATCCTCCTGCTCTAGGAAGTCGATCACCGCCCGCATCGATCCGGACAGATTGTAGAGGTCGAGCCCGTAGAATCCGCACATGCGCTCGTACGGGCGCTGCTCGTTGTGCAGCCGGATCCAGCGGATGAACGCGTCGACCTCGACGTTGCGCCACATCCACGTCGGAAAGCGCTCGAACGCCTTGAGCTCGCCCTCGCGCCACGGACGATGCCGCACGTAGCGGTCGATGGTCGCGGCGTCGGGCCAATCCGCCTCGACCGCGACGATGTTGAACCCGTGGCGCTCGATCAGCCGCCGCGAGATTGCGGCGCGCGCGCGATAGAATTCGCTCGTCCCGTGGCTCGCCTCGCCGAGCAACACGACACGCGCGTCCCCGTAGCGGTCGAACATCGCTCCGAATGCGGGATCCTCGATATCCGGCAGCGGCTCGGCCGCGTCGCGGATCAGTCCCGCGACATCCAGTTCAACCTCAAGCATCGCTCCATCCTTCCTCGCCGATCAGGGGAACGAAGCGGACGCCGCCGAGATTCTCCTGCTTGAGGATTCCGTCTTCCTGCTTGGTGATCTTGACGAGCTCCTGGACCCAGCCGGGTTCGCCGAGGGGGATGACGAGCCGGCCCCGCGGGGCGAGCTGCGCGACGAGGCTCCTCGGCACATGGCTGCCGCTGGCTGCTGCAAGGATCGCGTCGAACCGCGCTTCGTCGGGACAGCCTTTTGTCCCGTCTCCCTCGACGATTTCCACATTGTCGTAGCCGAGCCGATGGAGTCGGTCGCGCGCGACTTCGACGAGGTCGTGCTGGCGCTCGATGGCAATCACTCGGCCGGCGATGCGGCTCATCACCGCTGCAGCGTAACCGGACCCTGCTCCGACCTCGAGCACCTTGTCGCCGGGATTGATGCCCGCCGCCTGGATCATCAGCGCGACAATATAAGGCTGGGAGATCGTCTGCCCGGCTTCGATCGGCAGGGGATGATCGCCGTAGGCCTGGTCAGCGAATTCGTCGCTTACGAAGACCTCACGCGGCACGGCCAGGAACGCTTCCAGGATATGGGGTTCGCTGATCCCGCGGCGCTTGAGCTGCCGCTCAACCATTGCCTCGCGTTCGGCTGCGAAGTCTGTCATGGCCGTCACCATGGTCCACCTCCGGACCGTCCAGAAATGCTTGACCGAGGGGGCCCGTTCCGTCCCGATGCAAAGCGGCAGAGCGACCGACACCGTTTTCGCTGGTTCTATTCCAGCCATTTACGACGGCTACATGGTTCCGCTGCTCTTCCGGCCCTACGCCGCGGTCGTGGCGGAACGCGCGCGCTCACTGCAGCCGAAACGCATTCTGGAGACCGCATCCGGTACCGGAGTGGTCACCGAAGCCCTGCACCAGGCGCTTCCAGACACGCAAATCGTCGCGACCGATCTCAACGAGCCGATGCTCACCCAAGCGGTGCGCCGCGTCAGCCATCCGAACGTGGCGTTCCAATATGCGGACGCGCTGGACCTGCCTTTCGACGACGAGAGCTTCGACCTGGTCGTCTGCCAGTTCGGAGTCATGTTCTTCCCCGACAAGGTGCGCGGCAATGTTGAGGCGCGGCGCGTTCTTCGCATCGGTGGAAGCTATCTCCTCGCGATTTGGAATGAAGTCGCCAGGAACCTCGCGACTAAAGCCGTGGGAACGGCCCTTGCGGAGCTCTTTCCCGGCGATCCTGCGGCTTTCTACGAACGTCTTCCATTTCGCTACCATGACCGCGACACTATCCGCGGGGATCTCGGCGCCGCCGGGTTCGACGAGGTCGAGATCGAGACCGTCGAGCTGCGCAGCCGCGCTGCATCCGCACGCGACGCGGCGATAGCGCTTACTCAGGGCACGCCAATGCGCTCAGAAATTGAACAGCGTGGTCCGGACGCCTTGGCTGCGGCGACCGATGCCGCAGAACGCGCCCTGCGTCCGTTCGAAGCCGCAGACGGATTTGAAGCGCCGATGTCGGCGCACATTGTGACGGCGACTAAATAAGCCCGGCAAGCGGGCTCGACGGATCCGCGTAACGCCGCTTCTGCATGCGTCCGGCGAGATATGCGAGCCGGCCTGCCTCGACCGCCGCCTTCATCGCGCGTGCCATCAACACCGGGTCCTTCGCTTCGGCGATCGCGGTGTTCATGAGCACGCCGTCGCATCCCAGCTCCATCGCCTCGGCGGCGTCGCTCGCGGTTCCGACGCCAGCATCGACCAGCACGGGCACGTTCGCGCCCTCGAC
Source organism: Pseudomonadota bacterium (assembly GCA_046733935.1). Lineage (GTDB taxonomy): Bacteria > Pseudomonadota > Alphaproteobacteria > Sphingomonadales > Sphingomonadaceae > Sphingomicrobium. The sequence continues at coordinate 87,799 of JBKPQH010000030.1, forward strand.
GATCAGCCGGATTGTAACGCGGTTCTGGATTCCGAGGCCGGAGCCGATCGGTGCTCCCAACGGCATGATTGCAACCGCTCCCGCCTCCTCGAGCTGCTTCGCGGCGATCGGATCGTCGACGCAATAGACCATCGGCTCGAAGCCCTCCTTGACCAGCACTTCAGTCGCCCGGAGCGTCTCGCGCATGTCGGGGTAAAGCGTCTTCGCCTCGCCCAGCACCTCGAGCTTCACGAGGTTCCAACCGCCCGCCTCGCGCGCCAGCCGCAGCGTCCGGATCGCCTCCTCTGCCGTGAAGCAGCCGGCAGTGTTGGGCAGGTATGTGACCTTTTCCGGATCGATGAAGTCGGTCAGCCGCGGCTGGCCTGGATCGGAGATGTTCACCCGCCGAACGGCCACGGTCACGATCTCCGCGCCCGAAGCCTGGACCGCTGCGGCATTCTCCTCGAGGCTCTTGTACTTGCCAGTCCCGACGATCAGCCGCGACGTGAAGGTGCGCCCGGCAACGCTCCAGCTGTCCGCCCTGATGTCCTGTTGCGCCGTCACTCAACCGCCTCCAACGAAATGCACGATTTCAAAATCGTCGCCGTCCTCAACGCACACCTCGCCCAGACTGGACCGAGGTACGATCTCGAGGTTGCGCTCGACCGCCACGCGCAGCGGGTCGAGCCCAAGGCCGCTCACCATCTCGGCCACGCTGATCCCGCCCGGCACTCGGCGATGCTCGCCGTTCACTCGGATTCCAAGGCTTCCGTCCAGGCTCATCGGGCACGCCAATAGGAGCGGCGCAGAGTCGCGCCAAGTGCGTTGAGGGTGGACGGACGCCGCATCGTCTGACAGAGCGCTGCGCCAAGCAGACAACAGGAAGTACAATGGCCCCACCGAAGGATCCCGCAGGCTCCGGCGAGAAGAGCGCAATGCGCATCGATCCGGCGCTGGTGCGCGAGCTTGCTCAGCTGCTCACGGACACCGAGCTGACCGAGATCGAGATCGAGGACGGCGACCGGCGGATCAAGGTCAAGCGCGAGACCCACGCGGTGATCGGTGCTTCGAATTTCGCAATTCCCGCAGCACCGGCGCTGAGCGCACCGCCGATGCATGGCAAGGAAGACATCGGCGAGCCGGCGCAGGAAGAGATTGCGGGCGAGAGCATCAAGTCGCCGATGGTGGGCACGGCTTATCTGTCGCCTGAGCCCGGCGCCGATCCGTTCATCGAAGTCGGCAAGCCGGTGAAAGCGGGCGACACACTCCTCATCGTCGAAGCGATGAAGGTGATGAATCCGATCACCGCGCCCGCCGGCGGCGTCGTGAAGAAGATCATGATTTCCGACGGCCAGCCGGTCGAGTTCGATCAGCCGCTCCTGATCATCGGCTGAAGGCCCCGACCGCATGCAAATCAAGAAGCTGCTGATCGCCAACCGGGGCGAGATCGCGCTGCGTATCCATCGCGCATGTCACGAGATGGGCATCACCACGGTCGCGGTTCATTCGACCGCCGACGCAGACGCGATGCACGTGCGTCTCGCGGACGAGACGGTGTGCATAGGTCCGCCGCCGGCGACGGAATCCTACCTCAACATCCCCAACATCATTTCCGCAGCCGAGATCGTGCATGCCGACGCGATCCATCCCGGCTACGGCTTCCTCTCGGAAAACGCGCAGTTCGCGGAGATCGTCGAATCTCACAATATCGTCTGGGTCGGCCCCAAGCCCGAGCATATCCGGACGATGGGCGACAAGATCGAGGCTAAGCGCACCGCCGCCAAGCTCGGACTGCCGCTCGTCCCGGGTTCCGACGGCGCAATCGCCACGGTAGCCCAGGCGAAGAAGCTCGCCGCCGAGATCGGCTATCCGGTCCTCATCAAGGCGGCGTCCGGCGGCGGCGGGCGCGGCATGAAGGTCGTCCCTGACGAGGACCAGCTCGAAAGCCTGATGAGCCAGGCGGCTGCCGAAGCCCGTTCGGCGTTCGGCGACGACACCGTCTATATGGAGAAATATCTCGCCGACCCGCGCCACATCGAGTTCCAGGTGTTCGGCGACGGCAACGGCAACGCGATCCATCTCGGCGAGCGCGATTGTTCGCTGCAGCGCCGCCACCAGAAGGTGCTCGAGGAAGCGCCCTCGCCGACCATCACCAGGAAAGAACGCCACCACATGGGCGAGATCGTCCGCAAGGCGATGAGCGAGATGAGCTATCGCGGCGCCGGCACGATCGAGTTCCTCTACGAGAACGGCGAGTTCTACTTCATTGAAATGAATACCCGGCTTCAGGTCGAGCATCCCGTGACCGAGATGATCAGCGGCATCGACCTCGTGCGCGAACAGATCCGCATCGCATCCGGCGAAGGCCTGTCCTGTACTCAGGAGCAGGTGCACCTCCACGGCCACGCGATCGAATGCCGGATCAATGCCGAGGATCCGGAGACCTTCGCGCCGTCACCGGGCCTCGTGAAGAATTACGTCGCGCCCGGTGGAATGCATGTGCGCGTCGATAGCGGACTCTACACCGGCTATAAGGTGCCGCCTTATTACGACAGCATGATCGGCAAGCTGATCGTCTACGGCTCCAACCGCGACAGCTGCATCCGCCGCTTGAAGCGCGCGCTCGAGGAATATGTTGTGGAGGGGATGAAGACCACCATTCCGCTCCACCAGAAATTGGTCCGCGATCCCGAGTTCCTCGCCGGCGACTACACCATCAAATGGCTGGAGCAGTGGCTGGCGAAGAACGCGGGCTGACGCTTACCGACTAGAGATAGATCCAGACTCCGTGCTGACGGCGCCGATGCTTGTACCAGCGGTTGTGCCACCAATAGCCGTGGCCGGCATAATAATGGCCTTCCATCCACCGCATCCGTGTCCCGCGGTTGGGGCGGCACATTCCGTGCGATGTGCGGTGGAACCCGGGACCGCAGCCCTCGCGCGCTTCTGCGGGTGACGCTGCAACCATCGCCACGATCGCTGCCGCGCCAAGTGCAACCAGAGCTTTCATCTGCTTCTCTCCTTCGCTGTTCGCGCCCGCAACGCGACCCTCGAACGAGCCGTTCCATGAATTCGAGTTCACGATTGACGCCCGTTAGCGGGCCGCTCCGGTGATCGCCTATTTTCCTTCGGCCTGCGCCGGATCGCTCCCCGAAAGGTAATCGGGCCTCATCATCGCCGCGGATTTCACCGCGGGCTTTGCCGGCTGGAGCAGCTTAAGCTGGAACTTGTCCTTGAACTGACAACCGAACTGCGTCCCCTTGGTCCAGCGCACCTCGGCATCGATGAGGCCGCCGGCCGCGAAGTCGAGCTGGATCTCGGCGCCGACGGGCAGCTCCTCGCGGCACTCGACCAGGGCGCCTCCGCTCGAGATGTTGCGCAGCCGCGCGCCGAGGACGCGTCCCTGGTAATGCAGTAGCGCCGCGCGGATGATGCGCATCCGCGGCTCGCGCGGCGGAAATTGGACCGGCAGCGTCGCCGCCCCCTTGTTGGCGAGCTCGAGCGCTTCCTCGGCCGGCATCGGCTTGCCGAAGATATACCCTTGGACGAGCGAACAGCCGAGGTTGCGCACCAGCTGCAGCTCTTCCTGAGTCTCGACGCCTTCGGCGGTCGTCTGCATCTTGAGGTCCGCGGCAAGGCCGACCATGGCCCGGATGAGCGCGGCGTTGCGTCCTTCCGGATCGGACGCGCCGGTGACGAACGAGCGGTCGATCTTGATCTTGTCGAACGGGACGCGCTGCAAATAGCTGAGGCTCGAATAGCCGGTTCCGAAATCGTCGAGCGCAAGCTTGACGCCGATCTTTTTCAGATTGCCGATCATGTCGTGAACATGCTCGTCGTTGCTCAGGAACACGCCTTCGGTGATTTCCAGCTCGAGCCGTTTCGCGGAGAGTCCGGTCTCCGAGAGCACAGCGCGAACGGTTGCCGGCAGCGAATGCGATCGGAATTGCACAGGCGACAGGTTAACCGCGACCGACACTTGCGCCGGCCACTTGGCGGCCTCTTCGCAAGCGGTCCTCATGACCCACTCGCCGATCTCGTTGATGAGTCCGATTTCCTCGGCGAGCGGGATGAACTGCACGGGGCTGACCGGCCCATGCTCGGGATGGTCCCAGCGAATCAGGGCTTCGAAGCCGGTCACTGCTTCGCTCGATGCATTGACGCTCGGTTGGAACACGACCCGCAGTTGACCTCTTTCTAGAGCGACGCGGAGGTCCGATTCCATCAGCTGCCGCTCGCGGGCGGCCTCGTGCATCTCGGGCGCGAAGAAGCGGAAGCATCCCTTGCCCGCCGCCTTGGCAGCGTAGAGGGCAAGGTCGGCGTCGCGCATCAAATCGTCCGACGTGCGATCGTCATAGTCCGACGTGACGACGCCGACAGACGCGCCGATCGAAACTGCCGTACCGTTGATCGTGTACGGTCGCGACAAGCTCTCGATGATGCCCTGCGCCAGCTTCGACAAATCCTCCTTCGAAGAGGTCGCAGGCAACACCACCTGGAATTCGTCACCGCCTAGGCGCCCGACCTGACCCTGGTCGCCGACTTCGTCGCGGAGCCTCAGCGACACGAGCCGCAGGAGCGTGTCGCCGGCGGGGTGGCCCAGCGTGTCGTTGACCGCCTTGAACCGGTCGAGGTCGAGCAGGAACACCGAACAGCGGCGCTTCCTGCGAACCGCGCTCACCAGCGCATCGTCCAGCGCCCGGCGCAAGGCTTCGCGATTGGCGAGGCCGGTGAGCGAGTCCTGCCGCGCGAGACGGTCGAGCTCGACCTCCGACTGCCGCATCTTCGTCAGGTCCGAGGCGAAGCCGCGGTACCCCCAGAAGCGGCCAATCTCGTCGTGCACCGGCCGGCCGGAGATCGACCACCAGATTTCGTTCTTCGTCTTCGCCCGGACGATGAGGTCCTGGAACGCGACGTGCGACGACAGGTAGAAACCAAGAGTCCGTTCGGAAGCCGACGCCGCACCTTCGGTCGCTTCGGCGGAAACCAGGTCCGCGAACGGCCGGTTCAGCAGGTCGGAACTCTCGCGGCCAAGCGCCTTGGCCACGCTCTCGCTGATGTAGGAAAGCGTGCCGTCGCGCGCCGTCTCCCAGAACCAGCCCTTTTCGCTGTTCTCGAACTCCTGGATGAGCGCTTCCGCGCGCGCCGACGGTGGGCGCGCTTCTTCTGGCTGAGGGCTGCCGCCTGCCCTGAGGATGCGGCCGATGCTTCCCAAGCGATGCTCCTGATCGCCCGCACGGTTACGCCGCTATGGTTTAAATTCAGTTAGGCATCGGTGCGTAACCTCTCTGCCGCTCCTCTCGCTTGCGGATAGGCAACGCGCTTGCCACTACGTGCAGCCTCTGAGGAGAGCCGCGAATGAGCCTGATCGCCGACCTGAAATCGCTCGAGCCATCGCAACGTAGCGCGATCTGGGCGAGCTATCTCGGCTGGACGCTCGACGCGTTCGATTTCTTCCTGATGGTCTTCATGCTTTCGACCATCGCCAAGGAGTTCGGCACCGACGTCAAAGCCGTGTCGCAGGGCGTGTTCCTGACGCTCGCAGCGCGACCGATCGGCGCGTTCGTCTTCGGCTGGCTTGCCGAGCGTTTCGGCCGCCGTCCGGTGCTGATGGCCGACATCATCTTCTTCTCGATCTTCGAATTCGCATCCGGCTTCGCCCCGACGCTCACCAGCCTGCTCGTGCTTCGCTTCCTGTTCGGCGTCGGGATGGGCGGCGAATGGGGCCTTGGCGCGAGCCTCGTCATGGAATCGATTCCGGCAAGGCTTCGCGGCCCCGTCTCGGGACTTCTCCAGAGCGGCTATCCGTCAGGCTATTTCGTTGCGAGCCTCGTCTATTTCCTTCTGTTCGACACGATCGGCTGGCGCGGCATGTTCATGGTCGGCGTCGCGCCCGCCTTACTGGTGCTGCTCATCCGCATGCATGTGAAGGAAAGCCCGGTGTTCGAAGCCCGCCGCGGCAAGCCGCACGTGAACCCGGTCCTCGAGCTCGCGCGGCACTGGAAGATCGCCCTCTACCTCGTCGTTCTGATGACCGCGTTCAACTTCTTCAGCCACGGCACGCAGGACCTTTATCCGACCTTCCTGCAGAAGCAGCACCACTTCGATACCCATACGACCGGCATACTCGCGGCCGTGATGAACGTCGGTGCGATCGTCGGCGGAATCAGCTTCGGCATCTGGTCGGAGAGGCTCGGCCGCAAGCGCACCATCATTATCGCCAGCCTGCTCGCCTTGCCGGTGATCCCGCTCTTCGCCTTCGGTGCGACGCCGCTGATGCTCGGCATCGGCGCTTTCCTCGTGCAGGTTGCCGTGCAGGGCGCCTGGGGCATCGTCCCGGTTCACCTCAACGAGCTGTCGCCGCCGCTCGCGCGCAGCCTCTTCCCCGGCTTCGCCTACCAGCTCGGAAATCTGATCGCGTCAAAGAACGCGCCGATCCAGGCGGGAATCGCCGAGGCGCGCGGCGACGACTATGCTTTCGCGCTCGCGCTCGTCTGCGGGATCACCGCCGTCGTCATTGCCATCTGGACGGCTCTCGGCCCGGAGCGGATGAACGCGGACTTCGCCGCCGACGAAGCAGGCTAAACCTTCCGCTGGAACAAGCGTTGTCCCGGCCGAGGCGACGTCATGTCGAGCTATCTCGGTACTGCTGATCGCCCCGAGCGGGCGAAAGCCATCGCGGCGGTCGTCGCCGTGCATGTGGCGCTCGCCTTCATCATTCTCACCGGCCTCAACGTGCGCATGGTTCGCCAGGCGGTCGATCATCTGACCACCATCGACATCAGGGAACTGCCTCCTCCGCCGCCGGTACGTCCGCCCCCCGCACCGAAGCCGCAGCAGGCGAAGAAGGCCGCCGGCGCTCCTGCGCCGAAGGCCGAGCCCACGCCGGTGGTCGCACCGCAGCCGAAGATTCTTGCGCCCTCGCCGATTCCCGCCGCGAAGTTCGCCGGAACGGGCAGCGCCTCTTCGTCAGGCGCAGGCACGTCGGGCACCGGAACAGGCGCCGGCGGCTCGGGCAACGGTCCGGGAGGTGGCGGCTATGGCGACTATTCGCGCTTCACTCCCGCCCGGCTCGTCGGAAGAATTCCGAATAGCGAATACCGGCGCATTTCGGCGGGGCGCATTCCTCAAGGAAGCGCCACGATCGGTTTCCGCGTGAACCCGGACGGCCGCATCTCGGGCTGCCGCGTCCTTCGATCGAGCGGCGACGGTTTCGTCGACTCCATGGTATGCGCCGCCGCAACTCGGTGGCTGGCGTTCGACCCGGCACGCGACCCATCCGGGCGGCCCGTCGCGCAGGACATCACCTACACGCCGAGCTGGCGGCCGAGCTGGTAGAAAGGGTTAGCGACCTGCGCTCGCGACGGTTCCCGCGCTGCTCTCGCTCCTCGCCAGCCGCGCCTTGTCGCGCCCGTAAACGTCGTCGAAATAAGCGATCGACGACCCGTCCTCTGACGGCATCGCGGTCAGATATGTGATGTACACCGGGACGAGCTGCGGCAGCGGTACCGGCTCTTCGGTCCCCGCGCCTTCCCAGGTCAGCTCGCGACCATTGAACAGCCACCGGCTGAGGCGCCAGGCGTCCTCGAGACGTACGCAGCCGCCGCTGTAGAGACGCGCCGCCTGCTCGAACAGCTCGCGTTCCGGATTGTCGTGGAGATAGACGCCGGCTTCGTTGGGGAACATGAACTTGATCCGCCCCATCGAATTGTGCGGCCCCGGTTTCTGCCGCATCAACACTTCCTTCTTGCCCGCCGCGACGGCCTTCCAGTCGATCGTCTTGGGATCGATGATCTGGGCATCGGGCGCCCAGTCCGACAGCACCTCGTAGCCGAGGTCGTCGAGGTATTTCAGGCCCTGCCTCAGCACCTTCGGCGCAATCCGCTCCGCCGCGAGATCCGGCGGCACGTACCAATAAGGGTTGAGCGCGGCGAACCGCACGTAGGCGGTGATCATCGGCGTCGGATAGATCGGCTTGCCGACAACCACGACCATCGAGTCGACCTGCTTGCCGTTCTCGTAAGTATAGAGTCGCTGCTGGGCTGCGTTGACGAGAATGTAGCGCTGCTTGCCCGCAGGCAGCACCCGCGCCCGCTCGAGGTTGACGGTAAGCAGCTGGCGCTCATGGTCGGACGTATATTGGTGGTTGGCGATCGCCCGGCGAAGCTCGCCGTAGATCGGGTTCATCCAGCCCATGTCGCGCACGTAGGACGCAGTCGAGGGCGCATTCGCCGCGCTCAAAAGGATCGCGAAGGGCGACGGCGGCCTGGGCTTGAGCGCGGCGTCGACATAGAGGATGCCGAGGCCCGGATCATGGTCGAGGCCGCTGACGTACGCGACGAAAGCTTCCGAAAGCATCCGGTCGGCGGCCTGCACATCCTTTGGATTGCCGCTTCGCGCCGCCTCGAGCGCCTGCTGAAGCGCAGCGACGCGAAAGCTGTCGGGGCTGAGGCCATCGATGCTGGACGTGCTGAGCAGCGAAATCAGCTGCTCGGCGGAATCGCCCGCCTTCGGCGAAAGCCACAGGGGAGCGCCATTTCTCAGGCGGTAGAAGTCGTTGACACTGTCATAGATGCGGACTTGCGGTGACTGGGCGGGCGGCGCGGCCCTGGACTCCGCATGTGCGACAGAAAGCGGCGCAACGCTCAGCAAAAGGCTAAGCGCGACGCCGCAAGCTTTCCGATAAAAGTGCACCGGCGCTTGGCCGGTGCACTTAACACGCAAACTCTTCACATGATCTCCGATCAAAGCGATTCCCATTCAAAGTAGCACTTTGATCGGGATCCGTTTAGCCGCGTTCGCCACTCCGGCTCGGCATCGGGGCCATTGGGGCCGGAGCCGGGGCCGGAGCCGCGCCCGCGGGCGCACCGGCATAATACTGGCCGTTGTAGACGTATCCGTCCACCACGCCGTCATTGTTGCGATCGGCCCAGATCGCGCCGGCGAGACCGCCGACGGCAGCGCCGATCACCGCGCCCTGAAGAACGCTGACGCCCGGGATGACCGCACCGGCGGCCGCGCCGAGGGCCGCGCCGCCCAGCGCACCGGTCGCAGCGCTGCCGAGAACACTGTGCGTGTTCGGGTCATAGCCCTGCGGAGTGCCGGCATAATATTGGCCGTTGTACATATAACCGTCGACGTAGCCGTCGTTGTTGCTGTCGGACCAGACGGCACCGGCGAGACCGCCGATCGCGGCGCCGACTGCGGCACCCTCGATCACGCTCACGCCCGGAACCACGGCACCGACAGCAGCACCGCCGGCCGCGCCGATCGCCGCGTCCTGAGCAACCCGTGGGTTGTTCGCGCACGCGCCGAGCGCCAGAGTGCTTGCCATTGTCAGTGCTAGGATTGGATTACGCATCGCTCTTTCTCCCGTTCAGTTGAGCTGCCGGAACATGCCCCCGTGCGCGAGCGCTTCCGCCCTCGGCGGTGCATGTTACAGGCGCAGGAACGACGATATCGCCGCATCGTTCCGCCACCGCGACAATGCTTCCCGATGAAACAGCAGCTTACATGTTAAATCCTTGTTTAACTGTTTGAATTCACTTCCGGAGTACCCAATCCAATGAAAGCAAAAATTTATCACAATCCGATGTGCGGAACATCCCGGAAGACGCTGGATATCCTCCGTGACAGCGGCTTCGACGTGTTTATCCACGAATATCTGAAGAGCCCGCCGAGCCGGGACGAGCTCAAGCGCCTTTATGACCGCGCCGGCCTCACTCCGCGCCAGGGGCTGCGCGCCAAGGAACCGCTCGCCGACGAACTTGGACTCAATCGCCCCGACGTCACCGACGACGAAGTGCTCGATGCGATGGTCCAGCACCCGGTCCTGATCGAGCGTCCGCTGGTGGAGACTGACAAGGGCGTCCGCCTCTGCCGGCCGCAGGACATGGTGCGCGAGATTCTCTGATATCCTGAGGCCATGAGTCGCCTCGACCCGCGCCTGCTGCTTCAGGGCTATGCGTCGGGAATCTTCCCGATGGCCGATAGCCGCGACGCGGACGAGCTGTTCTGGGTCGAGCCGCGCAACCGGGCGATCATCCCGCTCGACCGTTTTCACGTCTCGCGGTCGCTCAATCGTACGATCCGTTCCGGGAAGTTTCACGTCACTCGCGACCGCGATTTCGCCGGGGTGATCGCGGGCTGCGCAGATCGCGAGGAAACCTGGATCAATGCGGAGCTCGAACAGGCGATGATCGCGCTCCACGGGTCCGGCAACGCCCATTCGATCGAAGTATGGAAAGGCGAAAAGCTGGTCGGGGGACTCTATGGCGTGAAGCTCGGCCGCGCCTTCTTCGGCGAGAGCATGTTCAGCCGGACGACCGACGCATCGAAGGTCGCGCTCGCCTGGCTGGTTGCGCGCCTCAAGGCAGGCAATTTCACGCTTCTCGACTGCCAGTTCATGACCGAGCATCTCGCCTCGCTCGGCGCGGTCAGCGTGACTCGCGAGACCTACGTGGCGTTGTTGGCGACGGCGCTGGGCGGAGGCGGCGGAGCTGTCGCCACCGGCGGCGCCACGGGCGTGGCCGTCGATGGCGCGGGCCGAGTGCCCGATGCCCCACCCGATTTCGGAGCGCTCGACAGGTTGCTCGAGCTGGCTGGCGCTGCCGGGGCCGCGGGACCCGCCGGGTACGTCATCTCGCAGCTCTTGGGCCAGACGTCGTAGACCGGGTGCTCGACCACGTTCAAGGACGGCGATTCCTTGTAGAGCCAGCCTGAAAAAATCCGGTTCCAGGTCTTGTCGGGCTTCTGCACGTCGACCTGGACGAACGCGCCGGTCAGCTTCTCATTCTCCCACGGCGCGGTCGTCTCGCATGCGCGAAGGCGAACCAGCAAGTCCTTCCAGCGCGCCGACTGGCCCGGATGGAGCGCAAGAGTCTTCACGATGCCGTTGCGCTTGTTGAGGATTCCGAGCACCGCAACGCGTTGCTGCATGGCCGTCACTCCGCCCTGCCCCGCCGCAGTCGCGGGCGCGGTCCTGGCCACCGGCGCCGATGCGTTTTGCTGCTCCCGGCCGCGGCCGCAAGCCGCGAGCGCAAGCGTGAGCAGCAGAGGTGCGGCGACGGCCGTCTTCACGCTTACTCTGGGATCCAGGGCTCGTAATCCCCGGTCGACGCGGGCCGCAGCTTGCCCGACCCGAGCGCCCCGTCAGGGCGGAACGCCTGCATCGTCCCGGTGGGGTTGGGCGTCGGCGTGGTCTGGAACCTGCGGACCGGCGGAAGCGCCTTGTCGGGCAGCTCGTCGATGGTCCCCTTCAACCACAGTTGCCAGTCCGGCGGCACCCGGCTGCCGTCATTATCCCCGTGGTAAATGACCCAGCGGCGGGCGGGGTTCTTCTTGGCCTGGTAATAGATATTGCCGGTATCGTCGCGGCCGACCTCGTCGCCGAAGCGGCGGGTCCACAGCGCGGTTCCGACGGTCGCTCCGTTCCACCAGGTGAAGACTTTTGACCAGAAGCCCATGGCGGCGCGCATTGCCCGCTCCTCGCGAGGAGCGCAAGCGACGATCCCGCTCACCAACGGGCGATATCGCCTTCCTTGATGCCCAGCTGGGCCGCGCGTCCACCTGCGATCTCCAGCACCGCCGAGACCGGCTCGCCGGAGGGCAGCGGAGTGAGGTCCATCGGCTGCGCATGGGTGATGCGCACGATCGTGCCGTCCGAGCGGATGAACACGATGTCCAACGGGATCCACGTGTTCTTCATCCAGAACCCGACTTCCTGCGGCGGATTGTACGGGAAGATCATCCCGTGGTCGGGTTCCAGCGACCGGCGGTACATGAGACCGCGTTCTTGCTGATCCGGCGAAGCTGCAACCTCCACCCGGAAATGGTGGAGTTTGGCGCCCGACCGGATCGTCAGCGGAACTTCGGAAAGGCCTTTCTGCGCACGCTCGTCAACGGGTGCGTTCTGCGCGGGGGCCTGCGGACTGCACGCGACGAGCACGACGGCGGTCGCGGCGACTAGCCGTGCGCTCCGACGGACCGAAGCTCGACGGCGGTGAGGCCCTTTCCGCTCGGCGCGATGCGCGCTTCGAGCTGCTGGCCCGGCTGAAGATCCCCCAGATGGGCGTGCCGAACCGTCTCCATGTGCACGAACACGTCTTCGCCACCCGAGTCGTCGGGCCGCTTCACGAATCCATATCCACGCACTCGATTGAACCATTTGACCTCCACCGGCTCGAACTCGCCGGCCGCATCCGAAAGCGCCTTGCGGTCGGCCCGTTCCGATGAGGACATGGACGAGCGAGGCTGTTGCGGCAAGGCTGCGCTGAGGTCGATCGAGATCACGCGCTTGGCCTGGAGGCCCCGCTCCTGCCGGACGGGAACGACCTCGATGATCGCACCTTCGGGAACGCTCCGGCGGCCGTGCTCGCGAAGGACGCTGAAATGCAACAAAACGTCGCCATCAAGGTCGTCGCAGACGAGGAAACCGAATCCGCGCGTCGCATCGAACCATTTCACGCGGCCCGTAACCGGCTGCATTTCGGGCGCGGCAGAAGAATCGTCGCTGTCCATTTGCAGTCCGGGCTGGGGGTGAATCAGATGTGCAGTCGCTTGCGCCACGCACCCTATTAACATTTGTACGAGTGTCGGCAAACCGACTTTACGCGTGGTTAAACGGAGTTCACCGCCTTAGTTGATCGATATCAAATTCCGCGCCCGGCGGCAGGGCGAGGATGGCGCGGGCAAGGTCGAATCCGTGCCCGGCGCGGATCATTGCGGCCAGCGCTTTCTCCTTTTCGCGAGCGTCTCGCGGCGGCGAATCGGCGTACGGCCCGAGCCGGCGGCGTCGTGCGAATTTAAGTGCCGCCGACACGGCCTCAGCCTCGGCATGCTCGTGCGCGGCCGCGCCATCCTCGTCCTCAATTCCCGCCGCCTTGAGCGCCTGGGCCACTCGCCTCTTCCCATAGCCGCGCCCGGTCAGCGACTGCGATTTGCTAAGCGCATAAGAGGGATCGTCGACATAACCCTGCGCGGCGAACCGGTCGGCGATCGCCGCGAGATCGGGCTCGCGCTCGCCGTCCCACCCACGTTCGCGAAGCTTTCGCGCAAGGTACGACCTGAGCTTCGCGCGCGTCGTCGCGAAGCGTCCGACGTAGCGCAAAGCCAACTCGTTCAGCCTGCCATCATCGAGGGGCGGCAATGCCCTTCGCCTTCTTGCCGGTTCCATACGGCCCTTTTTGTGCCATAGTCGGAACCCAAGGGGAAAGCGGCTGCGCTCAGCGGCCCGACGAGACCGGTAACGATCAGGGAAGGGACGGCGTGCTCGAGCGCAACGCCTCAGTGAAGACCGAGCTTGCCCCCGCGGGCGCGACACCCACTCTCGATGCGCAGCCTCGGCGTCTCGCCGATTTCGCGACCGTGGGTGAGGCGCTCGACTATGCGGCCCAGGGCCGGCGCGGGCTCAACTTCCACGACGCGCGAGGGTCGCTGACGCAAAGCTACACCTACGCCGAGCTTCGGACGGACGCGCTGGCGAATGCGCAGCGTTTCATCGCGCTTGGAATCAAGCCCGGCGACCGCATCGCCTTGGTGGCCGAGACTGGACCCGAGTTCGCGGCCTGCTTTTTTGGCGCAGTCTATGCCGGCGCCTGGCCGGTGCCGCTTCCGCTCCCGACCAGCTTCGGCGGCCGCGAGGCCTATGTCGACCAACTCGGAGTCCAGCTGAAGAGCTGCGATCCCGAGTTGTTCCTTTATCCGGCCGAGCTCGCCGACTTCTGCAAGGAAGCCGCAGGCAAGGGCGGCGTCGCCTCGCGCGATTGGGAATCGTTGACCGGCGTCGAACCCGCATCGGCCGAGCTTCACAAGGCTCGGCCGGACGACATCGCTTACCTCCAATATTCGAGCGGCTCGACGCGCTTCCCGCACGGCGTCGCGGTCACGCACCGGGCGCTCCTCGATAATCTGCGCTCCCACGGAATCGGCCTGATCCTCCAGGATACCGACCGCTGCATCTCGTGGCTGCCCTGGTACCACGACATGGGCCTCGTCGGCTGCTTCCTGTCGCCGATTTCGCTGCAGATCTCGGTCGACTATTTGAAGACCGAGGATTTCGCGCGCCGTCCGCTCGCGTGGCTCGACATGATCACGCGCAACCCGGGCACGTCGATCAGCTATTCGCCGACCTTCGGCTACGACATTTGCTCGCGCCGGATGAGCTCGCAAACGCGCGCCGAGGACCGCTTCGACCTGTCGCGCTGGCGGATCGCCGGCAATGGCGCCGACATGATCCGTCCAGACGTCATGCAGGCATTCGTCGACGGTTTCGCAGCCGCGGGTTTCGAGGCCTCCGCCTTCTGCCCCAGCTACGGCCTCGCCGAAGCGACTCTTGCCGTTTCCCTCATGCCACCGGGCGAAGGCATTCGCCTCGAGTTGGTCGAAGAACATGAGCTGTCCGGCGGCACGCCTTGCGGCGAGGAGCGCCCCCGCCGCTACCGTGCGGTGGTCAATTGCGGAAAACCGGTCACCGGAATGGCGATCGAGATCCGCGACGGCACTGGCGAGGCCCTTCCCGAGCGAGGAATTGGAAAGGTGTTCGTGCGCGGCCTCAGCGTCATGCACAGCTACTTCCGCGACGAGGAATCCACCAAGGCCTGCCTCAGCGACGACGGTTGGCTCGACACGGGCGACATGGGCTATTTGTCGAACGGCTACATCTTCATCGTCGGCCGCGCCAAGGACATGATCATCATCAACGGGCGCAACCACTGGCCCCAGGATATCGAGTGGGCGGTCGAGCAGCTGCCGGGGTTCAAGTCCGGCGACATCGCCGCGTTCGCGATCACCGGCCCGTCGGGCGAAGAAACACCGGCCGTGCTCGTCCACTGCCGCGTCTCCGACAACGAGGAACGCGGCCGCCTGCGCGACGAGATCCGCGAGCGCGTCCGAGCGATCACCGGGATCACTCCTGTCGTCGAGCTCGTCCCGCCGCGCACCCTGCCGCGCACCAGCTCGGGCAAGCTGTCGCGCACCAAGGCGCGCAACCTCTACCTCTCCGGCGAAATCCAGCCTTACGACATCGCGGCGTGACGCGCCGGCCGCTCAGGCCGGATCCGCCACCGCCCAATCCTGCACAGCCTTCCAGCTGCCGTCAGCCTGCTTTTTGTAGACGGTCAGAAAAGACCCATTGTCGCTCTTGGCCTGCTTCGTCGCAGGGTCGGTATAGCTCTCCGAGAACCTACCCTGCGAGATGGCGTAGTCGCCCGATTGGGCGACATCCACCTTGTCGGCGGCAAAGGTGATGTTGAAGTTCGGATCTTTGAGGCCCGCTTCATAGGCCTTGCGGATGTCGGCAATGCCGCTTGTCGGCTTTACCCCCGGCGCGATGAAGACAGCGTCGTTCGCATAGTGTGCGATCAATGCGTCGATACTGCGCGGCTTGGCCTGGAACTCGTCGCTCCACTTCTTCTCGTCGGCCTTGATCGCATTCTGGATGGCGGCCGTATCCGGCTTCGCCTCCGGGCTCTGCTTCTGGCAGGCGCCCAAGCAAATTGCGGCCGCTGCTCCGACGAGCGCGAATGACCGATGGATTCGTTTCATCCTCGTGTCCCCCATGGTTCGAGCCCGGCGTGGGGCCCGACGCGCCTTCTATGCCGCCGCCCGGCCCCGTTAAATCATAATTTACTGGCCGAGAGCACAGTCGCGGGCGCTCGGGTGGGGAGGCGTGTATGCAGCCTATGCGCAGAGTGTCAGACCGGCGGGAGCGATTTCCGATGGAAATCGACGCGGTCGTCCACCGCTCCGACGGAACCAAGGTCCCGGTTCGGGTGAGCAACTTCTCCGACCAGGGATGCCGTATCGAGACCGACCGGGACTTTCATATCGGCGAGCGCCTGCAGATCGCCGTTCCGCGGATGGGCAATGTCAAGGCGCAGGTTCGCTGGGCGCTGCCCGGCGCCGCGGGAACGCGGTTCCTGACCGAGAGCGACTTCTAGGATCGCCCCTTCGGAAGCATCCGCCGAAGCACGCGGTCCTTCAGCACATAGTGATGGTAGAGCGCCGCGAACGCGTGCGCCAAGGCGATGATCACGATCGCCCAGCCAATCCATTCGTGAAGATCGTGAAGCCAGTGCCGTACCGGCCGTCCGAGCTCGCCGATGAGTGGCGGAATCCCGAAGCCGAAGAATTCCATCGTGGCGCCCCGTCCCCAGCGGAAGCCGAAACCCGCTGCCGCCTCGGCAACCAGCAGACCATAGAGCAGATAGTGCGTCGCCTTGGATGCCGAGCGCACCCAGCCGAGCTCGATCGACGATACCTGGTGGCCCGGGATGAGCCGCCAAACGAGCCGCGCGACGATCGCCAGGGTGAGCAGCACGCCGAACGACATATGCGTGTGCTGCATCAGCACTCGCGCCGGCTTTGGAAACCAGTCCCAGGTCTGGGCCAGCAGGAAATTGGCGAACACGAGGAACGCTGTCGCCCAGTGCAGCGCGATCGCGACATTGTCGTAATCGGTGCCGTCGTCGGCGGCCACGATGCGCGTTGCGGTATCGAATGCGGTTCGATCCGTCATAGGTCCGTGCTAGCGGACGCAGTCGTTACTGCAAGCGGGCTGCAAGAAGGCCCCGACTGCTGGAACGTGCGATAGCCGCGCGAGCCCCGTTCATCATGTCCTGTTTCGGGGCGGCCGTTGAAGCGTACGAACATGATGGCTGGCGAAAGCTGGCGGCTGTCGTATGGTCACGCGCGCATCGGCGCGCCGGTGCTTGTCGGGGCAGTAGCGAGTTCGGGGCATGAAGCAGATCCACGTACCGGCGGTGAATGCGCGCTATTGGACAGGTATCACCCTGGCGAGCGTATTCGGCACCAATCTCGGCGACTTCTACGCGCATGAGAGCGGCCTTGGCCTGGGCCGCGGTCTGCTCGTCCTAGCGGTGCTTGCCGGCCTCTGTTTCCTGGTGGAGAGACGTGACACCCGGCCCCATGAAGCTTGGTACTGGCTCGTCATCATTCTCATCCGAACGGGCGCAACCAACATCGCGGATTACCTCGCGTTTCGGCTAAGAGTTCCATCCGTGGCGCTGGCGATCGGGCTATGCGTGCTGCTCGCCGCCCTCGCCTGGTTTACGCATTTCGTCGGTGCTCGCCGGGCGGAAAGTGACGGCGCGAAGAAACTGCCCGATACGGACACGATCTACTGGCTGGCCATGCTGACGGCGGGCGTGCTCGGCACCGTCCTCGGAGATGACCTGTCCCACAAGTTCGGCGAAGGTGCTGCGTCGATCGGCACTCTCGTACTACTGCTGGCGTCGCTAGCCCTCGTCCGAAACATATGGTCGATCATGATCTATTGGACCGTGGTCGCGATTGCGCGCACGACGGGTACCACCATTGGCGATTTCCTCGCGGAAAGCAGGCGTCTCCACCTCGGCCTCACTCGGTCGACATTCCTTACCGGGGTGGCCTTCGTGCTGGTGCTCGTCGCCTGGCGCACATGGCGGGGATCTGACGCGCGGCGCGTAACGCTTCCGACAGCGCAAGAGGCAAACCCATGACTCAGAACGAACGGGCAATGCTCGCCAAAGTCCCGGCCGTCACGCTCGGCTTCTGGATCATCAAGGTCCTCGCCACGACGCTCGGCGAAACGGGCGGCGACAGCGTTACGATGAGCTGGCTGGGCGAGACCACCGACCACCCCGTGCCCTACGGCTATCTGATCGGCACCGCGATCTTCGGAGTGCTGCTGGTCGGCCTGGTCATCGCGCAGATCCGCGCCCGCAAGTTCAATCCCTGGCTCTACTGGGCGACGATCGTCGCTTCGACCACCTGCGGCACTACGCTCGCGGATTACACCACGCGCTCGATCGGTATCGGCTATCCGGGCGGCTCGCTCCTGCTGTTCGCCTGCGTGCTTCTCTCGCTGTTCGCCTGGTACAGGACGCTGGGAACGATCAATGTGAACAGCGTCTCGGGACCGCGCGAAGAAACCTTCTACTGGATCACCATCACCTTCTCCCAGACGCTCGGCACCGCATTGGGCGACTGGAGCGCCGACCCGGTGGACGAAGGCGGCTGGGGCTTGGGCTATGGCGGCGGAGCGCTCGTGTTCGGCGCCGGTCTCGCACTGCTCGCTATCCTGTACTTCTCGACCAAAGTGTCCCGCGTGTGGCTGTTCTGGGCCGCGTTCATTCTGACTCGGCCGCTCGGCGCGACGGTTGGCGACTTCCTTGACAAGCCCGTCGACGATGGCGGACTGGCAATGAGCCGCCCGCTCGCTTCGGCCGTCCTTGCCGTCGTCATCATCCTGTTGATCCTCGTCCTTCCGCAAAAGCCCGGAAGCCACCCGCGACGCGCGGAAGCCGGCGCGTGACGCGATCGTTCCGGCATCCGTTGTTGGCCGGAACGTTGCTCGCACTCGGCGGGTGCGCCCATTACACGCCCAGGCCGCTCGCGCCCGCCGATGCGATCGTCTCGTCTCCGAACCCGGCGATCCTATCGATCGAGGCGCAGAAGATCCGCCGCCCCTATTTGCGCCCGCAGCCGCTGGACCTTGGCAAGCCGCTGACTCCCAATGCCCTCGCCGTCATCGCTGTCCTCGAAAATCCGGACCTCAAAGCCCAGCGCGCGAAGATCGGAGTGACCGACGCGCAGGCGTTCGCGGCACGGTTGCTGCCCGACCCGACGTTTCAGGCCAATTACGACTTCCTGATTTCGGGCCCCGACCGTTCGAACGGATACGGTGCGCAACTTGGCTTCGATTTGAATGCGCTGCGCACACGAGCCGCAGTGCGCGAAAGGGGTGCAGCCCAAAAGCGGCAGGTCCGGCTCGACGTGGCATGGGCGGAGTGGAACACCGCGGGACAGGCGCGGCTGCAAGGCGTGCGGGTGTTCGAGCTCGAACGACAGGCTCACCTCGCCGAAGCGATTGCACAATCCGCCGAGAGGCTGTTCCAGGCAGTGTCGCGCGCCGCCGGACGAGGAGATGTGTCTGCGACGGATCTCGACGCTCGACGACAAGCCCTGGTCGACGCACAATCCCGGCTTCGGCAAACCCAGGCCGAGCTGGTCGCAGCGCGCGCCGATCTCGACAAGCAGCTCGGCTTGTCGCCTGACCTGCACCTTGTGCTTGCTCCGCCCGACCCGAGCCCGCCTCCGCCGCCGGCGGACGCGCTGGTTGCCCTGGCGCTGCAACGCAGGCTCGACCTGCAGGCCCTGCGCTCGGGATATGAAGCCGCCGAAGCGGATCTGCACAAGGCGGTGCTAGAGCAATTCCCGAACCTGTCCCTGTCGCTGGCTGCCGCGAGCGATACCGGCGATAACAAGACGATCGGCCCGGCAGTGGGCCTGTCGCTGCCCCTGTGGAACCGGAACCGCGGCAACATCGCGATCGCCCAGGCGACGAGAGAGCAACTGCGCGCCGAATATGAGGCGCGAGTCATTCAGACGCGCTCCGACATCGTCGCCACCGTGCAGGCGGTGAACGCACTTCGGCAGCAGCGCGCGGAGCTCGCCGCGCAATTGCCCGCCCTGCAGCGCTATGCCGCGGCGACGAGGCGCGCAGCGGCCAGGGGCGACATCTCGAGTGCCACCTCGGAGGCCGCGGAACAGGCCTTGCGCGATCGCGAACTCGCCTTCCTCCAGCTCGACCAGCAAATTGCGGAACGCACCATCACCCTGGAATTGCTTTCGGGCGGACCTGCGGAGGCATGGGACAAGTGACGCGCTTCATCGTTTCAATTCTGTGCCTGCTCGTCGCTGGGTGCGGCCAATCGGAAGCCGGTGACTCCGGGAAAGCGCCCGGGCCCGTCGCGCAAGTCCGCACTGCGATCGCAATGGCGGGAGGCGCCGCAGAGACCGTCACCGCCTACGGCATCGCGGAGCAGGCGCCCGGCAACGAACATGGTCTGACGGTTCAAGCCGAAGCAACGGTTGCGCGGATCGTCGCCCCGACCGGCACTGCTGTGGGAGCCGGGCAGGTCATCGCCATTCTTGCACCTAGTGCGAACACCCAGCTCGACCTCGGCAAGGCAGCGACCGATGCGAGGGCGGCGGAGCAGGCGCTCGCGCGGGTCGTCCGGCTTCGCAGGGACGGGCTTGCCAGCGATGCCGACGTGAACAGCGCGCGCGCCGCCTACCAGAGCGCCGCGCAAACCTATGCCGCTGCGCGGCAGCGCAGCTCGACGCTGGTGCTGCGAGCTCCCATCGCCGGAACGGTACAGGGTCTCAGCGCCAAGCCCGGCGACGTCATTCCCGCAGGAACCACCATTGCAAGCATTGGCAGGCGGGGAGATTTGCGCGCCCACCTCGGCGTGGATCCGGCGGTTGCGGTGCGCGTGCGCGCCGGTCAGGCGGTATCGATTTCGGCGGTGAATGCCGTTTCCGCAGTCCCAACGACGGTCATCGGTGTCGATCCCTTGGCGGATCCTGCCACGCACCTCGCCTCGATCTTCGCTCGAGTGCCGGGCGGCCAGGGTTTGGCTCCGGGACAGCCGCTCAAGGGAACCATCACCGTCAGCGGCGGCGGGAGCGGGGTCATGATCCCTTACTCGGCGCTGCTTGATGACGGCGGCCGTACCTTCGTGTTCGTGGTAAGGAACGGCATTGCCTCGCGGCGCGATGTGACGCCCGGCAATTCGATCGGTGACGCGATCCAGATCCTGCAGGGCCTTCAGCCGAACGAGCGTGTCGTGACCGAGGGCGGCACGGCTCTCGAGGACGGAATGAAAGTACAGGAGTCGCGGTCAGCCGCAACTCGGCAGACCGGCTGATGCAGCGTCACTGGCGCTCCATCATTCTCGCGGTTGCGGTGATCACCCTGGCCGGCTTGTTCGCCGCGACGCAGCTTCCAGTCGCGATCTTCCCGCACGTCGACTATCCGCGCGTTGTCGTCACGATCGACGCCGGCGATCGCGAGCCGGCACAGACGGCAGCCGACGTCACCCGGGCCGCCGAGGTTGCAACGCGAGAGGTGCCGGGAGTCGTTCAAATCCGGTCCGTCACCAGCCGCGGCTCGGCTCAAATATATCTGAGCTTCAACTGGGGCGAGGACATGGTGGCGGCGCTGCAGGCGACGCAGGGCGCGATGGCGACCATCCTGCCCGATCTGCCGCCTGGCACCAGGTTCACGGTGAAGCGCTCCGATCCGAGCCGGTTCCCGGTTCTGGGCCTGTCGCTGACTTCCACGAGCCATTCCACGGTCGAGCTTGCGCAACTGGCGAACCTTCGCCTCCGGCCGATGCTTACGAGCGTGCCGGGCGTCGCCGGGGTCGACGTGCTCGGCGGCTCTCCGCCGGAAATGGAGGTCGAGACCGACCCGGCGAAACTCCAGGCTCACGGCCTGACTGCGAGCGATGTTGCCGTGGCGCTCGCCAGTGCGAATTCCGTGGCTGCGGTCGGAAAGATCGAAGACCGTCACCGCTTGTATCTCGGCCTCGTCGAAGACCGGCTCACCAATGAGGCCGACATCGCGGCGGTGCCGGTGAAGTCCGGCAGCACCGCGAGCCCGGGCGTCATCACTGTCGGGGATGTCGCCACCGTCCGCCGATCCTCTGCTCCGGTCTGGACAAAGGTCACGTCCAACGGGACCGACGCGGTCCTCGTCAATATCCGGCAGACTCCAACTGCGGACGCAGTCTCGCTGGTCAGGCACGTCGAGCAACGCCTCGATAACGCGGCGCTTCCGAGCGGTGTACGCATATCCTTCTTCTACGATCAGTCCGAGCTCGTCACCGGTGCTGCGCACTCGGTTCGCGACGCCATTTGGCTCGGGGCCCTCCTTGCCGGAATCGTGCTGTTCCTGTTCCTCAGGAGCTGGCGCTTGATGGTCATCACGGCGCTCCTGCTGCCGGCCGTGCTCGCCGCCACGTGCCTTGGCCTGCTGGCGCTCGGCATGAGCTTCAACATGATGACTCTCGGCGGCATGGCAGCGTCGGTCGGACTGGTCGTCGACGACGCCGTCGTGATGCTCGAGCATCTCATGCGTCGGCTGCAGGAAGCCGAACGTGGCCAGGCCGAACTGCCGTCGATCCTCGTCGCCGCAAAAGAGATGGCGAAGCCTCTGTTCGGGTCGACCCTCGCGACCATGGTCGTGTTCGTTCCGTTGGCCTTCGTCACGGGAGTGACCGGCGAGTTCTTCAAGGCGCTTGCCGTCACGATGGTCGCGGCGCTGGCAGTCTCGCTCCTGTACGCCCGCTTTGTCCTCCCGCTTATCGCCGACCGCTGGCTGACGCTCGAGGACGCGCGCGCAGCCGACCGGGCCGAGGGCTTTCTCGCCGCCGTCAAGCGAGCGTATGCGAACATCGCCAGTCGCGCATTCGCACGCGCCGGCACCGCCGCCGCAATTGCCGCAGCCGTGCTGATCGTCGTCGGAGTGTTTTCATGGTCGCAAGTCCAGTCGGGGTTCATGCCCAAGATGGATGAAGGCGGCTTCATTCTCGACTATGTCGCAAAGCCCGGCGCAGCGCTCAGCGACACGGATCGGCTTCTCCGCCAAGTCGAGAAGATCATCCGGGAAACACCCGAGGTGAGCTCTTATTCGCGGCGTACGGGGATTCAGCTCGGGGGCGGTTTGAGCGAGGCCGACCAGGGCGATTTCTTCATCCGCCTCAAGGACGGCCGTCGGCGCAACATCGACGAGGTGATGACGGAAATCGCCGACAAGGTTCAGACCCAGGTCCCCGGCCTCCAGATCGAAACCGCCCAGCTCATGGAGGATTTGATCGGCGACCTCACCGGCGTGCCGCAGCCGATCGAGGTGAAGCTGTTCGGCGACGATCCGGTCGAGCTCGAACGCTCGGCGCAGAAGGTCGCCGACGCGATTGGCCAAATCCCCGGCGTGGTCGAGGTCAACAATGGCCTTCGCGTTTCGGGTGACGCAATCGCGATCAGCGTCGACCGGGCAGCTGCCGCGATGGCCGGTCTCGACCCGGCGAGCATTGCGGCGCAGCTCGACGCTTACGTCGGCGGATCTGTCGCGACACATATTCTCGCAGGCGAGCAGACGATCGATATCCGCGTCCGGGCACCGCCGGACCTGAGGCGCCGCGCGGCACTGCTGGCCAACCTGCCGCTGCGGTCGCCGGACGGGCGCATCACGACCCTCGCGTCGATCGCCCGGATCACCATCGAGGCCGGCCAACGTCAGCTCACCCGGGAGGATCTGTCGCCCTTCATTGCCGTGACTGCGCGGCTCGAAGGCAAGGACCTCGGAAGCGGCATTCGCGACGTCCAGGCGAAGGTCAAGACGCTTGGGCTGCCTTCATCCGTCCGCGTGGACTATGGCGGCCTCTATTCGCAGCAGAAGAAGTCGTTCCGCGACCTCACGACCGTATTCCTTGCCGCGCTCCTGTTGTGCGCCCTTCTGCTCACGCTGCTGTTCGAGAATTGGGCCTTCACGCTGGCCGTGATCGCGACCGTTCTTCTCTCGACCTCCGCAGTCTTCTTCGGTCTGTGGCTGACCGGGATCGAGCTCGACATCTCGGCGATGATGGGGCTCACGATGGTCGTCGGAATGCTGACGGAACTCGCCATCTTCTATCTCGCCGAGCTCGAGCTGGAGCGCGCGATCGACCCGGCGTCCTTGCTGGAAGCGGGCGAAGCGCGACTTCGCCCGATCATCATGTCCGCCGTCATCGCCGTGCTGACGCTCCTGCCTCTCGCGCTCGGGATCAGCCGCGGAGCGGGGCTTCAGCGGCCGCTCGCAACCGCGATCATCTTCGGGCTCAGCCTCGGGGCGGTTCTAGTCCTCACGCTATTGCCGACGTTCGTCCTGCTCTTCACACGCGCGGCAAAAGAGTTGGGAAGTCGCACGGTCCGCCGGGCCACCGCCTAGCCCCCGCGTCGCATTGCATTCGCTGTCCTTGCCGGACGCACCGCCATCATGCCAATGGCGACTCATCGGAGAGGGAGTCGCATGGCCTTGAAGAAGTTCGCGTTCGTGCTGGCGGCGCTTGCGCTTTCGGCACCGCTTCTCGCCGAAACCCACGTCGAGCCCGCGGTCAGACCCGGCGGCGACATCCCTGCCAATTTCCACCCGACCTTCGCGCCGGTCTACCCGCCGTCCGGCGACGTTCCGGCGAAGTTCAACGCACCGCGGTCGAACTTCCAATATGTCCGCCGCGAGCTGATGATCCCGATGCGGGACGGAGCGAAGCTCTACACCGTGCTCATCGTCCCCAAGCAGCCGGGCAAGTTCCCGATCATGCTCGATCGTACGCCCTACTCCGCCGACAAGGCGACCGGCCGGGGCTTCGGTCCACTGCCCGAAAACATCCTCTCCCCTGCCTACGCCGAGCTCGTCCGCGACGGCTACATCGTCGCCTGGCAGGATGTGCGCGGGAAGTACAAGTCGCAGGGCGAGTATGTGATGAACCGCCCCATCCGCGGTCCGCTCAACCCGACGAAGGTCGACCATTCGACCGACGCCTGGGACACGATCGACTGGCTGGTGAAGAACGTCCCCGAATCCAATGGACGGGTCGGCACCATCGGCACCAGCTACGACGGCTTCACCACGCTGATGAGCCTCGTGAACCCCCACCCCGCGCTCAAAGCGGCGGTCCCCATCAACCCGATGGTCGACGTGTGGAAAGGCGACGACT
Organism: Pseudomonadota bacterium; assembly: GCA_046733935.1. Taxonomy (GTDB): domain Bacteria; phylum Pseudomonadota; class Alphaproteobacteria; order Sphingomonadales; family Sphingomonadaceae; genus Sphingomicrobium. The sequence goes on from JBKPQH010000030.1 coordinate 112,320, forward strand.
GGTTCCACAACGGCGCCTTCCGGCAGGAGATGATCAGCTACGTGTACGGCCAGACCGCGGACAAGAAGTCGGACGAGGAGTGGTTCACGTCGAACTACGACGACTACAACACGTTCATGCATTACGGCTCGGCCGGCGCTTACGGCCGGGCGATGGGGATGGAGCAGCTCCCCTTCTGGAACCGCCTGACCCAGCACCCGGCCTATGACGAATTCTGGCAGCTGCAGGCGGTCGACAGGATCCTCGCCGAGAAGCCGCTGACCGTTCCTACCCTCTTCGTCGACAGCCTGTGGGACCAGGAAGACATCTACGGCGCGCCCGCCGCCTTCAATGCGACCAAGGCGAGCCCCGACGCCCATCTCGTCATGGGCCCGTGGCATCACGGGCAGGCGAACGGCCCCGCCTCGACCCTCGGGCCGCTCGAATGGGGCTCCGACACCGGCAAATGGTTCCGCGAGAACGTGATGCTCCCGTTCCTCGACGAGCATCTGAAAGGCGGCCCCGCGGCCAACATCGCGCGGGTGACCGCGTTTGAGGTCGGCGCCGACCGCTGGCAACGCCTGGCCGACTGGCCGCAAGCCTGCATGCGCGGCTGCCCTGCAAACCTCACGCCGCTCTACCTCGGTTCGGGCAACAGCCTCACCTTCGACGCCCCGACCGCCAGCGGCTACAACCAGTATGTTTCGGACCCCGCCAAGCCCGTCACCTACCGCGCCCGCCCGAACATCTCGCCCTGGGCGACCGGCTCGACCTGGCGCTTCTGGCTCGAGGACGACCAGCGCTTCGCCGAGGGCCGCACCGACGTCCTCAGCTACTCCAGCCAGGCGCTCACGGCCCCGCTCAAGCTCGCCGGCACCCCGCTGGTCCATCTCGTCGCCTCGACCAGCGGCACCGACAGCGACTGGGTCGTCAAGCTGATCGACGTCTATCCCGACCAATATCCGCAGAAGCCGGAGATGGGCGGCTACCAGCTCGCCATCGCGATGGACGTGATCCGCGGCCGCTACCGCACCGACCCCGCGCACCCCTCGCCGGTCCCCGCCAACCAGCCGGTCACCTACGAGTTCGCGCTCCCGCAGGTGAACTACACGGTCCAGCCCGGCCACCGCCTGATGGTCCAGGTCCAGTCGAGCTGGTTCCCCCTCTACGACCGCAACCCGCAGACCTACGTCCCGAACATCTTCTTCGCCAAGCGCGGCGATTACCGCGCCGCCACGCAGCGCGTCTTCAGCGGTCCGGATGGAACGTGGATCGGACTTCCGGTCGTGAGCCCCCGAGCGCAGTGAGAGGATTGCTCCAGCAATCGTCGAGCAGCGTCGAAGAGAGGGCGAATGCCGGACGGCCTGCGCGAAGCGACAGGACCGACGCCACGCGATTCACTCGCGTGACGGCCTTGCACGAACTTCCGTGGCTAGCTACCTCGCGAACACCGCGCTCTTAGGAGTGTAGCTCAGTTGGTAGAGCATCGGTCTCCAAAACCGAGGGCCGGGGGTTCGAGTCCCTCCACTCCTGCGCGCGACAACCTTGAAGACTCGACGCACCACCGCTAAGTGACCCGAAGCTCCGCTGGCCGCCGCGCCCGCGGAGCCTTTTTCTATCCGCAAGAGAGCAGACGAAATCGTGGCGAAAGTCTCCCCCGGCGAATTCATCCGTCAGGTCCGCGCCGAAACGGCGAAGGTCCACTGGCCGACGCGCAAGGAAACCGTCGCGACCAGCATCATGGTCATCATCATGACGCTTCTGCTGTCGATGTTCTTCTTCGCGACCGACGCATTCTTCTCGACGGTCGTCAAATATCTGCTGAGCCTGCTCGGCTAGCCCGCAACACAAGAGATACGAACATGTCCCGCTGGTACATCATCCACGCTTATTCCGGTTTCGAGAACAAGGTCCGCGACGCGATCATGAGCGAGGCGACGCGCATGGGCCTCACGCCGCTCGTCGAGCAGATCGAGGTTCCAACCGAGACCGTGACCGAGATCAAGCGCGGGAAGCGCGTCGAATCCGAGCGCAAGTTCATGCCCGGCTACGTCCTCGCCAAGCTCGAGATGAACGACCAGGTCTATCACCTCGTCAAGAACACTCCGAAGGTGACCGGCTTCCTCGGCCCCGGCGGCAAGCCCCAGCCCATCCCCGACGCCCAGGCCGCGCGCATGCTCTCCACCAAGGAAGAACAGGCCCACGCGCCCAAGCAGAAGATCAACGTCGACTATGAGATCGGGGACGCGGTGAAAGTCCTCGACGGCCCGTTCGCCAGCTTCAACGGGGTCGTCGAGGAGCTCGATTTCGACCGCGGGCGGGTGAAGGTGTCTGTGAGCATCTTCGGGCGTGCTACGCCGGTCGAGTTGGAGTTCGAGCAGGTGGAAAGGGTGAAGTAGCCGCAGCGGCTACTCACCTTTTCGTCATCCCGGACTTGATCCGGGATCCAAGCTCAAAGGGTCGCGTCGGCGACCCTTTTCTTTTGCGCAAGCGCTGGCAGAGTGCACAAGGCCAGTTCGCTCACTGCTTGCTTCGAGCGCATCGACGTGGCGGATCGACGCGTGGTCTATCAGACAGACTTAGAAACCAAATTTCGAGCTCTCCTGGAGCACGCCATTAAAGCGGGCGCCGAATGGGTGAGAGAGCTAGACGACGACGTGCAGCGCCACCTCTCTGAGATCACGCGACGAGAGCCCGAGTTGGTGCCCCTAATTAGAGGTTACCCGTTCGATGCAGTTGGCTTTTATGGTGACGAGAGCACTGCACGCAATTTTCTTGAGTATGGAACACCTCACTTCAAACCGAAAAAGATGGGTGCTTTGTTCGAAGGCTCGCCGACGGAGGGTGACTTCCGCAAATGGAACTTGGACGCCGAAGCAGAGCAAACATCACGGGAGTAAATCCCGTGACGTCGGTCCAGCAGCCGTTCCACCATGCCCCCGGCATGGCGGCCGTGTGGCTGCTCTTCGCGCCGGTCGGCCGGGCACTCAATGTCTCTACGCGCAACCGCCCGATTGCTCCGCAATCGTTCCCCTGCGCTCGGTGGAAAATGCTGCTGTCCTACAAGCCGTCAAATATGCCAGCTTGAGCGCTCGCGGATTTCACCCGCACCGCTCTTTGCCATCGTCAGCCCTTCTCTCGACCGCTTGATTGCTCACACCCGGAGCTGGGCGTTGTCACCCTCGATGTAACCCTGGACGCAAGCGCTTTTGTCACCCTCGATCGCGCCCGTTCCGAGGCGTGCTCCTTCGCTTAGCCCAATCGAAGGTGACAAAGTGGAGGAAGTGGAAGCGCTAAGGGCCGGCCCGTGGCGTGGAGTCTGGCCGGACTGCGCTCCCCCTTTTCACTCCATTCGGAACCGCTCAGCCGAATTTTCTACTTCGCCCCGCGCGGATCGTCCTTTGGGTCGGCGTAGACGATCTGGAACGGGCCCGTCCCAGTGACCTCGACCAGCGCGCCGTCGTTGGTGAACACCCAATGGTTCATGCCGGCGTGCATGGTGACGTGGGTCTTGGGGTCGGTCAGGGTTCCCGCGTTCGATTTGTCGAGCTTGTCGCCCATTCCGTAGTTGAGCGTGCCCGACCGCACCCGGACGATCTCGTCGGCCGGATGGTGGTGCGCCGGAACCGCGTAGCCGGCCGGCATCTTGATCTGGAGCTTGAACTCGCCGGCCTTGCTGGGGTCGCCCGAAACGACGGCCATCTGCGCGCCGGCCGGAAGCCCGGCGCCGCCCGTCTCCATCCACTTCATGCCCTTGGACTGAAGCGGCGAGGCGACGATCAATGCTGCTACGCTTATGAAGAGAACACGGTTCATGGTTTGCCCTCCTGTAAAGACCGCTGTTCCTCCCCCCTGCGAAACGGCCGTTACCATATGTTGCGGCGAGGGCCCACTTCCGCTAATGGGCCGCGCTTCCGAGACATCGGGAACCATGCGGGAGGATGCTTTGGCATCCGTCTGGACCGCTAAACTTGAACGGACCTCGGTCCACTAAAGAGTGAGACATGGCAAAGAAGATCACCGGCTATATCAAGCTGCAGGTGCCCGCCGGCACTGCGAACCCGGCGCCGCCGATCGGCCCGGCGCTCGGCCAGCGCGGCGTCAACATCATGGAATTCTGCAAGGCGTTCAACGCCGCGACGCAGGAGCTCGAGAAGGGCGCTCCGATCCCGACGGTCATCACCGTCTATGCGGACCGCAGCTTCTCCTTCACCACCAAGACCCCGCCCGCGTCCTTCCTCCTCAAGAAGGCGGCGCGGATCCAGAAGGGCTCGTCGGAGACCGGCAAGTCGAGCGCGGGCACGATCCGCCGCTCGCAGTTGCGCGAGATCGCCGAGGTCAAGATGAAGGACCTCAACGCCAACGACCTCGACGCGGCGTCGAAGATCATCGAAGGCTCCGCCCGCGCGATGGGCCTCCAGGTTGTGGAGGGCTGACGACATGGCAAAGCTTTCGAAGAGGCAGAAGGCCCTCACCGCAGTCGACCGCGAGAAGTTCTACGGCGTCGATGAAGCCATTGCGCTGGTGAAGGGCAATGCGACCGCGAAGTTCGACGAGACCGTCGAGGTCGCGCTGAACCTGGGCGTCGACCCGCGCCACGCGGACCAGATGGTGCGCGGCGTGGTCAACCTCCCCAAGGGCACCGGCAAGACAGTCCGCGTCGCGGTGTTCGCCAAGGGCGCCAAGGCCGACGAGGCCAAGGCTGCTGGCGCGGACGTGGTGGGCGCCGAGGACCTGATGGAGACCGTCCAGGGCGGCCAGATCGATTTCGACCGGGTCATTGCGACCCCGGACATGATGGGCGTCGTCGGGCGCCTCGGCAAGGTGCTTGGTCCCAAGGGCCTGATGCCGAACCCGAAGCTCGGCACGGTCACGATGGACGTCACCAAGGCGGTCTCCGACGCCAAGGGCGGCCAGGTCGAGTTCCGCGTCGAGAAGGCGGGCATCGTCCACGCCGGCATCGGCAAGGCGTCGTTTTCCGAGGCCGACCTCGCCGAGAACTTCCGCGCCTTCATGGACGCGATCATCAAGAACAAGCCGTCGGGCGCGAAGGGCAAGTTCGTGAAGAAGCTCAGCGTGTCGTCGACCATGGGGCCTGGCCTGAAGGTCAATCTCGAAGAGATCGCCGGAGCCTGACCTCAGACGGCGGGCGCTCGCCCGCAACGATTCCGGAGCGGCTGGGAAGCGCTGAAAACTGCGCTTTCCAGCCGTTTCCGTTAACCTTCAATCGCTTGACCGGCCATGGCCGCGCGGTTTACTCAGCTGCCCTGTGGCCTCCTTGCCACAGAAGCGGGACCAATTGGCGGACCACTGAAACTTTGGCCTAATGGGTTTGTTGGCGCGGCACGTTCCATCACCGAAAGGGGGTAAACTTTATGCGTAAACTCTTGCTTGCGGCGGCAGCGACGATCGCGATCGCGACGCCTGCCTCGGCCACGCGCGACGGTTCCGGCTATGTCGGCATCGACGCTGGCGTCCTCTTCCCGAACACGCAGGAGCTGTTCGGCACAATCGACTTTACGAACACTGCGAACACGGACGTGGCGCGGACAAACGTCGGAAGGGTCCGCTACAAGGCCGGTTATGACGTCGACCTGAACGCAGGCTATGACTTCGGCTTTTTCCGGGTTGAGGGCGAGCTTGGCTACAAACACGCCAAGCACAAGGGCACGATAATCACCAACAACACGTTCATCCCGACCGTGAACACGGGTGCGGGTACGGCCTTCACGACGTCGGATAACTTCAACCTGCGCAGCAACGCGAACGTGTTCTCCGCGATGCTCAACGGGCTGATCGACTTCGGCGGCGAGGCAAGCTTCGGAGGCTACGCCGGAGGCGGCGCCGGTTGGGCGAACGTCAAGCAGTTCAACGGCAGCAAGAGCGGGTTCGCCTGGCAGCTGCTCGCGGGCGTCTACTATCCGGTCAGCAGCCAGATCGACGTCGGGCTCAAGTACCGCTACTTCCGGGGACCTCGCGTCAGCGGCACGCGCGCATTCGCGTTCACCGCCGCGACGACCACCTGCGGCCCTCTCCCATGTTCGGGAGGCACGATTTTCTTCGACGGCGACAGCCGGTTCACGTCGCATAGCGTGCTGCTGAACCTGACCTACAACTTCGCGGCAGCGGCTCCGCCGCCTCCGCCGCCTCCGCCGCCTCCGCCACCGCCGCCGCCTCCACCGGCGACGCAGACGTGTCCCGATGGCTCGGTGATCGCTGCGACGGACACCTGCCCGCCGCCGCCTCCGCCGCCTCCGCCTCCACCGACGGAGCGGGGTGAGCGCGGTCAGTAAGCGCTAACCGGTTCCACCTGGACCAGCATCGCCCGGGCGAAGCGCCTGCTCCGCCCGGGCTTTGCTTTTCCAGGACTTGATCGACGGGCGCATTTCGCTATAGGCGCCCGCTCGCACCGGTCCGCCGGTGCAACCGTCCGAGACAGTTGGTGAGGCTCGCCTCTTAATTTCCAGCCTAGACGGGGACAGGAATCATTCGGAGTGCTTGCGAGCGCTTCGTCGTGCGTTGCTCGTCGCGGCGCCATCGATCCCAACCCCACGGACAAGAGTGCTCGGGCTGTTGGCCTGAGCTGTTTGGAACTCGCTCGAGCCAAGTCTCGGGCGAAACTTTGGAGTTGGCATGGATCGTTCGCAAAAAGCCGATCTGGTCGACGAGCTGAAGCGTGTTTTCACCGACACGAGCGTGGTTGTGATCACTCGCAACCACGGTCTGACGGTGGCGCAGTCCACGGACCTGCGCCTGAAGATGCGCGACGCCGGCGCCCAGTTCAAAGTTGCGAAGAACAGCCTTGCCCTGATTGCGCTCGAGGACACGCGCTACAAGCCGATCGGCGACCTTCTTAAAGGTCCGACCGCTTTGGCGACGTCCGGAGACCCCGTTGCGGCCGCCAAGGTGGCGGTCGATTTCGCCAAGACGCACGACAAGTTCGAGATCGTCGGCGGAGCGATGGGCGATACGGTCCTCGACGTGAACGGGATCAAGGCGCTTGCTGCGCTGCCCTCGCTCGACGAGCTGCGTGCGACCATCGTGGGCCTCATCCAGGCACCCGCGACCAAGATCGCCCGCACGATCAACGAGCCGGG
>JBKPQH010000031.1:0-96722 GCA_046733935.1 Pseudomonadota bacterium
ACCGCCGACGCCAATGACGAGGCCCAGTTCGCGGAGCTCTACACGCTCGGCGAGCTCACCAAGAAAGCCTGGGCGCACGACTGCCAGGTGATGATCGAGGGCCCCGGCCACGTGCCGATGCACAAGATCAAGGAGAATATGGACAAGCAGCTGGAAAGCTGCGGCGAGGCGCCCTTCTACACCTTGGGGCCGCTCGTGACCGACATCGCGCCGGGCTACGATCATATCACCAGCGGCATCGGCGCGGCGATGATCGGCTGGTTCGGCACCGCGATGCTTTGCTACGTCACGCCCAAGGAGCACCTCGGCCTCCCCGACCGCGACGACGTGAAGGTCGGAGTCGTCACCTACAAGCTCGCCGCCCACGCGGCCGACCTGGCGAAGGGCCACCCGGCCGCGAGGCTGCATGACGACGCGCTGAGCCGCGCCCGCTTCGAGTTCCGCTGGCGCGATCAGTTCAACCTGTCGCTCGACCCCGACACGGCGGAGGCCTTCCACGACCAGACGCTTCCCGCGGAGGGCGCCAAGACCGCCCACTTCTGCTCGATGTGCGGCCCCAAGTTCTGCTCGATGAAGATCACGCAAGAGGTGCGGGATTTCGCTCGGCTGCAGGAAGAACGAGCACGGGATGGGGGCATGCCGAGCGCAGGCTCCAAGGCTGCATCAGCCGATGCCGACGCCGGAATGGCGGAGATGAGCAAGCGCTTCCACGAGGAAGGTGGCGAGCTCTACGTTCCCGCCGCCGAGTAACGCTAGGTTTAGGACTCCGCCTGCGTCACCCGCAGGATGCGGATGGGCCTTGCGTGGCCGCTCAGGTCCGGCCAGTCGATGCAGTGGCCGGCGGCCAGCCCGTATAGAGCGGCGCCCATCGGCGTCAGGATCGAGATGCGGTCTTCCGCGATGTTGGCTTCGCCGGGCAGCACCAAGTTGACCTCGCGCACCTGGTGCGTCCGCTCGTCGACGAAGGCGACCGCCGAGCCTAGGCGAACGTGGCCTTCAGGCATCGTCTCCGGGTCATGCAGCTCGGCGCGCTCGATCTCCTCAAGCAGCATCGAGGCGACGACCGGCTGCCGGTGCTCGGCGCGTAGCGCCAGGCTGGCGACGATGTCGGACTCCGCCGCAAGCAAATGAATGGGGGGACGCGCCGAGGGCGTTGGTGAGAAGGGCATGATAACTCCTTTGATTTCAATGGGCGGCGGCCCGGGCATCCGAGCCGCCGATGCGTCGCGGGTCAGACTGCAACGGGCATGAACAGCTCCCACAGCAGCCAGCAGACCATCAGGATGGCGCCGACTAGCGCTAGCGCCCGCACGACGTCGAACACGTCGAGCCGGAAATGGCGCTTGTGGTGCTCCATGAACGCGTCGAGCTGCGGCCGCACATGGTCGTTCGCGGTCAGCAGCCCGATCTCGAGGTGCCGGGCCTCCTTCATGAACTCCAGGATCTCCTTGCGGTCCTTGTCGGACACGTGGGGATAGCGCTGGAGCAAATTGGCGACGCGGTCGCGTGTCGAGCGCACTTGGTCGATATGGGACGTGTAAGCAGTCACGATAAACTCCCGTGATTGATGGATGATCGAGGTCAAGCCGAAGCTAGGCCGCGGCGAACGAGAGGCGTTCACGGCGGTTGTGCTTCCACCTCTTCTGGTCGGCCTTCTTCAGCTCCCGCTGAATCGCGCGGGCCCGGCGGAACACCTGCCCATCCATCTCGTCGAAGCGGCTGTCGGATGCGTAGAACACGAATCCCCCCGGCACGCGCACGGCAACGCCTACGGTGCGGCGGTCGAATTCCACTGCGAAACGTTGATTGGTCACTACTCTTCTCCCGGCGCGCAGATGCATTGACGTCGGCCCATCGGCCCGCCGCCCTGCTCGCCTAATCGAATGAGACAATGCGCACTGTGTTTTGTGCGCTGCTTATTGGAGAAGCCCTAAACGTACGCCCGCCCGCAAGCGGCACGGGACGCTCAGGGCGCTAGAGTCGTGCTGTGCTGCTACCTGGGTGCAGCCTGGACCGGTCGAAGGAAGGATGCTCGGTCATGCAGTCGATATGGACCTTGGCGCCGCTTAATCAAGGCTGACCTGCGAACGCGCGGCAGGCGAACTTGCCGGAACGAGCTCCCTAGCGTGCTCGCGCTGCAGGAGCAGAACGCCGCCCCAACTCCCCTCCCTGGACAGGCGAGGGGCGGGGGTTGGTCGGACCCCGATCCCGATGCCGGGATGGCCGAGATGAGCAGTGCTTCCACGACGAAGCCGGCGAGCTTTACGTATCGGCAACTGACTGAAGGCGAACGGGCCCCCGAGAACAAACTCGAGGGCCCGGATAATCGAAATCCGGGGTGGGCCGAAGCCCACCCCCTCGCGTTTCAGCCGCCCTGCTGTTCAAGACCCTCGACGGCCTTGCTGACGAGGATATTCACCGCGACGCGGCGGTTCTGCGCCTTGCCTTCGGCGGTTGTGTTATCCGCCGCCGGATCCGCCTCGGCCATCCCGGTGGGGGTCAGCATGCGATAGGGCGCCCAGCCGCATTTCTGCTGCAGATAATTGACGACCTTGCTGGCGCGCCGTTCGCTGAGAACCTGGTTATAGTCCTCGCTTCCGACCGCATCGGTATAGCCGACGACGAGCAGCAGCGCGTTGTCCATTGCCTTGGCTTGGGTCGCAGCCGCGCAAAGTTGGGCCTCCTCCTCATGCGACAGCGCCCACTTGCCAGTATCGAAGTAGATGTTGGTCGTACCCTTGATATTATACTTGTCGATATCGCCCACGCGCCCGCGCAGCGCCTCGGTCGCCGCCGCATTCCGGGCAATGGCCACATCGTGCTCGCCGAAGCGCTGCGCAGTGCCGCTGCGGATCATCGAAGCGGTCGCGAGATTCTTGCTCTTGAGCCTCACCTGGGTCGCCACCAGGGCGCCGCCCCATTGCACCGTCTTGACGGTGACCGGCAGCCCGTTGAGCAGCGAGTCCGCGGCAAGCCTATCGCGATCGAGGCCGAGGAAACCCCCGCTCGACCTGATGTCGGTGGCCCGGGAGACAATGATTGCCGTGCTGTTGCCGTTGGCGGCAGTCACCTGCATCTGCCCGCCGGTTCGCGCGGAAATGATGCCCTGGATGTCAGGTCCCTTGGGCAACTTGGTCAGATCGGCCGGCATCTCGCCGGTTACGGTAATCGCATTCGCGCCCTCGACCTGGCCCTGCACCTGCGCAGAGAGGCCGTTCCAGGCCGGCACCGCAGCTGCGGCCAACAGCAAGGGAACCATCGATCGTCTGAGAATATTCACTAATTCTGCTCCTTTAGATTGACCGGGCTCGACGCATTCGCGACTATTCGTCCGGCCGCCTTGGTCATGGTGTGTCGGGGGGTCAGAACCTCATCCATCTCGCTGGACAGATTGCGTGAATGCAGCCTGCGCTCGGACCCCTCGGGCTGCCGACTGTTCAGGCCAACCTTGCTGGCAGATGAACGAGTTCCGGCACCGTTTAGGCACCGTTAACTTAAGGGGTGATCAGGGCGCATCGAGCGGCGGGCCGTTGCAGGCGCCACTCTGACGGGCCAGGGGCGGCTCGCACAAAACTGTGGATTCGTTGAACTTTCGCCTTGGAACCCGCGCGAGTCTCGTTGATTCTTGGCTCATGACCATGATCGTCTTCCGTCATCTGCCCGCCGTCGCCCCGGTCGAGGAACAGCTTTGCCTGCAATCCCGCGGGCTGCTTGCCGACGATGAAGTGGATGAGTTGCCGCACCTAATCGACGCTGCGTCGCGCGAGCTGTTCGGCATCACCGCGAACGACACCCTTTACCCGGCGTTGCCGGAAGCGGTCCGCGCCAAATATGGCCGCGCCGAATGGGAGGCGAACTTCGACAGCCTGGCCCAATATGCGCGCGACCCGAACGCGCAGTGGCGCGAATTCGGCCTCGACCTCTGCTGCGAGGAAGGCCGTTCTCTCCACTGCCTCGAGCTGTTCGGCCGTCAATTGATTTGCGCGCTGCACGGACTCCACCCGCTCGCGGTGCTCGCTTTCGCCGACGGAGACATCGCGAAGGCCGCCTGAGCGCAGCGAATATCGCTGTCCTACAGCTCCCTGTTTGTGCCTTAAGCTGGCGATGCGTCAGCCCGATTTCCCGCCCGCACTGCCATCGACCCGCCGCGACGGCTGGACGATCCGCCGCCAGTTCGCCTTCCTCGACGCGCTCGTCCGTACCGGCAGCGTCATCGCCGCCGCGAGCGCTGCGGGGATGAGCCGGGAGAGCGCTTACCGCCTGCGCCGCCGCGCTTCCGCCGCTTTGTTCGCGGCCGCCTGGGACCGCGCGCTCGAAGGTCACAGCCGTGTGAAGTTCGGCGCCGACCTCTCACCGCGCGCGCGCGGCGGATTTCCGGCAAAATCGACGAAAGGTCACAAAGTGAACGACCCCCCGGATGCCACCCATAACGCTCGCCCCGGAGCGGTGTTTGAGACCTTCGGCGGCGCGGGATAGGAGAGCGCCATGAAGCACTTCCTCCTCTTCTACGAAGCCGGCCCCGGCTATCTCGAGCGCCGTCCCGATTTCCGCGGCGCGCACCTCGCGCATGCCTGGGCTGCCCATGAGCGCGGCGAGCTGGTCGTCGCCGGGGCGCTCGCCGATCCCGTCGACGGCGCGGTCCTGATGTTCGCCGGCGAGGACAAGTCGGTCGCGGAGGACTTCGCCCGTGCCGACCCCTACGTCACCAACGGCCTCGTCGCCCGCTGGCACGCGCGCGAATGGACGACAGTGGTGGGAGAGCTTGCCGCGGCCCCCGTCCGGCCCGGCAACCTATAGGTTCGACGCGACCGTCACGGCTCGGCAACCAATCGCGCGCGGGCCGCATAACTGCTAAGGGAGCTGCTTCAGCCGTTCCGACGGGGCAGGACACGGGATGAAGACAATGGCTCACAACCGCAGATACGCGATCGCGCTCGCAGGGATTCTCGCCATCGGCGCCGGCGCCTACGGCTTTGTCAGCTTCTCCCCGGCGTTCGGGCCGATCGCGGGCAGCATCGTTCCGCAGCTGTACGTCGACTCGCTCCCCGGCGCGCAAATCCCGCTGCACGGCCGTTACGTTCTGGTCGATGCCGCTTCCGCACGGCTGTACATGATCGAGGACGGCCGCGTCCGGGATTCGATGAAGGTGATCGTGGGCAAGCCCGACACCCCGACGCCGAAGCTGAAGAGCGTCCTCCACTACGAGACGCTGAACCCCTATTGGCACGTAACGCCCGAGATGGCGAAGACGATCATTGCTCCGCGAGTGCTCAAGGACGGCAACGCCTACCTCATTCAGCAGGGCTATGAGATTCTTTCCGGCTGGGGGCCGAATGCGCGCATGCTTTCGCCGGACAGCGTCGACTGGAAGGCGGTCGCTGCGGGCACCGCCCAGATCTACGTTCGCCAGCGGCCTGGCCCCGCCAATTCCTTGGGCCGTTACAAGTTCGACATTCCGGACAGCGACGGCATCTATCTCCACGACACGCCGAAGAAGGAGCTCTTCGCGCAGGACCAGCGCAACCTCAGCCACGGCTGCGTCCGCCTGGAGGACGCGGACAAGCTCGCGCGCTGGCTCCTCGGCGGGGAGCCGCCTGCGGCCTCGGTGCCGGAGCAGAACGTCCTCATCCCGAACCCGGTGCCGATCATGATCAGCTACCTCGATTCCCGCAGCCGGATGGAGCTCGCTGCGTTGCGGTAATCTACGCAATTGGTGAACGGCGGACGCTAGCGTCGACTCCAATCAGCCGGCGTTGTCGAATTTCCTGACCTCGACGGCGCTTTCATCGAAATCGTCGAGCAGGCGTGCATTGATGCCCATCCTTCCGAAATCTTCGCCAAGGGATTCCCAGTGGGTGCCGCAACCGCAGACCGGACAGTGGTGAATGCCGATCATTCGATCGCCCCAGACATAGGCGGTCGTGTCGCCTGAAATCCGGACCTGGTCCGGCGGGTAATAAGCGACACGCCACGCAAGCCGGCGACAGAGGGAGCAGTTACAGTCTGCAACCCAGTCGGGCCTGCTCGGCACTTCCATCCGTACGTTGCCGCAGTGACAGCTTCCCTGAACGGTCATAGCGACTTGTAACCGCCCGTCAGGAAAGTCCGCAATGGAACTCCGCTAGCAGAACCGACGGAGCGACAGCTTGCCCTCCTTCCGTCGAAAAGTCGGGCAGCTGACCTATATTCAGTGGCGGGACAGGCCTCGCCGCGCATAAGATGCAGCCTGTCCCACGGGGAACGACCCATGCGTACGCCTCGTTTCGCTCTGCTCCTCGCGTTCGGGCTGACGCTTTTGCAGGTGTCGGCCGCCAGCGCGAAGGACTCCGCGGAGCCTCCCAGGATCAGCCGACCGAGGCCCGCCGATCCTTCCGTTCCGGCGAACGTCCTGCCGCTTCCGCCGGCCTCGTTCGACAATGCGCTCGACATCGGCGGCAAGGACGTGAAGGCGAAGGTGGTCGACACGCGCCTCAGCGTCGACGTCCACGTCAATGGCCGTGGTCCCTATCATTTCGTGGTCGACAGCGGCGCGGACACTTCGGCGGTCGGTCTGCGCATCGCCCACGACCTGGAACTGCCGCTGGGCACGCCCGTGGTCGTCAGCGGAATGACCTCCCGCGACGTCGTCGACCGCGTCAAGGTCGCCCAGTTGACCCTCGGCCAAAGCACCATCGACAATCTCGAGCTACCGGCGCTTCGGGAGATGGATCTCGGCGGCGACGGCCTCGTCGGGATCGACGCACTCGTCGAGCAGCGGCTGATGATGGATTTCGAGAAGAAGCTGATCAAGGTCGAGGATGCGCGGATCCCGATCAAGGCCATGCCCGGCGACATCGTCATCACCGCCAAGCGCCGGCGCGGCCAGCTCATCTTGACCCAGGTCCGCGCCCAGCGGTTCAAGCTCGACGCGGTCATCGATACCGGATCCGAGATCACGATCGGCAATACCGCCTTGCGGGAGAAGCTGATCCGCAAGGGGTACAACCGCTTCTGGGAGGTGAAGGCGATCGGCGTCACCGGCGTCAGCGTGAACATGCAGCTGGCGCGCATCGACGAGCTTCAGCTCGGCCCGGTCATTCTGCACGACGTGCCCATCGCATTCGCGGACGTGCCGCCGTTCAAGGTCTTCGGCCTGGCCGACGAGCCGGCACTGCTGCTCGGGACCGATATATTGGAGCAGTTCCGGCGGGTGTCGCTCGACTTCCGCGCCCGCAAGGTCCGCTTTCAGCTTCGCCGCTGCCAGGATGAGGGCATCATCCTCAGCACCGCGCCGACGGATTTCTTCACCAAGCTTCGTGCGACCCAGCAGGAGGCGTGCCTGAGATAGAGGGCCGCACCGCAGTCGATGCGGCCCGCTTCCGTTCAGCAATTGCAGTTCTTGCAGGTGCAGGGATTGCACTTGCAGCCGCCGCGCGTGTCAAGCTTGGCGGCCTGAACCTGCTGTTCGATCTGGCTGGTCATGGTCATTCTCCTTTTCCCGGGAAGCGTTGATTCGCCCCCGGCAAACCGCGTATGACCTCTGTACCATGGTACGGAATCAAGCAAAAAATTCGGATACGATCGGCGGCCTTGCGAAAGCGGCTGGCGTCGGCGTGGAAACGGTGCGCTACTACCAGCGTCGCGGTCTTCTTCCGGAGCCGGCCCGGCCGCCAGGCGAGGTTCGCCGCTACGGCGACCAGGACGTCAGGCGCCTGCGCTTCATCCGCTCGGCCCAGGCCGCCGGCTTCACGCTCGCCGAGATCAAGGAGCTGCTCGACCTCGACGCCTCCGACGACCGCGCCCGCGCCCGGGAGCTTGCCCAGTCTCGCGTCGCGGCGATCGACGCGAGGATCGCCGAGCTTCGTGAAGCGCGCGATGCGCTCGCCGGACTTGCGACCGCCTGTGCCAAAAAGCGCGGTGGCCCGTGTCCCATCCTCAGAGCCTTCGACCGCCCCGCCGTGCTATAGGCGCGCCGGTCAGCTTCATTGACGAGTCGGTGCCGCGGTGCCCGCCGACCGACATGCCGTCCGGCCGGCGCGACGCTCTGCGTGGCTGAGCGGGAGAGCAGACGATGTCCCAACAGAATGTGCAGGCAATGAGCAGGCTGTACGATGCGTTCAACAGCGGCGACCTCGAGGCCTTCGAGCAGGGCCTCGGCCGCAGCCTCGTCTGGAGAGAGGCGGACAATTCGCTTTATTGCGGAGGTAATCCGTACCGCAGCTTCGCCGAGCTGCGCGACGGCGTGTTCGCGCCGACGGTGCGCGACTTCGACGATTTCCGGGTCGACCTCGAGCAATTGTTCGACGCTGGCGACCATGTGATCGGCGTCGGCCGCTACCGCGGCAGGCATCGCGACACGCGCAAGGAGCTTTCGGCGCAATTCTGCCACCTGATGCACGTCGACCAGGAAGGAAAGCTCGACCGCGTTCAGGAATATGCCGACACGCTTCAGGAGGCCATGGTGGCCGGCCGGGTGCAGCGGTCGGAGGAGATGAAGATCCTCCAGCCGATCGCCTGATCCGCCCAAACGAAAGCCGCCGCCCGGATGTCCCGAGCGGCGGCTCCACCTTCCTCTCGCTGAACTTGGCTAGGCGAGCTCGCGCTCCTGTTCCTCGACCATGGCGTCCGGCAGGCCCGCGTCCGTATCAACCGGCTCCGCCTTGCCGGCTTCGACGTCGCGTTCGCGCTTGTCGAAGAAGGCGGCGCGGCGCAGCCGGTTCTTGAGCGACACCGACGGGTTGGCGGGCGACGGGCCGCGATAGGCTCGCTCCACCCAGGTCTCGCCAGGCCGGCGATCGGAGCCGTCGTCTTCCGCCTGCGTCGCCGGATCCGGGCGTCCCCACGAGAAGGCCGAAGCCGCCGGAGCGACGATGTTCGGCTGCTCGATCGGGTCGTGGCGCGGCATCGGCGCGGGTTCCCGCTCGACTGCCGCAACCATCTCCGGCTCTTCGGCGACCTCCGCCTCGGGCTCGTAGCTATCCTCGTAGATCGCCTCGTCCTCGGCGCGGCGGCGGCGGCGCGAGAGGGCCCAGGCGCCGGCGCCGAGGGCGATCAACGCCAGCGCTCCGCCGCCAAGCTCCATCGCCGTGCTATTGTCCATGCCGCCCGAAGTCTTCGCAGCCGCGGTCGGCGCCGGGCTCGCAGGCGTGGCGCTGGTATCGATGACCGGCTTCACCGCCGACTGACTGGCCACGGGCGCCGCGGGTTGCGCGGGTGCAGCAGCTCGAGCCGCCGCGGCCGGAACCGCCGCATGCCTCGTTCGCGTCATCGTGCGCTGGGTCACGGTGCGCGTCGCGGTCGGCTTGGCCGCCGCCACGCGCTTGGGCTTGGCTGCGGTCTTCACGGGCGTCGCGGCATCGGGCGTTGCCGACGTCGTGTCGCTCACCGGCGGAGTCGCCGTGTCGAGCACCGGCGCAGGCTGTGCGCTCACCGGGGCGGGATCGGTCGTCGCCGGAGTGGTCGGCGATGTCGTCGGCTGTGCGGGAGCTTCCTGCGCAAGCGCCTGCTGTGTGAACAGCGGGGTTGATGAAAGCGCCAGGGCCGCGGCAATCGCGGGGAGGGCGCTGGTCCGTGCGTAACGCGTTGCTTTCCTCATAATCCGCAACAACGCCGGACGCCGCGTGCAGGTGCAGGATTATCGCTGTGCAGGACCAGAAAGCCGACGAACCGAATACGCCACAAAACACTGGTATTTCACTGGAAATCAGCGAACACGGAACCAAAGTTCCATGAACCTTAAGTGAATTCAAGCGCTTGGCTCATCGTTTCACTGGCGTTCACATTCGATGAGCCGAGCGGCCTGCCGCGTCGAGCGGACAACGTCGCCGGCGGTCGCGTGTTGGTTGGGGATTGATCCACGAAAGGAACCGACATGAGACGTCCCCTTATCCTGATCACGGCCACCGCCGCCTTCGCTTTTGCCGCTGCCTCGCCGGTGGACGCGCAGCGCTGGCGGCACAACGGCTGGCGGACGATCGCTTTCACGCACGTCAACGGCCGCGACACGGACACCATCCGCCTGCCTGGAACGGCGCGCTACCGGCAGATGCGGCTGTGCGTCTACGGAGCCCCGCTCCACATGCGCGACGTCGACGTGCGCTTCGCCAACGGCGGCCACCAGGACGTCGGAGTGC
The DNA here is from genome assembly GCA_046733935.1 of Pseudomonadota bacterium. Classification (GTDB taxonomy): domain Bacteria; phylum Pseudomonadota; class Alphaproteobacteria; order Sphingomonadales; family Sphingomonadaceae; genus Sphingomicrobium. The sequence goes on from JBKPQH010000031.1 coordinate 10,113, forward strand.
GCCAGACGATGCGCCCCGGCACATGCAGCCGCAACGTCGACCTCCGCGGCCGCGACCGCGACGTCCGCCTGATCCGCCTCCGGTACGCGCCGCTCCCCCGCGGCTGGGCAAGGCCGACCGTGCGGGTTCAGGTCCGCTAGGCGAGCCGCCGAGCACAAGGCCGCAGGCGCCCAGTGCGCCCGCGGTCTCGTGTGGGAGAGACGGTTGCCGGGCAAGATGCTGCGCCACGCGGAGCCCGGCTGGGCGCGAAACAACTATGCGTCACGTGAAGCGGTGCGAGTCGGACACCGAGCAGCAACGCCCCCTTAGCCGCGGCGGTTTATTCTTCCCCCATCCTCAGGGCCGCAATAAACGCCTCCTGTGGAATGCTTACCGAGCCATATTCCCGCATCCTTTTCTTTCCCTCTTTCTGCTTCTCCAGCAGCTTGCGCTTTCGCGTCGCGTCGCCGCCGTAGCATTTCGCGGTCACGTCCTTGCGCAGCGCGGCGATGGTCTCGCGGGCGATGATCTTGCCGCCGATCGCGGCCTGGATCGGGATCTTGAACAAATGGCGGGGGATCAGGTCCTTCAGGCGCTCGCACATGCCGCGGCCGCGGGCTTCGGCATTGGCGCGGTGGACGATCATGCTCAGCGCATCGACTGGCTCGCCGTTGACCAGGATACTCATCTTGACGAGGTCGCCCTCGCGATGGCCGACCTGGTGATAGTCGAAGCTCGCATAGCCGCGGCTGATCGACTTCAACCGGTCGTAGAAGTCGAACACCACCTCGTTCAGCGGAAGCTCATAGCGGAGCATCGCGCGGGCGTGGCTTCCGGTCCCGACATAGGTCAGGTCCTTCTGGATGCCGCGACGGTCCTGGCACAGCTTCAGGACCGCGCCGAGGTAGGAGTCGGGGACGTAGATGGTGGCGTCGATCCACGGCTCCTCGACCGCCTCGATCGCATTGGCGTCGGGCCAGTCGGCGGGGTTGTGGATGTCCTCGACCGTGCCGTCGCGCAGCCGTACCTGGTACACCACTGACGGCGCCGTGGTGATGAGGTCGAGGTCATACTCGCGGATCAGGCGCTCCTGGATGATCTCGAGGTGCAAGAGGCCGAGGAAGCCGCAGCGGAAGCCGAAGCCGAGCGCGGCGCTGGTCTCCATCTCGAAGCTGAAGGAGGCGTCGTTGAGGCGCAGCTTGTAGAGGCTGTCGCGGAGCTTCTCGAAATCGTTGGCGTCAACCGGGAAGAGGCCGCAGAAGACGACCGGCTGGACGAGCTTGAAGCCGGGCAGGGCCTCGGGCGCGGGCTTCTTCGCATCGGTGATCGTGTCGCCGACCCGGGTTTCCGCAACTTCCTTGATCTGCGCGGTGATGAAGCCGATCTCGCCGGGGCCGAGCTCGCTGAGCTGCTCGATCTTGGGGCGGAAGCAACCGACGCGGTCGACGAGGTGGATCGTTCCGGCGGCCATGAACTTGACCTGCTGGCCCTTGCGGATGGCGCCGTCGATTACGCGCACGAGGATGACGACGCCGAGGTATGGGTCGTACCAGCTGTCGACGAGCATCGCCTTGAGCGGAGCCGCCGCGTCGCCCTTCGGCGGAGGGATCTTGGCGATGATCGCGTCCAGCACTTCCTCGATCCCGATGCCGGTCTTCGCGCTGGCGAGCACCGCCTCCGAGGCGTCGAGCCCGATGATCTCCTCGATCTCCTGCCGAACCCCCTCCGGGTCCGCGGCGGGGAGGTCGATCTTGTTGATGACCGGGACAATCTCATGGTCGTGCTCTATCGACTGATAGACGTTGGCGAGGGTCTGCGCCTCCACGCCTTGTGCCGCGTCGACGACCAGCAGCGCGCCCTCGCACGCTGCCAGTGACCGCGAGACCTCGTAGGCGAAGTCCACGTGGCCGGGCGTGTCCATCAGATTGAGCTCATGGCCCTTCCATTCGAGCCGCACGGTCTGCGCCTTGATGGTGATCCCGCGCTCGCGTTCGATGTCCATGTTGTCGAGTACCTGGCTCGTCATCTCGCGCGCGGTGAGTCCGCCGGTGACCTGGATCAGCCGGTCGGCAAGCGTCGACTTGCCGTGGTCGATATGCGCGATGATGCTGAAATTGCGAATTTTTTCGATGTCGAGCGACAATTTTGGATGCTTCGATTGAGGGAGTTTCGGAGCGCGTAGCAGAGGGGGTCACTGCTGTCAGCACGTCGCAAAAAGCGCGGAAGCTCGCTTCCGACTCGATTCAATTTTTGCTAAGCCGCGAGGCACTGAACCAAGGGGGCCTCATCATGATCAAGTACGCGTTGCTCGCCGGCGCAGCGTTCGCGCTCGTCTCCACTTCGGCGTCTGCCGGAATCCTCGGGGGAAGCCAGGCCAAGCCGAGCTCCGGCCGCAACGAGCAGCAGGCGGGCATGGCGCAGATCCCGCAATGCTCGCACCGCCTCGGGACGCTGGCGATCGTTCCGCCGGACAAGGAATGGTGGCGCGAGCTCAACCTCGGCAGCCCCGAAGCGATCATCAAGGTGTTCGTCCAGCAGTCGGGCTGCTTCACCATGGTCAACCGCGACCGTGCGATGAACAGCCGGGCGATGGAGCGCGCGCTGGCGGAGCAGGGCGAGCTGCAGAAGGGCAGCCGCATGGGCAAGGGCCAGGTCAAGGCCGCGGACTTTTTCCTCCAGCCGGATATCGTCAGCGCCAACCAGAATAGCGGCGGAAGCGGCGTCGGTGCAGCTGCAGGCGCGCTCGGCGGCCTGTTCGGCGGCTTCGGCCGGACGGTCGGCGCGATCGCGGGCGGAATCAATGTCAAGAAGGGCGAGGCCAACGTGACGCTGTCGCTCGTCAATGCGCGCACCACGGAAGAGGAAGCGCTCACCGAAGGCTACTTTCGCAAGCGCGACCTGAGCTTCGCCGTCGGCGGCGGCGCCGGCTGGTGGGGCGGCTTCGCGGCCGCGGGCGGCTACGGCTACGAGAACACGGAGATCGGACAGATCATCGTGCTGGCCTATCTTGACGCCTACAAGAAGCTCGTCGCCCAGCTCGGCGGCACCGCGCCGATGGCGGCCGCTGCGCCTCCGCCCCGGTGAGAGCGGCGCATAACTCGAAAGGCCCGGCGGTAAACGCCGGGCTTTTTACTGAGACTGAAGCTCCAGCGCGGCCATGACTCGCTCGGTCAGCGCGGCGCAATCCGCTCCTGCGAACGGGAACGTGCCGCTGAGGGCCGTGCCCAGCTCGGGCGCGAGCATCTCCTGAAGGCGGCGGCGGGCACGGAAGAGGCGCGTCTTCACGGTCGCAGGCGCCACGCCCAGCACCTCGGCGGTGTCGTCGTTGCTCAGCCCTTCGACTTCGCGCAGCACGAATACGGTCCGGAAGACGTCCGGCAGGTCCGCGACGGCTTGCTCGAGGAGCTTGCGGATCTGCCCGCGCGCCATGGCCGCGTCGGGCGATTCCATTTCCGAGCCGCGCATGAAGGTTTCACGGTAGGCGTCGAGCACGGCGATGCCCTCCTGCTCGAGGTGACGGCGGCGACGCTCCTCGGAACGGCGGCGGCCCAGCGCCTCGTTGATGACGATACGGGTAAGCCAGGTCGACAGCGAGGACCGTCCTTCGAACGTGCCCATCTTGGCGAAGGCCGATAGATAGGCTGCCTGGACCGCTTCCTCGGCCTCCGAACGATTCTTGAGAATGCTCCAGGCGGTGCGGAACAGGCGCTGGTTGTTCGAGGCGATCACGTGCCGGATCGCGCCGGCATCGCGCGCGGCGCAGAGTTGCGCGAGCTCGCTGTCGCCGATCGTCCGGTAGTCCCGCGCAAGGTCAAGGGTTGCGGCCATGGATCTTCCTCATTTGACCTGTAGCACACCGCGCATGCCCGGATGAAAGCGGCAGACGAACGTGATCGCACCCGTCTTGTTGAGCACCGTCTTCCCGGCTTTTCCCGGCTGCAGGTCGAGGTCGAAACTGCCGTCGGCTGCGGTGGCGGTGTGCCGCAGCATGTCCTTGTTGACCCAGAGGATCGAATCCCCCTTGTGCAGCTCGGCCGGGATCGGACCGAACTTCAATTTGTCGATCACGACCGTGTAGGTCCGTGGGGCCGCTGCCGCCGGGGAAACGGCCAGCAGCAGGGCCCCTACGCCCGCGACGCACAGGGGGCGACGCCGCGTGCGCTTCACTATTTCAGTCCCTTCGCGACCTGCCCGGCGTGCGCCTGGTGCTCGCGGAAGAGCGTGAGGCCGGTCTCGAGCAGCGACTTGAGTTCACCGTTCTTTGCCGACGGAATGAGGGTCGATTCGAGCGCGTTGTTGACCGTCTTGTGATACGCGACCTCGTTATTCGCATACTCGCGGTCGAACGCCGCGCCGGACAGCTTGGCGAGCTTCGCGCGTTCGGCGGCGGCGGCCTTGTTCAGCGCCTTGCTCGTCGGATTCTCCTGCGGCGTCACGTGGAGCTTCTTCACAAGCGCGAGCGCCTTTACGTTCACCGCCTGATGGTCGCGCACCATCTGCTGCGCGAAGGAGCGGACCGCCTTGTTGTGCGAGCGGGCCAGCGCCTGCTTGGCCGCTGCGATGTCGATATTGCCCGCCGTGTAGGCGATGTGCGCGATCTGCGGATCGGTCGGCACGTCGGCGGCGATCGCCGGACCGGCACTCATGATCGCGGCGGCGCCAAGCAGTGCGAATGGAAGCTTCATGGTCATCCCCTGGCTAAACGGCACCCGGGATCAGGTGCCCTCGAGCGATTGGATGACGGTGAGTGGCGACGGTTCCCGAAGAAGTCAGAGGCGGGAAAGAAGCTGCTCGAACACTGCCGGGTGCAGCGGCCGGTCGAAGTCGATTCCCGCGAAGCGCGAGTCTGCCCAGCTCACCTTGGCGGAGAAGGGCTCGATTCCCGGAAAGCGCGCGATGATGTGATCATTCACCTCGACGAACTCTACCAGTTCCACCTTGCAACCGCCGGTCGACACGTCTTCGAGCACGACCTGGAAGCTGAAGCTGCCCATCCGCCGCATGCCGATTTCAGCGGAGACGACCCTGACGCGCTGACTGCGGCGGCGACCGGCAGGCTTGTCGGCCCAGGTTCCGCAGATCGTGCTGGTGCCGGCCGGAAGGCAGCGATCGACCATCGGCGAGCGATTGGTCAATTCGATGATGGGATATGACGCGGTTGCCGCGGCGGTGGATTCGCGCGAACGGACCCGCCGCAGCCGCTCCTGGCCAAGGTGTTTGGTTAGATGCATTGGTCGACGGCTCGTGACACGCGGGGATCGACGGGCGACCCCGCATGGGCGGTTTCGAGGCGAATCTGACGAGCCGACCCGTGATCCAGCACGGCGAGGAAATACGGAAACCGTACGCCCTTCGCTCCGAAGTTGGAGAAGGTGCCGCCGCGGCTCTGCGGAACGTAGGACCAGGGCAGCGAGGCGCGGTCTTGTGCATCGACGAAGCAACCGCCGAACTGCTCGACGCTCTTGCCCGTTTCGATCACGCCCGGCTTGTGCGGCGCACGCGGGACAGGCGCCGCAGCGGATGCGGCGACACTGACCAGAACGACGATTCCAACCTGTTTCATGCGAGCCTCATCCCTGTCTGTGGGACCGCAACTTACGCGCGGGCTTCAACGAGCCTTTGTCGTCTGCCCAACCGAGCAAGCAGGCAACAGGCCTGCCGAGGCTGCCCCAAAATGGTGCGCTTCCAACCGCGTCATTGAATGCGAACACCGATGAGGACCTAATGCAGCCTGGCGTTGAGGCCGTGGCCTCCAGCACGCGTGCCAAACTCTAGAGGCGAAGAGTGATGAGCAGCGCTTACGCGCATAGCCATACGGAATCCGTGATCCGGCATCTGCGCCGGAGGCGCCGGCTATTCGTCCAGCGCCGCCGGCGGCAGCGGATGCTCGGTGCGAGCGCTGCATTCGCGGTGGCGCTTGCCAGCGCGATCGGCATTGCAAGCTTCACCGGCACGGACCTCGCCGGTGCCGCGGCCGCGCGTGCGCAAGATCTGATCGACCTGCTCGACAAGCGCTCGCCGGGCGAGCGGACCGAAGGTCAGCTGACCAAGACCAAGACGCATCGGGAACTTGCGGAGCGCCTCGCTGCAGCGCCTGCGCCAGCGCCGGTCGATTTGGCCGAGGCTATTATTCCGCCGCCCGCCTCGATCATCCCGGTCGAGATCGACGTGCCGACCGCGCCAATGCAGCTCTTCGCGCCGCCGCCTCCGGGAATCTTGATACCGCCGGGTGGAACGCCACCCGGAGGGCCTCCCGGCGGGCCCCCGGGCGGACCTCCAGGCGGACCGCCAAGCGGCCCGCCGGAAACGCCACCGATCACGCCGCCGGTGCCGTCGGTCCCCGAGCCGGGCACCTGGATGACCATGCTTCTCGGATTCGCCGCGATCGGCTGGGCAATTCGCCGGCAAAGATCAGCGCTCACGGTGACGCAATGAAGCGGCAATGTGAGCGCACCTGGAATTCGCTGCGTGCGCAGATCATGGCGCAAATGGCACGCTGCGAGGCGGAAGCGGGCGACGATCGTCTGACATCCGAAGAGCAGCGGATTTTCCGCATCGACGAGGCCGAACCTTATTATGGTCCGACCCGGGCGGCGGGTGAGGTGATCAGCCGGGTCCTGGGCCTCGATCCCACGGCCGGCCAGCGCGAGTGGGAAGCGGAGCTTGGCCAGCCCGGCAAGGCTAACAGGCTCATCGATGTGCTCGCCAATCCGTCACTGGATACCGAGACACGCAGCGCAATCGCCTTGCTGCTGCTCGATCACGCCGACCGCGTGGCTGCGAGCGGGGCGAACACGAAGGAACTGCTGGCGCGGGTCCGCTGGCACCTGCGCGCGGATTCCCGGGTGCAGGCGCGCATGCGCTACTGGTGGTCGCACCTCGACGGCAGCGCTGCGGTGATGGAAGCCCTCAACTGAGGTTTCCTAGCCTCAATCCAAGCACAGTTGTTATGAGCGATTGCTGGAGGCCCGGCCGCTGACGATCAGCACCTCGTCGCCGGTCTTGACGGCATCGAACAGCTTTGCCGCGAATGCCGTCGGCACTCCTACGCAGCCGTGGGTTGCGAAGCCCCAGCGGACGTTGCTTCCGTGGATCGAGACGCCGTCCGCCGTCAGCCTCAGCGTATAGGGCATCGGCGCTCCATCGTAGGTGGCGGAGCGATGGTCCTTGAGTTTGGCCAGGATCGGGAACTTGCCCTTCGGCGTCGGCACTCCGTCGGCGCCATAGAGAATCACGGCGGTGCCGATTTCCTGGCCCGAGCGGAAGACCGAGATCAGCTGAGAACGGAGGTCGATTCGGACCCAGGTAGGCCCCTTCGGGACACCTTTGTCGTCCCAGCGGAAGTCGCCGTAGGTCATCGGTTCGCGAACATCGAGGATGGTGCTGACGGGACGGTCGATCACGCCCGCCGCATAGGCGCGGCGGAGCTCGGCGCCGGTGATCGGGATCCGCCCTGCGGGAGCTTCCGAATGCACGGGAGCCGGCGTTGAAAGCAGAGCCCGCGGTTGCTGTGCATGCCCGAACAGCGCCGCCGCGGCTGCTCCGCCGAGGCTGAAGCCGAAGGTTGCGAGCAGCGCCTTCATTCGATCAGCCGTTGCGCGATTTGATGCGTACCACGGTTTCGCCGTCGCTGCTCAGTTGCGGCTTCGCATAGACGAGCCGTGACATGTCGAAGCGCTCATGGAACTTGAGGCCGGACTGATTGCCTTCCGCCCAGACGATCGTTCCGAAAACCGAGCCTGCTTCGCCCAGGTCGAGGTACGGTTCGGCGCCCGGGGCAAGCTCGAAGGATGTCTCGACCATCGCCCCGTCGGGCGAGACGTTGCGCAGCCGCGCGGCCGTGCTTCCATATTCGCAATGCAGCGTGCCGGACCAGACGAATGGGTGCCGAAACTCGCCGCGATTTTCGCTCGAGTCCGGCGCTTCGAGATCCGCTCGTCCGTGGAACTCCGCTTCGGGGAAATGGCGCAGGATCACTTCGCGGAGCAGAGCGCCCTGGTCGTCCTCAGCGCAGTCGAGCCTCGTCTCCCGAGCGAACTCGAGGCCGACGCGGCCGTTTTTGATCCACACGACGGAGCAATCGATGACGCCGTGCTCGCTGAGATGCAGCTCGAGCCGATCCCACAGCGTCGGTTCGAATGCGGCGGTGATCATCGCCCCCGCGCTGCAGATGTTGAGCAGCTGAACTTCGTGGGCGGCGCAGTCGCTGTCGACCTGCGTTTTCTCGCTCACCAGCGGGTAGCGGCGCTCCAGGCGGGTGTCCGCCTGCCGGCTCTGCTCTCGCCGGACCGGAATCGAGAGAAGGTCGTCGGCGCGCACGCCGTTCGGCTTCTTCGCGCGAACGAGCGGGGATTCCGCGGGGCCGCGCTGGCCGTAGATCTGGGACCGGATATTCATTGCGAGAAGCTCCAATGTCAGGCTGGAGCTTATGGGGCGAACGCGGCTCGGCTAAAATCGGGCAGCCGTTAACTGTCCCGAATCAGGAAGCTTTCGCGCGCGGCTTTCCGGAGACGATCAGCACCGGGTCGCCGACGTGGACTACGCCGAACAGCTTGGCTGCGAAGTCGGTCGGAATGCCGATGCACCCATGGGTAGCGAAGCCCCAGCGGACGTTGCTGCCGTGGATCGCGACGCCGTCGCGCGTCAGGCGCAGCGTGTAGGGCATGGGGGCTCGGTCGTAAGTCGCCGAGTAGTGGTCCTTCCACTTCGCGAGGATCGGGAACTTGCCCGTCGGCGTGGGCAGGCCGTCGGTGCCGTAGAGGATCACGGCCGTGCCGATCTCATGTCCGGCGCGGAAGACCGAGAGAAGCTGCGACCTGAGATCGATCCTGATCCAGACGGGCCCGCGCGGGACGCCGCGCTCGTTCCAGCGGAACTCGCCATATTCCATGCGCTCGCCGATATCGAGGATGGACCGGATCGGCCGATCGATCAGTCCCGCTCGATAGGCTTCGCGGACCTGGGCCGGAGTAAGCATGATCCGGCCGGGCTGCGGCGAAGTCGCTGCCTGCGGGGCGGCGTCCGCGCGAGCGGGCGGGGATTGGTCCGAAAGGCTGAGTGCGGCGATGCCTGCGGTCAGGACAATCGCAGACGCAACAACTGAGGCGGGGCTCATCGTTCAGCGAGCGAAGGGCGAACCTTCGGCCGCCCGGCGGCGGCGTAGAGTGAAGCCGATCATGCCGAAGCCGAGGAGCATCATCGCCCAGGTCCCCGGCTCCGGAACGGCCGAGACCGGCGGCGGCTGGGTCGGCGGCGGCTGGGTCGGCGGCGGCTGGGTCGGTGGAGGCTGCTCGGGGGGCGGGCCACCGCCACCACCGCCGCCACCGCCGCCACCACCTCCGCCAGGGCCGAAGATGCCGCCGCCAGGGAGGGGTATGAATACGGCCGGAGCGCCGGGCGGCACGAATTCCGCCAGGACGGGAAGCGCCTCGGGCGCAAGCACGGCCGGGGCTGGCGCTGCCGGCGCGAGCGCCTCGGCCGCCGGCGCCGGCAATGCGGGCGCCGGTTGTTCGCGCTCGGCGAGGACCGCGTATTTCTTGTGCTTTGTCTTGGTGAGCTGCGCCGCCGTGCGCTCCCCGGGCGAACGGCGCGCGAGGAGATCGGCGACGCTCTGGGCCCTGGCGGCCGCGGCACCGACGAGATCGACCCCGCTGAAGGTGGCCACGGAGACGGCCTCGTAGGCGGCGAGGACGAGCGCGCCTGCGCTCACGGCAATCAAGCGCTGGCGAGTGCGCCTGGATCGCCGCTGCCGGTAGCGCGAGAATTTTCCCGCGCGAGCCGTGAGCATGCTCTGAATGCTGCTCCCAAAGGTCCCAAAGCGTTCCACTGCGGCACAATTTACGATTAACATAACATTAAAGTTCCACAAGCGGTACGATCATTAGCGGACCTCGCTCACGACAAGGCGTCTCGACCAGCGAAAATCGGTCCATCAACCTGCCGTTGCGCCACTTTTGGATTTCTCCGAAGTTAATGCTGCATTCACCTTCGTTACGGGCTAAATTGTTCCGAAATGAAACAGTCGTTCTGCCTCTGTGTCGCTGTGCCCGCCCTCCTGGCGGCGACTTCGGCTGCATCAGCGGTGGTTCGGACGACGGTGAAGGGTGTGGAACCCTTCGCGCAATGCTTCGCGCACGCACAGGACCGCGCCTCCCGACCTTGGTCCTTCGTTCCCAAAGAGAGCGGGGGCGGCACCTTTTCCAACGTCGGCGCAGCTGGGGTCCGCCGGCCGTATTTCCTTGAAGTTGCTGACCGGGGCGCCACTCGCGAGATCCGCCTGAGCGCGGCGAGTGCGACCGTGCGACTCGCCGTGGATCGCTGCATCTGATCACGCCGAAATGCCGACCGGCGCCGAACCGTCGTTGCGTTGAACGTCCGGAACGTTAGGTTCGTCCGCTCCCGACGGATTTCACCGGAGCTCCCAGTCTCATGCGTTATCTCAGCCGCGCCGCTCTGTTGGTCGCCGCAACGGCACTTACAACTCCCGCTTTTGCCGAGTCGCAGAAGTCCGTCCCGATCCCGACCCTGGTGCAACAGGTGTCGATCCCGCATTCGACCTTCAAGCTAAGGAATGGCCTGACCGTCATCGTCCACGAAGACCACAAGGCCCCCGTTGCGGCGGTCACGGTCTGGTACAATGTCGGATCGAAGGACGAGCCCAGGGGAAAGACCGGCTTCGCGCACCTTTTCGAGCATTTGATGTTCAACGGCAGCGAGAATCTGCCCGGAGACTATTTCACCTATCTGCAGCAGGTCGGCGCAACCGACTACAACGGGACCACCGCGCAGGACCGCACCAATTATTTCGAGACGGTTCCGGCAGGCGCTCTCGAGCGGGCGATGTTCATGGAAAGCGACCGCATGGGCCACCTGCTTGGCGCGGTCACTCAGGGCGTGCTCGATAACCAGCGATCGGTCGTCCAGAACGAGAAGAGGGAAGGAGACAGCCGTCCCGGCGGCCTCGTCCAATATTCGCTGTTCGGCGATCTGTTTCCGGCAGGGCATCCGTACCATCACACGGTCATCGGCTCGATGGCCGATCTCGACGCGGCGAGCCTCGCCGACGTGAAGCAATGGTTCCGCGACAAATATGGCCCGAACAATGCGGTGCTGGTCGTCGCCGGCGACGTGAACCCGGCCGAGGTGAAGCGGCTTGTGGAGAAATATTTCGGCCCGATCCCGGCCGGACCGGTCAATCATCCTGCGATGGCAAGCGTGCCGACTCTCGCGAAGGCGAAGACGGTCGAGATGAAGGACGCCGTCGCGACGACGGCCATCCAGCATTTCTGGGCCGTGCCGGGTCTTCTGAACAAGCAGCTCGCGGCGCTCGACATCGGCGGGTCCGTCCTCGGCGGGCTCGCCAGCTCGCGGCTCGACAAGATCATGGTCCGCGACGAGAAGCTTGCGGTCGCGGTTGTCGCGCAGCTGATCCCGCTGCAGCGCGCAGGCATTTTCAGCGTTGCGGCCTACGTCCGGCCGGGGGTCGACCCGAAGGTCGTGTCGAAGCGGCTCGACGAGATCCTCGCCGACTATGTCGCCAAGGGGCCGACGGCCGACGAGGTCCAGCGCGCGGTGATGAGCGAGGTCTCGGGCCAGATTCGCGGGCTCGAGAAGATCGGCGGCTTCGGCGGCAAGGCGGTGTCGCTCGCCGAAGGGCAAACCTATGCGCACGACAGCGACTTCTACAAGAAGACGCTTGCCACCTATGCGTCGATCACGCCCGCGGCGGTGCGCGCGGCGATGCAGCAGTGGCTGCGGCGCCCGGCGCTGACGATCGTCCTCTCGCCCGGGCAGCGCGAGGCCTACACCGAGGCCAAGGCCGTCACTCCGCCCAAGCCCGGAACGGACAAGAACGATGGCGCTGCCAAGGGCAATCGCACGATTCCGCCGGTGGGCCAGCTCGCCTCGCTACAATTCCCGACGATCACCCACGCCCAATTGTCGAACGGAATCCCGGTCGAATATGCGCAGCGGACGACGATCCCGGTCACGCAGGTTGCCTTGGCATTCGACGCGGGCGCCGCCGCCGACAGCCCGCAGACGCGGGGCCTCGCCGACATGACCATGAGCCTGCTTGACGAAGGCACGTCGAAGCTCAGTTCGCAGGAAGTGGCGGAGGCCGAGGAGCGGCTCGGCGCAGACGTCAGCACGCAGAACGGGGGCGACCGCTCTTATGTGATGCTCAACGCCCTGACTCCGAACCTCGCGCCGTCGCTCGACCTGATGACCGATGTGGTGAAGGACGCGGCGTTCAGGCCCGACGACATCGACCGCATTCGCGCCCAGATCCTGACGGGCATCGCTCAGCAGCAAAAGGACCCGCAGCGCGTCGCCTACCGTTTGCTGCCGCAGCTGCTGTACGGAGCGAACCATCCCTATGCGGGGCCGCCATCGGGCGACCCCAAGGCGATCGCGAAGTTCGCTCATGACGATCTCGTCGCGTTCCGCCAGCGGTGGCTCCGTCCGGACAATGTGAAGATCTTCATCGTGTCGGACCGGCCGCTGTCCGAAATCCAGCCGCTGCTCGAAGCGCGGTTCGCGAAGTGGGCGGCGCCAAGCGGCGCGAGGGGCGTGAAGAACTTCTCCGCCCTCCCGCCACGGCCGGCTTCGCCGAAGATCCTGCTGATCGACCGGCCCGGCGCGCCGCAGTCGACCATCGTCGGCGGAGAGCTCTTGCCGATCGATCCGCGCGCCGACATCGTGCCGTTCGACACGGCGAACGACGTGCTCGGCGGAACCTTCCTGTCGCGGCTCAACATGGACCTGCGCGAAAGCAAGGGCTGGTCCTACGGCGTCAACGGCGATGCTTCGGTGGTCGAGCATGCGGTGCCCTACGTCGTAGGCGCCGGCGTGCAGGCGGACCGCACCGGAGAATCCCTCGCCGCGCTCAACCAGGACATTGTCCAGTTCCTCACGACGAAGGGCGTGACCCAGGAGGAACGGGACCGGACGGTCGCCAATAGCGTACAGCGCTTGCCGGGACAGTTCGAGACCGGCAGCTCGGTGCTCAGCGCAATGATGAGCATGGACGTGCTCAAGCGGCCCGACAATTATTACGAGACGCTCCCGGCAAAGTACCGGGCGCAGACGCCGGCGAGCCTGGACCAGGCCGCACGCGGAGCGCTCGATCCGAAGGGCTTTACCTGGATCGTCGTCGGCGACGCGGCCAAGATTCGTCCCCAGCTCGAGAAGCTCGGAATGCCGATCGAGGTGGCCGAGGCGCCTTAAGCCCCTGAAAAGCCGCGGCGGTCATTCCTAAATGGGGCTCATGACCCCCAAGCGGGAAAAGGCCGTCGCCGAATTCAAGCGGATCATGAAGTGGATCGCGGTTATCGCGGTGCTGATGGTCGCGGGCGCGCTCACCTATCTCTATTTCACAAGCTCGCTCGATACGAACACCGTCATCGCAACGACGCTCGGAGTCTTCTTTTCGGTCCTTCTGGGCTGCGGACTCTTCGCCGCGGCCTTCTTCAGCGACAAGAGCGGCTATGACAAGAAGGTGACCGACGTCACCAGGTCGGAGCGCGAGAAGAAGTGATCGCCTAGCGGGTCACGCGCGTGACGTGGCCCATCTTCCTTCCCGCGCGCGCCTCGGTCTTGCCGTAGATGTGGACGTGCGCCCCGCGCTGCGCGAGCAGCTGCGGCCACTGCGCGATCTCGTCGCCGATCAGATTGTCCATCACTGCGCCGCCGCGCACCAGTCCGGTCAGACCGGGCGGAAGATCGCAGATTGCGCGGATGTGCTGCTCGAATTGCGAGGTGACCGCGCCTTCGATGGTCCAGTGGCCGCTGTTGTGAACGCGCGGCGCGATCTCGTTGACGACCGGACCACTTTTGCTTGCGAAGAACTCCACGGTGAGCACGCCCACGTGCCGGAGCGCCTGGGCGATGCGCAATGCGGCTTCGCGCGCTTCGGAGACTTGCCGGGCCACCGCGTCACTGCACGGCACGGTCGATCGGCGAAGAATCCCCTCGTGATGCTCGTTCTGGGGCGAATCCCAAAAGCAATGGCTGCCGTCGGCCCAGCGCGCGACAATCACCGAGAATTCCGCGCTGAAGTCCACGCCGGCTTCGGCCACGGCCGGTTCCTCGGCGATCGCTTTCCACGCCGCTTCGGCTTCGTCCGGCGAGCGGATCCACGCCTGCCCCTTGCCGTCATAGCCGTAGCGCCGGGTCTTGAGCACGAGCGGCAAGCCGATGCGCTCGACCGCGCCGAGCACCTCCTCGATCGAGGCGACGGCCTCCCACTGCGCGACCCGCCCGCCGCTGCCTTCGATGAAGGCTTTCTCCCGCGCGCGGTCCTGGGCGATCGCGAGGGAACGGGTGGACGGGCGCAGCTTGTCGCCGAGCACCTCGAGCGGTTCGACCGGCAAATTCTCGAACTCGTAGGTGGCGACGTCGACGTTCCGGCCGAAGCCGCGAAGGGCGGCCATGTCGTCATATTCGGCGCGGGTGAAGCCGGCCGCGACATCGGCTGCGGGCGGATGCTCGTGCGGATCGAAGATGTGGCATTTGTAGCCGAGCTGCGCCCCGGCGACCGACAGCATCCGGCCGAGCTGGCCGCCTCCGACGATACCGATGGTCGAGCCCGGCGGGATCATTCAGGCGCTTCGGCGACCGACCCCGTCTGCTGCTCCCGCCATGCGTCGAGGATGCCTGCGAGCTGCTCGTCCGTCGTGGCGAGCATGGCCGCGGCGAGCAGGGCCGCGTTGATTGCCCCTGCCTTGCCGATCGCCAGCGTGCCCACCGGCACTCCGGCGGGCATCTGCACGATGGAGAGCAGGCTATCCATGCCCTTGAGCGCCTGGCTTTCGATCGGAACTCCGAGGACGGGAAGCGAAGTCATTGAGGCCGTCATTCCCGGCAGGTGTGCGGCGCCGCCAGCTCCCGCGATGATGGCTTTGAGGCCGCGGCCCTTTGCGGAATGCGCGTAATCATAGAGCCGCTTGGGAGTACGGTGCGCAGAAACAACCTTCGTCTCGTGCGCAACTCCGAGCTCGTCGAGCGTTTCAGCTGCATGGCGCATCGTCTCCCAATCGGAATTGCTGCCCATGATGATGCCGACCAGCGGCTCCGTCATCGTCCCGCCTTGAAACAATGGAAGAATGCAGGCTCGTTTAGGGACGGGATTCGCCCTAGGCAACGTCAGCGGAAGTGGGTGAGCGTCCCAATCGAGGCCGACTTCGTAACCTACGGATTTTCAACGGTTTGGATTCGCGCTATGGCTATGGTCCAACAGGGCAGGCGCAGGGGCAATGTCTGACCATTTGACTGACGATGCGGATGTCGACCGGCTCGTCGAGGAGATCAGTCGTCTCCGCGGCCAGGCCGCGCAATTGCAGGAGAGGGTCGAGCAGCTCGACCATCTGGCGCATCAGGACAGCCTGATCGACCTTCCGAATCGCCGCGGCTTCCTTCGCGAGCTCGAACGGCTGATCGCTCGTGTCAGCCGGTACGATGCCAAGGGCGCGATGCTGTTCGTCGACGTCGACGGACTCAAGGCGATCAATGATTCGTTCGGCCACCGAGCCGGGGACGAAGCGCTGATCGAGGTCGCGGAGCTGCTCGAGAGCGGCGTTCGCAAGAGCGACGTCGTTGCACGCATCGGCGGCGACGAGTTCGGCATCCTGCTCGAGAACGCCGACGAGCAGAGCGCTCACGAAACCGCGGGTCGGCTTATCGACCTGATCGCCGAGTGCGAGTTCCTGCATGAGGGGAACGAGCTGCCGCTCAGCGTCGCCATCGGTGTCGGCTTGATCGATGCAAGCGATACGGCCCAGACGGTCATGGCGAGGGCCGACGAGGAAATGTACCGGCGGAAAGCCGCCGCTTAAGGCTCGTCCAGGTAAAAGCGCCGTTCCACGGATAGATCGTCGGCAAGCTCGTAGACGATCGGCTTACCGGTCGGAATCTCGAGGCTGACAATCTCGTCGTCGCCGATGTTCGAGAGATATTTGATGATTCCGCGGAGCGAATTGCCGTGCGCCGCGACCATCACGCATTTGCCCGCCTTTAATGCCGGCGCGATCTCCTCCTCGTAATAGGGAAGCGCACGCGCGATCGTGTCCTTGAGGCTTTCGGTCTGCGGAACCTCGACGGCCGCGTAGCGGCGGTCGCCGCTGACATTGTACGGGCTATCGTCAGGCAATGGCGGCGGGGGAATGTCATAGGAGCGGCGCCAGATCTTGACCTGCTCCGCACCCACCTGATCGATCATCTCCTGCTTGTTCAGCCCGGTCAGGCCGCCATAGTGCCGCTCGTTGAGCCGCCAGTCCTTGGCGACCGGCAGCCACAGCTGGTCCATTTCGTGAAGAACGAGATGCAGCGTGCGGATTGCGCGGGTCAGGACGCTGGTGAAACAGCAGTCGAAGTCGAAACCCTTGTCCCGCAGCTCGATGCCGGCCGCGCGGGCTTCCTTGATGCCCTGCTCGCTGAGATCGACGTCCCACCAGCCGGTGAAGCGGTTCTCGAGGTTCCACTGCGACTGTCCGTGCCGCAGCAGGACGAGAGTCGGCATCAAGCCTCGACCTTTTCGCGCTTCGCCTGGCCGCGTTCGGTCTTCGCCTTCCTGAGCTCGGGCAGGATCGCGTGGAGCGAATCGAGGCACGCGTAGGCGAGATGCTTCGAGCGCTGGGGCGACCAGCCGTAAACTTCGTCCGGCAGGTTAAAATTGTCCTTGAACGGCATTTCCAGAGTCATCGACACGCAGCCGTAGCGCTCCGCCAGCTGAGTGGTCGACATGGACATGTTCGCCTGGCCCGGCGACGGGATCTCGTAGCCCTTCTCCCGCTGGAAATCGGGCGACAGCCTTTCGAGCGTCTCGCCGAACAGGTTGAACAATTTCTGCTGGCGGTCGGTGTGCGAAGGGATGCCCTCGAACCCCGCGAGGAAGTTGGCGGGAATCGCCTCGTCCCCGTGGACGTCCATCGCGAAGTCGATGCCAGTCTCATCCATCGCATTTCGGACGCACAGGACCTCCGGGCTCTTCTCGGCGCTGGGAGCATGCCATTCCCGATTGAGGTTCACTCCGGCGGCGTTGGTGCGAAGGTGCCCGCGCCGCGAACCGTCCGGATTCATGTTGGGAACGACCCGGAAGGTGCATTCCTTGCGCAGCACGCGAGCGACGGGATCGTCCTCGTCGGTGAGTTTCTCGAGCGCGCCTTCCATCCACCATTCGGCCATGCTCTCGCCGGGGTGCTGGCGGGCATAGAGCCAGACGTTCAGCGGCCCTTCCCCGATCGTGAGACAATCGATGTCCTGCCCGTCGAGGCTCTTGCCGAGCGACCGATATTCAACCCCGGGGATCGTCGCCGTTTGCGTGACCAGCTCGTGGTGCCGCTCCATGGAGTAAGGCGCGAAATAGGCGATCCACACCAGATCCTGCGGCGGCGTCAGCTTCATGGTGAGGATTCCGTCGGCGTAGCTCGTGTCGCTGATCCGGAGCCACTCCTCGCGGTCGAGGCTCATCACGCCTTTGTAGTCGGGCCAGCCGTGCGGATAGGCCGCGCCCGCACAATTGGTGATGCGCAGCGTCACTTCCCTCCCCGCGGCGCCGGCGAGGCGGAAATAGAACCATTGGTAGAAGTCGCTCAGGTGATCCTTGACGATCTCAAGGTCGACGCGGTCGCCGTCCTGTTTGACGACGCGGATATTGCCGGCGTCGAACGAGCTCGAAATCGTGATTGCCATGCGCTGTTACTCGGTGGTGGAGGAATTCCGGCGGCTGATAGTGCGGCGCTGCCGATCAGGCAAACCGGGCCGCGCCGGTTACCGAAGGAGCATTGCCGATCAGGAACTCACCTTCGCCGAAGGGACGCGCTTCGAAGTGCTTGGATGGCTCTTGCGGCTGTCCCGAATTCCGGTCTTGGCAATTGCAGCCGGATAGTCCGGCAGCTCGATGTCGTCTTTGAGCTCCGCCGACAGCGCGAGGTTGGCGATCGGCCGGCTGTTGAGCAGGGTCGCGACCCAGTTTCTGAAGATTACCCCGAAGCGCGTGCTGGGGCAGAAGGCGCCGCCGAACCGGGTCGCCATCTTCTGCTTCTTTTCGATGAAGCCGCGAAGGCAGCTCTCGTAGCGCGCGAAGGCGACGGGATCGCCGCCCGATCGGGCGAGCTCGCCCGCAAGCACATAGGCGCCGGTGATCCCCAGGCCGCAGCCCTCGCCGGCGAGAAACGACGGCGCCCACGCAGCATCGCCGACCAGGGCGACGCGACCGTCGCTCCAGCGCGGGAGATGAATCTGGCTGATGCTGTCGACATAGAGGTCGGTGGCTCCGTCGAGGGCTTCGAGCATGCGGTCGGCCTCCCAACCCATTCCGGAGAAGCGCTCCTTGAGCATCGCGCGCCGGCCCTCGTCGGTCGGCGGCGAGCCCGATTTCTCATCACGCCAGATCAAGAGCACGAGTGTCTTATCGTCACGCATCGAGACGCGCGACGCCTGCCGTCCTCCATCTCCATAGCCCACGTAAGTGTCGTTCGTGCGCGGTCCGTAGCCGGGGACGGTAAATGCGGCGAATCCATAGCCGAGGAAGGTCTCGAACCTGTCCTCCGACCCGAAAACCAGCTCGCGCACCTTCGAGTGAAGGCCGTCGGCGCCGATCACGAGATCGAATGTTTCGGGCTGGCTGTGCGCAAAATGGACGCGGACCGAATTGGCTTCGGGCTCGAGGCGCACGACTTCATCGCCGAACCGGCTCTCCATCGAGCTTGGCAGCGCCCGCCAGATGATCCGGGCGAGGTCGCTTCGCGGCAGGCTGGTGAAGCGGCCCCCGGTTGCACGCTGAAAGCCGTCGGTCGAAAAGCCCCCAGCGCGGCTCCCGTCGGCGTGGACGAAACGCACTTCCCTGATGTGGTAGCCGCTGCGCTCGACCTCGGGCAGCAATCCCATCCGCTCGATCAGATCGAAGCCCTTGCCCCAGAAATCGACCATGTAGCCGCCGGTGCGGAATTGCGGGGCAATCTCGACGATCGAGGGTTCGAACCCGAGGTGCTGGAGCCACCATGCAAGCGCCGGTCCGGCGACGCCCGCGCCGCTGATGAGAACTTTATTTTGAGCCATTCGGCGGCGACTAGGTGGAAGCGGCCCTTGCGTCCAGCAGGCCTCTTTCAATTCGGGTCTGATTCCAGTCGCCACCCCCAGACGAATGTCCGCAATGGGTCGAAAGCCGGCATTGACGGCCTCATCGCTGGAATTGACCTGCGGCCTCCGCTAGCGCCGCCTTATGAGTAAAGTTCCAGTCCTCGTCACCGGCGGCGCCGGCTACATCGGAAGCCATGCCATGCTCGCGCTGAAGGACGCCGGGTGGAGCGTTTCCGTGGTCGACGATTTGTCGAACGGCAGCCGGCAGGCCGTCCCGGACGACGTGCCCTTCTACGAAGGCTCGATCGCGAACCGCTCGCTCGTCGAGCGCATCATTGCGGAGCAAGGCATCCAGGCGATCATGCATTTCGCGGGCTCGATCGTCGTGCCGGAATCGGTCGAGAAACCGCTCTTCTATTACGGCAACAACACGGTGGCGACGCACGCGCTGCTCGGCACGGCAGTCGAAGCGGGCGTGAAGCACATCCTCTTCTCCTCGACGGCCGCGGTTTACGGCGCGCCGGACAAGGTCCCGGTTGCGGAAGACGATGCCAAGGAACCGATCAATCCGTACGGATCATCCAAGCTGATGACCGAATGGATGCTCCGCGACGCTTCGGCGGCGCATCCGTTCAACTACGGCGCCTTGCGCTACTTCAACGTCGCAGGCGCGGATCCGCAGCGGCGCAGCGGGCAGCAGGGCAAAGGCTCGACGCACCTGATCAAGGTCGCCGTGGAAACCGCGGTGGGGCTCCGGGACCAGGTCGCCGTCTACGGCACGGACTATGAGACGCCGGACGGCACGTGCATCCGGGATTATATCCACGTCAGCGATCTCGCCGCCGCTCACGTCGCGGCGCTCGAATGGCTGATCGCGCATCCGCACGAGAACCTGGTGGTCAATTGCGGCTACGGCCGCGGACTGTCGGTGCTCGAAGTGCTTGATGCGGTCGACCGCGCAAACGGCGCTCCGATCCGTCGGGTGATGGAGGGGCGGCGGGTCGGCGATCCGCCAAAGCTGGTCTCGGCCAATGCGCGGATCCTCCAGACGCTCGACTGGCGGCCGAAATACGCGGACATTGACACGATCGTCGGCGACGCGCTCGGCTGGGAACGGACGCTCAAGGAGCGACGGGCCTAGGCCCTGCGAATCCTGGACGGGTCGGAATTGCTGACGAGGATGTTGATCTCGCTGCCGGCCTGCAGCGAGTAGAATTCGTCGTCGCGGCCGGTGAAGCGAAGGTCCGCTGTGCGATAGCTGCCGTCCTGCGGCGCCGTGTACGTGAGGTGCACGACCGCCTGGCCGGAGATCTTCTTGGCATGATGCGCGCGGACGTCGGAGCGGCGCTTGTCCCACTCGCCCGTCGAATCGCAATTGTCGCTGAGCCCGCGAGCGGTCTTGACGCCCGCTTCGGTCCTCGTCTCGACGAAGTCGCAGCTGCGATCGATGGTTGAGACGGTCGCTGTCGCCGGCTTCCAGTTCGAGGTCCGGTCGATCACGGCAAAACCTGCAACGCCGAGGATCAACAGCATTGCGGCCACAACACCATAGAAGCGGTAGATCATACGCTGCCCCCGACGTGACGCGGGAGTTTAAGCCGGCGCCAGTTACGAAAGCGTCAAGCCCCTGAACTTAGCCGTTTCTTTACCGAGAGCAGCTAGCTGCAGGTCGCGATGCGCTTTTATCTGGCGATGATCGTGGTGCTCGGCCTGCTTGGGTCCGCGCTCAGCCACCTGCCTTCGCGGCGGAGCCAATCGCCGCATGAGCTTTACGTGAATGCGACAGGCGCTGACGAACGCAATTGGGGGAACGGCGCCAATGCTGCCCCGGAACCGCTCGACGGCGCCGTAGAACTGAAGCGCGAGGAGAACGGCCACTTCTACGCCGACGTCCAAATCAATGGCGCCCAAGTCCACATGCTGGTCGACACGGGTGCGACGGGCGTTGCGCTCTCTCGCGAAGACGCTCGCAAAGCAGGAATCGCCACATCGATCGGAATGAATGACGTGGTCGGCCAGGGCGCCGACGGCAGCATCCACGGCGAATATGTCACGATCGACCGGATGACCCTGGGCGGCAAGACCGTCGAGGGGATGAAGGCGATCGTCCTCAACAACGGCGAGCAGTCGCTCCTGGGCCAGGCATTCCTCGCCCGGTTCGCATCGGTGGAAATGCGCGGCGATACGATGACCCTGCGCTGATCCGGCGCTCAGGGCTGGCGCACCAGGACGGAGGCGGGCTTGCCGAGATGCTCCGCCAGTGCGTTGACGTAGGCGCAATATTCCGATCGCTGGATGGCCATCGCCGAATAATGGGGTTCGGCCCGAACCGGATAGCCGCTCGTCACAAGCCGGTTTGCCGCCTGCTTCAGTTCCGCCTCGTCGACGCTCACCTCCCGCGGCCTCACGCTTGCCAGGATTGCGAGGTCCTGGGCCATCCTGCGACCCTCCTCGCGCAACAGGATCGCAGGACCGTAGAGCGAATCGTCATCGATGCAGTGCTCGGCCAAGAGAGCAAGGTCCAGGACCGCTCCGAGAGCGGCGGGCCAACCGGCGCCGATCCCGACCGACTGGAAATATATCAGCGAGGGATGAGCGCTGTGGCTCTGCCTGACGTTCGCGCACCAGTTGCGGCTCTCCACGATCGCGTCCCTGAGCTCGCCGTGGTTTCGAAGCGCAGCGAAGCGTTCGAGCAAGGTGACCGCGGATGGGGGATTGCCGGCCGACGTGTTGAGCTTGATGATGCCCGTATCGCGCTGCGAGATACTCGACTGCACCTGCAGGAGATATGTCACGGCCATGGTCATGACCGCGAGGCCGCAGAACCCTGCTCCGAGCACGATCCAGCGGCTGATGCCGAGCGCGTTCTCCTCGCTGAGGCCGACGGTCACGAGCGAGCTGCCGACGACATAGATGCCCTCGGGCAAGCTCTCGAGGGGAGGCTCGAATCTCGACCGCGCCGCGTAGGCCATGAGGCCGAAGCCGACCGCCAGCAGCGACATCCAGATCACGAACGACCCGACGAGCACCACGGGCGCGAAGCCTCCCGTCACCCCCTTGCCGCGCCTCCACTTCCAGAGCGGGAGCAGCAAGGATCCCAGGCGACTTGCAACCTGCAGCGAAGCCCGGCTTCCGCCCGGGACGACAACGGTTTCGAACACGTCGCGCAGGGTCATCGCGGCCAGCACGAACCCTACGATCGCGAGGAGGATGTCGGCTCCCATCGCTCGACAACGGCGAAGCTGCTGTTAAGTGCCCGAGGCACGGCTGATCCTTGACTTCGCAAAACCCTCTCTCTAGGTGAGCCGCCGGTCCAAGGACCTTTCCGACAACTTTAGTAACGAGACACGAGCAGGCGCCCGGCCATGAAGATTCGCAATTCTCTGAAGTCCTTGAAGTCGCGCCACCGGGACTGCCGAGTCATTCGTCGTCGCGGTCGTACCTACGTCATCAACAAGACGAACCGCCGGTTCAAAGCCCGGCAGGGCTGAGGATCGTTCTCGCCGGCTTGAGTTTCTGGGCCGGAATCACGACATTGCCCTCTGGAGAGCCGCGCCGGCCGTTTCGGCCCGCGAACGACCGTCATCGCCGGTTAAGATGCTGTCCGTAAGAGGGAGTCATGAATAGTCGCACTGCCAGGAGAATCCTCGTGTTCGGCGGAGCTGCGTTCGTCGCGGCGGCCGGCCTCGCGAGCGTAGCCGTCGCCCAGGACCGCTCCACGCCCAAGGGGTGGAACTACGAAATCAGGGACGGCAAGCGCGTTCCGAAGGGCGGCAACCGCGTGACGAATCCCGACGGCAGCTGGCGCGAGGAGATCCGCCAGGGCAATTGCGTGACCATCAAGGAAATGTCGAAGAACGGCGAGTATAAGGAAACTCGCCAGTGCAACCCGAACTAGGGTTGGCGCAACTCACTTCCCTTTCTTCGCGACGCGCTCTCCAAACACCGTAAATGATCCCGCTGGCCGCTTCTGGATCTTGCATTCGGGAAGCCCGCTCCCCGGAATGTCCTTGCAGTCGCGGACCTGAGCGCTTCCGTCGGGACCGGTGAAGACGGCCCAGTCGCGCGGCTGCCCCGTATCATAGACGCAGTGCGCGACCCACATGTCCAAATTCTTCCACGCGCCCACATAGCCGCCGTCGGTCACGCGCTTGCACGTGTAGCCCGCGTCGTAGATCGCTCGTTTGAGCGCGATCGCGAGGTCAAAGGCGCCGAGCTTGTGAAGCTGGTCCTGCTCGGAACCGCGCACCTTGATCGGCTGCTTGTGCTGCGGCTGGTTGTTGCAGGCCCCGAGCGCAAGGCTCGCGAAAAGTCCGGTCAGCATCCTGGCGCGCATGTTTCCTCCTGGCGACCTAGTAACGTATCTTGACGCGAGAGGCTGCGGCCTTCGCGCGTTCGACCGCGTCCTCGGCATCCTCGCTTCGCGCCAGCGCAATTCCCATGCGCCGGTTCTTCAGAGTTTTGGGCTTGGCGAAAATGCGCAGATCGACCGGCCTGCGCGGCGATCCGAGCGCGAGGGCTTCGGAAATCCCCTCGTAGGCAACATCCTCGCTCTCCTGCGAGGCAAGGATGACCGCGGATGCCGAAGGTCCGATCAGCTCGATCGACGGGATCGGAAGCTCGAGAATCGCGCGCAGGTGCAATTCGAACTGGTTCGGGAACTGGCTGATCAGAGTTACCATGCCCGTATCGTGGGGTCGCGGGCTCAGCTCGGAGAAGATCGCCTGGTCGCCGCGAATGAAGAATTCGACCCCGAAAATTCCGTACCCGCCGAGCGCCTCGACGACCTTGCGCGCCTGGAACCGCGCCGACTGCAGCGCTTCGAGCGGGATGCCGGCCGGCTGCCAGCTCTCGCGATAGTCGCCGAGCTCCTGCCGGTGGCCGACCGGGGCGCAGAATAGCACGCCGTCCTTGGTCGCCACGGTCAGGAGCGTGATTTCGCTGTCGAACTTGATGAACTCCTCGACGATCACGCGTGGACGGTCGCCGCGCATGTTCTCCACGGCATAATCCCAGGCGGCGCCCACCTCCTCGGCTTTCTTCGCCGTGGTCTGCCCCTTGCCCGAGCTCGACATAACCGGCTTGATCACGCACGGAAGGCCCACCTCCTCGACCGCCGCGATCGCCGCATCGCGGCTCTCGGCGAAGCGATACCTGGACGTGACGAGGCCGATCTGCTGCGCCGCGAATTCGCGGATTCCGTCGCGGTTCATGGTCAGCTGCACGGCCTTGGCCGATGGAGCAACGCGCCAGCCCTCCTTCTCCAGCGCCGCGAGGGTCTCCGTGTCGATCGCCTCGATCTCGGGCACGATCACGTCAGGCTTGTACTTCTCGACCGCTTTGCGGAGCGCCTTCCCGTCGAGCATTGGGAACACCTCGAAGGCGTCGGCCATCTGCATCGCCGGCGCATTCTCGTAGCGGTCGCAGGCTATCACGCGGCACCCGAGACGCTTGGCTGCGATGGTGAATTCGCGTCCGAGCTCGCCCGAACCCAGCAGCATCAACGTGGCAATGTACATGACCTCGGCGATAGCGGTGGCATGAATGCTGGGCTAGACCGGCGACGAAGCGGGGGAGGAACTCGATGCGTTCATTGATGGTGCTGGCCACCGCCGCGCTGCTCACCGGCGCTGCGCCGGCGGGAAAATTGCTCACGCCGACGGACGTCGTCAACGCCGCGCCGGCGAGCGCGTGGCGGACGATCGCGGCGGACGACCTGCTGGTGATGGATCTGGCGAATGGCGGCCGCGTGGTCGTCCAGCTCGCGCCACAGTTCGCGCCGGTGCATGTCGCCAACATCAAGGCTTTGGCCAGCGCCAACTACTGGAACGGGGCGACCATCTATCGCGTGCAGGACAATTATGTCGCACAATGGGGCCTGAACGAGAGCGACAAGCCTTGGCCCGCCGGAGTGACCTCGAAGCCGCCGGAGGAATATATGCGGCCGTTGAAGGGGCTTAGGGTGAAGCCGCTCGGCTTTCCGGACCCCTATGCGCCGGGTGCCGGTTTCGCGGACGGCTGGCCGATCGCCTACAGTCCGAAAGGGGGGTGGGCCGATCTTGCCCATTGCTACGCGACGGTCGGCGTCGGCCGCGACATGTCGCCGGACACGGGCACGGGCGGGGAGCTCTATGCGATCATCGGGCAACCGACCCGGCACATGGATCGCAATATCGCCGTCGTCGGCCGGGTGATCGAAGGCATCGACAAGCTGAGCTCGCTTCCGCGAGGGACCGAGGCGCTCGGCTTCTACAAGGACAAGGCGCAGTACGTGCCGATCGCGAGGATCCGGCTGGCAAGCGACATGCCGGCCGGGGAGCGTCCCTCATACGAATATATGGACACCGGAAGCACCGCTTTCGCCCAATATCTCCACGTCCGCGCCAATCGTCATGACGATTTCTACATCCGCCCGGCGGGCGGCGTGGACCTGTGCAACGTCCAGGTGCCGGTTCGGAAGAAGCCCTAGCTCACGCCGCCCAGGCCTGGTGGTTGTCGCGGTTCTTGTGCTGGATGATCACCGGCGCGTTGTGCGAGCGCATGCTCGCCTCGGCGAGCGGTAGAGCGGTCGCGCAAAAAGCACATTCGGCGGAGATCCGGCCGATGATCCAATGGGTGCGCCCGCAACCCGGGCAGTGATTGACTTCGTGCTCACGATAGACGGCGTGGTAGCCCCGCTCATAAGGTTTCCAGGCTTCGCTGGAAGAGATCGGCATGGCAGACCTTCCTTTCGGAGAGGCCAAACGACCCACCGCGCGGACGGTTGCGCATTCTCACCCAGGTTTCATCTTTCCAGGAGACCGGACTATCGGCGAGCCGCCAGCGGCCACCGATCAGTCGTCAGCGGTCCAATCCGCTAGCCCGTCCAGCGAGATCGGCTCGGCGAACTCGGCCCCAAGCCTGTCGCCCGCCGTCCATCTCACCACGGCATTCGCCCGATCGCGGCCGGGCAGCATCAGCCATACGCGCGTGCCGACCTCGAAGTCGGCCTCGGAGACCGCCATGAATCCGCGCTCGGATATGTTCAGGACCTTCGCCTCCACGCCTTCCGAGCCCAGCTCCCTCATCTTGACGTCGAGGTCGACCGAGACTCGTGAGTCGCGCCTTCGGTCCGTCACATCCTCCACGATGCGTGCCTTGATCATCCCGAAACTCATCTCCATCCGCCGCTTACTCCAGCGGGGACGCGAACGACAGCCCGATCCTTCCGTCCTTCACCCAGCGCACCTGTGCCCAGACGAAACCGTGGTCAATAAGCTGCAGCGGCAGACGCTCACCTATGTTTGGAACGTGGGGGAAAATCACCATCGCCCCCGATTTGGAAACATTGATCAGCTGAACCACATGCTTGCGGCCGCGGAATTCCATGACGGCGGTGCTGGAAACCGCTGGATGGCGGGTCTCCCCGCGTTCGTCGATCCGGCGCTTCTCGTTGCGCGGGATCATTGAGCCTTCGAGAGCGAAACCGGACGCCACGCGAATTGCCTCCCCATTTAAGGCAGCAGCTCACGATAGCCAGCGGCGCTTAAGGATTGGTTTGCGACAAAGCGGGTGGTTATGGGCGACTGTTGCCGGCCTGCGTCTGGCGGCTGTTGCCACAGCAGTGTATGGATGAGCCGGGACGTGGGGTATTCGTTTAAAATGAACGGGTTGGAGCTGCCGAGAGCGATGCGTGGAAACGCCTTCATCATCTTTACAGCAATGGCCGCCTTGGCCGGTGGGCAAGCGGGTGCGCAGGTCAGGACCGGCCTTGCGACGCAGGTTGCAAAGCCCCCTTCGCAGGCAAAGCCCGCTCCCGCCAGAACACAGCCGCCGGCAACGCCAGAGGCGCCCGTGCCGGGGAATCCCGACTATGCTCCGGCCCAGCCGACTCAAGCCGCTCCGCCGTCCGAGCCGGTCCAACTTCCGCCTGCCATATGGGATGCGGTCAGCGCCCAGGACCTGCTCTATTACATCCAGCAGATCGGCAAGGAGGGGCTGAACCCCGCCGACTACGACCCCGCCGGGCTGGTGGCCGCCATTCAGGCAGGCGACCCGGTGGCGATGTCGCAGGCCGCGACCGACCGGTTCAATCGCGTCTCGTCAGACCTTGCGCTGGGGCACGTCAGGAAGCCGGCGCGGGTCGATTGGTGGGTGGTCGACAAGGACCTCGATGCCGCCAAGCAGGATGCGCTGCTCCGTTCCGCTCTCGCCCAGCACAATCTCCGCGCCGCCCTGGACGGTTTGCTGCCGACGCACCCGCAATATTCGGCGCTCAAGGCCGCGCTCGAGATCACGCCGGCGGGCGAAGTCACCAAGATCAACCGGATCCGCTTGAACATGGACCGGTGGCGCTGGCTGCCCCGCGACCTCGGACAGAAGTACATCATCGTCAACGTGCCCAGCTTCTACGCAACGCTGGTGGAAAACGGCGTCAACCGCTGGAAGCACCGCGCCGTCGCGGGCAAGCTGTCGACACCCACTCCGCAGCTGTCGGCAACGGCGGTGGGCGTGATCCTGAACCCGTGGTGGGAAGTTCCGAAGAGCATTGAAAGGGAAGCGGCGGGCAAGAAGGGCTTCGTCGCGGTCAAGGGCGCTGACGGCCGGGTCCAGCGTTGGCGCCAGCCGCCGGGGCCGACCAATGCACTCGGCCAAGTCAAGTTCGTCATGCCGAACTCGAAGGCCATCTATCTTCACGACACCAATGCGCGGAGCCGCTTCAACAGCGACGTCCGCGCGCTCAGCCACGGTTGCGTGCGTACCCAGCACATCCTCGACCTCGCGACGGAGCTGCTCGGCGACGACAACGGTCCCTGGACAGCCGACAAGATCCAGGCGACCCTCGACAGCAAGAAGACAGTCCAGGCGAACTTCGTGAAGCCGCTGCCGGTCTATATCGTCTATTTCAGCTCGGCGGCGCTGCTCGATGGCCAGATCGTCGAATACAAGGACCTATACGGCCGCGATTCCAAGGCGATGGCCGCGCTCCAGATGAAGGACGGCGGGGCGAGCATGACGCCTCCGAAGCCCAAGCCGGGGGACGAGGTCGCCGCTCCCGCCAAACCGAAGCCGAAGCCCGCGGGCCAGATCGCGACGCGCTAAGCGCGCCGCTGGATCAATTACGCGGTTCTGCCGATCGGTCGAGAATGATCGGGTCGATGAAGGCGAGCCCGACCAGGCCGTCTTCCGCCCATTTGACTACGGCGGCGACGAGGATTCCGCCTTCGAAACGGACGTGAACCTTGGCCCCGGGCGCGAGGTCGGCGACATGATCGCCCATCACGCCGCCTTCCGAGATGTTGTGGATGGCGAATTTCGCCGGCGAGCCGTCGATCAGCAGCTGGAGCTTGCGGCCCTTCGTCGGCATGCGCGGGAAGCGCCGCGAGTCCGCCGACGGTGAGACATTGCGCGAGGCTGTACTTTCGGCACGCGGCGCGCTCTCGAGCACGGAGGCTTCGGCGAGCGGCACCGCGGTTCCGCAGAAGCCGCATTCGGCGCTGACCCGGCCTATATACCAATGCGATCGGCCGCAGCCGGGGCAATGGTTGGACTCGTTGGCGCGGTAAACGATGTGATGCCCGCGCTTGGCGAGCCCGGCGGCGAACGACGCCGAGGTACGCTCAAACATCAGAACGTTCGACATCCTCTGCGCTCCCGACCTTCCTCTTTGAGCGGAGGGTAGGCCCGAGTGATTGCCGAGTGGTTACCGTTGCCTCAACTCGCTGCGCCGGAGCTTTCCCGTCGCGGTCTTGGGCAGTGCATCGACGAATTCGATTTCACGCGGATATTTGTAGGGGGCGATCTGCGCCTTCGCGTGGGCTTGCAACTCGGCGACCAGCTCATCCGAGGGTTGCGCATCCATCGCCGGTACTACGAACGCCTTCACCTTCTGGCCGCGCTCGGGGCAGGGAACGCCGATCACCGCGCATTCGGCGACGGCTGGGTGCGACAGCAGCGCATTCTCCACTTCGGGAGCGCCGATATTGTAGCCGGAGCTGACGATCATATCGTCGCTTCGTGCGAGGTACCAAAAATAGCCGTCAGCATCGCGGCGGTACGTGTCGCCCGTCACGTTCCAGCCGTTCACGACGTAATCGCGCTGCCGCGGGTCATCGAGATAACGGCAGCCCGTCGGGCCCTTGATCGCGAGGCGGCCGACACCCTCTTCGATCTCTGTTCCGTCCGCGTCCAGAGTGGTCGCGGTGTAGCCCGGCACCGCTTTACCGGTCGAACCGGGGCGGACGTCGTCGCCCGCAGCCGACACGAAGATATGCATCATCTCGGTTGAGCCGATGCCGTCGGTGATCGCGATTCCGGTGCGCTCCTTCCACGCACTGCACGTCGCCTCGGGCAGGTGCTCGCCGGCCGAGATGCAGTAGCGGAGGCTCTTGAGTGCGGCGTCGAGGTTCTGTTGCGACAGCATTGCCTTGTAGGCCGTTGGTGCGGTGCCGAGGTGCGTGACGCCGTGCTTCACGATCGCCTCGAGCAGCCTGTCCGGGCCGCCTTGCTCGATGGTGGCACTCGCCGCGCCGAAGCGCAGCGGGAACAATGGCGTGATGCCAAGGCCGAAGGTGAAGGCCATTGGCGCGCTGGTCAGGAAGAGGTCGCCCGGCTTCGGTCCGACCAAATGCCTGGCGAAGGTATCGCACGGCGCGAGCACGTCGCGATGGAACTGGATGCAACCCTTGGGCACGCCGGTCGTGCCGCTGGTGAACGCAATGATGCAGGGATCATCGCGCGCGGTTTCGATGGGTGGCAGCGGCTGGAGCGAGGCGGTGCGCGTCTCCAGCTCTCCCTTCCCGTAATCGCCGTCATATTTGACCATGTGCTTGACGCAGTGGGTCTGATCGACCGCCTGGCGGAAGTCGCCGATGAAGCGACTGTCGACGATCGCGTGAGAGATTTGCGCGCGCTCGATCAAGGTCGCGATCTCACCCGGGCGGAGCAACGGCATGGTCGCAACGGCGACACCGCCGGCTTTGAGCACGCCGAGCCAAGCCGCGAACATGGTGTAGCCATTCGGCCCGCGCAGCAGGACGCGATTACCGGGGACCAGCCGATGCTCGTCGACCAGCAGCCGCGCGATACGGCCGCTGAAATCGTCGAGGTCCGCGTAGCTCCACCGGCCGTGGTCGTTGACGACCGCCAGCGCCTCGGGTGAGCCTCCCTTCAGCAGCTCCGCCGCCGCATTCAGCCGATCGGGATATTGCAGTTCAGGCAGGTCGAAGCGGAATTCCGGAAGCAGCTCCGGCGGAGGCAGGCGGTCGCGAACGAAGGAGTCGTAGCTCAATCGGGCACCACCGCCGTCGTTTCGATCTCGACCTTGGCCGCGCTCTCCACCAAACCCTTCACCTCGATCAGCGCCATCGCCGGATAATTCGCGCCCATGACCTCGCGCCACGCCGCGCCGATCTCGTCCCGCGAAACCATATATTCGTGCCGGTCGGTTACGTAGCAGGTCATGCGCACGATATGCTCCGCGCCCGCGCCGTCCTGAGCGAGGATCTCCAGCGTGTTCATCAGTGCCCGGCCGAACTGGCCGTGGAGCGTATATTCCGGGAAGCTCTCATTCTCGTCCCAGCCGACGACGCCGGCCGTGAAAATCATCCGGCCCTTTGCGCTGATGCCGTTGGAATAGCCCTTCGGCCTCGGCCAGCCGGGCGGTTGGAGGATCTTCATGGCTCAGGCCCCCTTGAGCAAGTCGCGCGCGATGATTTGTCGCTGCACTTCGCTCGCGCCTTCGTAGATGCGAAGCGCGCGGATGTCGCGGTACAGCTCTTCGACCTTCACCCCGCGAGTGACGCCAGCGCCGCCGTGCATCTGCACCGCCGAGTCGACGACCTGCTGCGCGGATTCGGTGGCGTGGAGCTTGGCCATGGCCGCTGCGCGGCGATTGTCCGTCCCGCCGACATCCTGCTGCCAAGCGGCGCGGTAGATCAGCAGCGCCGAAGCGTCATTGAGCAAGGCCATGTCGGCGAGCTTCTCCTGCGTCACCGCATTGTCGGCGAGTGTCGCAGTGCCGAGCCGCCGGTTGCGGGCGAAGCTCAAAGCCTCATCGAGCGCGCGTCGTGCAAACCCGAGCGCAGCCGCTCCGACCGTCACTCGAAAAAGGTTCAGCGTCTCCATCCCGATGCGAAAGCCCTCGCCGGGCTCTCCGATGATGGCGTCCGCCGGGATCCGCACCTTGTCATACTTCAGCCGCGCGAGCGGGTGCGGTGCGATCACTTCGATGCGTTCTGCAACCTCAACGGCATCCGCAGGGACGATGAATGCCGACAGCCCACGTGCGCCTTCACCTTCGCCGGTGCGGGCGAAGGTCACGTAGAAATCTGCGATGCCGCCGTTCGAGATGTAGCTCTTCTCGCCGACCAGCACCCATTCGTTGCCGTCGCGCATGGCGGAAGTGGAAATGTTCGCCGCGTCCGAACCGCATTCGGGCTCGGTCATTGCGAAGGCGGCGATCGCCTCCCCGCTGGCGACCTTCGGCAGCCATTCCCGCTTCTGTTCGACGGTGCCGAACAGCGAGATCGCGCCGGAGCCGAGTCCCTGCATCGCGAACGCGAAATCGGCGAGCGAGCTGTGATAGGCGAGTGTCTCGCGCGCGATCGCAAGGCTGCGGACGTCCGGCCGGTTCTTGGCGTCCGCGACGGCGAGCTTCAGGAAACCTGCGCCGCCCAGCGCGGCAACCAAACGCCGACAGTAGACGTCGAGATCGTTGCCGCGTCCGTGCAAGTGCTCCTCGCACCACTTCTGCAGGCTGCCCGCCAGCTCCCGGTGCCGGGCCTCGAAGAAGGGCCAGGAGAGGAAGCTCTTGTCGGCCATCAATTGCCCTCGAACACCGGCTTCTGCTTGTTCGAGAAGGCTTCGTAGGCGCGCTTGAAATCGCCGGTGTCCATGCAATGCGCCTGCGCCCGCGCCTCCATCTCGAGCGCTTCGTCGATGGTCACGTTCCACTCCGCGTCGAGCTGGCGCTTGGTGACGGCGTGCGCGATCGACGGGCCGCTGGCGAGCTCGGCCGCAAGCGCACGGGCTTCTCCGTGCACGTCCGCAACCAGGCGGTTGTAGAAACCCCAGGCGAAGCCTTCCTCGGCCGTCATGTTCCGGCCCGTGAACAGCAGCTCCGCGGCGCGTCCGTGACCGATCAGGCGCGGCAGGATCGCGCACGCTCCCATGTCTGCGCCCGACAGGCCGACGCGGGTGAACAGAAAGGCCGTCTTCGCGCCCGGCGCGGCGAACCTTATGTCGCTCGCCATCGCCATGATGGCACCCGCTCCGGCGCAAACGCCCTCGACGGCGGCGACGATCGGCTGCGGGCAAGAGCGCATCGCCCTGATGAGGTCGCCGGTCATGCGCGTGAAACCCAGCAACCCGTCGCAGTCCATCCGGGTCAGCGGGCCGATGATCTCATGCACGTCGCCGCCGGAGCAAAAATTGCCGCCGGCGCCGCGAATCACGACCACCTTGACCTCGCGCGCCTGCTTGAGCGCGTAGAAGGTGTCGCGCAGCTCATCGTAGCTTTCGAACGTCAGCGGGTTCTTGCGTTCGGGGCGGTTGAGGGTGACCGTCGCGATGCCGTCTTCGAATTCCCACAGGAAGTGCTCCGGGTGGAAACTCGCCGGGCTGAAGCTCACGCGCTCGTGCCTCCGTCGAGCGTGATCGCCGCTCCGTTGATGTCGCGGCTCAAGGGCAGGCAGAGCATGGCGATGACGTTGCCGATCGCCTGCGGATCGACCAGGCGCCCGCTTGCATTCATGTTCGTGATGGCTGAGCGGGCATCGCCTTCGCTGCGCCCAGTGATCTCCGATACGCGCGCGACCGATTGGTCGGTCATCGGCGTATCGACATAGCCGGGGCACACCGCGTTCACCGTCAGATTGGTCTTCGCATATTCGGCGGCGAGCGAGCGCATCAGGCCGAGCAATCCATGCTTCGAGGCAGCGTAGTGGGCGGCGTAAGGCACACCCCGGAGGGACGCGACCGACGCCACGAAAACCAGGCGGCCATTGTCGCTCTTGAGCAGATCGCCGATCGCGGCGCGCGTACATTCGAATGCGGCCGTGAGGTTCGTTCCGATGATCCGGTCCCAGCCTTCGCGGGTCATCTTGTGGAACGGAGCGCTCTCGGCAATCCCGGCATTGACGACGAGCAGTTCGATCGGCCCGTTCGCCGAGCGTGCTTCGTCGAACGCCGCCCGGACTCGCTCGGGATCGGTGACGTCACACTGGATGGCCGTGCCGCCGACGCCTTCGGCGACGGCCTTCAGCGGCTCCATCCGCCGCCCGAGCAGCGACAGCATTGCGCCCTCGGCATTGAGGTGCTCGGCGGCCGCGGCTCCGATCCCGGTTCCGCCGCCAGTGATCAGCGCATGGCGCCCTTGGAGGCTGCTGCCCATCGATTCGGCATTGGCCGATGCCAATGACGGTGGCAAGGCGCGGCGGCATGAAGCTTGCCATCCTCGAGACCGGCCGTCCGCCGGGCGACCTTGCCAGCGAATTCGGCGACTATCCTTCGATGTTTGCCGAGATGCTCGGACCCGAATTCGAGGTCGAAAGCTTTGATGTCCAAGCGGGCGAGCTGCCGCAAAATCCCAATGGCTATGCGGCGTATCTCATCACCGGCTCGCCGGCCGGCGTCTATGACCCGCTGCCGTGGATCGAGCCGCTGCAGGACTTCATCCGCTCGGCCAACGGTAGGAAGATGGTCGGCATCTGCTTCGGCCATCAGGTGATGGCAGAGGCGCTCGGCGGCCACGTCGAGAAATCGGACAGGGGCTGGGGCGCCGGACTGCACGACTATGCGATCGCGCGCAGGGAGCCGTGGATGGATGGCGAGATGACCATTGCCGCTCCGGCCTCACATCAGGACCAGGTTGTGGTTCAGCCGCCGAACACGCACGTGGTCATCGAGTCCGCATTCACGCCTTATGCCGGCCTGGCGTGGACCGATCGTCCTGCAATCTCCTTCCAGTTTCATCCTGAATTCTCGCCCAATTTTGCGAAGGCGCTGATTGAGCAGCGCTACGACATCGTGCCCGATCCCGGCGCGGCGATCGCGTCACTCGACAATCCGAACGACAGCCCGCGGGTCGCGGCTTGGATACGGCGCTTCCTCAAGGCATAGGCGCCGCAACAGCATTGGAGACTTGTCGATGAAGACCCGCGCCGCCGTCGCCTTCGAAGCCAAGAAACCGCTCGAGATCGTCGAGCTCGATCTCGAAGGGCCCAAGCAGGGGGAGGTGCTGGTCGAGATCATGGCGACAGGGATCTGCCACACCGACGCCTACACGCTGGACGGCCTCGACTCGGAAGGCATCTTCCCGTCGATCCTCGGCCATGAGGGCGCGGGAATCGTGCGCGAGGTGGGACCGGGCGTCTCCAGCGTGAAGCCGGGCG
The DNA here is from genome assembly GCA_046733935.1 of Pseudomonadota bacterium. Taxonomy (GTDB): domain Bacteria; phylum Pseudomonadota; class Alphaproteobacteria; order Sphingomonadales; family Sphingomonadaceae; genus Sphingomicrobium. The sequence goes on from JBKPQH010000031.1 coordinate 44,540, forward strand.
ACCATGTCATCCCCTTGTACACACCGGAATGCCGCCAGTGTAAGTCGTGCCTCAGCGGCAAGACCAACCTCTGTACGGCCATCAGAGCGACCCAGGGCAAGGGCCTGATGCCCGATGGGACCAGCCGCTTCAGCTACAAGGGCGAGACCATCTACCATTACATGGGCTGCTCGACCTTCTCGAACTTCACCGTCCTGCCCGAGATTGCGGTCGCCAAGATCCGCGAGGACGCGCCGTTCAAGACCAGCTGCTACGTCGGCTGCGGAGTGACCACCGGCGTCGGTGCGGTCGTGAAGACCGCCAAGGTCGAGCCCGGCGCCAACGTCGTCGTGTTCGGCCTCGGCGGCATCGGCCTCAACGTCATCCAGGGCGCCAGGCTGGTCGGCGCGAACAAGATCGTCGGCGTCGACATCAACCCTGACCGCGAGGAATGGGGCCGCAAGTTCGGGATGACCGACTTCCTCAACAGCAAAGGCATGTCGCGCGAGGACATCGTCGCCAGGATCGTCGAGATGACCGACGGCGGGGCCGACTATACGTTCGACGCGACCGGCAACACGGAGGTGATGCGCACCGCGCTCGAATGCTGCCACCGCGGCTGGGGCACGAGCGTCGTCATCGGCGTCGCCGAGGCGGGGAAGGAGATCGCGACGCGCCCGTTCCAGCTCGTCACCGGCCGCAACTGGCGCGGCACTGCGTTCGGCGGAGCCAAGGGGCGCACGGACGTCCCGAAGATCGTCGACTGGTACATGGACGGGAAGATCGCGATCGATCCGATGATCACCCACACGCTGAAGCTCGAGGACATCAACAAGGGCTTCGACCTGATGCATGCGGGTGAAAGCATCCGCTCGGTCGTCGTCTATTGATGGAGTCGTGGGCTGGAGGGGAGTGATGAAGGAGATCTCACATGTCCGACGTACGCGCTCCCGAACACGTCAATCTCGCTGAGAAGCTCGGCGCCTTCTCGGAGCATTGGGCGCCGAAGATCGTCGCCCGCTACAACGACAATGAAGTGCGGCTCGTGAAGACGGACGGAGAGTTCGTCTGGCACAAGCATGACGATACGGACGAGCTGTTCCTGATCCTGGAAGGCGAGTTCGACATGGATTTCCGCGATCGCACCGTGACGGTGAAGCCCGGCGAGCTGCTGATCGTTCCGCGCGGAACGGAGCACCGGCCCGCAGCCCGCCGCGGCGAGGTCAAGTTGCTGCTGATCGACCCGAACGACACGCCGAACACTGGCGACAAGACAACCGCAACTGAGGCCGTGGAGCTTTAAGGAGACACTCATGTTCAGCCACGTGATGGTCGGATCGAACGACGTCGAGCGATCGAAGAAATTCTACGATTCCCTGTTCGGGAAAGAAGGCAGGACCGACGACAAGGGCCGTGTTGCCTATCGGCGTAACGGCTCGGTGTTCATGATCAGCAAGCCGATCGACGGCCGGCCGGCAACCCATTCGAACGGGGGGACCATCGGCTTCAATCTCGACAGCCCGGAAGAGGTGGATGCCTGGCATCGCCGCGGCGTCGAAGCCGGCGGAACGTCGATCGAGGATCCGCCGGGCTATCGCGAGAACGCCTACGGCAAGCTGTACCTCGCCTATCTGCGCGATCCCGACGGCAACAAGATCTGCTGCCTGCATCGCCCTGAACAGTGAGCATGGAAATCGTTTCCGAGAACAAGGCGTACGGGGGCCGGCAGCTGGTCGTGAAGCATTGGTCGAGCGCGACCTCGACCGACATGACTTTCTCGATCTACTTGCCGCCCCACGCGGAAAGCGGCGGCAAGCTGCCGGTCGTCTGGTATTTGTCCGGCCTCACCTGCACCCACGCGAACGTCACCGAGAAGGGCGAGTATCGTGCCGCCTGCGCCGAGCTGGGTCTCATCTTCGTCGCGCCGGACACGAGCCCACGGGGCGACGAGGTGCCGGATTCCGAAGGCTATGATTTCGGCAAGGGGGCCGGCTTCTATGTCGATGCGACGCAGGAGCCTTGGGCCGGGCATTTTGGCATGTGGACTTATGTGACGGAGGAGCTTCCGGCGCTCGCCGCGGCGGAGTTCCCGGTCGACATGGATCGGCAGGCGATCACCGGTCATTCGATGGGCGGGCATGGCGCGCTGACGGTCGCGCTCAACTTTTCGGATCGCTTCCGTAGCGTCTCGGCCTTCGCGCCGATTGTCGCGCCGGGTCAGGTCCCGTGGGGACAGAAGGCGCTTACCGGCTATCTCGGCGAGGATCCGGCGAGTTGGCGCAAGCATGATGCCGTGGCGCTGATCGAGGATGGTGCGCGCGTGCCCGAGCTTCTCGTCGACGTCGGCGATGCGGACCCGTTCATCGAAAAAGAATTGCGGCCCGAGCTCCTCGAACGAGCATGTGAGGCGGCCGGCATTCCGCTGAAGCTGCGCATTCAGCCGGGGTACGACCACAGTTATTATTTCATCTCGACGTTCATGGCGGATCATCTGGCCTGGCATGCGGAGAGATTGACGAGAGGATAAATCATGACGCCCAGCCGCCGCGAGTTCGTTCGACTGGCGGCGGCGCTGGGCGCCTCGCTCGCGTGGGGCGGTCCGGCCAGGGCCTCGCGCACCCAATGGCGGGAGCGCCGGGAGCTCTATCCCGAGGGCGTCGCGTCAGGCGATCCCGATTCGAGTAGCGTCATACTCTGGACTCGCCGCCCGTTCCCCGATGGTGCACGCCACATGCTCACCGTCGAGGTCGCCGAAGACGAGGCTTTCAGCCGGGTCGTTGCCCAAGCAACCGCGCCCGTTTCACCATCTTCCGACTGGACTACGCGCGTGCTGGTCGGCCGCCTGAAGCCGGCGCACGTCTATTGGTACCGGTTCACCGACGCCGATGGGAACGGCAGCCGCATCGGCCGAACGATCACTGCACCCACGGCCAGCGATCCGCGGCCGGTGAACTTCGCCTTCGTCAGCTGCCAGAGCGTCAACGAAGGCAAGCTCAACGCCTATCGCCGGATGATCTTCGAGGACGAGCGTGCGCCGCGCGCCGAGCAGCTCGGCTTCGTCCTCCATCTTGGCGATTTCATCTACGAAGTCGTCGAATATCCGGATGAGGTGAAATCGCGCTACGACCGCATCGTCTATGATGTCGGCCGCATTCCCGACGGCGGCAAGATCAGCAACTTCCATTTCCCGCTGACGCTCGACGGGTATCGTGTAGTCTACAAAGGCTATCTCGCAGATCCGGACCTGCAGGATGCCCGCGCCCGCTGGCCGTTCGTCGCTATGTGGGACAATCACGAATTCTCGTGGCAGGGCTGGCAGAGCATCCAGCAGGCAGGGGGCCCGCCGCGGCCCGGGCAGACCATCAAGGTCGCAGCGAACCAGGCCTGGTTCGAATATATTCCAGCGCGCGTCACCGCCCCGAGCGGGACGCTCGAGCGGTTCGATGCCCCGGCGGTCAAGAATGTCGCGATCGAGAAGTGGGACGAGAACGGGCTCGGGCAGGAGCCCAACAACCTCATCGCGATCAACAGTCTTAAGGCCTATCGCGCGCTCCGCTACGGCAAGCACCTCGATCTCATCATTACCGACCAACACAGTTTCCACGGGCCCGACCCGTTCAGCGACGATTCGCTCGGCAAGCTGGGCGATTGGGGAGCCTATGATGGTTGGTTCCCCGAAGACTTGCAGCAGATCCTCGACGGGGGCCGCGCCTTCAATGGCGGAAGCCCGCCCGCCGAACTAGCGTTCGGAGAGGCCCGCATCCCAAATCCGCAGAAGGACGCGCCACCGCAGACCATTCTCGGCGCCGAGCAGAAGGCGTGGTTCAAGAATCAGCTGAAGCGGGCGACCGCAACGTGGAAGATTTGGGGCAATTCCCAGGGCGCACTCGATGAGCGCGTCGACCCGCAGAACCTCCCCGCCGGCTTCTTCCCCAAGCCGTGGCCCGCTGGCTTCGCCAATCTCAGCCCTAACGATTATGGGTGCGCGTGGATGGAGCGCGCCGAAATCTACGACCTGGTCCGCGACGCGAACATCACCGGTTTTGCGATCCTTTCAGGCGATCGCCACAGCTTCTGGGCGGGTTATGCTGCGGCGCAGCTTCCGCCCGCAAAGTACGAACCCGTGGGATTGAGCTTCGTTGGCGCTTCGCTGGTGAGCCCGGGTGCGATGGAAGCTCTCGAACACCGACCGCCCAACAAGTTTCCCTTGCGGCAGTTGTACCTGGTCGATCGTCCGGGCTCGGCAAAGCCCGACTGGACCTACAATATGCTCGTGAAGCACGGCGTCCGGTCGGTCCTCGAATATGCGAAGAGCTTCGACTTGAATCGCGCGCACGCCGTTTCCAATCCGGACCTTTCCCCGCACCTCGAATTCGTCGATGCTGGCGGGCACGGCTATGCGACGGTTCGGCTCACCGGTGACGAAATGCGAACGGAGTTCGTCTGCATTCCGCGTCCGATCTCGCGCAGCGAGAGCCCCGACGGCGGGCCGCTGCGCTATCGCGTCGTGCACACCGCCAAGTTGTGGGGCCCGGAGGACCGGCCGCAACTCACGCAGCAGGTTCTCGAAGGCGATCCCGGGCTCTCGATCTAGCCTGCGGAGCTCGATCTGACCGGCGGCTGGTACTGGCAGGCGCTTTCGCTTGCGACGGCGCTCGTGTCAGGCGTGCTGATCGGGATCGAGCGCGGCTGGAAGCTGAAGGACCAGAAGCCGGGGACTCGCGTCGCGGGCGTCCGCACTTTCTCGATGCTCGGCCTGGGCAGCGGGGTCGCCGGGCTGATCGGAGCGCGCGGCTCGCCGTTCGCGTCGGCAGCGATCGTGCTCGGCATAACCGCTCTCATGACGCTGGCTTATGCGCCGGAACTCCGCGCCAAGCGCGATTCGACGAGCGCGGTCGCGGCGCTGGCGACGATCGGCATCGGCTTTCTGGCCGGAAGCGGGGAGCCCGCGCTGGGGATCGCGAGTGCGGCAGTCGCCGTCGCGTTCCTTGCGCTGAGGACCGAGCTCCACGGCTTCGTCGACAAGCTCGACGAGCAGGACGTCAAGGCGCTCGCCCGCTACGCCATCATCGCCGGGGCGATCCTCCCGTTCCTTCCGAGTGGCCACTACGGACCGCTCGGGGCGTGGAACCCGCAGAAGCTGTGGCTGGTCGTGGTGCTGGTCACGGGCTTTTCGTTCCTCGGCTACGTCGCCAACCGCATCTTCGGCGAGCGGCACGGAACCATCGCCACGGCGCTGATCGGCGGCGCCTACAGTTCGACGGCGGTCACGCAGTCGCTGGCCCAGCGGCTCGGAAGCGAGGAGCGCGGCGGAGCCGAACCGGCCGGCATCGCCCTCGCAACGGCGGTCATGTACGTCCGGGTGATCCTGCTCGTCGGCCTCCTCGCGACCCGCGTGCTGTGGGATTTCGCGATGCTGATGCTGCCCGCGCTCCTCGGCGCCTGGGCCGCCGGTTTCTGGCTCTACCGCAAGGCACCCAGTTGCGATGCCCCGTCGCCGCCGGGCAACCCCATCGCGATTCTTCCGGCGCTGGGTTTCCTGGCCTTCGTTGCCATCGCGGCCGTCGCTGCGCGCTGGGCCGCCGGACGTTTCGGCGAGCAAGGCCTTGCCACCTTGCTGCTCATCACCGGCACGATGGACGTGGATACGGCGATCATCACGCTTGGCGGTCTCGATCCCAAGGCGATCGGTGCGCCCCTCGCCGCGCTCGCGCTCGCGGGGACGGTGCTTGCGAACATGACGGTCAAGCTCGGAATCACGCTGGCTTATGCACGATCGAAAGGCATTTCCGCCGCGCTCGCTCTGGCTGCCAGCATGGTTGCGTTGGCCGTGACAATGGTCGTCGGCTGGGTCGAGCTGCGGGGCGCGTACTAGCCGTACTGCGGGCCCGCAAGAAGCTCGCGCGCAAGTGAGCTGATCGACGGCGCGTGCCTCGGCGATCTGGCGTCAGGCGGAGAAGCGGATGCATACGGCGTGCGCCGTGCTTTGGATGTTGGAAAAGAACTGATGACGAAAAAGAAGATGAAGATCGTCCTCGCTTATTCGGGCGGGCTCGACACTTCCATCATCCTGAAGTGGCTGCAGACCGAATATGACGCAGAGGTCGTGACCTTCACTGCCGACCTCGGCCAGGGCGAGGAGGTCGAGCCGGCGCGGCGCAAGGCGGAGATGTTCGGCGTGCGGCCCGAGAACATCTTCATCGAGGATCTTCGCGAGGAGTTCGTCCGCGACTTCGTCTTCCCGATGTTCCGCGCGAACACGGAATACGAGGGCGATTACCTGCTCGGCACGTCGATCGCCCGGCCGCTGATCGCCAAGCGCCAGATCGAGATTGCGCGGATCGTGGGCGCCGACGCCGTCTGTCACGGCGCAACCGGCAAGGGCAACGATCAGGTCCGCTTCGAGCTCGGCTATTACGCGCTGGAGCCCGACATCAAGGTCATCGCGCCGTGGCGCGAATGGGAGTTCACCAGCCGCGAGGCGCTGCTCGACTTCGCCGAGAAGCACCAGATCCCAATCGCCAAGGACAAGCGCGGAGAGGCGCCTTTCTCGATCGACGCCAACCTGTTGCATTCGTCGTCGGAAGGGAAAGTGCTGGAGGACCCGGCAGCCGACGCGCCGGAGTATGTGCACCAGCGCACGATCTCGCCCGAGCATGCGCCGGACAAGCCGACGGTCATCAGCATCGATTTCGAGAAGGGCGACCCTGTCGCAATCGATGGCAAGCGCCTTTCGCCGGCCGCGCTCCTGACGACGCTCAACCAGCTCGGCCAGGACAACGGCATCGGCCGTCTCGACCTCGTCGAGAACCGCTTCGTCGGAATGAAATCGCGCGGCGTTTACGAGACGCCGGGCGGCACGATCCTGCTTGCTGCGCATCGCGGAATCGAGAGCATCACGCTCGACGGCGGCGCGATGCACCTCAAGGACGAGCTGATGCCGCGCTACGCCAGCCTGATCTACAACGGCTTCTGGTTCGCGCCGGAGCGCGAGATGCTTCAGGCCGCGATCGACAAGAGTCAGGAGCATGTGTCCGGCCGCGTGCGCGTGAAGCTCTACAAGGGCAATGCGACGGTGATCGGCCGCGAGAGCGAGCACTCGCTATACGATCAGGACCTGGTGACGTTTGAGGAAGGCAGCGGCAGGTACGACCAGCGCGATGCGGCGGGCTTCATTAGGCTGAACGCGCTGCGTCTGCGCACGATCGCTCAGCGGAACCGCCGGTTAAAGTCCTAGCGCTTCCTTCGCCTTCGCGATCTGTTCGCGCACGCGCTCGGGAGCCGTTCCGCCATAGCTCGTGCGGCTGCGCACCGACGCCTCGACGCTGAGCACGTCGTAGACGCGCTCGTCCATACGACCGTCGATGTGGTTGAGGACGTCGAGCGATAGGTCTGCGAGGTCGCAGACCGCTTCCTCGGCCGCCCTCACTGCGCGGCCGGCGATGTGGTGCGCCTCGCGGAACGGCACGTCGGCTTCGCGCACCAACCAGTCGGCGAGGTCGGTTGCGGTCGAGAAACCCTGCGCCGCCGCAGCGCGCATTCGCCCCGGCACGAACTCGACCGTCTCGACCATGCCGGCGAGCGCTTGCAGCGACAGCATCAGCAGGTCGCGCGCCTCGAATACCGGCTCCTTATCGTCCTGCATGTCCTTGGAATAAGCGAGCGGTAGGCCCTTCATCGTCACCATCAGCGAGGTCAGCGCGCCGATGATCCGGCCGCTGTGCCCCCGCACCAGCTCCGCCGCGTCCGGGTTGCGCTTCTGCGGCATGATCGACGAGCCGGTGGCAAATTCGTCCGACAGCTTCACGAACCCGAACTGGGGGCTCGCCCAGATGATGAGTTCCTCGGCCAGGCGCGAAAGGTGCAGGCTGCAGAAGGCTGCAGCGGCAAGAAAATCGAGTGCGAAATCGCGATCCGAGACGCTGTCGAGGCTGTTCGCGGTCGGCCGCTCAAACCCGAGCGTTTGTGCAATTGCCTCCCGGTCGACTGCGAAACCAGTCCCGGCGAGCGCCGCTGAGCCGAGCGGACTTTCATTCATCCTCTCCCGCGCATCGGTGAAACGCGAGACATCCCGCCGCAGCATTTCATAATAAGCCATCAAATGATGACCGAGCGTCACCGGCTGGGCGACTTGCAGGTGCGTAAAGCCCGGTGTGATGCTTTCGGCATGCTCATCGGCGCGCCGAACCAGAACGCGTTGCAATTCGCGAATGGCCTCCAGGGCCTCATCACAGGCATTCCGCACCCACAGCCGAAAATCGGTTGCGACCTGGTCGTTGCGTGAGCGCGCGGTGTGCAGCCTCCCCGCCGAGTCGCCGATCAGCTCGGTGAGGCGATGCTCGACGGTCATGTGAATGTCTTCGAGCTCGACACGCTCGGGAACACCGTCGCGTTCGAATTCGGCCGCGATCTGGTCGAGCCCTTTGAGGATGGCTTCGGCGTCTTCCTCGCCGATGATCTTCTGGTCCCGAAGCATCGCCGCATGCGCTTTCGAGGCGGCAACGTCCTCCCGCCACAGGCGCTTGTCGAAGCGGATCGAAGCATTGATGCGCGTCATCAGCTTGGCGGGCTTGGTCTCAAACCGGCCTCCCCAGGTGCGCTGTGCTGGAGGTTTCTCAGCCATCTCCCGGCCGGTGCCACGCACCACCCCAGGAATCAAATTGCTAAGGAGAATGGTGACCCCAACGGGACTCGAACCCGTGTTTTCGCCGTGAAAGGGCGACGTCCTAGACCGCTAGACGATGGGGCCGCTCCAAAGAAGCGGTGAGCGCGTTAGGCGAGGGGTCCAAAAGCGTCAAGCAAGCGCCGCGTCCTCAACGTGCATCTCGGCTGCATTGCCGCCGTTCCACTCGTCGCGCTTGATGGTGCCGGCCAGCCACCAGCGCTTGTCTGCCGGCGAAGACAGGAGCGCCTGACCGAGATCGGTCGCGGCGGAACGGAAAGCGATCCATTTGAAGCTCTTGCCGTCATCGCCGCAGGCGAGCCCCCGAACGTGACCTTCGCCGACGATTCCGGTGCGGAGCAGGCGAGCCGGCCCAGCCGCTACACGCGGGCTCGGCCATCCGGCGCCATAAGGCCCTGCTGAATCCAGCGCGTCGCAGAGATGACCGGCGACTCCCCCCGGTGCGAGGAGCGCGTCGAGCAGCAGTGCCCGGTCGCCCAGCGCCTTTTCCACGTCCACCGCGAGCCGCTCGCTGATGAATTGGCGGAACGGCTCGAGCCTTCCCGGAGCGATGGTCAGGCCAGCCGCCATCGCGTGACCGCCGCCCGCGACGAGCAGGCCGCTGTCCTTCGCGGCGAGCACCGCAGCGCCAAGGTCCACGCCGGAAATGGAGCGGCCGGAGCCTTTGCCCGTCCCGTCCTCGGCCTCCGCAATGACGATTGCAGGCCGTCCGAAGCGCTCCTTGATGCGTCCCGCGACAATGCCGATCACCCCGGGGTGCCAGCCGGTGCTCATGACCGTCAGCACCGGCGCACCGTTCAGCTCGGCCGCCTGCTCCTCGGCCTGCTCGGAGACGAGCATCTCGATCGCTCGCCGTTCCTCGTTGTGCCGGTCGAGCTCGGCGGCGATCGTCCGCGCTTCCTCGGGATCGGTACAGGTCAGGAGCCGGACACCGAGGTCGGATTTGCCCACGCGCCCGCCCGCGTTGATGCGTGGACCGAGCGCAAAGCCGAGGTCGCGGCAGGATGGCGGCTTCACCAGCCGCGCGACTTCGGCGAGTGCAGAGAGACCGACGTTCTGACGTGCCGCCATCACCCTCAAACCCTGCGTGACGAAAGCGCGGTTGAGGCTCCTGAGCTTCGCTACGTCGGCGACCGTGCCCAGCGCCACCAGGTCGAGCAGGTCGATGATCTTCGGTTCGGCGAGCGCCTCGAAAAAGCCGCGGCCCCGAAGCTCTCGCAGCAGCGCGACGCCGAGCAGGAACGCCATCCCGACGGCGGCGAGGTGGCCGTGCGTGGCTCCATCCTCACTCTCGTCGAGCCGGTTGGGATTGATCAAGGCATGGGCCAGCGGGAGCAGGGTCGCGCACTGGTGGTGGTCGACGACGATCACGTCGAGTCCGGCCGCCGCCGCCTGTTCGAGCGCCTCGAACGCCTGGGCTCCGCAATCGACGCAGACCGCGACGGTTGCGCCGCGCTCCTTCAGCTCGACCAGCGCTTTGCCCGACGGTCCATAGCCCTCCATCAGCCGGTCGGGGATGTACACGATCGGCTCAGCTCCGAGCCGTCTCAGCAGCAGCACCAGAAGCGCCGCGCTGGTCGCTCCATCGACATCGTAGTCGCCGAAGATCGCGATCGTCTCGCCCTTCTGGATCGCGTCGGCGAGCCGCCGTGCCCCCTTGTCCATGTCCTGGAAGCAGGAGGGATCGGGCAGGAAGTCGCGGATCCTGGGGTCGCGGTGCCGCGGCAGATCGTCACGCCCGACCCCGCGCGCCAGCAGCAGCTCGTCGACCAAGGTGTCCATCGGCATCGACGGGTCGGGCTCCCGCCGCCAGCGCCACGGCTGGCCCATGACCGACCGTTCAATGTTGAGCGCCACCCCCATTGCGCGAAGGTAGGACTCGGCGATTCGGTGGTCTAGAGTCCGCGGTGCTTCAGGTCGTGATATTCTGTGGATACCCGGCGGATCGTACCGGTGCTCGCGCGCATGACCACGCTTTCGGTGGTCACGCAGCTCTTGCCCTTGTGGACGCCGTTCAGCAGCGAGCCGTCGGTCACTCCGGTCGCAGCGAAGATGCAGTCGCCCTTGGCCATGTCCTGAAGCGCGTAGATACGGTCGAGATCCTCGATTCCCCAGCGGTGCGCGCGCGCGATCTCGTCGTCGTTGCGGAACAGCAAACGTCCCTGGATCTGCCCCCCGACGCAGCGGAGCGCCGCCGCGGCCAGCACCCCCTCGGGTGCGCCGCCGGAGCCCATGTAAACGTCGATGCCGGTCTCGGGATCGGCAGTCGCGATCACGCCGGCAACATCGCCATCAGGGATCAGCTTGATCCCGCAACCGAGCGCTCGAAGCTCGGCGATGATGGCCTCGTGGCGCGGTCGGTCGAGCACGCAGGCGATGATCTCGCTCGCGTCGACGCCCTTCGCCTTGGCGATCGCGCGGACATTCTCGGAAGGCGAACGTGCGAGATCGATCGTGCCTTCGGGATAGCCTGGCCCGACGGCAAGCTTGTCCATGTAGACGTCCGGCGCATTCAACAGGCAGCCGTTCTCTGCAATCGCCAGCACGGCAAGGGCATTGGGCCCCGCATTGGCGGTGAGCGTCGTCCCCTCGAGCGGATCGAGGGCGATGTCGATCTTGGGCCCGCTGCCCTGCGATGAGCCGACCTTCTCGCCGATGTAGAGCATCGGCGCCTCGTCGCGCTCGCCTTCGCCGATGACGACGGTGCCGTCCATCGGCAGCTCGTTGAGCGCCGCGCGCATCGCTTCGACCGCGGCGGCGTCCGCGGCATCATTATCTCCGCGGCCGATCCACTTCGACGCGGCGATCGCGGCTGCCTCGGTGACCCGCACCATCTCGAGGACCAGCACCCGGTCGAGGACGTGGCTGGCGGCTGGGTCGGTGCGATTCATTGCTCAAGCGGCTCCCGTTCGTGGAGCGCCTGCCGATAGGTGCGGTTCCCCCGCTTGTCGAGCGAGCGCGCTAGCCTTTCGCGGGCGTGGCCGGCCCTTTCGTCTCTTTGGCCGCGGGCTTGGGCGGCCTTGGAAACTTTTGATCGGCCGCCTTCATCTTCTGCATCAGCTCCGGCATCAGCTTCATCATTTCGGGCATGCTCGCGAAAATCGCGCGGATCGTGTCGGGGTCCATCCACAGCTGCATGTACTGGCCGGCGAACGCATGCCCGCTAGGGGTCGCGAAGAAGCGGTTGATGTCGCCGAGCTGCTGAGCGTCGAAGCGCCGCGCCATCGCCCGTGCCATGCCCTCGCGCATCCGCGGATCGATGATCGCCGAGACCTTGCCGACCTCCTCAATCATGACTTCGCGCATCGCTGCCATGCGCTTGTCGAAATAGGGGTCCTTGGCGGCGATCTCGTCGTGCAGCGAGACGTCCTTGGCCGGCGCTGCGGCACTGACCGGCTTCGCTTTCCCGCCGAGCTCCGCAAAGTCGGACTTCTTCAGCTGCATCGCGCGGTCGAACATACCGCCCATGAAGCTGGTCATCATCTTGCCGTAAGCTCCGTCGGGCCACATCGCGTGTACCGAGTCTCGGGCCAAAGCGAGGCGCGCGGGATCGGGATCGGGCTGAGGCGGGAACAGCTTGTCGACGAAGCCGACCATCGCCTCGAAGTTCGGTGGCGATTTCTTGGCGGGCTTAGCTTCCGGAACCACGACGACCGGCACCGCTTTCGTTTTGGGAGCGTCCTTGGCCGCCGGAGCGGCGAGCGCCGGTGTCATGCCGAGTGTCGCGGCCCAAGCAGCCAGAAAGTGACGAAAGCTCAAAATGCGCATGCCAGACTCCCCCAGATGTGCCGCGACTATGCGTCTCGTCGGTTGGCGCGTCCAGCTAGGCTTCGTCGACGCTGTGCTGGAGCAGCTCGGAGCGGACGCGCACGGCGCGCGAGCCGACGCGGGTCTCGACCAGGAAGACCGCGAAGCCGAGGCCGATCGCGATCATCGAGCCAATGAACAGCCAGGCGATCGTCGGCGCGACGTGAAGCCGGGTGAGGCTCGCCCCGAACAGGAGCACGACCACCGCGCAAATCAGGATCGCCGAGAGAACCGAGAGCGAGATTGCCCAGCTCACCAGGCTCATGCGCCGGTCGAGCACCCGCAGCTCGCCGAGCCAGCGTTCGTGCTCGGCGCCGCGGCTCGCGAGCAGCAGCGGCTCGATGGCGCGCGAGCGTTCGACAATCCTCGACAGGCGGGATGCGCAGACGTTGAGGAACGCGCCGATTCCGCTCAGCAGGAAGACCGGAGCGACCGCCAGCCGAACGATCTCGGCGACCGTATTGACCGAAAGATTGGCGGGGCCTTCGAACATGGCGGCACTTATGCCGAAGCGCCGCGCTTCCATCCAGAGCGGCTAGGCGCTGTCGGTTCGACTCGCCGATTCATCCGCGCAGCTCGCGACTTCGAGCAGAAGCAGGCCGTTCACGACGAAGCTCGCCGCCAGCACCCAGGCGAAGCTCGCGACCAGCTCCGGCGTCGGGCCGAACAGGCTGATCACGAGGGTCGAAATCGAAAGCCCCGCAATGAGCAGGACGGCCAGGAGGAAGTCCATGCCGGCCGAGAATGCCGTCCATCTCCGCACCGAGCCGGCGGATTCCCCGCTGCCGACGATCAGGATCAGGCTGCGGACGAGCAGCCAGGCGATTATCGGCACCACGCGCGGGAAGAAGTGCGTCTCGTTCCCGAGGACGAACAGCAGACCTGCAAGGGCGGTCACTCCTCCGGCGGCCATCGCGAAGGGCCGAACGGCCCTGCGGAGCGCGCCCGCAATCATTTCGATCAGCCCGGCGGCGATGAGCAAGGCGCCGATCATGTCCGACGAGATGCTCTTGCCGGCAGGAAGGAATGCCGCACCGACGCTCAGGAGAATTATCGCGATCCCCGCGACGCGTGTCCCACGGGCCCGCGTGCGGTCCGAAAATCCTCGTCGAGCCTGGGTCGCCAAGAGCACCCCCAATCTTCCCTACTGCCGCGAACACGGTTGGGGGTGCGGTGGTTCCCTTCTCCTATGGAGCAATGACCTGAAGCGCGCCCTTGCGGATGCGATAATCGAGTGGCGGCGCGGCCCCGAGCACCTCGCCGTCGAGCGATACCGGGATGACGCTTCGGCCGCTCGCCACGCGAAGCCGCTCGACGCCGTCGATCTTCTCCATGTCGTCGTCGCGAGTCCGGTTGAACAAGGCGCGGATGCTGGCCGCGATCAGCCCCCGGCGAGTCTTCTTGCGCATCACCATGACGCACAGTTGCCCATCTTCGAGGCTCTCGCGCTGGCCCGGCGCCCCGAGGTCGAGGCGATAATCGTTGTTGCCGACGAATAGTAGCGGCGTGTCCACCCGCTCCTTCTCGTCATTGACGGTGAGCGTCAGCCGCTGGTGGCCGAAGCGAGCCAGCGTCCGCGCCGAGGCCACGATCATCGCCAGCTTCTTGCTCCGGCCAAGCCGCCTCCGCTGCAGATCGCGGTCGATCACCATCAGCGGATAGAGCCCGATCGCGCTGTTGTTGATGAAGGTGCGGTCGTTCATCTCGGCGACGTCGACGCGGCGGCTGGCTCCTGCCGCAATCAGCTTCGCCGCCTCGCCGAGCTCCGTCGGGATGCCGAGATCGCGCGCGAAATGATTGAGCGTCCCGAGCGGCAGGATTCCGAGCACCGTCCCGGTTCCGACCAGCGCTGAAGCTGCCGCGCTGACGGTTCCGTCGCCACCGCCGACGATCACCAGCCTGTCGCCGCGCTCGGCAATTGCGGCGCACCGCACCGCGCAGTCCCCGCCGCCGATCGATTCGACATCCCCGTCCACTCCGGCGTCCCGCAGCGCCTTGGCGACATTCTCGCCCACTTTCGGGTCTCTCGACGCGGCGCCGCCGCCGCGATTGATGAGGACCGGGATGCGCGCCATCGAAACGGCGCTAGCGGCGCGCCTGCTTCACGTCACCCCTTGGCCGTGCACTGGCCGACGTTCTTCGCATCGACCTTCATGGTCATCTTCATCTGCTCTTGCGGCGTCTTGCCCTGGTTGGCCATGGTCATGGTCATCGAATAGCTCTTGGGCGCGTAGGTCCCGGCGAGCGCCATCTCCTGGCGCGCGTTGGGATGGCTGCACATCAGCTTGAGGTCGATCTTCCCGCTACCCCAGTTGAAATGCTCGTAGCGGCAATTCTCGTCCTTGCCGGTGAAGAAATCCTCGCGCGGGCTCCTGGCGTCCTTTTCGGAGAGGCAAACCTCGTTCACCTGCGCCGTGCTCATCGCCCGCTGCATCGCGTCGCGCGCTTCCTTCGGCATGCCGGGGGCATCGATCGAGACCAGTGTCACCTTCTGCTGCCATTTGCCGGGATCGATGAACTTGTCGGGACCTTCCTTGCGCATCGTCTCGGCAACGTCCTTCACCGAGGCGTTCTTCATCTCGACGCCGCCCTTGTCGCAGCCGGCGAGCAGGGCCAGCATCACGGACATGATCGCGGTTTTCCGCATGGCGATTCCCCCCTATTTCCTCTTCGTAACATCGGCGGCCTGCTCAGCCAATCGGGCCGCCCCTCCAGGTCGGCACGGGCCGCTTGCCGGTGCACACCTCGAAAGCCGCGCGCGCGAGCAGCCGCGTCGAGTCCAGCGTTGGCAAGGGGGAGACATCGGGCGTGACGAGCAGCGGGATCTCGGTGCAGACCAGGGCGGCGCCGTCGCACTCCTCATCGTCCTTCAGCCGGGCGATGATCTCGCAATAGCGCTGCCTCGAAGGCTGCGTGAACTCGCCCTCCACCAGCTCGTCGAAGATGATCCGGTCGATGTCCGAGCGCTCGGCGTCGCTCGGGAAGCGCGGTTCGATGCCCAGCGCGGAAAAGGCGCGGCGATAGACCGGACCCGCCATGGTGAAGCGCGTGCCGAGAACGGCGACACGGCTCATTGCGAGTTCCACCGCACGTTCCGCGACGACATCCGCGATGTTGAGGCCCGGCAGCGGGAGGTCTGGCCCCGGCAGCTCGAGCGAGATGTGGGCCGTGTTGTCAGGGCAGGCGAAGAAGTCACATCCGCCGTCCGCTAGCCGCTCGACGGATTCGGCCAGAAATGTCCGGACCGCCGGATGATCGCCGGCCTCCCAAGCGGGCATCACATGCCCCATCGCCGCGCAATCGAGCATCACGTCCGGGTGCATGTGCTGGCCGAGCCCGCGAAAGCCCTCGCGGCAGAAGGTCAGGAAGCAGAGAGCTGCGCCTTCCGAGCTGTGCGCGAGAATGCCGAAGCGCATCATTGTTCCATCTTTCCTTCGGTTGCAGAGGCGTCAGCTGACCGCTTTCTGGCGCTTCAGCGGCCAATTCCGTATATTGATACCGTTATACATAACGGGCGGGAAAGGACCTCATGGCCAAGGTCAAGCAATCCCGTGTGCGCAGCGGCTTCGACGTCGAGGCCCTCCTCGGCGAACGCTATTTGCAGATGGTGTTGGCCACCGCGCTCGATGCCGGGTCGATCCCGAGCGAGGCGACGTTCGACACCACCACCATCCAGCTTGCGATGATCGACCAAACTTCCCGCATGTACGATCCTCAGCCCGACGAGGACGGCAACGCGCGGCCCGAGCATGAAGAGGCCTTTCAAACCGAGATACTGTTCGGCCATCCGCTGGGCGCGAACGTCCGGGTGCGCGGCATGATCGGTGTGAAAGGCCCGAACTATCTAGCAGTCGACTTCGATCTGTTCGCCAAGATCGACCTGGTCAAAGAGACCGACGATGCGGGTGGGCTGTTCAAGGTCGGCCTGGCCATCTCGGTCGTGAACATCGAATCATCGGTGATGTCGGTGATCCTCGACAAGGCGTATCCGGACGAGCCGGACCATGCGGTATCCAAGCCCCTGCTGCTCGCAAGGGTCAAGGAGACCGTCGACCGCACCATCGACATGGGCGGCGCGAGCAAGTTCAAGCGGGTGGAGGAGCTGGACATCAAGTGGCATGAGGCGGACGACGACCATCCCGCCTGCCTTGGCATCTACATCAATGTCCGGATGCGCAACGGCGATCCCGAAGAAGACTTCCTCCCGCCGCGTGGCGGGGTCGCGCAGGCCCGCAACTTCCTTCCCGAGGGAGAGGACATGGCCATGGCCTCGCGGCCGGGCATGTACGGCGACATGGCGAAGCACATCTATTCTTCGACCGCCGTGGAAATCAGCCCAGGGAATTTCGAACATGCGTGGCGCAAGTCATTGCTCAATCCGGACAGCGAGCGCCTCGGGGATTTGAACGGAGCATTCGTCGGTCAGATCCCGCTGGTTCCGGGAGGTCTGCGCATTCAGATCGATGCGGAATATATCGATCCGATCGACCTCACCAATACGGACGTGACCATGACGGTCGACCTTCGGCCGAAGCTGGCTTCCGACGGCAGCCTCGATTGGGACACCGACTTCAACATCAGCCTCGACACTTTGTTCGAGTTCATGGGCCTGTGGGCGACGATGTTGATGTTCATCCTCTTCGGAGGCGCCGCGGCGCTCATCTTCATGGGCGCGGTGTTCCTGGTCGAGCTCGGCATCGGCATCGGCATCTCGATCTGGAAGGAAGGGAGCATCCAGAAAAAGGCTGACGCCACACTGGCGGACGTGATCCCCGATCGGCTGCCCATCACGACACGCCGCTGGGACCCCTTTTACGCAACGGTGCACCAGGTCGTGACCAAGCCCGCCCAGGCCGAGTTCAACGCCAAGGGTTTCATGATGTGTGGAAAGGCCTTCGTCGGACGTCAGCTCGTGCCTCCGCTCGATACCTTCATTCGTGATGAATTGCGCGATTCGAATGGGGCCGTGAGCGGAATGCGCTACTTCATCGCGGACTATGAGAAGGTGAAAACGGACGGCCAGATGCTCGCGCCGGGCACGCATCGGCGGAGCTTCGCGCAATCGTCCGACGAAGAGCCCGAGCTCTGGCCGCTGACGCTGGACGAGTTCGAGTCCCGGCTCGAGGATCCCGAGGGCCCGCTGGTGCTCGCGAAAATCCCCTACTTCCAGGCCTATGTCTACATTCGCGGCCACCAGATCGATCAGGCGCTGTGCATCTCCGGGACGGAGATCGAGGCGCTCCAGGGAAGGATTCGGTCGGAAGTGCGCGAAAGCGCCTATGCCGGGATCAAGGCGCACGACGGAGCTGCGATCACGCAGGAGGTGATGAATGATCTCGGCCCTGGCGCGACGCAGGACGAAATCGACGCCGAGGTCGAAACACGGATCCAGAAGAAGCTGAAGGCCGCGATGGACAAATATCACTCGCCCTCGCCGCTGAGGCTCGCTCGCGACGGCAGCATGGAGCCTCTATTGCGCTTCGATCTCGCGCCCGAAGAGCTGGTCATGCTGCAGGACAAGAAGGTCATCTCGCTCGATGACGGCCAGCTCAAGACCATCCATGGCCGCAAGGTCTCGGACTATAGCCGCGACGTTGCGCATTATGGGCCCGAGGAAGAGGACGACGACAACCTCCTGGCTCGCCCACGTTACAAGCCGTCGCCGAATGGACCCATCTTCCATTAGGCAACCTCGAGGCGCTTGCCGACGCTCCGAAGGCCAGCCGGAGCAGCCGCAGCTTCATTGAGTTCGCCCTTTGCCGCGACCATATTGGGCGACCCATGGCCATTCAGATCCGCACTTCGCTTGCCGAGCCTGAGACCGGCGAGACTTTCCAGCCGCACAAGCCTGCGCGTCCGGACAAGGCGGAGGGCGGCAAGTCGTTCAGGATCGTGTCCGATTACCAGCCCGCCGGCGACCAGCCGCAGGCGATCGCCGAACTGGTCGAGGCCGCCCGCAACGGCGAGGCGAGCCAGGTGCTTCTGGGCGTCACCGGCTCGGGGAAGACCTTCACGATGGCCAAGGTCATCGAGACATTGCAGCGGCCTGCTTTGGTGATGGCTCCGAACAAGATCCTCGCCGCGCAGCTCTACGGCGAGTTCAAGAGCTTCTTCCCGGAAAATGCCGTCGAGTATTTCGTCAGCTATTACGATTACTACCAGCCCGAGGCCTACGTCCCGCGCACCGACACCTACATCGAAAAGGAGTCGAGCGTGAACGAGGCGATCGACCGAATGCGCCACTCGGCGACGCGGTCGCTTCTGGAGCGCGACGACGTGATCATCGTCGCCTCGGTTTCTTGCCTCTACGGAATCGGATCGGTCGAGACCTATTCGGCGATGACGTTCAGCCTGAAGAAGGGCGCGGCCGAGGACCAGCGCGAAGTGATCCGCAAGCTCGTCGCGCTACAGTATCGCCGCAACGACCAGGGGTTCACGCGCGGGAATTTCCGGGTGCGCGGCGACAGCCTCGAAATCTTCCCGTCGCATTATGAGGACATGGCCTGGCGCATTTCCTTCTTCGGGGACGAGATTGAGGACATCACCGAGTTCGATCCGCTGACCGGCAAGAACATCGCCAGCCTCGAAAGCATCAAGGTCTATGCGAACTCGCACTATGTGACGCCCGGGCCGACGCTGAAGCAGGCGATGGAGGCCATCCGGCACGAGCTCGCCGAGCGCCTGAAGGAGCTGACCGCGGAAGGGCGGTTGCTCGAAGCGCAGCGGCTCGAGCAGCGCACCAACTTCGACCTCGAGATGATCGCCGCCACCGGCTCATGCGCGGGCATCGAGAATTACTCGCGCTTTCTCACCGGACGCCTGCCGGGTGAGCCCCCCCCGACCCTGTTCGAATATCTGCCCGACAACGCACTGCTGTTCATCGACGAAAGCCACCAGACGGTTCCGCAGATCGGCGCGATGGCGCGCGGCGACCATCGCCGGAAGATCACGCTCGCCGAGTACGGCTTCCGGCTTCCCAGCTGCATCGACAACCGCCCGCTGCGCTTCAACGAATGGGAGGCGATGCGTCCACAATCGGTCTTCGTCTCCGCGACGCCTGGCCCGTGGGAGATGAACGAGACCGGCGGCGTCTTTTCCGAACAAGTGATCCGCCCGACCGGGCTCATCGACCCTCCGGTCGAGATCAAGCCCGTCGAGGACCAGGTCGACGACCTCGTCCACGAGGCGAAGGAGACGGCGCACAAGGGTTACCGGACATTGGTCACGACGCTGACCAAGCGGATGGCCGAGGACTTGACCGAGTATCTTCACGAAGCGGGCCTGAAGGTCCGCTACATGCACTCGGACGTCGAGACGCTCGAACGCATCGAGCTGATCCGTGAGCTCCGCCTCGGAGTCTACGACGTGCTGGTCGGAATCAACTTGCTGCGCGAAGGCCTCGACATTCCGGAATGCGGCCTCGTCGCGATTCTGGACGCCGACAAGGAAGGCTTCCTCCGCTCGGAAACGTCGCTGATCCAGACCATCGGCCGCGCCGCGCGCAACGTCGAAGGGCGCGTCATCCTCTACGCCGATACCGTTACCGGCTCTATCGAACGCGCGTTGGCGGAGACCAACCGACGGCGCGAGAAGCAGCTCGAATATAATGCCGAGCACGGCATCACGCCGGAGAGCGTCAAGCGCAACGTCGCCGACATCATCGCCCATGTCGCGACCCGCGACGGCGTGATTGTCGACACGGGCGATGAAGAGCGGCCGCACCTCGTCGGGCACAACCTCAAGGCCTACCTCGCCGACCTCGAGGAGCGAATGCGCAAGGCCGCCGCCGATCTCGAGTTCGAGGAGGCCGCGCGCTTGCGCGACGAGATCCGCCGGCTCGAGGAAGACGACCTCGGAATCCCGCACGACCAGCGCGTCGCGCCTCGTGCCCTTGGGCACTCGACCGAAGGCAAGCCCGGCACGCGCAAAGGGCGCTTCGGGAAGCAGCAGCGGACTCGCTTCGGCGGCCGCCGCGGCTAAGCATCACGACGGCCAGCGGAAGCTCAGCTCCGTCTCGCCCGTGATCGCAGCGTCGGGGGAGTAGCTGCGCTCGACGATCGTGCCATGCCCTGCCGAATCGACGAGGACGACGGTGCTGCAGCGGGTGCCGTACTGGGCGTTGCGCATGAACAGCGGGGAAAGGTCCGGTTCCGCGAGCGAATCGAGCGGGCTGTCCCGGCCTTCGGCCAGCAGGTCGAGGAGCTCCGCCGCGCCCGCCCCGCCGTCGGCGATCCATTCCTCCAGGCTCGACTTCAGCCGGAGGGTCTTGGGCCAAGGGTCATCGAGATCCGCGTTGGACAGGCCGTAGACTCCGCGTCCAAGCGAGCGGCGGTGAAACTCCGGCCGATTGGCGAAGAAGCTCGCTTGGTCCCCTTCGGCGATGATGACGTTGAACGGGTTGAAACGCGCTGCCACCTCTGCATCCAGCTCGGACGCAGAGTCCGTCAGCAGCCGAACGACCAGGCTACCCCGGGATTCGAGATCGGCATTCGGGGCCCCGTGGCCACGGATGTTCGTGACGACCGCAAAGCGTCCCTCTTCCGAAACGCCCATCCAGGTTCCACCCGATACGAGGTCCCGGCCGGCCAGCAGACGCGGCGGCTGGTCCCAGCGAGCCAGCGGCTGCGTCGGGCGCGCGTGGAGCTCATCGCGATTGCCCGCGACAACGAGGCGCCATCGCGAATTCGGCCGCCAGGCGAACGCCAGGACGCACATGATTCCGTCGCGCTAGAAGCGCGCTTTCACTCCGATCTGACCGCCCATTTCTTGGCCGTGATCGCGGCCGAGCGTCGTCGTGCCGAAGGCGTCGATGCTGATCCCGCTTCCGACGTCGGCCGAGGCGCCGCCGGCGATTCGCCCATAGGTCTCCTTGTCGCGCGTGACCGACCATTGATTGACGATCACCGGCGCGCTGGTCTGGGCGAAGCTGATCAGGCGATGGTCGCCGTTGAACTCGTGCTCGGCGGTGAGGTCGATGAAGGGATGGAAGCCGGAAAGATCGCCCCGAACCTCGAGCCCCGCCTGCCCGGTCAGCGCCTTGAGGCTCTGGCTGCCGACTGACAGGGTCAGCGCTGGATCGCCGCTCTCGGTGTAGCCGTCGACCTTGGCGCGGGCATAATCGAGCGCAACGACCGGTCCCGCGCTCATGCCGAGGAACGGCATCAGATAGCCGCCCTTCGCACCTGCGGACCAGTGGTTGCCGGATGCGTGAGCGCTCATGCCGTCCACCACGCCGGCGCGGCGGATGCGGTTCCGGTCATGTCCGTAGCCGAGATAGGCCTGACCGAAGAGGCCGTTCACGTCGATGCTTCCGTAGGCGCCGATCTGCCAGCTGCGGCCGCTGACGCGCGCACTGCGGTTGCCGAACTCCGCGCGCGGGCGGCTGTAATTGCCGGCGATGCCGACCACTCCGGCCGACAGGCCATATTCGGCGCCGATGGTGGCGCCGGTGCCGCGGATGTCGAAGTCGTTATTCTCGTCGCTGCGCGGGACGTCGCGCGAGAAGGCGTCGCCGACGATGTACAGGCGCAGGCCGTCAGGCGCAGCGCCGCGCCCGTAAAGGTCGCCGCGGCTGGACAGGGTGCGTCCCCACTGGCGTGCAGTGTCGAGCCCGAGGTCGGAGGGCGCCTGCAGCGTCAGCGGCGCATCGAGCTGGACGGCGATATATTGCCCGACGATGGCAAAGCCGTTCGACGTCAGGTGAAGCAGGTCGCCGTAGAAAAGATAACCGCTCGCATCCACGACGCAGGTCGGGTTGGGGAAGGCTGGGCAGACTAGCCCATTTGTAATCCCGAAAGCCGTGGGGTTTGCCTGCACGTTGTTCAGGACTGCCGTCAGGTCGAGATAATGGACGATCGATCCCTGTTGCGCGTAACCGGCGAGCACGCCCTGGATGCCGCTGTTGAAGGCGGTCGAGAAGGCCGTGCGCACCTGCGCTCCCGCGGGGTTCCCTGCGATTTCCGGAAGCAGGCCGGTGTCGCCGGCGAGGAAGCTGATTGTCGCCGGCCCGTGCGCCATGACGATGTCCAAATTCTGCTGGGCGCTGGTCACCGCCGTCGCTGCCGCGGCCGGGGCGCCCGCGACCGTCCCGCCGGATTGCTGATAGAAGCGCGCGTCGTTGCCGCCGATGGAAACGGCGACGAGGTCGCTGCGAGTGAGGGTGGTGTCGACGACCGGGAAGCCGAGCGTCCCGCCGCCTAATGCAAAAAGCTGAACCTCGGTCGTCAATCCCGGCAGCCCGACGCTCTGGTTGCCGTTGTTGGTTCGCGCGCCGCCGATCGCGAAGTTGAACTGCGGCACCTGGAGGATATTGCTCAGCGTATCGACATAGTTGGTGCCGCCCGAAAAGCGACCCGTCGTGTAGACCTGGGTGGTGAGCGGATCGATGCCCGCGAGCCGAAGCGCGTTCCCCGTATCCGCGTACGAATCGCCGAAGACGACGATGCGGTCGATCTGCTGCGCCGCCGCCGGCGTCGAAACCGCGGCCATCGTGATCAGCGACGCGCATGCGAGCGCCCGGCGCAAACTGCTCTTGAGCATAAACTACCTCCCCAGGCCGGGTGGCGTACCCGAGCCTCGGGGAGACATGGTGGCCATTATTGACACGCGTGCAAGCGGCCTGATCGCGCCGCCACCACTTGGCGCCCGAGTGCGGCAAAGCCGCAACAGCGATGACGATGGGCCGCGTCGCCGCAGCGCTCTGGTGACCTTAGCGGAGAAGGCCCTTCTTCTCGGCGCTCCAGGAGTACCAAGCGAGGAATGCGGCGATGACGATGACGAGCCACGGGATGATGCCCATCATGCCTTCCTTCATGCTCGCCGGCATCGTCGTCATGAATAGCTGGTACCCGATGCCGACGATTGCGCCGACGAGGGACAAGCCGAAAGCCCAGACCGAATAGCGGCTGCGGATGAGCAGCAGGATCGACCCCGCGAGCCCGCCCCAGACGCCGATCGCCCAGAATGCCGTCAGCCAGGTCGGAAGGCTCTCCCAATAGCTGAGCGCGTCACGCGGGAATTGGGACAGATAGGCTGCGTTCTTCAGGTTCGTCATCAGATAGTCGTAGCATCCGAAGCAATTCCACAAGAGCGACAGGATTCCGACGATCCACAGATGCGCGGGAGTCCGCGCCGACACGGCTTGCTGCATGTCTTCTCTCCCCCGAGTGCCGCGGCTTTGTCTCCCGGCCGGAACGATGAGGCGCCGTTTCGGACGGCGGGTCAAGCAGGAGTGAACAACTCGCTCAGTTGAGCGTGATGTGACGCTTGAGCATCTTGCCCAGGGCGTCGGCGAGCGAATCCAGTTCGTACGGCTTTTGAAGCACTGGGAAGCCGTGCGTTCCCGCGACCTGCTCGCTGTAGCCGGTGGTCAGCAGGATGGGCAGCTCCGGGAAGCGGTCGCGGACCTTGCGGGCGAGCTCGATGCCGCTGATTCCGCCCGGCATCACGATGTCGGAAAAGATCAGCTTGGGCTTCTCTCCGCCCGCGAGGCGGTCCAGAGCCTCCTTGGCGCTGTGCGCCACCACCGTCTCGAACCCGAGCTCGTCGAGCATGCCCGCCGCGAGCTCGGCTACCAGCGTATCGTCCTCGACGATCAGTACCCGGCCGAGCGCCTGGACTCCGTTCGCCCGGCTTTCGGCGGCAGTCGCTCCACGGCTCGCGGGCAGGTAGAGCGTGAAGGTCGAGCCCTGTCCGACCTGCGACTCCACGGTCACTCCGCCACCGATCTGCTTGGCGAAGCCGAACACTTGGCTGAGGCCGAGGCCGGTACCCTCGCCGAAGCTCTTGGTCGTGAAGAAGGGTTCAAAGACTCGCTCGACCGTCTCGGGCGTCATGCCGCTACCGGTGTCGGTGACCTTGAGCGCGACGTGCTCGCCCCTGAGGCCCTCCGGCTCGCCGTTGAGCACCACGTTGTGCGCGCTGATCCGTAGCATCCCCCCGTCCTTCATCGCGTCGCGCGCGTTGAACGCGAGGTTGAGGATCGCCAGCTCGAGCGCTCCGGCGTCGGCATCGACGGGCCACAACTGGTCCGAGATCTCGGTGACCAGCTCGATATCGCTGCGCAGCGACGGCCGAACGAGCGTCGTCACGTCACCCATGAAGTTCTTGAGGTCGATCTGCTTGATCTCGAGCGGTTGAGCACGGGCGAAGGCGAGCAGCTGCTTGGTGAGGTTCGCTCCGCGCTGCGCCGAGTTGCGGATTCCGTCGAGCATGCGCTTAAGCTTCTCGACATCGGCGACGTTGCGCGTCGCAAGGTCCGCTGCTCCGAGGATGGCCGTCAGCAGATTGTTGAAATCGTGCGCGAGGCCGCCGGTCAGCTGGCCAAGCGCCTCCATTTTCTGCGACCTGAACAATTGCTCGCGCGATTCCTCGAGCCGAAGCTGCGCCTCGCGCTTCTCGGTCTGGTCGCGGGTGATCTTGGCGAAGCCGATCAGCTTGCCCTGCTCGTCCTTGATCGCGTCGATGACGACGCTTGCCCAGAAGCGGGTGCTGTCCTTGCGCACACGCCAGCCCTCGGCTTCATAGCGGCCGGTCTCGCGCGCGGTCTCTAGCGCCCGGACCGGCACTCCGGATTCGATCTCCTCGGGCGTGTAGAAGCGGCTGAAATGTTCTCCGACGATCTCATCCGGGGAATAGCCCTTGATACGCTCGGCGCCTGCGTTCCAGTTGGTCACCCTCCCTTCCGGGTCGAGCATGTAAATGGCGTAATCGGTGACGCCCTGGATCAGGATTCGGAAGCGGCGTTCGGCCTCGAGCAGCGCCTGTTGCGCGTGACGGTGCTCGGTCATGTCGCGGGTGATCTTGGCAAAGCCGATCAGCTCTCCGTCCTCGCCGTTGATGCGGTCGACGACCACGCTGGCCCAGAAGCGGGTGCCGTCCTTTCGCACGCGCCACCCTTCGCCCACGAACTTGCCCTCACGGCGGGCCGTCTCGAGCACCCGCTTGGGCATCCCGGCGGCGCGGTCTTCTTCGGTGTAGAATTTCGAAAAATGCTGCCCGACGATCTCGTCGGTCTGGAAACCCTTGATGCGCTCGGCGCCGGCGTTCCAGCTGGTCACATAGCCGTCCGTGTCCAGCATGTAGATCGCATAATCGACGATCGACTGGATGAGCAGCTTGAACGGATCGCTGGTACGGACTTCGTCCACGAGTTCAGAATCCCCTCGCAGCCGGCAAGTCGCAGGCCGTCGAAACGCTTAACACCTGAACGTCGGGGCGGTTGCACCGACGTAACGAAAACCGCGGCTGTGTCTTGAAGAACACGACCCCCTACCGGCGCTCGGCGGCGAGCCTGCTCATGAGGATCGCCGCGCGTTTCGCCTGCTTGGCGATCGAGGGCACGTCGACCGCTTCGTTGGCCGTGTGTGAGCCGATGCTCGCGGGTCCCAGGCCGACCAGCCCGCTTACGTCCCGGGCGACGAAGCTGATGTCCCCGGCGCCGCGTTCAGCCGGATCAAGCTCCCCCATTTGGGGAAGGCCCATGTCCGCGTTCACGCGGTTGAGTCGCTCGAGAAGCGCGCGGTTGCCCTCCGTCGGGGGCATCGGCGGATAGCGCCCTTCGAAGCTGATCTGCGCTTTCGCACCCGGGAGCGACTGAGCGACGATCGCCCGCATCTTCTCCTGGGTGCGGGCAATCTGTTCTTCGCTGATTGCGCGGAGGTCGCCGCGCGCAACCGCTGTCGCCGCGACGATGTTCGTCTTGCCCGTGGCTTCGAGGCGGATCTGGCCCGCGTCGAGCTTCGCGCTCTGGCCCCCGCCGATCAGGCCGACGTTGTAGGTGAGCTTGTCTTCGGGAAGTTCGCGCCGGAACTGGTCCAGGATGCGCGCGAGCTCGTAGATCGCGCCATAGCCGACGTCGGGCGAGCCGACGCCGCTCGAATGGGCGCTTCGTCCCGTCACCGTCACCATCCAGCTGCCCGCGCTGCGCCGGGCAATCGAGCCCATGTCGACCGGACCGTTCGGGCTGTCCTTCCGGGACAGGTCCTCGAAATCGAGCGCCACGTCCGCCTTCTTGCCCTCGGCGATGAGGTCCCGGCGGGAGATCGACAGCGGGTCGCCGGCATCCTCCTCGTCGCCGGTCATGACCACCGTGATGTTCGCGCTCTTCAGCGTTCCCGCCGACTGCATCGCGCGAAGCGCCGCGACGATGACCGCGATTCCGCCCTTGTCGTCGCCCGCGCCGGGTCCGCGGCCCCAGTTCCCCTCGCGGGTCCAGTGCTGGAACGGGGAGTCCGGCTCGAACACCGTATCGAGGTGGGCGATCAGCAATAGACGCTTCCCGCTGCGGCTCCCGGAGTGACGCGCGATGAGGTGCCCCGCGCGGCCCGCATCCTTCATGTCGATCCACTCGGTCTTGAACCCGAGCTGCCGGAATTCCGGTTCCACCATGTCGCGCACCGCCCGAACTCCGGGCAGGTTCAGCGACCCGCTGTTCTGGTCGACCCAGCGCCGCAACATGTCGGTCGTGCGCTGCTGCTCCGAATCCACGGTGCGGATCATCGTCTGCTCGGCGGGAGTAAGTGCGGCGGAGGCGGGAACTGCCGCCAGCGAAGCGGCGAGGAACGCATACACGAGTCGTGATCTCATGCGGGCTGATTAGCGGGACGGCAGCCGCTCGTCATCTTGACGCAAATCAACGTGAAGCAGCGGTGCTCGGTTCGCTGCCCTTTCCTACAGGGTGCCCATTTGGTTAGTTTGCCGCGACTCAGAGGAGGAACGATGCAACACTCACTGGATGTCGATGCCCTCATCGATGCGTTGATCGAGCGCGAAGGCGGCTATGTGAGCCATGCGGCGGACAGGGGCGGGCCAACCTGCTTCGGAATCACCGAAGCCGTCGCTCGGGCGCAGGGCTATGCCGGCCCGATGCGCCGGCTTCCGCGAGGGGAGGCTGCCAGGATTTACAAACGCCTCTACTGGCTCCGCCCGGGGTTCGACCAGATTGCGACCCGCAGCGCGGCCGTCGCGGCCGAGCTGTTCGACACCGGCGTCAACATGGGACCGGCGGTCGCCGCGACCTTCCTCCAGCGCGCCCTGACCGCGCTCAACCGCAACGGCCAGGATTATCCGGACCTGACGCCGGACGGACGCGTCGGTCCGCAGAGCCTCGCGGCTCTCGATGCATTCCTGAAGGCGCGCGGCAGCAGCGGCGAGACCGTGCTTATGCGTGCGCTCGAGGCGCTCCAGGGTGAGCGCTACCTGCGCCTCGCCGAGCGCCGCCCCGCCAATGAGGCATTCCTCTATGGCTGGCTGGCGAACCGAATTGGTGAACGATGAGGCACACAGCCACTGCGAAGATCAGTGAAGATCGGACTGAAGAATGATCGTGAACTCACTTCCGCCGCCTGGCACTTTCGCCGAGGGCCAGCGCTACATCTACGGCTTGCTCGCGTCTGCCGCCGGCATGTTCTGCGGCGCCTGCGCCGGCTTCATGGTCGTGCTCCTCATGTGGGGCGGGTGGAGCCACTCCGAAGAGCATAGGATCGTAACCATCTTCGGCTGGTCGCTGGGCGGCTTCATTGCTGCGATGATCGTGGTGATCGTGGGGCTCCTCGCGGGGGGTCCGGTGGGCCGCCTCAAGATGAGCGCAACGCGCGACGGGGCATCGATCGAAGCCGACAATGCATGACGTTCCTCCGACTTCTCAATGCTCAGGGCATCGCCGGCATCGCCGTTTCGATCTGCCTCGCGATCTTGCTTGTCATCCAGAAAGGGGAAACGCGCCATTGGAAGAAGCAGAGCAGCCAGTTCGAGCTACTCTACCGCAATGAGCAATCCGCCTTCGCGCTCACCGTAGCCAATTATCGCTCCGCTGCGGATGCCGCGCGCACGGCAGACGAGGCAAACGCGAAACGCGTCGCCTCCGAGCAGCGGGCCATCAACGAAAGGACCATCGATGAATATAAAGCCCGCCTTGACGATGCTCGCGCTCGCGCTGAGCAGCTGCGCCGCGAAGGAGAAACCTCCGCAGCCGATCACCGCGGTGGCCGAAGCGCGCCGATGCCCGGCTTACCCGCTCCCGCCGGCGGACCTCCTGAAGCTTCCGGCGAAAACCGACTTCCTCCCGCCGACGCCCTCACCGCAACCGAGCAGGCCATCCAGCTCGACGAACTGATCGAGTGGGTGAAGGGGCAGGCGGCCATCGACCGGAACGCAAACGACAGTTCGCGCTAGCCGCAACGCGCGCTGTCCCTTACGCTGGCTACAGTGAAACCGGATCGCCTCAATGCCTTGACGGACGGCGTCGTCGCAATCGTTCTCACCATCATGGTGCTCGAGCTGAAATTCCCGGAGGAGCCGACGCTTGGCGCGCTGCTGAAAGTGCTGCCGCTGCTCGCCGCCTACCTGCTCGCCTTCGTCTATGTCGCGATCTACTGGAACAACCATCATCACATGATGCAGTCGGCGAAGCGGATCACCGGCGCAGTCCTGTGGGCCAACCATGCCTTGCTCTTCTGCCTGACGCTGTTTCCCTTGATGATCCGCTGGATCGACGAGGCTGGGCCCACCTCCTGGCCGGTCGCGTCGTTCGGCCTCGTCCTGGTTGCCGCATCGATTTGCTACGTCCTGCTCGAACGCGCGTTGATCAACGCGGAAGGGGAGGCTTCCGGCATGAAGCGCGCGCTCGGCGCCGGGGCCAAGGAATGGATTAGCTTCTGCGGGTATGTCGTGGCCGTGCCGCTCTCATTCGTCTCGCCGGTGATCTCGATCGGTATCTACGTCGCGGTCGCCTTCATGTGGTTCATCCCCGACCGCCGCTTCGAGCGCAACTTGCAGGCCTAGCCGCTGCATCCCACCTCATCTCCAGGATTGGAGACGAATTTGGACAGCTGGCACGGAACTACGATCATCGGGGTGAAGAAGGGCGGCAAGACCGTCATCGCGGGCGACGGGCAGGTCAGCCTCGGGAACACCGTGATCAAACCCAACGCGAAGAAGGTTCGCCGCATCGGCGAAGGCAAGGTGATCGGCGGATTCGCCGGAGCGACTGCCGACGCCTTCACCTTGTTCGAGCGGCTGGAGCGCAAGCTCGAGCAATATAACGGCCAGCTGCTGCGCGCTGCGGTCGAGCTCGCCAAGGACTGGCGGACCGACAAGTACCTCCGCAATCTCGAGGCTTTGATGATCGTCGCCGACGCGGAGCAGATGCTGATCCTCACCGGCAACGGCGACGTGCTCGAGCCGGAGGGGGGCATCGCGGCGATCGGATCCGGCGGGAATTACGCGCTGTCGGCGGCGAAGGCGCTGGCCGAATACGAAGCGGACCCGGAGATCCTTGCGCGCAAGGCCATGCAGATCGCGTCGGAGGTGTGCGTCTTCACCAACGACCGGGTGACCGTCGAAGTTGTAGAATAATCTCCACCGTTCGGGCTGAGCTTGTCGAAGCCCCGCCTTTGTCCTCATAGTAAGGGCAGTCCTTCGACGGGCTCAGGACGAACGGATGTTATTCGATCGAAGGACTTTCGCTGCCGGTTCCGCTGCGCTGCTCTCCGGCTGCGCGACGGTCGGAACGCATCGTTCCGCGACCTGCTCGCCCCTCGTGCCCGTCAAGGTCGACTCGAGCCGGGTCATTCGGACGATGGCGGGTCTCAGACCGTACCGCCGCGAGGGCTTCGTGGTTCGGCAGGAGCAGCTCGGCGAAAAGCGGCTGGTCCACAATTACGGCCACGGCGGCGGCGGGATCACGCTCAGCTGGGGCACCTCGAAGCTCGCGGCCGAGCTTGGCCTTCAAGGTCACAGCGGACGGGTCGCGGTGCTCGGCTCCGGCGTGGTCGGGCTATCGACTGCGCGACTGGTGCAGGAAGCGGGGTTCCAGGTGACCATCTACGCCGCGGCTCTTCCGCCCGACACGACCTCGAACATCGCCGGCGGCCAGTTCCACCCCTTCGCGGTCTTTCACGAAGGCGACGTGACGCCCGAGTTCATGGCGCAATTCACCCGCGCGCTCGATTACAGCTGGCGGCGCTACCAGATCATGGTCGGCGAGGACTACGGCATCCGCTGGCTGCCCACCTATGTCGAGTCCGACAGCCCCGAGGCGAAGGTGATTGCGAACTTCCCGCCGCTGAACCGCATGCTTTCGCCGAGCGAGCATCCTTTCCCGCTCGACGGCGTCCGGCTCTACGACACCATGTACGTCGAAACGGGAAGGTACCTGCGCCAGATGATACGCGACGTGCAGATCGCGGGCGGCAGGATCGAGGTGCGGCGCTTCGCCGCTCCGGCAGACATCGCCAGCCTGCCCGAAAGCCTGGTGTTCAACTGCACCGGCCTCGGCAGCCGCGACCTATTCGGCGACCAGGATCTTCACCCGATCCGGGGCCAGCTCGCAATCCTCGAGCCTCAGCCCGAAGTCCGCTACGCAGCCCAGGGGCAATTCGGCTACATGTTCCCCCGAGCCGACGGGATCCTGCTCGGCGGCACGTTCGAGCGCGACGTCTGGGACACGACGCCCGATCCTGCGGCCATCGCCGGCATCATTGCCTCCCACAAGCGCTTCTTCGAGAGCTTTCGCTGCACCGCTTGAACAGCCTGCGAGCGCTCCCGACATAGCCGATGAAATGAACTATCATGCCTCAATTCCCCAATCCTCCGAACCGGCGCGCGGCGGAGAGCCATCCGAAGTGCTGAAGGACAAGCTGACACCGAAGGCGATCGTCGCCGCGCTCAACGATCACATCGTCGGCCAGGACGACGCAAAGCGCGCCGTCGCCGTTGCGCTCCGCAACCGCTGGCGGCGGCAGCAGCTCGGCCCCGAGCTTCGTGACGAGGTTACGCCCAAGAACATCCTGATGATCGGCCCGACGGGGTGCGGAAAGACCGAGATCAGCCGCCGTCTCGCCAAGCTCGCGGACGCGCCCTTCGTGAAGGTCGAAGCGACCAAGTTCACCGAGGTCGGCTACGTCGGCCGCGACGTCGAGCAGATCGCCCGCGACCTCGTGGAGGAAGCGGTCCGACTGGAGCGGGAGCGCCGCCGTGCGAAGGTCCGGGCGGCGGCTGAGGAAGCGTCGATGGAACGGTTGCTCGATGCGCTCACCGGGAAAGGGTCAAGCGAAGCGACGCGCCAGAGCTTCAGGCAGCGCTTTGCGGACGGCAGCCTCGACCAGGCCGAAGTCGAGATCGAAGTCGACGAGGCCGCGTCCATGCCGTTCGAGCTCCCCGGAATGGGCGCGCACGTGTTCGACCTCAAATCGTTAATGGGCAAGGCGATGGGGCAGGGTCCGCGCAAGCGGCGCAAGCTCAAGGTGCCCGATGCCTTCGGTCGCCTGACGGAAGAAGAGGCCGATAAGCGCCTAGATCCCGACGACATCAACCGGGCGGCGCTCGCCGACGCGGAAGCGAACGGAATCGTGTTTCTCGACGAGATCGACAAGATCGCGGTCAGCGACGTGCGGGGCGGCTCGGTCAGCCGCGAAGGCGTCCAACGCGACCTGCTTCCGCTGATCGAGGGCACGACGGTCGCCACCAAGTACGGGCCGCTCAAGACCGACCACATCCTGTTCATCGCCAGCGGCGCCTTCCACATCGCCAAGCCCGCCGACCTGCTGCCCGAGCTTCAGGGCCGACTTCCGATCCGCGTCGAGCTGAAGGCGCTGACGCAGGAGGATTTCGTCCGGATCCTATCGTCGACCCGCGCGAGCCTAACGGAGCAATATCAGGCGCTGCTCGGCACGGAAGGCGTGACGATCGAGTTTACGGACGGCGGCATCGAGGCGCTCGCCCGAATCGCCGCCGAGGTCAACGAAGCGGTCGAGAACATCGGCGCGAGGCGGCTGCAGACCGTGATGGAGAAGCTGCTCGAGGACGTGAGCTTCGATGCCGAGGATCGCCGCGGCGAGAAGCTGGTCGTCGACGCGGCTTTCGTTGAGAAGCAGCTGTCGAGCATCGCCCGCAACGCCGATCTTAGCCGCTACGTGCTCTAACGGTTTCGCGGCCTGTCCGTTCGACCGAACGCCTGACCGTTACTTCTGGTTAAGCGTGCATCGCTGCGCTTGCAGCGTCGTTATCCGGCGACCCATCTTGCTGGAGACGACGTATGTTATTGAAAACTAGTTTGTTCCTCACTGCCGGCGCAATGGCCTTCTCGGCAGCCGCGGCCGCACAAACGACTCAACCGACGAACAGCCGTCCGACTACTACGCCGCAGACAACGGCGCCCGGCCAGACACAGACCACGCCAGGTGCCGCCAGCCAGACTGCCCCCGGCCAGACCGGAACCACGCCCGGCCAGCTGCAAACGACGCCGGGTGAAGCGAGCACGATGACTCCGGCCGACACCGGTCAAACGCCCTCGGGACAAACGACGGGCGAAGCGTCGACCGCGACGACGACCGCTGCCACAGCCGCCGATATCAAAAAGGGCGTTTCGGTTTACGACCAGACCGGTGCACTCGTCGGCAAGATCGATAGCGTCAGCGACAAAGCGGCGGTTCTCAACACGGGCGCGACACGCGCCGAGATCCCGGTTGGAAGTTTCGCAAAAGGTGACAAAGGCCTCGTCATTGGCATGACCAAGGCGGAGATAGACGCTGCCGCGAAGAAGAGCGCCAAGCCGAAATAAACTCAGTCGCCGACCCGCCGATAGCGCCACACGAGCCCCTGAACGAACGGCGGCCAGAGGCTCGTCTTCACGCCGGAGAGTCTCAGCCACTTTGCGGCCCAAGCGTTGCAGGTGCGTATTGCGCTTTCCTTCCCCACGGCGCTGTAGAAGGCGTCCGACGGGCCGTATCCCGGATGCGCGATCCGCTTCGGACGACCGCGCTCATCGAGCGCGAAGTCTGCGCGGATGGCCGCCCATAGGCGTCGGTATTCCTGCGGCCGCAGACGGATTTCCCTGACGGCGTACGCGGGGCTGGGGACATATTCCACGTGCATGACGCGTTTGCCGCCGGTCAGCGCCGACCAGATCGTTCGGGGCGTGATGTCCCACCAGGTCGGCGTGTCGAGGTAGACGCGCTGCTCGCCCGAGCCGAATGCGATCCAGTCGCCCCCAGCGATCTCCATGTCGCTTCGCGGGACGAGGCTCGCCCAGTCGAGGCCCTGTGCCTTCACCGGCATGACAATGTCGGCGTGAATGCCGTTGTCGGCGAGATAGATGGTCGTGCCTTGAGCGGTCTCGGTCCAGGCGCGATTGACCGGGACCAGGGAGCCGATCAGCGCCGCGAGGAGATAAAGCGCCGGCAGCGCGAGAATAGCGCTGAACACCCGCGCAACCCACTTGCCTGCCTTACCTTTTCGCCGCCGATGCGCCACTGGCCCTCCCGCCGCACCTTGCCTCAATTGCGGCGCCTGCCTAGATGCGCCAGCCAGGTCGGGGCGTAGCGCAGCCTGGTAGCGCATCACACTGGGGGTGTGGAGGTCGCTGGTTCGAATCCAGTCGCCCCGACCAGCATCCCGCAATCGAAAGTCGTCAGTCCTAAATGTCCAGCGAACCGATGTTGATGATGATGCAGGCGGCCCCCGCCTCCAACCAGGGCGGTGCAACGGGCGTGCTGTTCGGGATCGTGCCGTGGCTGGCGATCTTCGTCATCTTCTATCTGCTCATGATCCGCCCGCAGCAGCGCCGCGTGAAGGAGCACCAGGCCTCGATCAACGCGGTGAAGAAGGGCGACGAGGTGATCACCGGCGGCGGAATCCGCGGGAAGGTGACCAAGATCAGCGATGAGGAAGCCGAGGTGGAGATCGCGCAGGGCGTGAAGATCCGGGTGGTCAAGTCGACCATCAGCCAGGTGTTGAGCCCGAACGCGAAGCCGGCGAACGACTGATGCTCGAATTTCCGAAGTGGAAGGTTTGGCTGGTCTCGATCGTCGTCGCGATCGGAATCCTGCTGTCGATCCCGAGCCTGATCGCCGGGACTCCGATCGCCGGCAGCTGGCCCAAGTGGCTTCCCCAGTATCGCATCAGCCTGGGCCTCGACCTTGCCGGCGGAAGCCATCTTTTGCTCGAGGCAGACGCGCGCGACGCCCAGAAGCAGCGCCTGCAGGCGATGGAGGATTCGGTCTCGACCGAGCTTCGCCGCGATCCGCGCATCGAGGTCGGCGACATCTCGACCGCCGGTGGGCGGCTGTCGTTCCTCGTCCGCGATCCGACGCAGGTCGATGCCGCCGTCGAGCGAATGCGGACCCTGACCAAGCCGGTCGCGCTCACCGGCAGCCGCGACTGGGACGTGCAGGTCGTCGATTCGACGCGCATCGTCCTCACTCCGACGCCTCAAGGTACGGCGAGGGCGCTCAAGGATGCGATGGGCGTCGCTCGCGACGTCGTTCGCCGCCGGATCGATCCGGGCGGCACCAAGGAAATCACGGTCGTCACCGAGGGCGGCAACCGCATTCTCGTCGAAGTGCCGGGAGTCGAGAATCCCGATCAGCTCAAGCAGCTCATCGGCCAGACTGCCCGGCTCGAGTTCAAGCTCGTCGACCTGTCGGCCAACCAGGCCGACGTTCAGGCGGGCCGAGCTCCTCCCGGAAGCCAGGTGCTGCCGATGGCCAGCGGGGGCGGCTTCATGGCCGTGAAGCGCCGAGTGATGGTCTCGGGCGACCAGCTGACCGACGCCAAGCAGGGCTTCGACCAGGATGGCCGCCCGGACATCGAGATTACCTTCAACACTGCGGGCGCACGCCGCTTCGGTCGGACGACGCAGGAGAATGTCGGCAAGCCGTTCGCGATCATCTTGGACGACAAGGTCCTGTCCGCGCCCAACATCAACGAGCCGATCCTCGGCGGCCGCGCCCAGATCACCGGCAGCTTCACGGTCCAGAGCGCCCACGATCTCGCGGTCAGCCTCGCCTCGGGCAAGCTTCCGGTAAAGCTCAACGTGATCGAGGAAAGGAGCATCGGTCCGGACCTCGGCCGCGATTCGATCCACAAGGGCGTGATCGCCAGCGTCGTCGGCACGCTGGGCGTCATCCTGTTCATGCTGGTGACCTACGGCCGCTTCGGCGTCTACGCGACGATCGCGCTTATCGTGAACGCCTTCCTGATCCTTGGGATCATGGCGATGTTCAACGCGACGCTGACCCTCCCGGGCATCGCCGGCTTCATCCTGACCATCGGCGCCGCGGTCGACGCGAACGTGTTGATCAACGAGCGCATCCGCGAGGAAATCCGGCGAGGACGAAGGCTGATCGACGCAGTCGAAACTGGCTATCACGAGGCCTTTCGGGCGATTTTCGACGCCAACGTGACGCACGTCATCTCCGCGGCGATCATGGCCTATTTCGGCTCGGGTCCGGTTCGCGGCTTCGCCGTCGTGCTGCTGATCGGCGTCGTCACGTCGGTGTTCACCGCTGTTTATTTCACCCGCATGCTGGTTGCGCTGTGGATCCGCCGCGCACGCCCGCGGGCGCTCCACATTTGAGGCATCGATAGATGAAGCTGCTCAAGCTCGTTCCCGATCACACGAACCTCGACTTCATGCGCTGGCGCAACCTGGCGCTCGTGCTCTCGTTGCTGGTCACCATCGGGTCGATCGCCTTCACCGCCTACCGCGGACTGAACCTCGGCGTCGACTTCGTCGGCGGCCAGCTGGTGCGCGTGACCTTCTCACAGCCGGTGAACGTCGAAGAGCTCAGGGCGAAGGTCGATGCGATGCAGCTCGGCGAAGCGAGCATCCAGGAATTCGGCAGCGCCAGGACCGTGCAGATCCGGCTTCCCAAACCGTCGGGCGGCGACGCCGCCGCGAACGTCGTGGCGGGCCGCGTCAAGGCAGAGGTCGAGAAGGATTATCCGGGGGCGCGCATCGATTCGGTCGACACGGTCTCGGGCAAGGTCAGCGAGGAGCTGGCCGACAACAGCGCCATCGCCATCGCCCTCGCGATGCTCGGAATCGCGATCTACATCTGGGTGCGGTTCGAATGGCAGTTCGGGGTCGGAGCGTTGCTGACGCTCGCCCACGACATCGCGATGACGCTGGGCTTCTTCGCCTTCACGCGCCTGCAGGTGGACCTCAACGTCGTCGCGGCCTTCCTGACGATCGTCGGCTATTCGCTCAACGACACGGTCGTGATCTACGATCGGATCCGCGAGAATCTCAGGAAGTATCGCAAGATGGCGATCCTGCCGCTGCTCAACCTCTCGCTGAACGAGACGCTGGCGCGGACGGTCGTGACATCCTTCACCGTGCTCATCGCCCTGGGAGTGTTGATGCTGATCGGTCCCGAAGTGATCTTCGGGCTGGCGATCGCGATTTTCCTCGGAGTCGTGATCGGCACCTATTCCTCGATCTACATTTCCTCGCCCGTGCTGGTGTGGCTCGGCGTTCAGCCCGACAGCTTCCTCAAGGGCGACGAGAAGGAAGAAGCGACCGAGGCGCAGCCCGCCTGATCCGTTCAGCGGGCGCCAAGGTTCGTCCGTCCATCCCCTGCTTGGCCTCCTTTGGAGCCCACGCTAATGAGGTTCCCATGCTGAAGTCTCCCCGTTCCATTCTCCTCCTCATCGCCTGCACAGCCGTCGTTCCGCTGGCCGGCTGCGCCCATGGCGGCAAGGGGAAGGCGGACACCGCTTACGTCGCCCGGGACGTCAATACGCTCTACGCCGCGGCCAAGAAGACGATGGACCAGGGCGACTATGAGCAGGCGGCCAAGCTGTTCGACGAGGTCGAGCGCCAGCATCCCTATTCGGTATGGGCACGCCGCGCCCAGCTGATGAGCGCGTTCAACTATTATCTCGCTCAGAAGTATCAGGACGCGATCAATTCGGCCCGCCGCTTCGTCACGATCCACCCCGGCAATGCCGAGGCGCCCTACGCCCAATATCTGATCGCGATGTCCTACTATCAGCAGATCCCGGACGTGAATCGCGACCAGACCACGACGCAGTCGGCCGCCGATGCGTTCGGGGAGCTGGTGCGCCGTTATCCGGACACCCGCTATGCCGCCGATGCCCGGCTCAAGCTCGACCTCATCAACGATCACCTTGCCGGCAAGGAGATGGAGGTCGGCCGCTATTACCAGCGTTCCGGGCAATGGATGGCCGCGACCTACCGCTTCCGCAACGTCATCGACACTTACCAGACGTCCAGCCACGCACCGGAAGCGCTCGAGCGGCTGGTCGAGTGCAATCTTGCGCTGGGCCTTCCCGACGAAGCGCGCAAGAATGCGGCCGTGCTCGGCGCGAACTACCCTGGCAGCTATTGGTACAAGCAGGCGCTGAAGCTGCTCGGTCAGGAGCAGCGGCGAATCCAGCCGCGGACGGCTTCCCGCAAGTGACCTTCACGCGAGCGCTCCTCACATGCTGAGGCAGCTCGCGATCTACAACGTCGTGCTCGTCGAGAAGCTCGAGCTCGAGTTCGAGCCGGGGCTTGGCGTGCTCACCGGAGAGACCGGCGCGGGCAAGTCGATCCTGCTCGATGCGCTCGGCCTTGCGCTAGGCTCGCGGGCCGACACGAGTCTCGTCCGGTCCGGACAAGAAGGCGCGTCCGTAACCGCCGAGCTGGAGCTGGATTCACGTCACCCCGTGCACGAACTGCTGGGCGAGCAGGAAATCGCCCTCGATGCCGGCGGGCCTTTGATCATCCGCCGAACGCTCAAGAGCGACGGTGGCAGCCGCGCCTTCGTCGGCGGCACTTCGGTGCCTGCTGGCCTTCTTCGCGAACTCGGCTCGCTCGCCGTCGAGATCCACGGCCAGCACGACGACCGCGGGCTTCTGAACCCGAAGGGCCATCGTGCCCTGCTCGACCTGTTCGGCAGGCTCGACGCCCGCCCCGTTGCCGAGGCCTGGGCCGAAGTCACGCGGATCGAGGCGGAGCTCGGCCAGGCTCGAGCGGAGGCCGCCGCGGCGGAGCGGGATCGGGAATGGCTCGAACATGCGAGCGGCGAGATCGAGAAGCTCGCGCCGGAGGAAGGCGAGGAGACGCGCCTCGCCGAAGAGCGCGCGGCGATGCAGGCGGGGATGAAGGCAGGGGAATCGCTGACCGGGCTTGATGAACTGCTCGGCGGATCCGAAGGCGCTTTGGCCCAGCTGCGCCAGGCGGCGCGGCGGATCGAGCGGGGAGCCGCCGATCATCCGCTGCTTGCCGAGGCGCTCGCCGCACTCGACCGGGCCGTCATCGAAACGAGCGAGGCGGAGGAGCGCATTACGCGGGCAGCCGACGCCCTTGCGTTCGATCCGGCGCGGCTGGAGCAGGCGGAGGCGCGGTTGTTCGACATTCGCGCGCTCGCCAGGAAGCACCGGGTCGAGGCCGATGCGCTTGCGGCGCTGGGCACTCAAATGCGCGCGCAGCTCTCTGCGATCGAGGCCGGTGGAGAGCGGATCGCCGAGCTGGATCGCAGGTTGGCCGCGGCGCGCGTGACCTATGCGGCAGCAGCACAGGCGCTGAGCGAGCAACGGCACGATGCCGCGGCTCGGCTGGACTTCGCCGTGGCCGCTGAGCTCGCCCCGCTGAAGCTCGACGCGGCACGTTTCCGCACCACGGTTGCTCCGGCCGAGGCCGGCCCCGGCGGCACGGACCGCGTGGAATTCGAAGTCTCGACGAACCCGGGCGCGCCGTTCGGGCCGCTGACAAGGATCGCTTCGGGCGGCGAGATGTCGCGCTTCATCCTCGCACTGAAAGTCGCGCTCGCCGAGGCCGGGAGTGCCGCCACGATGATCTTCGACGAGATCGACCGCGGCGTCGGCGGCGCCGTCGCGAGCGCGATCGGCGAGCGGCTCGCGCGCTTGGCCGAAACCTCCCAGGTGCTGGTCGTCACCCACTCGCCGCAGGTCGCGGCGCGCGCGTCGCATCATTATCGAATTGAGAAGAGCCACGGTGCCAACGGCACGCGAACGCATGTCCGCAAGCTCGGCGCGGAAGAGCGGCGCGAGGAGATCGCCCGAATGCTCTCCGGAGCGTCGATCACCGAAGAGGCGAGGGCCCAGGCCTCGCGGCTCCTCGACGCGGCGTGACCGGCTACGTCGCGCTGCTGCGTGCGGTGAATGTCGGCGGGCGCCAGCTGAAGATGGACGATCTCAGGCGCGTCGCGACGGAGCTCGGGCTCGACTCGCCGCGGACCTTCATCGCGAGCGGCAATCTGCTCTTTCGCAGCAGCAAGAAGGAAGCGGCGGTGAAGCGTGATCTGGAAGAAGCTCTGCAGCGACACATGGGAAAGCCCGTCGACGTGATGGTTCGCACAGCGGGACAACTTGCCGATGCGGTCGCAGCAAATCCTTTCGCCGGGGAGCCTGGCAATCGGGTCGTCGCCATCTTCCTCGACGACGCACCTCCGGCGGATGCGGTCACCGCTGCGAAGAATGTCGCCGACGAACGGCTGGCGCTCGGCAAGCGCGAAATCTATGTCCATTTTCCAAGCTGGCAGGGCCGCTCCAAGCTGACGATTCCAGCTGCGGCGCGCGGCACGGCCCGGAACATGAATACGGTCGCCAAGCTGGCCGAGCTTGCAAGGGAGATGTCATGAGTAAGGACCGCGCAGTTCCGCACCAGTTCGAGGGCGAGCAGCTCGAAAGCGTGTTCGTCGGACGCCGCGACGCGCAGGCGCGGCCGACCGTGATCCTGATCCCGACGGTGATGGGCGTGAGCGACCTGGAGATCGGTTTCGGCCGCCAGCTCGTGGAGCTCGGCTACAATGCCTTCGTCGCCGACCTGTTCGGCAAGGAATTCCGCGGCGCCCCGCGCGACACGATGTTCGGCGAGATGAACCGCCTTCGCGGCGATCGCGCCGCGCTCCGCCGCCGTCTGCTTCACGTGCTCGAGCTCGTGCAAGGATTGGATGAAGTCCAGGACCGGCAGATCGTCGTCGCCGGCTATTGCTTCGGTGGCCAGTGCGCGCTCGACCTCGCCCGAGCCGGCGTCGACATCGCCGCTGCCGTCTCCTTCCACGGGTTGTTTGATCCGCCCGGCCTGCCGGCGGAAAAGATCAAGGCGAAGGTCGTCGCTTTCCACGGCTGGGACGACCCAATGGTTCCGCCCGAAAAGGTCGTCGCACTCGGACAGGAGCTGACCGAGGCCGGGTCGGACTGGCAGATCCATGCCTACGGTCACGTCGGCCACGGCTTCACCAACCCGCACGCCAGCGACCTGCAGATCGACGGCGTCGCCTACAATGCGCTGGCGGCCGAGCGGTCGTGGACCAGCTTCATCAACCTGCTCGAGGAACTCTTCGCCACGCATGGCTGAAACCGGGCGGACCGAGGCGGAAGCCGCCAACCGCCTGATGCGGCTGGCGAAGGAGATCGCGCGGCATGACAAGCTCTATCACGATCAGGACGCGCCGGAGATTTCCGACGCCGAATATGATGCCCTCGTTCGCGAGAATCGTAAGCTCGAGGAGCGGTTCCCGCACCTCGTCCGCGCGGATTCGCCGACCAGGCGGCTGGGCGCCGCGCCGACAACCGCGCTTGCCAAGGTTGCGCACGCGCGGCCGATGCTCAGCCTGGAAAATGCGTTCGCGGCGGAAGAGGTCGGCGAGTTCGTCGCGCGGGTGAAGCGGTTCCTGGCGCTTCCGGCGGATGCGTTCGTGGCGTTCACGGCCGAACCGAAGATCGACGGGCTGAGCTGCTCGCTGCGTTACGAACGCGGCGAGTTGGTGCTCGCGGCGACGCGCGGCGACGGCGCGGTGGGCGAAGACGTGACGCCCAACGTCCGCACGATTGCGGATATTCCGCGGCACATAGCCGACGCGCCGGACGTGCTGGAGGTGCGGGGTGAGGTCTACATGTCGAAGGCCGACTTCGAAGCGCTGAACGAGCGGCAGGAGGCGAGCGGGGGAAAGATCTTCGCCAACCCTCGCAATGCGGCGGCGGGATCGCTCCGCCAGAAGGATTCGAGCATCACGGCA
Source organism: Pseudomonadota bacterium (assembly GCA_046733935.1). Classification (GTDB taxonomy): domain Bacteria; phylum Pseudomonadota; class Alphaproteobacteria; order Sphingomonadales; family Sphingomonadaceae; genus Sphingomicrobium. The sequence goes on from JBKPQH010000031.1 coordinate 85,778, forward strand.
GCGCGGCCGCTGCGCTTCCTTGCCCACGGCTGGGGCGAGCTGTCGGAGCTTCTCGCGGACACGCAATATGAAGCGATGAAGCGGATCGGGAGCTTCGGAATTCCCGTCAGCGACCTCCTCGTCCGCTGCGACAGCACTGAGGAGATGCTGGCCCATTACCGCGCCATCGAGAAGGCTCGCGCCGACTTGCCGTTCGACATCGACGGCGTCGTCTACAAGGTCGACCGGCTCGACCTGCAGGAGCGGCTCGGCTTCGTCGCACGCGCGCCGCGCTGGGGCCTCGCGCACAAGTTCCCGGCCGAGAAGGCGGAGACGACGCTCGAAGCAATCGACATCCAGGTCGGCCGCACGGGCAAGCTAACGCCCGTCGGCCGCCTCACGCCCGTCGGCGTAGGCGGCGTGATCGTCGCCAATGTCACGCTTCACAACCGCGACGAGATCGAGCGGCTGGGCCTGCGCATCGGCGACCGAGTGCGAATCCAGCGCGCGGGCGACGTGATCCCGCAGGTGATCGAGAACCTCACCCGGGACGAACCGCGCACGCCGTATGTCTTCCCCGACTACTGTCCCGAATGCGAGTCCGAAGCGGTCAGCGAGGAAGGCGAGGTCGACGTTCGCTGCACCGGCGGCCTGATCTGCCCGGCGCAGCGGTTCGAGCGGCTGCGGCATTTCGTCTCGCGCGGCGCGCTCGACATTGAAGGGCTCGGCGAGAAGAGCATCGCCGAGTTCATCGAGCTCGGCTGGCTGAACTCGCCCGCCGATATCTTCCGCCTGCGCAACCACCGCGTCGAGCTGCTCGGCCGTGAGGGGTGGAAGGAGAAGTCGGTCGACAATCTCCTCGCGGCAATCGAGGCCAAGCGCCGGCCGGACGGTCCGCGCTTCCTGTTCGGCCTCGGAATCCGCCACGTCGGCATCGTTACCGCCAAGGACCTCCTGAAATGCTTCGGCACCATCGACGAGCTGCGGCGCGTCGCGCTGTCCGAAGGCGGAGAGGCCGAGCTGTCGTCGGTGCCGGGGGTCGGCCCGGTGGTCGCCGAGGCGCTCGTCGATTTCTTCCACGAAGCGCACAACCGGGAGGCGGTCGATGATCTGCTGTCCGAAGTCTCGCCGCAGCCGTTCGTCAGCGACGCCAAGCAGACCGAGTGGAGCGGCAAGACCATCGTCTTCACTGGCAGCCTCCAAACCATGAGCCGTGACGAAGCCAAGGCGCAGGCCGAACGCCTAGGCGCGCGCGCGGCCGGCTCCGTCAGCGCAAAGACCGACCTGGTGGTTGCGGGTCCGGGCGCCGGTTCCAAGCTCAAGAAGGCCGAAGAGCTCGGCATCCGCGTGATCAACGAAGCGGAATGGGCGACGATCGTCGCCGAAGCCTAGCTGCCGGTCGGCTGCCGGGGTTAACTTGCGTTGACAACCCAATCCATTGGGCAGAGTTTCGGCAGGAAGGAGAGGCGAATGGTCACTCGTATATTTGTGCTGACTGCGGCGGCCGCCTTGATCTCATCGCCTGCTGTCGCAGGAGACAAAGACAGGAACAAGAACAAGGATCCCGCCAAGAAGATCGTCTGCCTGGACATCCAGGGTGTCGGCTCACACATCCCCGATCGAATCTGCAAGACGCGGGAAGAGTGGGATCAGGAAAAGAACGACGCGCAATACAACATCGATCATCTAGGCGGGAAACCGAATTCATCGACCGGCGGCATGGCTCCCGGTCAAGGTACCGGCTCAGGCCCCGGCTGAACGCTGCGGTTCAACTCTTCTAGCGAGGGCGAGCCGCCTAGCGAATCCCGCTGGTCCGCCGGATGAAGTCCGCGACGTTGTCGTGCAGCTGCACGAGCGTCGGTGGGTGGACGTACACCATGTGGCCGGACTCATAATATCTGTACTCGATGTTCGTCCGCAGGTTCGCCGGGACCGGCAGGTGCCGCAGCTCCATCTTGCCTTCGAAGTAAGGCGTCGAAACGTCGAAATAGCCGCCGTTGACCATGACCTTCATGTCCGGGTTCTGCTTCATCGCGATCGCGAGGTCAGGGAGAACGTTGGGCAGCATGATCAGCGGCTTGTCGGCTCCGGGGGGCTGATGCTTGTAATCCCACTTCGAATAGATCGGGATGCCGGACTTGTACTGAATTCCCGGATCGTACCGCAGCGTGTCACGGACGTAAGTGTGCCAGGCGGCGAGATAGGCCGCGCCGATCGCCGAGCCCTGCGGATCGTAGCTAGCGACCTTGCTTAGAGGGTCGAGAGTCGCGCCTAGGAAACGCGTGTCGAGCGTGCCGGTGGTGAGCTCCTGATCGCCGAGCAGCTCCTTCTGGAACGCGCCATATTCGATGCGCAAATTCGTCTTGAGCAGGTATGGCACCTGCAATCCGGTAAAGGCCGCGAGCTGTTGAGCGACGCGTTGCCGCTCCGCCGCGGGCACGTCGTTCCCCTTCATCAGCGCCTGTGCGTAATCGCCCGTCGCGAAGGCCTCCACGAGATCAAGGAACGCGCGCAGGTCCGCTGGGCGGTTCGGCACCTTGTTGAAGTACCAGGCAGTCGCCGCATAGGTCGGAAGGGCGACGATGTATGGGGTGTCGATGCCGGGATTGAGCTGCGGGTCGTCGGGTATGTAATCCCAGTTGAGGATGTCGGACAACAGGATCACGCCGTTCAAATCCACGTCCGCCTTTTGAAGCGACAGCGCGAGCCCGGCGCCGCGCATCGTGCCGTAGCTTTCGCCGAAGACATATTTGGGGGACTTCCAGCGGCCGTATTTCGTCAGGAACTGCGTGATGAAATCGGTGAAGGCGTGGATGTCCTGGTCGACTCCGTAAAAGGCTTTTTCCTTGTCCTTGCCGGCGATGCGGCTGAAGCCGGTGCCCGGCGCATCGATGAACACGAGGTCGCTCGCGTCGAGCAAGCTCTGGTCGTTGTTCACGGTGGAATAGGGCCCGGGCGTGTGGCGAGCGTCGACGGTGACGACGCGCACCGGTCCGAATGCGCCCATCCGCAGCCAGACCGTCGATGAGCCTGGACCGCCGTTGAACAGGAAGGTGATCGGGCGGGTCGCGCTTGGGACACCCTGACGGAAATAGGCCGTGTAGAATATCGACGCTTCTGGCTTGGGCGCGTTCCTGTCTTTGTCCTTGTCGGCGGACTTGTCTGCGTCGGACTCGACCGCGTCGGTGTCCTCCCAATCCTTCGCATGGACGACGAGCGTGCCCGCGATCGCGTCGAAGGCGATCGGCTGACCAGCCACAGTGACCGTTCCGGTCGACCGGGTTTCGCTCGGACGGAAGAAGGGCGCTGGCCTGGTTTGATCCGTGTTCGCACCCGCGCCTTCGGCCCGCGGCGGATGCGTTGCTTTGAGTCTCGGATGGTGCGTTGCGGGCGGTGGCGCGGCAAGGCTGGCGGAAGTGGTCGCAAGGAGCACGGCGGCGAGGAGCAGCTTCATGCCCGCGCTGTTGCAGCGCCGGCTTGCCCGCGCAAGCGCTAGCGGTTCAGCAGCTTTTCCATCCGGAAGTTATGGATCGGCACGCCCGCTAGCGCGAAGTCGTTGCGCTCCACGATCTGAAATCCGCATTTCGTGAAGAAGCGCGCTGCCGGCTCGCTCGCTTCCACGAACAACCGGTGGATGCCGGACTCACGAGCGGCTTGCTCGAGCCGTTCGTAGACCAGCCGAGCAACGCCCGTGCCCGCGGCGTCGGGACGCGCATAGAGATGGTCGATATGGCCGTTCGCCTCGAGGTCGCCGTAAGCCAGAATCGACCCGTCCGCATCGGCCGCGACAAGGAAGGTGCGGCCGTCGCATATACGCGTCGCGAAACGGTGGGGGTCGGGCGCGGCGGGCGACCATGCGTGCGCCTGCTCGTCCGAATAATGCTGTGCGCCAATTTCCCTCACAGATGCGTGGAACAAAGCCGCAAGCTCTTGCGCATCTTCTTCCCGCGCGTTGCGGACGCGGATCGCGGAAAGGTCCGTCACGAAGACGAGGATAGCAGAAGGATCGGCCACTGGGCGGAGCCTGCGTCGCGCAGCTCGAGTCCTTGTTGTTCGTACGCATGGATGACGCCGTCGCTCTGGCTGTCCAGCAGTCCCGCAAGGACGATCGTTCCGCCCGCCGCAAGCGCCTTTGCGAAATCGGGCGCCAGCTCGATCAGCGGCCCGGCAAGGATGTTCGCGATTAGCAGATCGAACGGGGCCCGCGCCGTGAGCATCGGCGAGTCCATGCCATCCGCCACCGCGAGGAGCAGCTCGCCTGCGCCGTGACCCAGCGTCACACGATTGATCGCGGCATTGTCCTGCGCGACTTCAACGGCGACTGCGTCGATGTCGGTCGCGATGCACCTCGCCTCCGGCCAAAGCGCGAGTGCGGCAAAGGCGAGCAGGCCGGTGCCGGTGCCGATGTCCGCGATGTTGGAATAGCGCTCGCCCGTGTGCTCGAGCGCGTCGAGCGCCTCGAGGCACCCCGCAGTCGTCGCATGCTGGCCCGTACCAAATGCCAGGCTCGCATCGATTTCGAATGGGATCGTTCCGGGCGGAACGCTGCGGTACATCGGTGTGTGGACGTAGAACCGGCCTGCGCGGATCGGCTGCAGGCCCGCCTGGCTCATCGTCACCCAGTCGGCTTCGCCGAGCTGCTCCAACCTGGGCGGGCCCGATCCAAGCCGTTCGAGCACTTCCAGGTCGCGCTCGGTCGGCGCGTGGTCGAAATAGGCATGGATCAGCCATTCGTCCGGCTTGCTCTGGTCGGGCTCGTCGGCGACGAGCACAGGCGGATTGTCGCCGAAGCCGGGAAACTCCTCCATCGCGCCGATCGCCTCGCCTTGCGCGCGCGAGCAGGCGATGGTGACGCGAAAGCTCATGGTTTCGAAGTTGGCTCCGCCGCAGCTTCCTTCGCCAGCCGGTCGTCCAGCTGCTTCGTCAGCGACGCGGCATAATCGCGGCAGGCGTCGCGGTTCTCCATGTCCGCCCGGCCGAGGCGATTGACCATGTCGCTCGCCGACGGGTGCGGGGTCAGCAGGATGTCGCAATCGAGCGTCGCGACTTTGGCGATGCTTGCCCGGTACGCCTGGAGGTATGCCGGATGATCGCTGAAGCGATAGTCCGGTGCGCTGATCGGGGTGAGGCTATCGGCATAGACGATCTGCCGGCATTTTCCGCCGTCGCAGCTTCCCCAGTGCCACGTCAGCGCACCCGGGGTGTGGCCGGGAGTCGCGGTCGCGATCAGCACGGTATTTCCCAGCCGGACCATCTGCCCGTTGGTGATCAGCCCGTCGACCTGGGCCGCTGGGAATGACTTGAGGACGCCCTGCTGCGGATCCACCGCGCTTGGCTTTCCGCTGTTGAGCACGGCCTGTGCCGGAGCCGATGCAATGAGGCGGGCGCCAGTCATCTTCTGCAGCTTCGCGATGCCGCCGACGTGATCGTAATGCTCGTGGCTGTGGAGGATATATCTGACGTCGGTGATGCGGAATCCGAGGTCCCGGATATTGTCGGCGATCAGGTCCGCATCCGCCTCCGTTCCGCCGTCAATCAGGATGTCGCCGGCGGGGTCGGTGATCAGAATCGACGAGATTCCGCAGGTGCCGACCAGATAAGTATTGCCGTAGATGCGAACCGGGGGCGCGGGCTTTTCGAAATCGGTCGAGTCCTTGCACTCAGCGGCGAACCTCGGGCCGGCGCTCTCGATCGGAGCGATCGGCCGCTCGACGTTCGTAGGTTTCCCGAAGGGAACCACGATCGGCAGCAGCTGCGCTGCTCCGATGGCGAGCAAGCTAACGAACATAGCTCGCGCCGTTGACGTCGATCACGCTGCCCGTCGAGGAGGCAGGTGCGTCCGTCGCGAGCCAGCGAATGACTTCGCCCACCTCGTCGGTCGTGGCGACACGTCCGAGCGGAATGTCGGCAATGATCTGCGCTCCGCCGCGTCCCTGCAGATATTCTTCCGTCATTTCCGATACGGTGAACCCCGGCGCCACCGCGAAGGCGAGGATTCCCTGGGCGGCATAACCCCGCGCAATCGACTTGGTCATTCCGATCATCCCGGCCTTGGAAGCTGCATAATGCCAGTGCTGAGATGAATCCCCGCGATACGCCGCGCGGCTCGCGATGTTGATGATCCGGCCGACTTCGCCCTCTCGCTCGCGGAAATGCGTAACTGCGAGCCGACACAGGTCCGCCGCGGCCTGCAGGTTGATGGTCATGGTCCGCGCCCACTGCGCGTGCCATTCCCCATCCTCCGCATAATCGGCGACGGCTTCATAGATGCCGGCATTGTTGACGAGCACGTCGATGTGGCCGTTGAGCCGCCCGAGCGCTGCCTCCCAGATCCGGCGCGGAGCCTCCGGATCCGACAGGTCGCCGGCGACCAGCTCGTCACTGCCGCGGCTGCTGTGCCCGACGACATTGTGCCCGTTCGACTTGAGAAGCGCATAGGCGGCCGCGCCGATGCCGCGGCTCGCTCCGGTAATCAGAATGTTCATGGCCCCCGCCTAGCCTCACGGCCGCGGCGGGGGAAGCTCAGGCGGCGATGCCGTTCACGAACGCCTTGGCCGTGGCCTTGAAGTTGGCGATCTGCTCGCTGAAGCGGCCGAAGCCCTGTTCGACCTGATCGATGTCCTTGGCGACATTTTCGGTGTCGCTGCGGATGGCCGCGATGGTCGAGCTCATCGAGTCGGCGGCAAGCGCGGTTTCGTCGACCGCCGCGGTGATCATCGTCACCGTCTGCGCCTGCAGCTCCATGGCCTGGCGGATGCGGTCTGCCGAGCTCTGGACTTCCTCGACCGTGCCCTGGATCGAGCCGTTCGCGTCGACCGTCTGGCGGGTGGCCTGCTGGATCGCGGTGATCTTGGCGGTGATGTCGTCGGTAGCGCGAGCCGTCTGCGAGGCGAGGCTCTTCACTTCCTGAGCGACGACGGCGAAGCCGCGGCCCGCATCGCCTGCACGAGCCGCCTCGATGGTGGCGTTGAGCGCGAGGAGGTTGGTCTGCCCCGCAATGTCGCGGATCAGGCTGAGGATGGATTCGATCGCTTCGACGTGAGCGGAGAGCGCCTGGCTGACCTTCACCGCCTGGCTCGCCTGGTCGCCGGCGCGGGTGGCAACTCCTGCCGCAACCTCGACTTCGGAACGGGCGTCTTCGATCGCGCGGATCAGGCCCGCGGCAGTCTGCGCGGCTTCGCGCATAGCGACGGCCGATTGTTCGGCCGCTGCAGCGACTTCGCTGGTCTTGCCGAGCATTCCGCGCGCCGAAGCGGCGGTGGAACGGGTGCGGTCAGTGAGGGCCTTGGATTGCTCCGTGCTCGCGAGCACCAGGTCCGCGACGCGGCGTTCGAAGTCCTCGCTTTCGCGGCCCCGTACGTCTGCGGCCTCGATGGCTTCGAGCAGCGCGACCTGCGCAAGGATGATGTCGGTCTCGAACGTGCTCATCCGCAAAAAGGCGGCGAAGCAGCGGTGCAGCATGTCGGGATCGTCGGCGAATTTCTCGACGATCTTTCCGGCAATGCGGGTGGCCGTCTGCGTGCGCGCGGCGATGTAGACCGGAACGGGCGTGCGGTCGCGGTAGATCTCGCGGCCATATTCGGCGATGCCCTGGACCCAGTCGGCATCGACCTTGCCCATGTAAATTTGCGCATAGCGCTCGGCGCGGTCGGGCCCGAATTGGGCGATGACCTCGGCAGCGATCACATCGGTGCAATTGTCGCGCAGGAGCTCGATATCGCGGTCGAGTGAAGCCCCGGCATTATAAGCGGCCAGCCGGGCCTTCACCTGCTCGTCGGTCAGCCTCTGCAGCGCTCCAGTCTCGCCACCCATCAGTCCGGTCTCCGTATTCTCACCCAAGCCTGTTGTCCGGCTGTTTGGCGCACAATGGTTAAAGGCGAGTTAGGCGGCCCCTCGAAACTTGCCTCTGCCGGACCGCCGTCTTAAGCGGCCCGCAAGCGGCGCGTCCCGGCGCCGATACCGCGCAACCGCAACTTCAAGGCTGTCCATGGCCACAACCAGACCACGACCGCTGTCGCCGCACCTCACCATCTGGCGGTGGGGCCCGAACATGGCGGCTTCGATCTTTCACCGCGCGACGGGCGTCGCCGTATCCATTGCCGGACTTGCAGTGCTCACCTGGTGGCTCATGGCCGTCGCCGAAGGGCAGGATGCCTACGACCGCTTCCGTGAAGTCGCGAAGAGTCCGATCGGGATTGTCGTCCTCATCGGCCTGACCTGGTCGTTCTTCCAGCACATGTTCTCCGGCATACGGCATCTCGTGATGGACACCGGCGCGAACTTCGACCTGCGGCCGAACAAGACCTCGGCCGTCCTGACCTTCATCGGCTCGATCGTCGCCACTGCCGCCATCTGGATCTATTTGCTGGGAGTGCAGAGATGAGCCTCGGCGACAGCGCCACTCCAATCGGCAAGGTGCGCGGACTGGGCTCCGCACGAGAGGGCGGCGAGCACTGGCTGACGGAGCGAGTCACCAGCATCGCGCTGCTGCTGCTGGGCACCTGGTTCGTGGCGTCGCTTCTGTTCCTGCCCAATCTCGACCGACAGACCATCATCGAGTGGCTTCGCGCGCCCACCGGTGCCGTGCCGATGGCGCTGCTGATCATCATCGGCTTTCGTCACGCGCTGGATGGGATGAAGGTGGTCGTCGACGACTATGTTCATGAGGAAGGCAGCCGCTTCGGCTGGAACACCCTGTTCCTGTTCCTGGCCGTCGGCGGCGGAGCGCTCGCGCTCTACGCGCTTGGCATGATCATGTTCGGAGCCGTCGCTTGAGCGCTTACCCGATCGTCGATCACACCTATGACGTCGTGGTTGTCGGAGCCGGCGGCGCGGGTCTGCGAGCGACGATGGGCGCTGCAAACCAGGGCTTGAAGACGGCGTGCGTCACCAAGGTCTTCCCGACGCGCAGCCACACCGTTGCGGCGCAGGGCGGAATCGCTGCGAGCCTCGGCAACATGGGCCCGGATCACTGGACCTGGCACATGTACGATACGGTGAAGGGCTCCGACTGGCTCGGCGACCAGGACGCGATCGAATATCTGACGCGAGAGGCGCCCGCGGCCGTGATCGAGCTGGAGCACGCCGGGATGCCGTTCAGCCGGACTGCGGACGGGCGCATCTACCAGCGGGCATTCGGCGGAATGACGCAGAACATGGGCGAAGGCCCGGCCGCGCAGCGCACCTGCGCAGCCGCGGATCGCACCGGGCACGCGATGCTGCACACGCTCTACCAGCAGAGCCTCAAATACGATGCCGACTTCTTCATCGAATATTTCGCGATCGACCTCATCATGGACGAGGCAGGCACCTGCCGCGGCGTCATTGCGCTGTGCCTCGACGACGGCTCGATCCATCGCTTTAGGGCGCAGGCCGTCGTGCTTGCGACCGGCGGCTATGGACGCGTCTATTTCTCGGCGACGTCCGCGCACACCTGCACCGGCGACGGCAATGCAATGGTGCTTCGCGCGGGCCTGCCGCTGCAGGACATGGAGTTCGTCCAGTTCCACCCGACCGGCATCTATGGCGCCGGCGTGCTGATCACCGAGGGCGCCCGCGGCGAGGGTGGCTACCTGACGAACAGCGAGGGCGAGCGGTTCATGGAGCGCTACGCGCCGTCCGCGAAGGATCTGGCGAGCCGCGACGTCGTGTCACGGTCGATGGCAATGGAGATCCGTGAGGGTCGCGGCGTCGGCGAGGAAAAGGACCACATCTTCCTGCACCTCGACCACATCGACCCGAAGATCCTCGCCGAGCGGCTGCCCGGCATCACCGAGACGGCAATGACGTTTGCGGGCGTCGATTTGACTCGCCAGCCCATCCCGGTCGTGCCGACGGTCCACTATAATATGGGCGGCATTCCCACGAACTATCATGGCGAGGTCGTCACGCTGAAGGACGGGATGCCGGATAGTGTCGTCCGAGGCCTGTTCGCGGTAGGTGAAGCGGCCTGCGTCAGCGTTCACGGCGCCAACCGCCTCGGCTCGAACAGCCTGATCGACCTCGTAGTATTCGGCCGAGCGGCGGGCATCCGCCTCGGCGAAGTGGTGAAAGCCGGCGCCATTCAGGAGGAGTTGCCGAAGGACTCCGCCGACCTCGCTCTCTCGCGCCTCGACAAGTTCCGCCACGCCGAAGGCAGCAGCCCGACCGCGCAGATCCGGCTCGATATGCAGCGGACGATGCAGGCGGATTGCGGCGTGTTCCGTACCGACCGCACACTGGCCGAGGGCGTCACCAAGATCGACACCGTCTTCGCGAAGATGGCGGACGTCCACGTCACCGACCGCAGCCTCATCTGGAACAGCGACCTGGTCGAGACGCTGGAGCTCGACAACCTCCTCGCCCAGGCGGTGGTCACGATGCACTGCGCCGCAAACCGCAAGGAAAGCCGCGGCGCGCACATGCAGGAAGACTATCCCGACCGGAACGACAAGCAGTGGATGAAGCACACGATCGCCTGGTTCGACGCATGGGGCGGCCAGTGGCCGTCAGGTGGCGTCAAGATCGACTACCGGCCGGTCCACGAGTTCACGCTCACCGACGACATCCAGTACATCAAGCCGAAGAAGCGGGTTTACTGACCGCCGTTCTTCAAGCTGTCCTGAGACTGGCGGCGTAGCGCGCCGCCTTCTCCGCATAATGCGCGGCAGATACTCGCAGCGCCAGCTTCTCTTCCTCGGTGAGCTGCCGGATCGCGCGCGCCGGTGACCCGACGATCAGGCTGCCGGTGGGAAACGTCTTGCCCTCGGTAATTAGCGCGCCCGCTCCGACCAGGCATTCGGTCTCCAGCACCGCGCCGTTTAGGATCCGCGCGCCCATTCCGATCAGGCAGTCGTCGGCGATCGTGCAGCCGTGGAGGATCGCCTGGTGCCCGACGGTGACGCGCGCACCGATGGTCAGCGGGAAGCCGGGATCGCTGTGCCCGATGGCACCGTCCTGGATGTTGCTGTCGTCGCCGACCATGATT
>JBKPQH010000032.1:0-28159 GCA_046733935.1 Pseudomonadota bacterium
ACCACGCCCGACGGCATCCTATCCGACTTGTTGTCGTAGATGCTCCCCGCAAGGACGACGAGTCCGCGGGTGATGAGCGGGGCGGACGTGAACTGGTACCAGCCCTGTTTGTAGAAGGGCATTCCCTCCCAGGTGTCGAGCTCGCCCTTGTTGCCGAACGCGGCGCACGGCCTGCCCGTCAGCGCGTCGAGGGCGATCAGCCTCGCGTCATTCGTCGCGACGAAAATTCGAGTGCTGCAATCGGCAGCGCGTGGGGCCATCGGCGCCGCTCCCGGAGCAGCCGCCGCGTCGTAATAGGAAACGCCGCGGCAGCTCATGTGCTGCGTGCCCGTGACGTGCACCTTGGGATCGAACCTCCACCGCGTCTTCCCCGTGACGGGGTCGAGCGCGATGACAACGTCGTGCGGCGTGCAGAGATAGAGGAGGTCACCGACCTTGATCGGCGTCATTTCGTAGGTGAACTCGCCGGGGTCGCTCGGGCGCTTGAGGTCGCCCGTATGGAAGTGCCAGGCAACGTCGAGCCTGTCGACGTTGCCAGGAGTGATCTGCGTTAGCGGCGACCATTTGAGGCCCGCCCAAGTCCCGGCATAGGCCGGCCAATCGCCTGGCGCTGCAGCGTAAGCCACGGGAGCCGAGACCGGCCGCATTGCGAGGCGGCCGGACTGGTCTTCCGGGTTCTGCAGCAGCGCAATGATGGCCACGGTTCCGGACGCGATCAGCGCAAGCGATAGGGCGAGGCCGCTCCGGCTAGTGAGACGAGCGCGCGGTTCGAGCCCGCGCGTCGACCAGGGCAGGATCAGGAGGACCCCCAGGATTGCGAGAATGTCGCCTCGAGGAGCCAGTCGCCAGAAGTCGAGCCCCACTTCCCAGAGCGCCCAGATCATGGTTCCGGCGAGGACCAGCGCGTAGACGAGCAACGCAACCGAATTGCCGCGCCACAGCAATACGGCGGTGGCGATCAGCGCGATTCCGGCAATGACGTAATATGCGCTTCCGCCAAGGCTCAGCAGGTAGCCGCCAAACACCAGCAGCCAAAGGCCAAGTAGCCCGATGATGATGGCTATGATCGTCCCTGCGAGGTTCCGTGGCCGCCGCCTCGCATTGTGTTCGGGCATTCACTCTCTCCAATAGTCTCCTTTTGTGAACACGTGCGGAGCGATTGCGTTGCCCGCATTGCCGCAGCGCAACGAAAGGGAGTGAGGAACGCGAGCCTGTGCGGCTCGTTTCCAGCGCCTCATGAGTGAGCCCCCGGCCACGGCGCCGCGCGATCCGCTGTCATTGAACAGCTCCCTGAGGCGCAGCATCGATGCGCTTCGTCGCCGGCGGTCGGAAGAAGATGTGCCGGCCGCGGAGCACCAGGAAACCGAGGAAATGAAACGCCAGGTCGCCCCGGAGGCGGTGCTGGATGCAATCGAGGAAAGCGCGACACCCTAAGGTGCGCTTCCCCCCGCTCAACGATCAGGCGTTGACTGCGGTCGCGGTTGTCATCGCCCGTGCGGCAAAGTCTTCGGCCAGTTTGGAATGCCAGGCGCGGGCCTGTTCGGTCACTGCCCGCTGAGCAGCCATTCGTTCCTGGACTTCGCGACGGCGATAGTAACGCTCGTTGGATTCCACTGAGGCCCCCCTCAAACTCGGCACAGTTTCAGACCATCATGCGAAATTCTTTAAGAGTTGGTGAATAATCCACAGGCCCTGTGGATAATTCTTGATCGATTCGGGCCCATAACAAAGATTGTCCCGGCACGGAACACAGCGTTGCCCGGCGGTGACACACATCCCTTAATCACTGATTATCTCCGAAACCTAACGACTCGACGCTCGTTGGGGGCCAAATGGTTTCGAAGGAAAGCACCATGCTGAGTTCGATTGAGTCCCGTCGCAGTCCCTTCAATCCGAATGCGCGGGGATATCATGCGGTCTATCACGAAGGTGAAGTGAACCACTGCCCCGGCTGTGGCCGGACCCACTGGTTGATCGGCCGTCTTTCGGCGGAATGCGCGTTCTGCTCGACCGCGCTGCCGCTCAAGGAAGTCGGGACTCATGGTCCCGCCCCGACGCCTGTCTTCTGGAGCGGCAGGCGTCCCGATTACGCCGAGCTCAACGCCGCCTGAGTTCCAATAATTACTTTCTGCTCAATGCGTTCGGGTGTAAGCTCGGACGCATGCGGAAACTCGCTTTTCTCCTTCTGTTGATGACTTCCGGGTCGGCCGCGCAGGCTGGCCCGGGAGCGTCCGGCTTCACCCTCGTCAACGGGACCTCGGGCCCATTCGCCGAGGTCTCCATCCGCCGTGCGGGAACGAATGAGTGGAAGCCGCTCGGCACCTCGCCGTCCGCGGGAGCGCGAACCGACGTTCAGTTCAAGGATCCGGATTGCGCGTTCGACATCCGCGCCAAGGTGGCGGGCTCACCGGTCACTTGGGCCGGCGTCAATCTGTGCGACGTGAAGAGCGTAACTCTGAAGAAGGATGATAACGCCGGGGCGTGGGTCGACTACGACCAATAGGCATCCGGCGTCTTAACGGAGCAGCATAAGGACCGCCGACCACGGCCGGAGCCGAGGGCCTGACCGCATCCAGCAGCTTGCCGCCCGCCACGAACACCACGCCGGTGCAGGCGAGCGCCAGAAGCCATCCCTGCAGGCCCGAATAGGTTTCGAGATAAAGCCGGCCGCGCTCCACCGCGCCGAGGGCGATCGCATAGATGACGAGCCACGCTTCCCAACGCGTCCTGATCGTAAACAGCCGACCGACTTTTCGAAGCATGCTCACATCCCGAATCGTTAAGACCGCAACGTCCTAACGGCAGATTTGAGCCATATGCTCCTTAATAGGTGCGGTAAATAGAAAGTTAACGATCAGGCGAGCTGTTCCAAATCGAGATGTTCGAGCAGTGCTCGCCGTGCCGCCTCGATTTCGCGTATGAGGGCGGGGTTATGGAGCTCGTCGCTGTGGATCTGCTCGGGCCAGTTCTTGGCCACGAGCTCGGCGATCCGGTCGAGCTTGTCTGAATCCACCAGGAACCGGGGATCGACGGTCGCGGGATCGGCAACCACGCGCAGCCGCAGGCATGCTGGCCCGCCGCCATTGGCCATGGATTGTCGAACGTCGACGACCTCGATCCGGCGGATCGGGCCGTTGCCGGCGACGTGCTGCTCGATCCAGCGCCATACCGTTGGCGTCTCGCGCGCTTCAGTGGGAACGACCAGGGTCGGCTGTCCGTCGGGCGGAGTTACCAGCTGCGCGTTGAACAGATAGGAGCGCACCGCATCGGCGAGCGGCACCTCTGCCTCCGGAACTTCCACATATTCGAATCCGGGCACCAGCGCGGCGCATTGCTCGATCAGCGCGTTCTTGTCCGCGAACGCTTTTTCATGCGCGAACAGCACCCGCTCGTTGGCGACCGCGACGACGTCGTTGTGAAATGCGCCGGCGGCGATCGCTTCCTCCGACTGCGCCGCGAAGATCGTGCGCGCAGGATCTAGCTTATGCATCCGAGCGATCGCCTTCGAAGCTTCCACATGCTGGCGCGCTGGAAAGGCGCCTCCGGACACCCCGTAGACGAAGATTTCGACGCCGCGCCCACCGTGCGCGGGCGCCAGCCGCATATGGTTCGCCGCGCCCTCGTCGCCGAATGCCGGCGGAATGGGGCCATGCACCTCGAACGCCTCGGACCCGAACGCGATGCGCAGCTGTGCCAGTGTCGCGGGCCACTCATGGCTGCGATGGGGCATGGTTCTCAGGTTCGCGACCGCCAGGTGACACTTGCCGTCGGCCGTGTCAGGCGCCGGCGAGACCGTCGCCGCATTGGCGGCCCACATGGCCGAGGCGGACATGGCTGCCGCAGCGAGCGGCTTCTCCGCCTGTTCGATGTCCGCTGCCAGCTCCGCGAGCCAGGCGCGGTTCGGACGCGGGTGCGGCGGGAAGATTCCCTGGGCCAGGCCGAGCGCCAGGCTCGCTCGCATCTTCTCGAGCCCTTGCAGCGCGGCCGCGCGCGGCTGCGACACCTGACCCGCGTGGCTCATCGAAGCGACGTTCCCGAAGCTCAGCCCGGCATAATTGTGGCTGGGCCCGACGATCCCGTCGAAATTGATCTCGTGAAGGGTCACCGGTTGACCATCAGCACCGTGTCGCCGACGTCGATCTCCAGCAGGCCGGCGGCTTCCTGATCGATCATGATGCCCTTCCTGGGGAGCTTCTTCACCGACGCGCAGCAGGCTCGGAAATCCTTGAGCCGTCCGGCGGCGGCCAGCACCTTGGCAGAACCCCCGTCGCCGATCTCGGCAACCACCTCCTCGCGCGCCTCACGGATCGTGCGGATGTCGTCCGTGCGTGCGGTCACCGTCGGTCCGCCGTCGAAAATGTCGATGTACCGATCGAAAACAAACCCTTCATGCTCGAGCATCCGGAGAGCCGCGCGTCCGCTCGGGTGCGGCTGCCCCATGACGGACTTTGCTTCGTCCGTCAGAAGCGCGACGTAAACCGGCGAGCGGGGCATCAGGTCGGCGATGAACTTCGTCCCGTGGACCGCATTGAACTCGTCCGCTTCCGGGAAGCTCATCCCGAAGAACTTGCCCGCGAGCGCATCCCAGAACGGCGCATGGCCGGCCTCGTCCATCACTCCGCGAAGCTCCGCCAAGGTGCGGTCGCCGAACCGCGCGCGATGTTGCTTCATGAACAGATATCGGCTCCGGGCGAGAAGAGCGCCCCAGCCGCCGGCGCGCATTTCCGGATGAAGGAACAGGCCCCCGACTTCGGACGATCCCTCGAGGTCGGTGGTCAGCGACAGCCGCTGATTGCGGAAGGTCTTGCCGAGCTCGGGACTGCTCTGGGTCAGGGTGCTGACGTGATAGCTGTAGAAGGGCTGCACCACGCCGACCTGCCCGAAAACCTGGCACGTGCCGCGGATATTGCCCTTCTCGGGATCCTCCAGGACGAAGACGTAAAGATCGCCGGACTGACAATCCTCCGTGCGCGAGAAGCTCTTCTCGGAACGGTCGAGCTTGGCGACCAATGTCCCGCGCTCTGCGGGAAGGTTCGTGAAGCCGCCGCCGGTGAGCTTGGCCAGCTGATAGATCGCTCGGAAATCCTCCCCGGTGGCTGGCCGGATTCGATAGCTCATGCGGCCTCCGCTTCGAGGCGCAGGATCGTGAGCGCGGACAATGCCGCACGCTCGGCGAGGGACTCGACGATCAGAAATTCCTCCGTGCTGTGGATCTTGCCGCCGCGGACGCCCATCGTGTCGACCACCGGCACGCCGCACGCGGCGATATTGTTGCCGTCGCACACCCCGCCCGAGGGCTGCCAGGCGATCGGCTGGCCGAGATCGGCTCCGGCTTTCTTCACGAGCTTGAAGAGCGCCTCGGCTCCCTCGGTCAGAGGCTTCGGTGGACGGCCGAAGCCGCCATGCGCCTCGATGTACACGTCGTGCTGCTTAGCGGTCTCGTCCAGCGCTTTGGCGATCAGCCGCGAGGCGATCTCCTGATCGTCGGTCGTCCGCGGCCGCATGTTCACGCGGAGGATCGCAAGGTCGGGCACGACATTGTTCGGCGATCCGCCATCGATCTTCGCGGGGTTGATGCTCAGGCCCGGCGTCTTCGACATCGCCAGCCGAAGCGCGAGCTCGGAAGCCGCGACGATCGCATTGCGCCCATCCTCCGGGTTACGGCCCGCGTGCGCGCTTCGTCCGCGCACGACGAAGGAGAAATTGCCGCTGCCCGGCCGTGCGCCCGCGAGCGTTCCGTCGGGGAGCGCCGCAGGTTCGTAGGTCAGCGCGGCGCGCTTCCCGGCAGCGGCTTGCGCGAGAAGCGATGCCGAGGCCGGCGAACCGACCTCCTCGTCGCTATTGATGACGACCTCGTAGCCGATGCGTTCGGCGGAGCGGCCTTTCTCGATCGCCTTCAATGCGGCGAGCATCACTGCGATCCCGCCCTTCATGTCGGCGACACCCGGGCCGTTCAGGACGCCATCCTCGAGCCAGCTTGTTTCCTGGAATGCGTGCTCCTGACCGAACACGGTGTCCATGTGCCCGGTGAAGAGCAGCTGCACGGGCGCCGTCGGCCGGACCGTCAGGTGAAGGTGCCGGCCATGCGCGATATTGATCGTCTTGCCCGCGCCGTCGACGCTTACGACGCCTGCCGGGTTCTCCAGGCGGAGCACGCCGGGGAGCGCCGCGAACGCATCGGCGAGGAGTTCGGCCATCCGCTCGAGGCCGCCGAGATTGCGCGAGCCGCTGTTCACCGCCGACCAGGCAAGCACCTGGTCGAGCATTGGCTCGGCCGCGGCCCGTTCGACGATGTCACGTTCGGTGGACGTCAGTTCCCCCATGACGCGGCTCCTAGCCGTGCCGTTGGAGGAAGGCCACACCGTCACCCGCTGACGACTGCGGCCTCCCGGCCGAGCGCTTCGCCCAGGCGCAGCAGGCGGCGCTCCACCTGATCGCCGACCAGTGCCTCTTCGCCGCGCCTGACATGAAGCTGGACGGCGCCGTTCAATGCGCTGAGGCTCGTCCGCTTGAGTACCGCACCCACGCCGCCGGACAGGCGCTGGCCCAGGCGCATCGCCACACCCCAGCAATGCGCCCGCCGGAGCTGGCTCTCGCTGCAAAGCTGTTCCAGGCGAGCGTTGAGGCGTTCGCGGCCGAATGTGGAGGACAGCGCTCGCGCCAGGATGACGCGGCCGGCGGGATCGATCGCGACCCAATTGCCGTGCAGTGCCAGCTCTTCGGCGTGATCGGCGCGAAAGCCGGGATTTACCTGCCATGCCACGTCGGCAAGAAGGCAGGCTGCGAGCCGGAGGCGGCGCATCTCCGGCGGGTCGTCGAACAGCGCCGCAATCCAAGCGTCGAGCAGGTCTCCATGCTGCCCGAAGCGATATTCGACGCCGCCTGAATGACGCGCCTCTTCGATAAGCGGATCCAGCGCCCGGACTGCTGTCCTCAGCTCCGAATGAAGAAGACCTTCGCGGATGCCGTAGGTGGAGACGACGAGCCGGGAAGGCTCCAGCTTCTCCACCAGGAGGTCGAGCAGCATCGCCGCGACGGGCGTGGATGCGAGCCGGGCGGGGGCGATCGCCTTGGCCAGCCGCACGTCCAGGCTCAGGAGCAATTTTCGAAGCTCCCGCGCCCGCGAAGGCTTCATTCGATATTGGTGGGTGATCGGCAGAGGGAAGTCGGTGGCGAGCATGTCGATCCGCGCCAGCGCACGCCACGACCCGCCGACCATGTAGAAGCTCCGGCCCTTCGTGCGCTCGCGGATGTCGCTGTTCTTCAGCGCAGAGCCCAGAATTTCGCGTGCATCTCGTTCGCCCGAGGAATTTGGCCGAAGCCGCAGAACGCCCAGTGGAAGCGAAATCCCACCTTTGGTTTCGCCGTCACCGACATTGACAAGCTCGAGGCTTCCGCCGCCGAGGTCGCCCACCGTTCCGTCCGCCTCGGGAATACCCGAAAGCACGCCTTCTCCCGCGAGATGCGCCTCTTGCTGCGCACTGAGCACTTCGCACGTGAATCCCAGTCGATCGATCTGGCGCACGAAATCGGCGCCGTCGGCCGCGTCCCGGATGGCGGCCGTCGCCACTACCCGCGTCCTCTTCACCTTCATATGGTCGAGCAGCAGCCGAAAGCGTTGCAAGGCGGCGAACGCCAGATGCCGGGGCTCGGCGGGCAGGGGGCCGGCTGCATCGGGTCCGGAGCCGAGCCCTGCCAGGACTTTCTCGTTGAAGATCGGTGTCGGAACTCGCGGAGGTCCGGCGTAGACCACCAGACGCACCGAGTTCGAGCCGATGTCGACGATCGCAGCGGGCTCGGGCGTCGCCACCAGAATGCGTCCCCTGTTTTACCGGCCGCGGCTGAAGCGCAGCTTGGGTACTCTCCGCCCTTTCTTTAGGGCCTGCCCGCGGCCCGACAAGCTTGGGTTCGACATGAAATAGTTGTGCAGGTTGAACTCTTGCCCAGCCTTCGGCTGCAGCCGCGCGTACGTTCCGTCGGGATTGAGCCGCCAGCTCTGCTCGTTGTCGATGAGGTTCGCGACCATGACCTGGTCGAGCAGCTGCGCGTGCACCGTCGGGTTGTCGATGGGCAGCATATATTCGATCCGCCGGTCGAAATTGCGCGGCATCCAATCGGCAGAGCTGATGTAGACCCTCGCCTCGGGGTTCGGCAGCTCGTGCCCGTTGGCGAACATCCACATGCGGGCATGTTCCAGGAACCGGCCCACGATCGACTTGACGAAAATGTTCTCGGAGAGTCCGGGAACGCCGGGTCGAAGGCAGCAAATGCCGCGCACGACGAGGTCCACCGATACTCCGGCGTTGCTCGCCTCATAAAGCTTGTCAATCACGATCGGGTCGACCAGCGAGTTGAGCTTCGCCCAGATACCCGCCGGCTTGCCCGCCTTCGCCGCCGCGATTTCGGCATCCACGAGCTTGATCAGCTCGTTGCGCATGTTCTGCGGCGAGATCACCAACTGCTTCAGGTTTCGCGGCTCGAGATAGCCGGTGATGTAATTGAACAGCTTGGCGGCATCTCGGCCGGTGACCGGGTTCGCGGTGAAGTAGCTGAGATCCGTGTAAATCTTGGCCGTGACCGGATGATAATTGCCGGTGCCGAAGTGACAGTATGTTCGGTACCCCTTCTCCTCGCGGCGCACGACCATCGACACCTTGGCATGCGTCTTCCACTCGATGAAACCGTATACGACCTGGACGCCCGCTCGCTCCAGCGCATTGGCCCACATCAGGTTCTGCTCTTCGTCGAAGCGCGCTTTCAGCTCGATCACTGCGGTCACCGACTTGCCGGCTTCCGCGGCGTCGATCAGGGCCTTGATGATCGCCGACTGCTTGCCCGCACGGTAGAGCGTCTGCTTGATCGCGATGACGTCGGGGTCCGCGGCGGCCTGCTGGATGAACGCCACCACGACCTCGAAGCTCTCGTACGGGTGGTGGACCAGGATGTCCTTCTCGCGGATCGCCGCAAAGCAATCGCCGCCATGCTCGCGAATGCGCTCGGGAAAGCGCGGGTTGAACGGGGTGAACTTGAGGTCGGGCCGGTCTTCCTCGACCAGCTGCGACAGATCGTGCATGCCGAGGAAACCGCGGGTTTCCGAGATGATCGCATTCTGCGCGCCGAGGCCGTCGATCACTTCGTGGACGAGGCTGTCGGGCATGTCCGGTTCGAGCTCCAGGCGGACGACCCTTCCGCGCCGCCGGCGCTTGATCGCGCTGCGGAAATAGAGCGCGAGATCCTCGGCTTCCTCCTCGATCTCGATGTCGCTGTCGCGGATGATCCGAAACGCGCCGCCGCGAAGCACGTGATATTTCGGGAACAAATAGTCGGTCTTGCGGCGGATGAGTGTCTCCAGCGCAATGTATCTTCCGCCCTCGCCCGGAAGGCGTATGAAGCGCGGCAGCGTCGGCGGCGCCATGATCAACTCGCGAACACCGGTCCGCCCCTTCCTCAGCTCGAAGATCAGGCTGAGGCCCTTGTTGGGGATGAACGGGAAGGGGTGCGCCGGATCGATCGCCTGCGGGGTCAGCACGGGAAAGATCTGCTCGCGGAAATGCTGGTCGAGCCAGGTTTCGGCGTCGCCGTCGAGCGCCTCGTCTCCGACAACATGCATGCCCGCATTGTCGAGATCGGCCTGCAGTTGAGCCCAGACCTCGTGCTGGCTGGTGACCAGGCGGTCGGCCTCGGCCGTGGTCGCGGCAAGCTGCTGGGCCACGGTCAGCCCGTCCATCGAAATATCTTCGACTCCCATGGTCTGGTGCGCCTTGAGCCCGGCGACGCGGACCATGAAGAATTCGTCGAGATTGTTGGCCGAGATCGACAGGAAGCGGACGCGCTCGAGCAGCGGATGTTTGGGGTTGCACGCTTCCTCGAGGACGCGGCGGTTGAACGCGAGCCAGCTCAGCTCGCGGTTGAAGTAGCGCGGCTCGGCGGCTTGCGGCTCTGCGATCGGGGCGGGCGCACGGAGTTCGCTGACATTGTCCATCAGCTTGGGCGAACGCGAAGGGATACGGTCGATCTTGCCCACGGCATGTTGCAGAGTTGAAACAGGAGCCTGTTACAGAGTTGTGACGAAAATTGGTATGAGGCCGCCGCCAGCGGCGGAGTCGGAAAGGGCCAGCTCGTGAGCAAGGACAAGAAGAAGAAGAAAAAAGACAAGAAGAACAAGGGCAACGGCTCACTTGCATCGGCGACGCACAGCCTCAAGGCGATCACCGAGAACCCGCTCGTGGCCGACGTGGTCGCCGCGGCGCTGGTCGCGACCGCCGCAGCACTGAAAGATTCCAAGAAGGCGCGGCAGCTTGCCGGAGAGGCGGGCGATCAGCTCGCGGACATGGGCAAGGACAGCGCAGGCCAGGGAAATGCGATGTGGGACCTGGCCCTCGATGTCGGCCGCCGCACCCTTGAAACGCTGGCGAGCGAAGCTGGAGGCCGAAGCAAAGCGAAGTGACAGCGCCGCGCTAGCGGGGCTTGACGAACTTCAGTGCGTATTGGTCGGTGTGGCCCTTGATCGCGTCGTCAAAGATCGACTTCGTGTGATCGTCCCCCGGCCGCCGCAAAAAGTTCCCCTCGTCGGCGAGCTTGAAACCTGCTGACGTGACTTCCTTGATCACCGTGCCGCGGTTGATTCGGTGGAGCTTCTCGATCTCCGCGTTCGTCAGTCCCGGCGCGCCCTCATGGTCGAGGATGAAGTAGATTCCGCCGGGCTTTAGCGCTGCATAGACCGCACGGTCGAAGGCGAGTGTGTCGACCACGCCATATTTGGCGATCTTGAGATCGTGATAATTCTGCGTGATCCAGGCGAGATCGAGCGGCTTGGGGAATTTGACCGTGCCGAACGGCTGGACGTCTATCGAGACGTTCTTCCAGCGCCCTTCGGCAAGCAGTTCCTTGTCGGCGTCGACGGCGCCTTTCCACCGGTCGTTCTCGATGCCGTAGACGTGCCCCTTGGGGCCTACGACGTCGCTGATCATGCGCGTGAAGTAGCCGCCGCCGGGATAGAATTCGCCTACGATCATTCCGGGCCGGACACCGGAGAAGGCGAGCGTCTCGGCAGGCTTGCGCAGCGGGTCGAGCAATTTCTTGTGAGCAGCCGGCCGTGCGGGATCGGCGACGGCTTGCGCGATGACCGGTGAGATCTTCGGCGAAGCGGCGACCGCGACACCTGCGACCGCAAGCAGCAAGGGGGCAAGGTAGCGCATGTGACCCTCCGTTGTGACGAGGCACCCATAGCGAACGGACGACCCGTCGAAATGCTGTTTCGACCGACAGTCGGTTTCGGTCTGCGGGAACGGGCCGGCGTCGGGGTCAAATCATCCGGCATTCCAGTCATTCCGTTGCCGTGCCGGCACCACTAATGCACGCTGACCGCAACAATGGACGATCCGATGCTGAAACCGCCTGGCGAACGACTCTATCTCGAGGACCTGCACGTGGGACAGCGCTTCACCAGCGCGCCGCACAAGCTGGATTCGGAGCAGATCAAGCGCTTCGCCGCCGAATATGACCCGCAGCCGTTCCATCTCAGCGATGAGGGCGCAGCGAACTCGATGTTCGGGTCGCTCGCGGCGAGCGGCTGGCACACGATGGCGCTGACGATGCGCATGCTGGTGGAGAGCGTTCCGCTGGCCGACGGGCTGATCGGCGCAAGCACGGAAGTGGCCTGGCCCACACCCACGCGCCCGGGGATGACGCTCCAGGTGTTCAGCGAGATCATCGACATCACGCCATCCCGTTCGAAGCCGGACATGGCGATCGTCACCATGCGCAGCGAGACTCGCGACGAGAATGGAGAAGTCGTCCTGATCTTCAGCGCCAGAATGCCTGTCTACAAACGGACTCGCCGCCAGCAGCCTTAACCCGCCGCGACCTCCGTTGGTCGCTGCCGGACTGTCAATTCGATGTCAGCTCCCTACCTCCGGCTGAAGCGGAGGATATCTTGGATCTGAACTACCTCTTTCACCGGCAACAGGTGGAACGCACCCGTGCCGACGGCGCCGACAGCGAGGCGGCGCGCGCCGCGCACGATGGCCTTGCAAGGCAGTATGAACAGCGAATCGAAGAGCTGACCGGGCGCCGAATTTCGTTTCCGGAGAACGGCTGACCGCGCCTAGAGATACTCCGCGAATTCGCGCAGCAACTGCCGATACAAGTCCCGCTTGAACGGGACGATGAGGTCCGGAAGCTGCTCGGGCTCGATCCATTTCCACTCGCGGAACTCCGGGTGCTTCGTGGCAATGTTCACGTCACCGTCGGTGCCGAGGAAGCGCGCGAGGAACCAGTCCTGATCCTGGCCCTTCCACTTGCCGCCCCAAAGCTTCCCCTGGAGCTCGGGCGGAAGATCGTATTTCATTCGCTCCGCGCACCCGGCGACGCGTTCGACGAGCCGCGGCGGGATGCCCGTCTCCTCCTCGAGCTCGCGGAGTGCGGTCGCCCAGGGCTCTTCGTCCTTGTCGATCCCGCCCTGCGGCATCTGCCAGGCTTCATCGGTGTTATCGATGCGCGCGCCGACGAACACCTTGCCATCGCGGTTCAGGAGCATGATTCCGACGCCTCGCCGGTACTTGCCTTCGCTCGTGGCACTGTCGTTCATCGCGCGCGCTCCACCCACGGTTTCAGATAGGCCAGGCACCGCGCGAAATCCTCCTGTCCCGAGGGAATGCCCTTCCGCAGGTTCATGAAGCCGTGGATCGTCTGCGGCGCTTCCCAATAGATTGTTTCGACGCCCGCCTCCGCGCAGCGGGCGGCATAGGCCCGCCCCTGGTCGCGGATCGGGTCGAGGCCCGCCGTGATGACGAACGTCGGCGGAAGGCCGCCGGCGCCGGCCAGAAGCGGGCTGTAGCGCCAGTCGCCCTTCGGCCCGGCATAGCTCTCCTCGAACCAGTCCATGCTGTCCTTGGTGAGCAAATGGCCTTCGCAGAATTGCCCGTAGCTCGGATAGCGCACGCATGGATCCGCGGCCGGGTAGATCAGCCACTGTCCGGCGACAGGGACTTTTGCGGGCTCGTCGCGAAGCGCCGCCGATACGACAGCGGCAAGATTCCCGCCGGCGCTGTCGCCTGCCAGAAACAGGCACGTCGGCTCGCGGCCAAGCGGCTCCGGTCCCGAAGCCGCCCACCGCACCGCCGCGATCGAATCCTCGAACGCGGCGGGGAACGGATGTTCCGGGGCGAGCCGGTAGTCGACCGCCACGACCGGCAGGTCGAGCTCGATCGCAAGGTCGATGCAGAAGGGCTCGTGAGTCTCGAGATCGCCGATCACCCAGCCGCCGCCGTGGATGAACAGAAGCAGCGGTCCCGGACCGCGCTCCTCTCGCGCATCGTAAAGGCGAAGCGGGACGGGGCCAGAGACGTCGCGGATGACCGCGATCTCTCTAGGCTCGGTTTCGAAGGCGTAGCGCGACGCGACCATCATCTTGCGCGCCGCTTCGGCGCCGACCTCGTGACCCTTGGGTCGATTCAGGCTTTCGAGATAATCGAGAAATTGCCGGACGTCGGGGCGAATGAACAGATCGGCCATGCCCCGTCAATGCGAGCAGTAGCGCGCACAGGCAAGCCGGTCGGGCGTTGCGGAGAAACCGCCGATCAGGCTCAAGCTTGAGGAGTCAGCTTTGGGTGGGGAGCGGGCGTTCTATCGGTGCCAGTCGGTGGTCGTGTGATCCGGCATGATGATCTTGAGCCAGGCACCAGGCCCATCCGGCGGCAGAATGAACTCGTAACGAACCCCGCACCCGTCGTGCCAAGTCCAGCTTTCCACACTCTCCGCGGTCAACTCGCGGGACCCAAGCATCCAACCTTCTACAAGCAAGCGATGGTTGTCCCGTCGGACGGTGAGTTTGTCGGTTCCGTGAGTGTAAACGCCCGCAAACTTGTCGACGGACCAGGCTCCGATGCGTTCGTTCGCAGGGAAGGTGCCCATGGCACATTGAGGCTGCGCAGCTTCCGTCTGTCGCGACGGGTCCTTCATCACACAGGCGCCAAGCAGAATCGTCAGGGGCACGATGCGGATTCGACACATACCCGGCATTGCTCAGGTGAACGCCAATAGACGCGCATCGCTCCCCCGCTTGGAGACGGCAATGGGTGGAAAGCGGACGTCAGCCGGACAGCACTGCTAGGAGGAACGACGCTCCGCTTACCAGTGCGAGGACCGTTATTCCAAGCCAGAATACGACCGGCTCATTTGCCTTGCGAACGGTGCCTCCACGAGAGCCCATCACGCCCGTTCGCAGGAAGACGGCGAGCAGCGTTGAACCTGCCAGACCTATCAGTATCAACCAGACTTGGGTCGTCATTCCGCTGTTTCAGCCTATGAAGCTAATGTCTGCAACGGGTGGAGAAGCTGACGCGCCTGCCCAGTGCAGGCGACGGTCAGATCGGCGTTTCGAAAAGGAAATAGCTGGACAGCAGAGCCGCAGCACACCCCACGGCGAACGCGATCCAATATTCGCGAGGATTGTGGCGACGGTTCACTCGATAATTCGGAATGTAAAAGTATCCCGTGACGAGTGTCACCCCAACACCGAGCCAGATTGCGGCTAGCAACGCGAGCTTCGTGTTCGACATACGGCTTCAATGGGTCAAAAACAGACGCTCCGCTAGAGTCAGCTTTGGGTGGAAAGCTGCCGTTAGCGGAGCCCTAGTCTACGACTGCATTCACGAACGCGAAGAGGACAAAGAGCACGACGAACACGACGATCAGAGCCACACAGCCTCCACCGTCGTGAGAACCACCTTCCCTGTAGCTCACTTATGGAGACCCTTCGTCAACGATGCGTGGAAGGCTGACGTTAGGGCCAAAGCCAAAGAGAAGCGATGAGAGTGATCAAGATCGCCTCGACGGCTGCGTACATCCAAAACATCGCTGAGTTTGCGGCTCTGTCACCGCTCAAGAGCAACAACCGTCCTCTCACCAGTCCAGCGATGATGTCTGCGAAAACGAACAGCGCGATTAGCGATAGGACAACGTCGATCGTGCGCCCCATGACGCTGGGTTACGGCATCGAGGCTAGAGTCAGCAATGGGTCGAAAGCTGACTCTAGCGATCGGGCCCATGCGCCACGAAACGGTGGCGCGGGAGCGCCGAGGGGCCTAAAGTGACCCCAACCCAAAACTCGCGTTTGTGAAGGACTCACCTGTGGCGACAGCCACTCATCTTCTCACGGAAAAAGAAGCCACCGCGCATCCGCCCGCAGAAGCCGTCGTCGTCCGCTTCGCCGGCGATAGCGGCGACGGCATGCAGCTGACCGGCGGTCAGTTCACGCTGTCGACGGCGCTGGCCGGCAATGACCTTGCAACGTTCCCCGACTTTCCGGCGGAGATCCGCGCTCCGCAGGGCACGACGTTCGGCGTCAGTGCCTTCCAGATCAACTTCGGCTCGACCTCGATCGATACCGCCGGCGACCAGCCGGACGTCTTGGTTGCCATGAATCCGGCGGCGTTGAAGACCAACGCCAACGACGTTCGCGAAGGCGGGCTGCTGATCGTCGACGAGGGTGAGTTCACCGCGCGCAATCTCGCCAAGGCGGGCTACGACCAGAACCCGCTCGAGGACGGCAGCCTCGCCAGGTGGCAGGTCGTCCACTTCAACATCTCGCAGCTGACGCTCGACGCCGTGAAGCCGTTTGGGCTGGGCAACAAGGAAGCCCTGCGCTGCAAGAATATGTGGACGCTGGGCCTGGCGCTCTGGATGTTCGATCGCGACCGCGCGCCGATCGTCGATTGGCTCAAGCAGAAGTTCGCCAAGGCGCCGGAGCTCGCCGAGGCGAACATCGCCGCGCTCAACGCGGGCCATGCCTACGGCGAGACCGTCGAGATGGGCGCGCCGTTCAAGCAGCACCACATCGCGCCTGCGCCCGCCGAGCCGGGGCTTTATCGCACGGTCACCGGAGCCGAGGCACTAGCGCTCGGCCTCGTCGCGGGCTGCCACCTTGCGGGCATCCCGATGTTCTTCGGCTCCTATCCGATCACGCCGGCGAGCCCGCTACTGCACCACCTCGCCCGCCTGAAGGAATTCGAGATCACGACCTTCCAGGCGGAAGACGAGATCGCCGCCATCTGCGCTGCCATCGGCGCGAGCTATGCAGGCCAGCTCGGCATCACCTCGTCGTCCGGCCCCGGAATCGCGCTCAAGACCGAGGCGCTCGGCCTCGCGGTGATGACAGAGCTTCCGCTGGTCGTCGTCAATTCGCAGCGGGGCGGCCCATCCACCGGCCTGCCGACCAAGACGGAGCAGTCCGACCTTTACCAGGCCGTGTACGGACGCAACGCGGACTCGCCGCTGCCGGTCATCGCCGCGCGTTCACCCGCCGACGCATTCGAGTGCGGGATCGAGGCCTGCCGCCTCGCGACGAAATTCATGACTCCGGTCATCCTGCTCACCGACGGCTATATCGCCAACGCCGCCGAGCCCTGGCGCGTGCCCGACACGAGCAAATATGAGCCGTTTCCGGTGAAGTTCTTCGACACGCCCCCCGCCGAGGGGCAAGTGGTAATGCCTTATGCGCGCGGCGACGGGCTCGCGCGCCCGTGGATCAAGCCGGGGACGCCGGGGCTGGAACACCGCATCGGGGGTATCGAGAAGCAGCCGGGCACCGGCAACATCGACTACCGTCCCGAGGTCCACCAGGAAATGAGCGATACTCGGGCCGCCAAGGTCTCGGGCATTGCGAATTCGATCCCCCACCAGGACGTCTGCGCAGGCCGCGAAGGCGCTGAGTTGGCGGTCGTCGGCTGGGGCTCGACTTTCGGTCCGATCCACCAGGCCGTGAACCGTGCCCTGGCCAAGGGACAGGACGTCGCGCACGTCCACGTGCGCCATATCTGGCCGATGCCCAAAAACATGTCTGTCCTACTCAAAGGCTTCAAACATATCCTGGTGCCCGAGATGAACATGGGCCAGTTCAAGACGGTGCTGCGCGACCAGTTCCTGGTGGACGCGCAGCCGCTCACCAAGGTCAGCGGCCACCCATTCCGCATCGCCGAGATCGAAGCAGCGATCGATGCGCAGCTCGCTAAAGGTCACGACAAAAGCGGCGCTGTCCGTGACGATAGTGACGTTAAGGGCGTACGCGCATGAAACAGATCAACGTCTGGCCGATGCTAATCCTGCTCGTCGCCGTCGTTCTGCTCGTAATCTGGCTAAGGCCTCACTGATGAATGAAATGACTTCGATCACCACTGCGAAGGACTGGGCGAGCGACCAGGAGGTCCGCTGGTGCCCGGGCTGCGGCGACTATGCAGTCCTGAAAGCCGTGCAGCGCACGATGCCGGATCTCGGCGTGGCGCGCGAGAAGACGGTGTTCATCAGCGGCATCGGCTGCTCGAGCCGCTTTCCCTATTACATGGCGAGCTACGGTTTCCACACGATTCACGGCCGCGCTCCGGCGGTTGCGACCGGCGTGAAGCTCGCCAATCCCGAGCTCGACGTGTGGATCATCACCGGAGACGGCGACGCTCTCTCGATCGGCGGAAATCACACGATGCATGTGCTTCGCCGCAACCTCGACTGCCAGATCCTGCTGTTCAACAACGAGATCTACGGCCTCACGAAGGGGCAATATTCCCCTACGAGCCGCGTCGGCACGCGTTCACCTTCGACTCCGTTCGGATCGGTCGATCGACCGGTCACGCCCTGCGCTTTCGCGCTCGGGTCGGGCGCGCGGTTTATCGCGCGCGGTATCGACGTGCACAAGAATCTACCCGAGGTGCTGAAGGCAGCCCACGCGCACAAGGGCGCGAGCTTCGTCGAGATCTACCAGAATTGCGTCGTCTACAACGACGACGTCTTCGCCAGCTTCACCGAACGAGAGGTCGCGGCGGAGAAGCAGCTGTGGCTCAAGGCCGGCGAGAAGATGCTCTTCGCTGGCGGCACCAAGGGCCTCGCGCTCGATACCGAGCGGCTGGCGCTCAAGGTCGTGGACGGCGACGATCCCTCTGTCATTACTCACGATCCGACAAACCGCGGTGTCGCGGCCATGCTGATCCTGATGCCGCACCAGGGCTTCCCGGTTGCTCTCGGGGTCATCTACGAGAACCCCGCGCCGACGTTCGAAAGCGCCGTGATCGAGCAGAACAAGGCCGCCGCTTCGGGCAAGAAGGCCGACCTCCAGGCACTCGTGGCCAAGGGCCAGACCTGGCAGGTCGAAAAGGAGCCGCACCAACTCTGACGCGTCCGGCCTAAGTGGACAATCTCACCCATTCGCTCGCGGGCTGGGCGCTCGGCCAGGCGGGTTTCAAGACGAAGACGCGCAAGGGCCTCGCAGCGCTGATCCTCGGCGCGAACATGCCGGACATCGACGTCTTCTTCGGCAACGCGCCGTGGGATCCGCTGGCGATCCACCGCGGCTTCACCCACGGGCTGGTTGGCGGCGTGCTGGTCATGCCGCCGATGCTTGCGGGACTGCTGTGGCTGCTCGACCGATGGCAATTGAGCCGCGGCGCAACGTTCAAGAGCGGCCTCGCAATGCATCTCGGATGGCTAGTCGCGCTATCCTATCTGGGCGCCGTCACGCACCCGTTGCTCGATCTGCTGACGACCTATTCGGTCCAGCTCTACTCGCCCTTCTCCAGCGCCTGGTATCATGCGGACGGCCTGTTCATCATCGACGTCTGGATCTGGCTGGTGCTGGCGATCGCAATCGGTGTTTCGAAGCGGCGTGAGCAGCACGGACTCGAGTGCCGCCGCTTGCCTCAAATCGCGATTGCCATTGTGCTCGCCTACATCGGCGTGAACTTGTTGATCAGCGAACGCGCCGATGCTGCGGTCCGGTCGTTCGATCCGCAAGCGCAGGCCATCTTCTCATCCCCTCGGCCGGTGACCTTCTGGCGCCGCGACCTCGTGTGGCGCGAGGACGGTTGCTACCGCCGCAGCTCATACGATGCGCTGGCCGGCGGCTTCGCTCCGCCCGGCGCTTGCGAGCAGTCGAACATGTCGGATCCGCTGGTATGCCAGGCGATCCGGAGCGATCCGCGTCTCCAGAAATTCCTCAAATGGTCGATCCTTCCACAGGCCGATGTGATCCGCGACCATTGCGCGGCGCGTGTCACCATCGGCGACGCGCGCTACGGCGAGGGACGCCGTTCGCGCCTGGCCCGGGAGACGGTCGTCCCGACGCCCGGACCGGGCTGTTAACTTCTGAATACTCGACAATCGGGATGCGAATTCATAACTGCGCCGTCATGAGCACGCGCGGCGAGCATCTGCTGCACGCCGACCGCCGTTTCGCCACCGGCGGCGGAACCCTGGCGCGTCTCACGGCGCCGGCCTTCGCCAAGGTGCTCGATGAAATCGACCGCCGCCTCGTCGCGGGCGGAATCGAAGTCATCCAGCCTGACGGATCGAAGCGCCGGCTTGGATTTCGTGAACCCGGACCCGTCGCAATCGTCCGGCTCAACAGCTGGCTCGCCTTGGTCCGTCTCGCGACCTCTGGCTCGGTCGGCTGGTACAAGGCATGGACGCTCGGCGAATGGTCCAGTCCCGACCCCGTTTCGCTGTTCGAATCCTTCTCCGCCAACGGGGTAGCGCTCGGCGACGTCGGCCGCGCCAAGGGTGCGTTCCGGTGGATCAATGCGATTGCGCATCGGCTGCGCGACAATGCCCCGCGTAAAGCCAAGCGAAACATCGAAGCTCATTATGACCTGGGCAACGATTTCTACTCGGCTTGGCTCGACCCGACGATGACCTACAGCTCGGCCCGCTTCAGGTCTGCCGACGACAGCCTCGAAGCGGCGCAACTGCATAAGGTGCACGCCTTGCTCGACCGTCTTGCCCTGAAGCCAGGACAACGCCTGCTCGAGATCGGCTGCGGGTGGGGCACCCTCGCGATTGAGGCCGCCAGGCGCGGTGCGCAGGTCGTCGGCCTCACCCTGTCGAAAGAGCAAAAGGCGTGGGCGGAGGAGAAAATCGCCGTGGCTGGTCTGGCGTCGCAGATCGAAATCCGCCTGCAGGATTATCGCGACACGAACGAGCAGTTCGACGCCGTGGCTTCCGTCGAGATGGTCGAAGCCGTGGGCCAGCGTTGGTGGGGCGTTTACCTCGACGCGATTGCCCGGAACCTCAAGGCGGACGGCCGCGCCGCGCTTCAGTTCATCTCGATCGACCGCCGCCTGTTCGACCGCTACGTCGGCAACCCGGATTTCATCCAGACGTACATTTTTCCGGGCGGCTGCCTCCTGGATGAGCCTCGGTTTTCGAAGCTGGCCGCGGATCGCGGTCTCTCATGGCGGGACCGCGAGGGTTTCCGGCTCGATTATGCGGAGACTCTGAAGCGATGGCGCGAGCGGTACAATCGCGCGATATCGAGCGGGGCGCTTGAGGGTTTCGGCGAGCCCTTCCACCAGCTCTGGCGATATTATCTGATGTACTGCGAAGGCGCATTTCGTGGCGGCGCAATCGACGTCGCGCAGGTCACGCTGGTGAAAGCCTAGCTCCGGCGTTCGCCCTCGCGCCGATCGTCATTTCTCCGCTCGCTGCCACGGCCTGCTTTTCGCCGGTCGGATCCACTTCGTCGCTGTTCACTCTGGCGCCGCTCTTCGCCGCTGCGCCGGTCGCTCTTGCCGTCCTTGCTCGCCATACGCCAACTCCCCTGTTGCACGTGGGATTAGGGTAAAGCTGAATAATCCACTTCCGTCAGGAACACGCCGCCCGCCTGGTCCCCAACGGCCCAGCGGATTTGCGCCTCGATGTCTTCAGAGCCGTCGACGCGCAGGATCACGGCCTCGCCGATGCGCGGAAGCTCTTCGGTCTGCACTTTGAATCCGCCGCTCGACACGTCGAGAATGGTCACCACCGTCTCCACGCCCTGCGAATCGATCAGGATGGCCGGACGCCGAAGGTCGATCCGCGGCGCACGCTTGATGAAGCCCGGCACCCGCCTCATGTCGCTGCTCCTTTCCACGTCCGTAACATGGATCAGCCGGGTTTGACAGATTGCCTGTCAGCGGAGGGCCAGTCGACGACGAGGGTCCCGGCGATGAGCGACAATGGCCCGAACGTCGCGGAATAGGCGATGCACGCCAGCAAAGCTTTGCGTCCTGTGTCGCCGAGGATGATCGCAGCCATGGCCGGTGCGATCGCAATCAGGTCGTAGCGAAGGCCGTAGGGAGCCGCAAACAAGCTGGCCGTCGCAATCATTGCCGCGCGCTCGCCATCGTTCAATCGGCTGGATTTGAGCGCGATGATCAGCGCTGCAGCGCAGCCGATGAGAAGGAGCGGCAATCGCGGAAGGCCAATGCCGGTCGCGAACGCCGCCGGCGACACAGCGGACATCGACAGACCGCGATGAGCAACGATCTGCTGGAATGCCGGAATGGCGTTCCTCCAGTCCGACCAGACCTGAGTCCCGAACAGCGCGGTCGCACCGACTACGAACAGCAAGGCGCTGAGCACCATCCAGGAGAGCGCTAGCCATTCACGGCTCACGACCAGGAACAGCGGCGCCAGAACCGCCAGCTGCGGCTTGAAAGTCAACAGTGCGCCCAGCAGGACGCCGCGGCATATCCGACATTCCGACGCGAACGCAGCAAAGAGAAGCGAGGCCGCGATCAACGAGGTTTGCCCGGGGATCAACCCGACGGTGATCGCCGGCGAGATCATTGCGAGCGCCGTCGGCCGCCGACCGTAAAGCCACAGAGCCGCGAGCGCGAACAGGACAATGGAGACGCCGGTCCAGATCAGATATCCGGGCCAGACATCGACCAATCTGAGCGGCGAGAACCACAGCAGCGCGGTCGGCGGGTAGACGAACGGCTGCTCGTTCGGCGCATAAGGGTGCAGCGCGTGCACTGCTCTCCAGAACACGGCGAAGTCGACCGCCTGCGCCTTGGGCCAAAGCACCGCGAGCACCGCCAGGTTCGAGCTGATCGCAACCCATAGCGCGATCAGCAGCGGCCATCTTTCGCGAATGAACTGCGCTGCCCGACTTTCGCTCAAGCTTGCCTCCCCCCAGGGGAGCTATGCCTCGACGCGCACCTTCTCGCCAGTGGGCCCGTCGGCCGTGAGGCGGTTCAGGATAGCCTCGCCAACCACCTCGGGCGGCTTGACCTGCTCCGGTTCTTCGCCCGGGAAGGCGAGGGCGCGCATTCGGGTGCGCGTGGCGCCGGGGTCGACGATGTGCACCCGGATGCGTTTGGTGAACGCAGTCTCGTCCGCGTAGGCGCCGACGAGCGTTTCGAGTGCCGCCTTCGACGATCCGTACGCGCCCCAGAAAGCGCGCGGCTCAGCGCCGACCGATGAGGTCAGAACCACCACGTCCGCCCGCTCGGATTTCTTCAGAAGCTCGTCGAAGGCCGCGATCAGCGCCTGCGGCGCAAGCAGGTTCAGGCTCAGGAGGCGTGAATATTCCTTGGGGTCGATGTCCTGAACGGGGGTCAGGGACCCCAGCATCGCCGCGTTGAGGACCAGGATGTCGAGCTTCTCCCAACGTTGGGCGATGGCTACGGCGAGCTTGCCGATGCTTTCGCCGTCGGTGAGGTCGAGCGGCGCGATGGTCGCCGTTCCGCCGGCCGCGTGGATCCGCTCCTCGATCTCCTCGAGAGCCTTGGCGGTGCGGGCGACGAGGATCACATGCGCTCCCGCTCTCGCCAACGCTTCCGCGATCGCTGCGCCGATCCCGCGGCTGGCGCCGGTCACGACCGCGAGGCGGCCCGAGAGGGCTTTCGAATCAGTCATGGCGGCGCCCTATTGGAAGCAGGCACGAACATCCATACGGTAGGGCCATGCGGCAGTATCTCGATCTCATGCAGCGAATCCTCGACGAGGGAGTCGAGCAGCAGGATCGCACCGGGACGGGAACTCTCTCGACCTTCGGCGCGCAGATGCGGTTCGACCTCGGGAAGGGCTTCCCCCTGTTGACGACCAAGAAGCTGCACCTCCGGTCCATCATCGTCGAGCTTCTGTGGTTCCTTCGCGGCGACACCAACATAGCGTGGCTCAAGGAGCGCAACGTCAGCATCTGGGACGAATGGGCGGACGAGCAGGGCAGCCTCGGTCCCGTTTACGGCAAGCAATGGCGCGACTGGGAGGCTGCGGACGGGCGCCACATCGACCAGATCAGGAATCTCGTCGAGCTGATCCGCACCGATCCTTACTCGCGGCGCCAGATCGTCACCGCCTGGAACCCGGGCGAGATCGATCGGATGGCCCTCGCGCCGTGCCATTGCCTGTTCCAGACGCAGGTCGCCGCCGGGCGCCTCAACCTGCAGCTTTACCAACGCAGTGCCGATGTGTTCCTCGGAGTGCCGTTCAACATCGCATCTTACGCGCTCCTGACGCACATGCTTGCGCGCGAATGCGGGCTCGAGCCAGGCGTGTTCGTCTGGACGGGAGGCGACTGCCATCTCTACTCGAACCACCTCGAGCAGGCTCGGCTACAGCTGACGCGCGAGCCGCGGCCGCTGCCGCGCCTTGTCATCAAGGACCGCGGGCAGGACCTGTTCTCCTACGAGGCCGAGGATTTCCTGTTCGAGAATTACGAGCCGCACCCGCACATCTCGGCGCCTGTCGCGGTCTGACGCGGGTTCGAGGCGCCAAATCGCGCCTCGATGGAGCCGTTTCGGCAACGCAGCGTTAGTTTCTGCCGTTAGCAAAGAGAGGACGGGACGATGTTCCAGAAAGTGACCACAGTCGTGTTGATCGGAACGGCGCTTGCGCTGGCTGCGTGCAACACGGTTCGCGGCGCGGCCAAGGACGTGAACTCGGTCGCCAACTGCACCGAAAACGCGATCAACGGTACGAAGCCCTGTTAAGCCGCTAGACAAGCTGCGTTCAGACTGATTCAGTATCGTTCCGGACCCCTAACGGAGGAGCGATGATGATTCAGAAGGTCGTGACGTTGTTGCTGGTCGGCGCTGCTGTAACCGTTGCCGCCTGCAATACGGTCAGAGGGGCCGCGGCTGATGTCAATTCCGCCGCCAGCTGCACCGAGAACGCAATGCACGGCGGCCGCTGTTAACCCGCGACCGTCACGTCAAAAGAAAACCCCGCCGGATCGCTCCGGCGGGGTTTTTTGCAGTTAGAGCTTCCGACTTAACTCTTCAGATAGTCGCCGGCGTCGGCGTCGAGCCCGTGACCGCTCGGCACGACCTCGGCGAGCGGATCGTCGCCCGTGCCGGTGTCGTCACGCGGCGTTCGCGCGAGCTCGGCGGCACGCAGCTCCTCGGCGGAATCCGGAGCGATCAGCGCCTCCTGCATTCGGCGGTGAGCCGCGCGCAGAGCCGTATCCCTTGACGAAGCCGCGACGCGCAGGCGGTTCATGCCCGCGCCCGTGCCGGCCGGAATCAGGCGGCCGACGATCACATTCTCCTTGAGGCCAAGGAGCGTGTCGACCTTGCCCTGGACGGCAGCCTCGGTCAGCACGCGCGTCGTTTCCTGGAACGACGCCGCCGAAATGAAGCTGCGGGTCTGAAGGCTCGCCTTGGTGATTCCGAGGAGAACCGGCTTGCCCTCCGCCTT
The DNA here is from genome assembly GCA_046733935.1 of Pseudomonadota bacterium. Classification (GTDB taxonomy): domain Bacteria; phylum Pseudomonadota; class Alphaproteobacteria; order Sphingomonadales; family Sphingomonadaceae; genus Sphingomicrobium. The sequence goes on from JBKPQH010000032.1 coordinate 24,448, forward strand.
CTTCTGCTTCTTGTCGAGCCGGGCGTTGGTTTCGTCCATCTCGTCGCGGTCCACCTGCTCGCCGGCCAGCAGCGTGGTGTCGCCGCCGTCGGTGATCTCGACCTTCTGCAGCATCTGGCGAACGATCACCTCGATGTGCTTGTCGTTGATCTTCACGCCCTGCAGTCGATAGACCTCCTGGATCTCGCTCACGAGATATTCGGCCAGAGCCTCGACGCCGAGGACCTCCAGGATGTCGTGCGGATCGGGCGAACCGCCGACGAGATTGTCGCCGCGCTTCACATAATCGCCTTCCTGGACCTCGATCATCTTGGCCTTGGGGACGAGATACTCGACCGGCTCCGACCCATCGTCCGGAACAATCGCGATCTTACGCTTGGCCTTGTAGTCGCGCATGAAGGTGACCTTGCCGGACACCTTCGCGATGATCGCATTCTCCTTCGGCTTGCGTGCCTCGAACAGCTCGGCGACGCGCGGCAGACCGCCGGTGATGTCACGCGTACGCGCGGCTTCCCGCGGCATCCGCGCCAGCACTTCGCCGGCCTCGACCTGCTGCCCGTCCTCGACCGCGACGATCGCTCCGGCCGCGAGGCGATAAACGCCGGCTTCCTTGGCCTTCTCGCCGGTGAGCGTGAGGCGCGGGTGCAGCGAGTCCTTTTTCGACTTGGTCGTGTCGTCGATGACCACGCGCTGAGTGATGCCCGTGGACTCGTCGACCTGTTCGGTCATCGTGCGATTCTCGATCAGGTCCTGGTACTTCACGGTACCGGCCTTCTCGGTGATCACCGGGCTGAACGACGGGTCCCACTCGGCGATGCGGTCGCCGCGGCTCACGATGTGGCCGGTCTCGCACAGCAGGTGGGCGCCGTACGGGACGCGGTGCGTCGACAGCTCGCGGCCGTCCATGTCGACGATCGCGATCTCGCCGGACCGCGACAGCGACAGGTGCCGGCCGCGCGGGTCGATGATCGTCGGCATGTCGCGAAGCTCGATGGTGCCGTCGACCGGCGATTCGAGGTTGGACTGCTCGTTGAGCTGCGCCGCGCCGCCGATGTGGAAGGTCCGCATCGTCAGCTGCGTGCCCGGCTCACCGATCGACTGGGCGGCGATGACGCCGACCGCCTCGCCGATGTTGACCGGCGTACCCCGGGCGAGATCGCGTCCGTAGCATTTGGCGCAGACTCCCTGCTTCGAACCGCAGATCAGCGGGCTGCGGATCTTCACGCCCTGGAGGCCGATCTCCTCGATCTTGGCGACCATTGCTTCGTCGAGAAGGCTGCCCTCCTCGATGATGACGTCGCCGCTCTTCGGATCGACGACATCCTCGGCCGTGGTGCGGCCCAGGACCCGATCGGCAAGCGAAGCGATGACCGCGCCGCCCTGGACGATCGCACGCATCTCGAGCGCACGATCCGTGCCGCAATCCTCCTCGATGATCACGGCGTCCTGCGACACGTCGACGAGGCGGCGGGTCAGGTAGCCCGAGTTCGCCGTCTTGAGCGCCGTGTCCGCGAGGCCCTTGCGGGCGCCGTGGGTCGAGTTGAAATATTCAAGGACGGTCAGGCCTTCCTTGAAGTTCGAGATGATCGGAGTTTCGATGATCTCGCCCGACGGCTTGGCCATGAGGCCGCGCATGCCGGCGAGCTGCTTGATCTGGGCCTGCGAGCCCCGGGCGCCCGAGTGTGCCATCATGTAGATCGAGTTCAGGTCCGCCTGACGTCCGTCCGGACGCTTCGGAGTGGCCTGGATTTCCTTCATCATGGCGCTGGCGACCTGGTCGCCGCAACGCGACCAGGCGTCGATCACCTTGTTGTACTTTTCCTGCTGGGTGATCAGGCCGTCCTGGTACTGCTGCTCGTAATCCTTCACGAGCGCGCGCGTCTCCTCGACGAGGTTCTCCTTCGCCTTCGGGATGACCATGTCGTCCTTGCCGAACGAAATGCCGGCCGCGAACGCGTGGCGGAAGCCGAGCTGCATGATCGCATCGGCGAACAGCACGGTCTCCTTCTGACCGGTGTGGCGATAGACGATGTCGATGACGTCGCCGATCTCCTTCTTGGTCAGTACGCGATTGACCGTCTCGAAGGGCACCTTGTGGCTCTTCGGGAGAGTCTCGCCGAGCAGCATGCGCCCGGCGGTCGTCTCGAACCGCTTCATGTAGGTGTTGCCTTCCTCGTCCGTCTGCGGGACGCGGCTGACGATCTTCGAGTGAAGCGTGACGGCGCCGGCGGCCAGGGCCTGGTGGACCTCGGCCATGTCGCTGAGCATCATGCCCTGGCCCGGCTCATTCTCCTTCTCGAGGCTGAGGTAATAGAGACCGAGAACCATGTCCTGCGACGGAACGATGATCGGCTTGCCGTTCGCGGGCGACAGGATGTTGTTGGTCGACATCATCAGCACGCGCGCTTCCAGCTGGGCCTCGAGGCTTAGCGGCACGTGCACGGCCATCTGGTCGCCGTCGAAGTCGGCGTTGAACGCGGCGCAGACCAGCGGGTGAAGCTGGATCGCCTTGCCCTCGATCAGCACCGGCTCGAACGCCTGGATGCCGAGGCGGTGGAGGGTCGGAGCGCGGTTGAGAAGCACCGGATGCTCGCGGATCACCTCGTCGAGGATGTCCCACACTTCCTTGCGCTCTTTCTCGACCCACTTCTTCGCCTGCTTCAGCGTCATGCTGAGGCCCTTGGCGTCGAGACGCGAGTAGATGAACGGCTTGAACAGCTCGAGCGCCATCTTCTTCGGAAGACCGCACTGGTGGAGCTTGAGCTCCGGACCGGTCACGATGACCGAACGGCCCGAATAGTCGACGCGCTTACCGAGCAGGTTCTGACGGAACCGGCCCTGCTTGCCCTTGAGCATGTCGCTCAATGACTTCAGCGGACGCTTGTTGGCGCCCGTGATAGTGCGGCCGCGGCGCCCGTTGTCGAACAGGGCGTCGACCGCTTCCTGAAGCATGCGCTTCTCGTTGCGGACGATGATGTCCGGAGCGCGCAGCTCCATCAGCCGCTTGAGGCGGTTGTTACGGTTGATGACGCGGCGATAGAGGTCGTTGAGGTCCGAGGTCGCGAAGCGGCCGCCGTCCAGCGGAACGAGCGGGCGAAGCTCCGGCGGAATGACCGGGATGACTTCCAGGATCATCCATTCCGGGCGGTTGCCGGACTCGAGGAAGCTCTCGACGACCTTTAGGCGCTTGATGATCTTCTTGGGCTTCAGCTCGGACTTGGTCTCGGCCAGCTCCTTGAGCAGCGCCTCCTTCTCGCCCTCCAGGTCGAGGTCGATCAGCATCTGCTTGACGGCTTCGGCGCCGATTCCGGCGGAGAAGGCGTCCTCGCCATATTCGTCCTGCGCGGCGAGAAGCTCGTCCTCGGTCAGAAGCTGGTACTTCTCGAGCGCGGTGAGGCCGGGCTCGATCACGACATAGCTCTCGAAGTAGAGGATCCGCTCGAGCTGCTTCAGCTGCATGTCGAGCAGCAGGCCGATGCGGCTCGGGAGCGACTTCAGGAACCAGATGTGCGCGACCGGCGCGGCCAGCTCGATATGGCCCATGCGCTCACGGCGGACCTTCGAGACGGTGACCTCGACGCCGCACTTTTCGCAGACGATTCCCTTGTACTTCATGCGCTTGTACTTGCCGCACAAGCATTCGTAGTCCTTGATCGGGCCGAAGATGCGCGCGCAGAACAGTCCGTCACGCTCGGGCTTGAACGTGCGGTAG
>JBKPQH010000033.1:0-22965 GCA_046733935.1 Pseudomonadota bacterium
TGCCTGCACTGAGCTCGACAATGGTTTGGGACGCCATTTCTGCACCTTGGATCGCACAACAATTCACAGCTCGGAAACTCTCTTGGGGATAACGTGACATTCGACGTTGCACGCGGATTCCGGGCAGCGGTATTTAACGCCCCGGGGCCGGGGAGGGTCACGAATGAGTAGACGCGTCAAGGAGTTCATCGACATCGGCGAGAACACCTCGCTGGATGAACTTATCGGCAAGCTGGTCGAATTGCGCGACGGGCTTCCCGAAGATGCCGAAGCGGAGCTGAGGCTTCGCGGCGACGAAGTGTTCGGGCGCCGCATCACGATCTCCTACTTCCGCGGCCAGACCGACGAGGAAGCCGAGATCGAGAAGCGTTACGCCGAGGCCACACGGGAGTCGAAGGAGCGCGAGCTGGAGCGACTTCAGCAGGAACTCGGAGTGGTTTGCTACTCAGCGCCCGGCAAACGCGGGACGCTGAGGATCGTCGCCTAGGCGATCCCGCCGACGCGGAACTGAAGCGCCAGGCCGTTCATGCAATAGCGCAGGCCCGTCGGCTTCGGGCCATCGTCGAACACGTGCCCAAGGTGGCCGCCGCAGCGTGCGCAGAGGACTTCGGTGCGCTCCATCATCAGGCTGTGATCGGCGCGAGGAACCACCGCGTGAGGCAATGGCTTCCAGAAGCTCGGCCAGCCCGTCCCGCTCTCGAACTTGGTTGCCGAGCTGAACAGCGGAAGGCCACAGCCAGCGCAGGCGAACACGCCTCTGCGATGCTCATTGAGCAGCGGGCTGGTGAACGCGCGCTCGGTCGCCGCTTCGCGGAGGATTGCGTAGCGCTGCGCTCCGAGAATCCGGCGCCACTGATCGGGCGTATGATTGACCGTAAAGCGAAGACCGGTGCTCGCGCTTCCCGAGCGGCCGAAGAGCAGCAACGCAACCGCGGCGCTTCCAGCCAGACCCAACATGCCTCTGCGATCGATCATAGCGTTCTATGATGCCGTGGCTCTCGTGAACACACGCTGTCGCTCGTCGACCACAGGTTCGAAGCGGCGGGTGAGCGCACTCGCGATCTCGGCGACGAGGCTTACGCCGTAGAAGCCGAGCGAGACGGCCATGGCTGCCGGCCGCTGCCATACCGGCAGGTCGACCTGCCCCCCCTTGGCGATGATCCGGCCCCAGGACTTGCCGACCTTCCCGCCGAAGAATTCGAAGGAATAGCCGAAGCGGCCGATTCGAGAACGCGTGCCGGTCTGGAAAGCCTGGTAGTCCCGATCCAGACCCATCGTCCAAGCGCGCCAGGCAAGAAATTTGTAGCCGGGGTGAGGAGCGTGGACCGTCATCGCGTCGGCGGTGCGGGTGTACTTGAACCCGCGGGCGGTGAAATCGCGGATCCAGAAGCCGCACTGCTTCTTGAATGCGGGAAGGTCGGGGAACGGGTGCTCCTTGAACCATGCCGTGCGCACCGCGCAGTTGTTCGCGTGGATCTTCTCGCGCTTGACCGTCTTGTCGCGCTCCCCCTTCAGATCGAAGATCCAGCTCAAGGCGAAAGTCTTGGACAGGAAATCATCGTAGCCGAGCACGGTGAAGCCGCCGACGGCCATGATCTCCGGATCGGCGAAGGGCTTCAGCAAACCCTCCAGCCAGCCGGGCTGAGGCGCCGCGTCGCTGTCGAGCATGACCGAAATCTCGGTCTTGGCGCGGCTGATCCCAAAGTTCTTGAGCTTGTAATAGGTCAGGCCATCTGTCGGCACGATCTCCAGATCGGCGAGCTTGCGGATCTTCGGAGCCGTCGCCGCCAGCGTTCCCTCGATGGTTCCGGCCGCGACGGAATTCTTGTCGTAGAGGTACATGATGCGCGGCTTGGCCGACATCTTCGGGCCCACGGCGGCCAGCTCGCTCTCCAGCGCCGACATAGCCGCACGAGTCCATTTGTCCTCGACGTCGATGGCATTCTCCCATTCGATGACGATGGTCACGGCGGGGAGCTTCGCAGAGGTCTTCGCGGCTGACTTGCGCGCGGGCGCCTTTCGCGCGGGTGATTTTGCCTGAGCCATGGCGCGTACATAAGGTGCCCCGCGTTGCACTGCCAGCCGCCAGCTTTGAACCGGGAGAAGTGACCGCTAGAGGCGGTCGGAGGATGGCGGTTCGTGACATCATCGACGGCGTCGCTGTTCAGGCGCTGAGGCTGTTTCCTGGCTCCTGGGCCCGCCGCGTGAGGCGTGACCTGCGCGACGCTGCTTGGCTGAGGCACGCCGATGTCGTGCTCATCTCATTTCCCAAATCGGGGCGCACCTTCGTGCGAGCGATGCTGAGCCGGCTGTTTCAGCGCCGGTTCGGGATTGACGAGCGGAGGCTGCTGGAATTTCCGATGCTTCGGAAGGCAAAGCCCGGTGTCCCTCGCCTGCTGTTCACCCATGCCGGCGATGCCATGCGCACCGCCGACGAGATTCGGTTTCAGCCGAGCGATTACGAGCATTGCCGCGTGGTGCTGCTCGCCCGCCACCCGGGCGACGTGGCCGTCTCGCGCTATCACCATTTGAAGCACCGAAGCCGCGACCCGGGTCGCCGGCGTCTCGCGGAGCAGCCGCTGGAGACGTTCGTGTGGAGCGAGCAGGGCGGAATCCCGGCGATCGTGCGCTTCATGAACCAGTGGGCCGAGCTTGCGCGGAAGCGGAACGGCGTCGGCATCGTCCGCTACGAGGATTTCCTCAGCGACCCTCGCGCGACGCTACGCGATCTGGCCGACAAGATCGGTTTGGAGGTCAGCGCCGAGGATATCGAAGACGCCGCAGAGTTCGGTGAATTCGGCAATCTCAAGCAGCGCGAGCGAGACGGCTACTTCCAGTCGTCCCGCCTGCAGGCGGCGAAGAAGGGTGACGACGCTTCGTACAAGGTGCGCAGCGGAAGCAGCGGTGGTTATCGCAAGCGGCTTGAGCCTGAGAATGTCGCGAAGGTGGACGCGTTTGTCGCGGCCGACCTCGATCCGGTGTTCGGCTACTAGACGAAGCGGCGGGGCAGGCCGGCCTCGAACAACAGCCGCGCCGCCTGGCGCGCTCCAAAGGCCGTGGCCAACTGCCGCACGTCGCGAACGGCACCGCCGAGGTTTGCTCTCTTCAGCTGCCGCCACAGCGACAGCCGCACAATGTAGGCCAAGCCCGGCCGGTATTCGCGAACGGTGAGGTATTCGGGGTGTCGCCGGACGAGCTCGACGTTGGCCGGGATCATGTTGTCCTGCCCGGAGATGGCGTTCGCATCCCAATATTTGACCCACAATACCGCATCGGTTGAAGCACAATTCACCGTCTCGGAGGCGCGGATCAGGAAATCGAAGTCTTGCAGCCGCCGCAACGTCTCGTCGAACATCACGCTCATGATCGCGTCTCGCCTTGCCGTGATCGAAGGCGTCGCCTTCCACAACTGGCGCGTGAAGAGTGCCCTGCGGAAGGTCTCGCGGTCGTTGATCACCGGATTCCTGCGCACGACGCGAGCCCCCGATGGCTGTACCTTGATGAAGCTGTCGACGAGCAACTCCATGTCCGGCTTCGCGTCAAACTCCGTGACGACACGCTCGAGCTTCTCGGGGAGGTAGCTATCGTCGCTATCGAGGAAGGCGATCAGAGGTGCCCTTGCCGCGCGAACGCCGGTATTTCTTGCGACGTTGCCGCCGCGGTTCTCGCCGAGCTCGAGGACCTTGATGCGCTCGTCCTTGAACGACCTGGCCACGGCAACGCTATCATCGGTCGAGCCGTCGTCGACGATCACCAACTCGAACTCCTTCAGCCGCTGGTCGACCACGCTTTGGATGGCGCGGGCGAGCACGTCCGAGCGATTGTGGGCGGGCAGGACGACGGAAATTCTTGGGGTCATGTCGCGGCGAGAGCCGATCTCTTCGATGAGGTGCGCGGCTTGCGCTTGGTGACTGGCGCCAGCTGCTGGTCCTTCCACCAGCAGCTGAACATCGCGATCGCATAGAGCATCCGCCCATGGTCGGCCGAACCGTTCCGGTGCTCATCGAACAGGCGGTCAACACCCGCTTCGTCCAGAATGCCGAGATCGGCGGCACCCGAGGATGTCCACGCTTCGCGCGCGAAGTCGTTGAAGCCACCCATAAACCAGTCGGCCAGTGGAAGCTGGAAGCCGATCTTGCGCTGATTGAGCTGACCCTTCGGCAGCCACGACTCGACGGCCTCGCGTAGCACGTATTTCCCGGTGTTGCCCTTGAGCTTGAGGTCGGTCGGCACGGTCAGCGCGAACTCGACGAAGCGATGTGACAGGAACGGAACGCGCGCCTCGAGCGAATGCGCCATGCTCGAACGGTCGAGGCGCTGGCACATGGACGCGGGCATGTGGACGGTGAGGTCGCCCATCATGAATTCTTCGAGGTCGGAGAGCGGCTGCCGCTCGTCACGCGGGAATAAGGCCTCGGCACGAGCCTCGACGCTGCTCCGAGCTGCCTCCCGGCGGAAGAATTCCGGCTTGTAGATGCGCGAGCGCAGCTCCGGCGTGCTGATCGACACCGAGGCGAAGAACCGCTCGTACCCGTCCTCGAGCGCCGCGCCCTCGCGGAAGTGCCCGGCGAGCTGGCGCACGTAATTCCACTTCCGGACCGGCAACTCCGGCAGGTGCTGGATTGCGGCGGCGACGGGCGCGCCCAGGCGCCACTGCGCCATCCGCTTCGCCCAGCGCTGGCGGTTGTAGCCGAGGAACAGCTCGTCCCCGCCCTCCCCGCACAGCACGACCTTCACATGCTCGGCCGCGGCTTTCGAAAGATACCAGAGAGGAATCGCGCTGTTGGCGGCCGTTGGCTCGTCGAAGCTCGCCTGCACTGCCGGAAGGACGTCGGCGGCCGTCTGCGGCTGCATCGGCAGCACGACATGCTCGCAGCCGAGATGATCGGCCAAACGCTTCGCCGCCGCCGTCTCGTCTCGCGGTGAGCCGGGAAACCCGGCAGTGAACATCTTGAACGGCTCGGATGATGTGCGCGCCATCGCCGCCGCGATCGCTCCCGAGTCCACTCCGCCCGAGACGAAGGCGCCAATCGGCACGTCCGACAGCTGATGCTCCTGGACCGTCCGCAGGAGTTCGGCACGCATTCGCTCGATCCAGTCGGCCTCGGAAATACCCTCCTCGACCTTCAGCCGGGCCTGCCAGAAGCGACGGACCACCGGCTCGCCGACCGCGCCGATGTGCAGAACGTGACCAGGCTCGAGCGGCCGCACCTGCCTGAAGATCGTGCGCGGCGGCAGCGTGTGGCCGAAGCAGAAGAAATCGTCGACGCCGTCCTCGTCGAGATCGAAGCGGTGATCCGGAAGCTCGCGCAGCGCGCTGATCTCCGACGCGAACGCGAGACCGCCCGCCTGCTCGGTGAAGAACAATGGCTTGATGCCCATCGGATCGCGGGCGAGCGTCAGGCTCTTGGCGAGCTTGTCCCAGATCGCGGCCGCATACATGCCCTCGAGCCTGAGCCAGGCATCGTCGCCCCATCGCAGGAACGCGGCGAGAACCGTCTCGGTGTCGCTATGGTCGGTGTGAAAGGCGTAGCTTGCCTCGAGCTCGCGCCTGACTGCCGGAGAATTGACGACCTCCCCGTTGAACACGATCGCGTAGCGGCCGTCGGGGCTCAGGATCGGCTGATGCCCGCCCTCGATATCGATAATGCTGAGCCGGCGCATTCCGAAGCCGAAGTCGCCATCGATGAGGTAGCCGGCGTCATCCGGACCGCGGTGGATCAGGCGGTCGCACTGGCCGGCAATCGCTTCCCGCGGCACCGGTCGCCCGCCGCGTCTGTACCAGCCGGCAATGCCGCACATCGGAAGCTCCTCACCTTGCGGCTTGTGTCGAGGCCGCCGTCACCCGATTACATGAGCCAACGTCGATTTGGGAACGGGGGAGCAGCGCCGCAATGCCGTCGGAGCCGCCGCCGCGGATTTGGGCCCTGCTCGGTCCGCATCGCGGGGATAACAATCAGGTGCTGGCGCTGGCGCAAGCGCTCGGCTTTCCGTTCGAAGAGAAGAAGCTCAGCTACAATTGGCTGCGGCGCCTTCCGCCTGCGCTGCTCGGGCCGACGTTGCGGAGCGTCGAGAAGCGATCGCGGACACAGCTGGAAGGCGAGCCGCCCGACCTGACCCTATCGACGGGCCTAAGGAGCGTGCCGGCCGTGCGAGAGCTAAAACGCCGCTCCGGCGGCACAATGCGTTCGGTGCACCTCGGCTTCCCGAGGATGTCGCCTCGCCATTTCGACCTGGTCGTCCCCACGCCCGAATATCCGGTGCCGGATGCACCGAGCGTCCTTCGGATTCCGTTCGCCCTTACGCCGCACGGCGCGAGGACGATTGAGCATTCGGACCGAAGCTTGCTCGGCGCCTATCCCCAGCCGCGCAGGCTCCTGCTCGTCGGCGGCCCCACCCTCTATTGGCAGCTGCCGGTCGACCGGATGGTCGCCGCGGTTCGCTACCTGCTGACGGTCGCGCTTTCGAAAGGTGGTTCGATCCTGGCGGTCGGCAGCCCAAGAACGCCGGTTGAGCTGCTTTCGCAGATCCGCGAGACCCTCGAGGCTTCGTCGGTCCCGTTCCTGTTCGAGCCGGGCGATGGACCGCCCGCCTATCCGGCGCTGATCGACGCCGCGGACGAGATTTTCGTGACGGCGGACAGCGTCGCGATGGTTGCGGATGCAGTGACCACGGGAAAGCCGGTCGGGCTGGTGCCCATCGCAAAAACCGGCCTCGGAGAGTTCGTGATGTCGGTGATGGATCGGGTTCGCCCGGGTCAGCGGCTCTATCCTCGAGACCTGCGTTTCTTTTGGGCTGCGCTTGAAAAGGAAGGATTTGCGGGAACGCTGGAGCGGCCGAAGGCATGCAACCCGCCCGACTACGCGCACCTGATCGCCGAGCGGGTCAGGCGGCTTTTGGAGTCGCCTCCGCAGGCCACAGCTGGCCGCGATAGCGGTCGATAAGCTCCAAGGAGTCGGCCCGCACATGGCCGAGCTTCACTTCCTTTTCGACCTGCTCACGCGACACTGAGCCCGAATCCAGCGCTTCAGCCAGGAGCGCATAGAAATAGGCCTCCTGCTTGCGGTCGGGATGGCGGGTGTAGTTCGGAGCGACGCTCCGGACGATCGGCATGACCAGGCTCATCAATCCCCGGCGCTCGCGCAACGTGAAATCGACGGGCAGGCCCGTCTTCCACGGCTGCGTGCGGCGCTTCGTGTTGTGAAGCAGCTTGGTCTGCGTCGTCAGATGATCGAAGTCGTTCCACTCCGGCTCAAGCAGGCCGATGGTCTCGAGGCTCTCGCGCTTGAGGTTGATCCAGTCGAGATAGTCCATGCGGTGGTTCCACAGGGCCGCGAGGTCTCGCCCGAACTTCCAGTGCGGCAACCGGCTGCAGTCGAGAAGCATGACCGACGTCGCCAGCGGGTCGGTGATCTTGTCGTACCCCGGACGCGGGCGGCACCAGATTGCCTTGCCCTGGAGGTCGCGCTCGAAGAGCTCCGCAACGTCGCCCACCGCGAACACGTCGGGATCGGTGACGAGGGCGATTCCCTGATGTCGCATCTCGTCCGGGATCGCGTAGCGCAGCGGCGTGAACGATTGCAGATCATCGGGGTCCCACGCCCGTTCATGGCCTCCCCGGAGGAACGTGCGCCCGTTCTCCTGCAACTCCGGAAAATCTTCGGCGCGCAGGATGCGGACGTCGAACGCATCCGGGTTTCGGCTGTTGCGGCGGTAACTGTGCGCCGACACAAGCGCGCCCAGCATCTGCTTGTCGTTGGTATGGATAAAGACGACGGGCTTCATCGGTCGTCATGTAAGACGCGTTTGCGGCTCACGCAAAGACGTCAGGGGAGCCCCGGCGCCCTCTTGCAGAGGTGATAGGCAAGCAGGTGGCCGAAGCGATGCTCGCGAAGCCCCTGCCCCATGAACCGCTGGAGGATGTCCATGTCCGGGTTGCCATTGCCCTCGATCACGATTGGCCCGTCCGCCAGGATGGCGACGTCCCAGCCGATCACCACTCGGTCGTCAAATTCACGATGCGCTGAGAGAGCGAGACGCTTTGTTTCTTTCCAAAACGGAAGCGCCAAGCCCTCGATCGCTGCCCCGGTATCGGGATGCGACGAAAGCCAGCCGAGCCCGGCGTTTGATCCCAGATCGGAAGCACGCGAAGCGTGCCGGTGACAAGCGCGACATTTGCGGCGATCCCGCCGGCGTGGAGATTATCTACCGTGCGATTGGAGCCGACGGACATGCGGAACACGGCTCCGATCAGTTCCGGCTCGCGCTGCTCGTCAAGGCAGGTGACGATTCGGACCGTCGGGAGCGCGCCGTTGCCCACGGCCCGAAGACCTGGATGCGGATCCAGCCGAGGCTGAACGACGATCGGATCGTATCGCGAACGCTCCGCCAAGTGGGAGATGAGGGCGCCGGCAGTCAGCCGCTGGCCGCCGAGACCGGTGAAAATCCCAGGGGCGACGCGGTCCCAGCGCTCGGCGCCGCGCCCCCCTCGTCCCCTGCTGGGCTTGACGAACAGGTCTTTATCCGGGAGTTCCGCTGCCGGGTGCTTTCCATCGAGGCTGACGATCGTCTCCACACATCGGATGCCCCGTTCGGCGCAATATTCGGCGAAACGGATCTTGTCGTTGAGCGGAGATCCGCACCTCCGCTTCAGGAGCGGAAATAGGCTCGGTTTGGTCTCGAACCGCTGCAGATACGCTTTTCGCACGGTTGCGCCCATCTCCATCGTAGAGGGAAAAGATGTAATACCAGGGGCGAGCACTCCGGCGGAGAAATAGAGCCGGGTCTGCTCCGCGACTTGGTTGAGAAGTCCCTTGCCATGGCGCCGACGGACCTCGGTCCCGTTGCGCAAAGTGAACCACAGGCACCCGATCAGTAACGCCAGCGGCCAGGCGACGAGACCGCCGACGAGCTCCGACCACTCGTCGAGACCCTCGGGGTGCCAGTAACTGCGGGCGAAAGCCGACAAGAGCGGGTCGCCCGCCGCGTCGCGTGACGACGCCAGGAACGCGCCGAGCGCGACCGGAAGACCGGCGACGCGGTACAGAATTCGTTCCGCATGCCCCGAGAGACGCGACAAAGCCATGACGCAGCGCCATGCTCCCTTTGGTCCCGGGCCGCCCTAAACTGGATTGCTCCGGGCGCTCTTCGGCATCTCCGCCGGCTACAAGGTCGATGCTGGCGGAGCCGGAGTCCGTAGAACTTCAGACACTAACGACTTGAAAATTCGATAGTTCTTCAAGCCAACTGAAGATACCCCCCACGATTAACCACACATCGAGCGCTCGCGAGTGCCCTATCGAAGCTCCTGTTTGTACTTTGATTGAATATCAAACACGCACGCTGGCTGTGCTAGCTAATGGCAGCTTTCGACTCAAACCAGACATTGGACCAGCGGCTGCTCCGCGCCCGTTGCGGTAACCTCCAGTGCAGAACCAGCGACCTGAAACCGGTCAGTCGTTCAACTTCTAAGCAAATGGCCGAAGTGCGCCCTTAGCGGCCGTTCTCCCGCTCCGCTACTTCCCTGGTGCGTTCGTTCAGTCGCCGAATATTCTCGGCTTTCGAGCCGCCTCGACTGTTATCCGCGTCACAGGCCTCTGCGGCCACTCGGTGGTGCTTCTGGAAATGAAACCCTCGGCGGCTCACCTGCCGTGGTTTTCGCAGATGATTCGATCGAGACGGGCAATCCGGGCGCGGACGTTGTCAGCCCTGTCTGGCGTCACTTCCCGCTTAACCCCGCGCCGCTGGTCTTCTGCGCTGTGGTTCCGGCGATCTGACTCATATGCTTCGAGCAGGTTCTGGAGCCTCGCGCGCTCTGCCAGTGCTTCGCGTTTATCCACGTCGTCTCCGTTCGCCGATGATTTGCGAAAAGACAGTCATTCAATCGCTGGTCTCGCCGTCGAGCTCGTCGAGGATGCGCTCGGTCTCGGCAATCAATCGAAGCCTTTCTGGTTCACGAATGCCGGCGTTCGCCAGACCCCCTGCCAATACCGACGCTGCGTCTTCCTCAGAGATTTGCCGCAATCGTCGATCGATCACCTTCAGCCTCGCGAGGATGCTCTCGTCGTTCATGATGCTCTCCGTGTCACTGATCGGCGCGCTGGGCGCTGGCCGGTCGTAGGTCGTCGAAAGGACCGCGCCGGGGACGGGCGTGTTGCGCTTGATGAAGGCTTCTGCCTCCCGCATCGAAGCAAAGGAGTGTTCGGTCGCTTCTGATAAATGATGGGTGAGAGTGACGACATACGGGAGCTCTGCTTCTGGCTTGCGCACTACACGCCCGCCGGTTGAGCTCATGTGGCCACCCTCATTGTCCCAGGCATGCTCGTCCTGCCTCAACTGCGCCTCCTCGGCGGCGGTGCGGAAGACAGTGAAACTCGTATCCTTCGAGCTGCCGGAACTTGGCATGATGTTTCTCCCGAGCCGATCACGGGCCGTGAAGCTTGATGCTTCGCCTGACTGCGGCGTCGAGCGATCGCTCCTCGGCCGCGGAATTTTCGATTCGGGTTAGCGCTTCTTGCTCCAGCCGCTCGTTGCGGGTTTGGTCGCTCTCCGGCCGACGTTTCTTCGACATGCGCTATGCCCTCGGAGTCATTTGCTTGAGCAAGGCTTCGACACGGGCCAACCCCTCGTCGCTCTCGATTGCGAGATGGAGCGGCTGACCTTCCACGACGGGGTGCGGAGTGTTCAGGAACGCGATCACCGGAGCCGGTTCACCAAAGTGACGCCATGCCGATTGCACGACGCTAGCCTGGCGGCGCGATTGCTCGGGTGTGGGTAGTGCAATCCTGCTGTTCTTGCGAAATGCCATGCTGCGGCGCGCGGCCGGCTTCGCCTCTGGCTCTTCGGGCGTGTTCATTGGGGCCGCTCCAGCAGGGCCGCGCGGGTTCGCAATACCTGCTCAGCATACTCGCGGGCAAACTGCTCATGCGCACGTCTGTCGCGCGTCGTCATCGCAGAGGGATGTGTTCGTGGAACGCGATCCATGATTCACTCTCCCATTTCTGTAAGCGGGAGCGCCTCATGTCTCTCAGCCGCTGGCGCCTACGAGTTAAGATGGCCAGCGATGCTTCCTACATAGGAACGCGGAGGCCGTTTACCAGACCGCTGATGGAACTCACGAGAAGGCGAAGCCCAGCGCGGTTCCAACGACGATGGCGGTGAGGATGAACGGCACGAAAGACCGCCATCTTGGCTGAAGTGTGTCTTCCATCGAGTCTGCCCTTCTGGCCATTGAGTAACGGCTCACCCGGACGGCGAGGGCCGAGGCCGCTCAGCCGCCATCCGGGATCGGCCCCGAACGCGTTACAGGACAGGCGGAAGCCAGGCTCCCGCCGGCCGGTTAGATCGTCTGAAGGTTGAGAGCGCAGGGCACGCGTTCGCTGGTCTGCCCGACGTCATAGCTAAGGCGCTGGCCGACCGTAGGGGCAACATTCTTGTCCCACTGGATCGCGCTGGTTTCGAAGGGAAGGTCGTTCCCGCCGGCCTCCTGCTTGATTTCGCCGTGACCCTTGATGGTGTCGAACGACTTGACGGTTCCAAAATATTTCATGGTGAGTTCCTTGGTTCACAGAGCCGGAATGGCCGCTGTCGCTAGGAGACGTGAAAGAGGGGCGGAGGAGCGACTTAGCGCCAAGGACCGTCGATTGCGACTGGTAGCCTGCAAACAGATAGGCCAATAGTCGCCGGGCTGCAATGATCGTCAAAAATAAAACTGAAGAATGGAAAAATATAAATCCAGACTTTTTCATAGTAATCTGCAGATTTCATCCCATCTACGATGGACGACGTGATTTAAGGAGGAGGAACGCCATGTTCGGGTTTACTGGTGGAGATGGTGATGAAACCGTCGCCCGTAAGAGAGTTTACATGGCTGAAGCGCAGCAGCGCTGGCCCTTCCTGACCCACTTCGACGCGTCCACGATCAAGAACGAGCGCCAGCTTGTCACCATGATCAAAGAACGGTGCTCGCGGTCGCAAGAGGATGCCGAGGCTGACGTGCGCGAGTGGATGCAGAACAAGGAGTTTTGATAATCTCTGACCATCGGCAGCCCGGGCGTAAATCGCCGAACACGTTTCGCCCGCCGGGTCAGGCGCCTCATATTGTGCGGTGTTGGCCCGAGTGGGAGTTCGACGGTTCGGATCGCCGCGTTAGGCCAGGCACCGGGGGCTTCGATCCATTTCTGCTCGATGAATTGATGACGGAAGCCATGGAATTGATGCGCGCAGGTGTCAGTCCGATCAATTCGATACGGATCGTTCAGCAATCGGCACCGATAAGCGGTAGGACGCGGCGTTAGATGCTCAGGGTCAATCTGACGGTCCTCGAGCCTGCTGCGCTGCCGACTGATGATCGAGGTGAGGATTGGGGTGAGTGGGATTTCACATCATTACCCCAAGCCGGCGATCACATTGAAATGGAACGCAACGACCGGAAGGAGACGCTGCAGGTCCGGCGAGTAATCCATTTTGCCGCGCAGCACCCGCTTCCTCGATCCGAAACGCCGTATCGGCAGCGCAAGCAACCTTCCATTCGCATCATTGCGCTAAGAGTAATCTCACGGGGGGTTTGAGCAGGCCGCGAACGCTCGTTGAGCCAACATGTTGTAGGCAGGGAGCCAGAGGTGGCGCTTGTCCAGATGAAGTCGCCGCTCACGGCGGCTCAGGCCTATGGGAGAACGGTCGAGTTGAAGCGTCAGGGGTTCACGAACATCGTCGCCATCAACATCATCACCGGGCGTCGCATCACGGAAGTGCAGCGTCTGCTAAAGGACCTCTGATCTCGTGATACCGGCTACAGGAGCGGCGTCGTTGTGAGTGCGGAAAACTGGCACGAGGAACGTGATCGGCTCATTGAACTTCTCGAAGCCATCGAGTCCGGCAAGGTGACGCACATCGACGCAGAGGATCTGCGGCAGCTGCAGCCGACCAATCCTGAAAATATTGCCCTGCTCAGGGCACGGCTTGCGAAACTGAACGCTCGCCTCGGTGATAAGAGCTAGTTTTGCGATTTTCGCCGTTCGGCAGCGGCACGGCGCTTGCCGTCAACACGCTTTGCTTCAGCATCGAAATCCTCGGCCGATTGACGAAGCACTTGCCTGTCCTGTGGGGCTCGCGGTGAGGTCAGCCAAGTAGCGCGCAGTGATCGGCGTGCCGGCGCAACTGGCCCGAGGTCGCCATGCTATGCCGCTTCCGGGATGATGCTGAACGCTTGCTTGAAGGGGAGCGTGTAAACGATCGCGCCCCCCTCGTTTTCGGCGTCGATCCGGTAGCGCAGGTCCATCACCCCGGTGCGCAGGTCGCCGCCGAGAATGTCACGGGCACCCGTCATCACGTTCTGGCGGACCGCGTCGAGGTCGACGAGCTCAACGCCTTCGGAATCCAGCAACTCGTCGGTACCGTTCCGCAAGTGCATGAAATATCTAGCCACGTGGCGCATCCTACGACAAGGCGGGGAGCGCGCTCGAAGCCCAGTCCTATATTTTGCGGGAAGGAGATCGGCCCGATCGTTGTGCGGTGCTGCTCCAGCGGCCGACCGGCGGTGCGGCAGGCGATATGGCTGGACTCTCTGCTGGACGCATCGGTCTTTCGCGAATGGGTCGTGAATGTCGGCAGGCGAGGTGCCAGGCAGCGCATCGCGCATCTGCTTTGCGAATTGGTGCTTCGCATGAAGGCGGCGGGCCTTGGCGACGGGCCTATGTTCGATTTCCCGCTGACGCAGGAACAGATCGCCGATGCGACCGGGCTGACGGCCGTTCACACCAACCGTACGCTGCAGGCTTTACGGAAGGCGGACTAATCAGCCTAACCGCTGGCAAGCTAACGGTCCTCGACTGGAACGCTCTCGCCGAAGCGGGCGATTTCAGCGAACGGTACCTGCACCATTCCGTGTAAGGCGGCTTACCAAAGCGGGTTCGGCGGCCGGTGCTTCTCACGTGTCACTGTTCCGGCAATCAAATACGCTTTGAGCTTATGACGCATTCGGGCAGCCCCTTCGCTGCTCATGCAAACCAGCCGCACACCACCGCTGGACAGCCGCTCGATCGCAGACACGCCGACGTTCTCCGATATGCAGCGGATGACGACCACGCCTTCATCGAGGTTCAGGTGCACAATGCGGCTCACCTCGTGTCGCCCTGCCTGCCGGCGTGCTCGCTGGTGCTGGCGGACTCCGCCTCATCAGCCCTCCTCGCCTGCTCGTCGAAATGATCCGCGAGCGCGCTCATCGAGGTGATTCCAGCTTTGGTCCGGGCCTTAGCAGCGAGCCGACGGCACGCCGCGGCCTGCTTGCGCAGACCTTCAGCACCGTCGGGATTATCCGGGAAAATGCCATGGGATGGTGATTGGGCGTCCAACGCTCGGCTCCGTCGTCGTAAGCGGGAGCGCACGCGTGTCTCTCAGCCGCGCTAATGCCTACAATCGGATTGCCGCGCGATATGTTCTTGTAACAGCTTCCGAGGAAATACGCGAACCAAGTTTAGCCCAGAATTTCGAGCACGGCGGCGTATGCCACCTTATCGAAGGGTCGAAACGAATGTTCGGATTTGCGTCGTGCGGCGCTCGGACTTGGGGAAGTCCGGTGGTTTTTCTTGAATATCATCTTCATTTGAAATCGATGCGGCTTCAGCCGCTTTCCTTTTTTGATCTTCGATGCGCAGCCGTTCGCCGCGCTGAGCCTTGTCCGCGAGAGCGGACCAGGCAGCTTCGGACCGGCGGCAACGCTCGCGCACGAGGTCGAGCGTTGCCGCTTCCCCCTCGGCCCGCGCCTGTTCAGCGCGGTCGAGGAAGAACTGCAGGTTTGAGCTGCGGACGATCGGTCCTGCCAAGGCTATTCGCCCGATTGTTCGTTCGCGGGCTGAGCTTCGCTCGCTTCCGGCTGCGTCGAGTCTTCGGCGTTTTTGAGGTTCACCGCGCTCATCTTGCCGCGATTGTCCTGCTCGAGCTCATAACTAATGCGCTGATTCTCGCGAAGGCTGCGCATTCCGGCGCGCTCTACTGCAGTCATGTGGACAAAGGCGTCATTGCCGCCGCCGTCGGGAGCGATGAAGCCATAGCCCTTGGATTCGTTGAAGAACTTTACGGTTCCGGTGGTCATTTGGATTTTCCTTCTAAGGCGAGACCGCAAATCGGCCCGCTTCCTGCTAGGAGCGAAAAGAGAAGGAAAAGGAGCCACAAAGCGCCTGAATACCGTCAGTTTGCGACTAGTAGCACCACCATACATAGGCGCGTTTCTAAATAATTGTAAGTCATCGAGGAAAATAATCTCGGCACTAGGTAAAATCATCTCCTTGTGATAAGCTTGATCATCGCGTGGATTTTCTTGCCGTAGGCCCGCGCGACTGAGAGACCGACCGCGCTCCCGCTTACGAAGATGGGAGCATTCCTTGGATCTCAATTATCTATATCAGCGACATCAGATTTCGCTGTTCATGGCGGAAAACGGGTCCACCGACCAGGTTCGCCGGGTCCACGGGGAGTTTGCCCACCTGTACGCTGCGCGGATTAGCGACGTGAAGCAGGCCCACATGGCCGTGCGAGCAGCCTGATGCAGCAGCCCTCTCGCGCCGAAGCGGCGGATGAGCTTCGCGAGCAGGCCGCGTCGTACCGAAGGCTAGCGCGACGAGCGCGGACCAATGGCGGTTCCTCGGCGCTCAAGACTGTCGCCGAGCAATTCGACGACGATGCACGGCATATCGACCCCTCAAGCGAAAGGCGATGAGCATCATGTCAGGAACCAATAAGGACACGGTGCCGCAGTCAGAGCTCGATCGATACGGGATAGAGCGCGTGCCTGCCGATGAGTTCCTTTGGGGCGGTTACCGCTACTCCAGCGCTCGCGATGCCATCGCCGCAGCAAGGCGGAATGCAAAGTGAGCTCAAGGCGCAAGCCAGAGGATTCAGCCGACGGATGCCGAGCTTTTGCGGCCTCGGACCGCGAGCGCGCATCAACGGCCGCCAACGGCCATGTCCGTGCCACCTTCGAACGCAGCGCCGAGGCGTGGAGCGCTAGGGCAAGTTTGCTTGATCGTTTGCAAGCCAGCTTCGACGGGCGCGTCACCACCATGACGCGCCGGACGCGTAAACATGGCTAAGGGACAGAAGCGCACGAACAAAGAGGTACGAAAGCCGAAGGCGAGAGCGCCAAAGAAATCAAACGCTTCTCAACCATCGAGAAAGGTGCTGGGGATTCGCAGCTCATGAAAATCGAAGGAAGCATCCGCTCCAATCTCATTTCAGCCATCACCAGCGTACGGCGCTGGAAGGGTCGTTCGGTGCACAAGGACACGCTTGCCTACTGGCATGCCGTTCTCGACCACGGGCGCCGCTCCATTGGTGAGCCGGTGGCTGAATTGGTCGCAGAACTCGAAAGCGAATTGGTGCGCGTCGGGAAACATCGGCCGACAGCATCACGTTCCGCTGACTAGGATATCTTTCCACCCCAGACCCACCTGACAAAAACTAGCTGCCAGTCGCTATCGACGGTTCAATCGCGTCCCGCGCTCTCTCCCTCCGTACCGCTAGCTCGCCATGAGAGCCCGCTCCAGGGCGCCTCGGCCAACGAGGAGAAGAGCCAATGGCTAAAGAAGAGCTGCTTACGATCGAAGGGATCGTCGACGAGATCCTGCTTGACGGGCGGGTTCGGCATTATGCTCGACAATGACTGCCGGATCGTCGTCTATACCGCGGGAGAGATGCGCCGTTACCGGATCCGCTCGATCGTCGGCGCCCGCGTTCACGTGGAGCTTCACTGCAGGGAAGGGGCCCCTCCCTCGCGTCGCGATAGAGAAGAGCCCCCCACCGACCCCGTGGGAGTGTCTAAGTCCTTGAGTCGGCTAGAGCTTCTTAGGCGCTCTCACACCCGCTTGATAGAGCTGCCTAAGTGGATGCGAGAGAAAATCAGAACGCGTGGTCGCTGACCTCCAAATGTCTGCAGAAAGCGGACATAGGCTCGCGTCGAACGCGGCCAACTTGGGCGCTAGATTGTTCGGCGGAATCCAATTCGGTCTAGCTTGTCGGTAAGCGCTTTGGCCTCGGCCGCACGGCCTAAAGCACCAAGGATGGAAGCGCGTACGGCCATTTGACGCGGAGTCTCTGCGATGCCCGGAGGCCACGAAGCGAGCGCGGCTTGCCACGCGAGCTCTGCCGAGTATTTGTTCCCGAAACGGCTCTCAACGTCGCCGACGAGCTTGTAAGCGCCAGCGACGGTGACCCTGTCGACAATGGAATCGCCACTGTGGTTCGCCTTGGCTGCAGCCAATGCTCTCTGGGATAGGTCCATTGCCTCGCCACGCGCTCCGCTTTCGAGTGCAACCAAAGCGCGCTGGGTCAGGCAGTCAGTTTGAAGAGAGCGCAGGTCGACCGCACTGAGATCGGTTCCGCTTAGCCGATCGACGAGATCGCAGGCAGCGCGAGTCTGAACCGCTGCCTCACCCGATTTGCCCAAAAGGAGCAGCACCTTTGCAAGGTCGAGCTCAGCTCCAGCCGTAAGCTGTACCCAGACCATATTGTCGGGCACCATTGGGATAAGCTGCTGTCCGATAATCGCAGCTGCTCGCAGATGCTCGAGCCCGGCATCGCTTTGCCCGCGTGACACGAGCAATCTTCCTAACGCCCTTTGAGCGGGAATGGCCTTTTGCTGATACCCGACGTCAGCCGGATAACGACGGCGAAGCTCCTCAATCAGGCCGACCTGGCGCTCCCGCTTCGCGATGGCATCGTCAATGTGCCAGTCGCCCGTCTGCGCGTCCGCGAGCCAGGCAAGGGATTCCAGCAGTGCCTTTTGATATTCCTGGTTAGCGGGATCGCCCGCCGCTAGAGACTCTATGGTACTTAGCGCGTGCTGCAACTGGCGTTCGGCATCAGGGAAACGTCGCTGATCAAACAGGATGATGCCGAGGTTGCTGTCCGCATATTGTGTCTCCATCCTCCACTTTGGATTGTCTGGGTCCAGCGACACCATCCTGTCCGCCAGCTTCTTGTACTCGCGCATTGCCGCTTCGGCTTGGCCGATCTGCCCCCTTTGCCTTGCAATCTCGCCCATCCAAAAGACGTTTTGCGCGTGGTCGAACAGGTGCTGCGGGTTGTCAGGAGACCTTCTTACAATCTCCGCCGTGCCCACCATTGCCTCGCGATATCGGCCTTGCGCGCCAGCTAGGTCGCCGCGCTGACCTGCGACTTCGCCCATCAAAGTCAGGGCCCTGGATCGCTGCGCCAGAGCGTCGTCGTTAAGCTGCGATATGTCCTGGTCTTTGTAGTATTCTAGCGCTCGCGCCCCCACTCCATCCAAAGCATCGAGCTTTCCGATCGGCTCGAGCTTCTGTCGGAGGTCGCCGAGCATGAAGCTGACTAGTGTCTCTGCCTTGCGGCGTTGCGCGCTAGCCGCGTCACGGGCGTAAATGGCAGTAACGGCAAGTCCGCTCGTCACGGTCATACCCGCAAGCGAGGCCGCGGCTATCATCGCGAACTTTCGCTGCCGACGTACCACCTCGCGCTGGATCAGGTCATCTAGTCCGACGCCGAGCATACCCGCGACGAGTTTCAATAACCCGACGCGCTTCCCGTCTCGGTTTTCGCGGAGATCGGCGCAAAGGGGCTCGGCGCGCTTGCCTGTCGGGCGACCCCGATGGTCGTAGTGGATCCGCAGTGCGGGCGGCAGGCATTCATCCGCTTCGCCGCCGATATCGCTCGCAAACGGCTCGCCGTCGACGATTACGGCTAGTGCGCAACCGTCGGGACGTAGCCGCTTGAAGCTGTCGATCTCTGCATTTGTCCATTGCGAGTTCGCTGCTGCCGGCGAACACAGGACGATTAGGTAACGTGAGGCCGCCAGCGCGCCCCGGATCTCAGTTCCCAGGTCTCGCGATGCAGCCAGCTCCTTGCGGTCGCGAAAGACCGGAGTGAGCCGCTTGGGAACAATCCCCTGCTGCGTTAGCCGGCCAGCCAGCGACTTGGGTACCTTGAAGTTCTCCAGCGCGTTATGCAGCCACTCGCCCCAGCCTGCATCGACATGGCTGTAGCTTAGGAAAGCGAAATAGAGGTGCTGGGGTACAAGCCCCTGAGGCTCGCGGTTCGGTGCCTCGAATTCGCGGCTAGCTCGCTGCAATTGGGCAAGCTTCGGCATGGCAGCCCCCCGGTCCCTACCGGTTCAGTCATTATCACGTCGTTCAGGAATCCACGATGAATTCATTTTATAGCAACCGCTTCCTTGCAACGGGCCGCAAAGCGACTTGCCGGGCAGCGCCTTGCCTATGGCAGAGTAGCCGATGGGCCAAACGAACATATGAGAGCGCTCTATGATCGGCCGCGATGAACCCAAGCAGGAAGTATTGGTCTACAACGAAGGCGCACGAGCGGGGCTGTGTATCGATGCGCGGCACAAGCTCGCGGGACCCGTGGGCGCAGAACCTCGGCCCCTGCCGTAAGGTAGCCGAAGTCTTGTCACAGTGGCTGGGCTCGGTCGATCTCGAGGAAGTGAAAAAGGCTCCGTGAGGTGGCAGCCGGCCAAGCCGCGAGTCCCGATCAACGTCGTTGAGTGCGGCCCTGGCCGCTGGGACGAGCAGGATCATGGGCTCGACTATCCAGGGCCATTCCATACGACCGGCTTCCGCGTCATCGGCCGCGGACATGAACGCATCGAGCAGCTGTTCGAGAATGGCTGCAGGGAACGCGGCCGCAAGTTCTCGCCCGTATAACGAGAAGCAGCCCGAGCAGCGCATCGCGATGTGGCTGTGCTGCAATGCGTCCTCGTTCGTGCTGCTCGGCACGAAAGCTCGAGCGACCGTGATCTTGAGCGGTCAGAGGATGCCGAAGCGTTCCGGCAAGAGTTCTGCCGCTCGTCGGTTGCGGGTCCGGAACGCTATGCACGGTAAGCATTTGCGCGCGTTTTTGAGGAGCGATACGGCAGATGGCCGCCAGGCTTTGGCCTTCGGCCAGGCGCGTGCAGATCTTTTCGACGATTGCGGTGCGATCGATCCGCCTGGCTTAGGCGGCGGGCGATGCTCACTGAATCGCGGAGACGCCGAATGTGGAAAGCGGACATTAGCGCGGCGGGAAATTGACGGGCGGGGAGGTTCGACCTCGGCACAAGAAGCATTCAAGTAGATAACACTATAATGTGTATTCGGAGCGATTTTGGGGAGCTCACTTACAGCCATACGAGTAATCTACTGTAAACTCGGATAGAACTTTTCAATACTGCAATGTCAAAAAATCTACGCACTGATCGCCTTTGAGCTCTATCTATTCCGTAAGATCAATGCCATATTGCGGTGCTACCAGTCGAAATCGACGGTTTTTGGGGCGCCAAGCCGCACCTTCTTCCATCCCTGACGTCTCTTAGCGGCAGGCCCGATTTTGGCGCTTGCCAACATCGAAGAAGGATTGCGCAATGAGAAAGATTGCTGTCGCGGCGCTTGGCGCCGCAGCGATTTGTATCGCATCATCGCCTGCCGTGTCAGAGCCGTACGTCGAGTACACGCCGCAGAACGGCTATTGGGACATCAATGCAATTGAAGTCGACCCGAACCACATCGATGATTACCTCGTCGGTCTTCGCCAGTCGCAGGTTTCAGCCTTCGAAGTCTTGAAAGCGCGCGGACTGATCGACAGTTACAAATTCATGGTTCGAAACGGCTATGTGAAAGGCTCTCCGAACGTCCTAATAATGACCCATTCGCGGTCGATAGGGACGCTAGAGGCAGACAAGGCGCGTGACCAGGCTGTAACGAAGGAGATCGATGCTGCGTTCAGCCGTGATCGGTCAAAGACTGCAGTCGCCGGTTATGAGAAGTATCGCACGTTCATCGATAATGCTCAGTGGGTCGAGAACGTCATGAACAAGTAAGTTCACGAGGGGGAGAGGAGCGGCCGGGTGAGGGGCAAACTTCACCGGGCCGCCCCCGAGCGCATTCTTAATGTCCGGAATGGTCCGAAGCAGACGTAAGCCGCGAATCTCTCGAACGGGTGGAACGCTGCCATTACGCCCGACGGATCAAGACCAGTGAATATTGTCCGCTCGTTTTTGGTTCTTGCTTGCGGAGCGAGCACTGGAACGTGCCTTTGCGTCGGACGTCCGTGCACCGGCAAAGGCAAGTAGCTCGGATACCCAAGGCCCAACGGTAAGCGCATCAACCCAGAGGAGATGTGGGTCAGTGGCGCTGATCGTCATGTCGAGAACGAGCAAACGGTCGACAAGAACCTTAAACGTGCCGACGTTGCCTTCGATCTCTTCAGGGAGGGCCGAAGGCTGCCACTCACCTTCGATACGCCAATGATGGCCGTCGAAGCTCCAGGAAGCCCAAGGCGCAGCTGCATTGTCGAGCCCTTCGATATCGGTGACGCCCTTTGGGGGCGTCCATTTCTTGCCGCGTGCGCTCGATTTTCCGGCCCACAACTGCGCCATTTTCAGCAATTCAGGAACCGCGGTGTTTAGGCGGGTTTCTGTCACCCACAACGCCGCCTTCACAGCCTTGGCGAGAGCCAGCTTGTTGCGCTCTACCTCGGCAATGCTCGCTTGATTTCGCGCGCCGTCTAGCTGCGTGCCGACGTCTCTAGCGCGCTCAGCCTCGTTCTCCTGGGCCGACAGGCGTTGCGGACGATCCGCAGTCGATCGAACCCACTTCATGATGAACCAGGTAAGAAGGGCAGTACCTGCTATGAGCAACACTGACTGGGTCATGGCGGCGACCTCCCGCGAAGCGACCATGGCACGGCGTCAGGAAAGAAGCCACGCAGAACCATACAGGATCAGGCTGCCAAGGCGAACATCTCAGGCCCTCCGCCCCTCCACCGTTAGGCTCGGGCTCGCGCTTCTCGTGCCCCTGGCATTGATTGCCGGAGAGTCGGCTTTGGGTCGGAAGCCGACGTTAGTTTCGCTCGTCTTCAGGCGGGACATTGGGTTGCACCGACCAATCGGCTGGTTCATCATCGACATCCGCCGCAGCGTCGGATGCCGTCTTGTGGATCTTGCCCGGCTTGTGATGAGCGGGCGCATAAATGGCGTAGAGCTGCATCGGTTCTTCGCCAATGTTGGTGACGTTGTGCCACCACCCGGCTGGCACCATGATGCACCAACCGTCGGAAACCTCTTCCTCAAACGTCAGCCGATCCTTCGCAATCCCAATTTGAACCCGGCCGCGCCCAGCATCCAGGCGAAGAAATTGATCGGTTTCAGGATGCATCTCCAATCCAATGTCGGAGCCGACCGGGATCGACATCAGGGTGACCTGCAGATAGCGCCCGCTCCAGATTACACCGCGATAATTGGTGTTCTCGCGAGTAGATTTCTCGAGGTCGAGCGACTGGGGTTGTGGGCCGATGTCATCGATTGTCATGCAGTTGCACCTTCTCTCCAAGGCCAGCAACAAGTACCATCCTAGGTTGTGTGAGCCGGCGGATACGTAGAAGCAGCCACTCCGCTAATCATGCTTTGGGCCGAAGCCGACACTAAGGCGAGTTGCGCGGTAAGCCGGCGCGGACGTAGGCGATCACCGCCCAGATATCTTTCTTCGACAGTCGGTCCTTGAACGCCGGCATGTCGGACTCGAAGTCGCGGCCGCCCTCGGCGATCGTCCAGTACATGTAGGGCTCGGTCCGATCCTTCGGCGTTCTCGCCAGCCATTCGAGGTCGGCCGGAGCAGGGACCATAGCAAAGGCCTCCGGTCCGGAGCCCTGACCTGTCCAGCCGTGACAGGCCGTGCAGTGCGAATCGAAGAGCATCCGCCCGCGCCTGAGCTTTGCGGGATTGTCAGCTAGCGGATCACGCGCACGCGCGTAGGCAGACGGGATACCGTGCATGATCACCTGCTGCTTGCGGGCGATGTTCGCAGCCCAGCGGGGCGGGCCCATGTCCGACTGGCTCGCCGCCGCGGCGATCGAGAGTCCTCCGGCCAGCAGCGCGAGTGGGATCAATGAGAGCAGTCGGGAAGATCGCATGACGCACCCGAGGTAAATGGAGACGATCTGCTAGAC
>JBKPQH010000034.1:0-10703 GCA_046733935.1 Pseudomonadota bacterium
TGGCTTGAATCCAATTGTCCGGAGGAGATGCGCCAGCCAATGCGCTCCGAAGCGGACGCGTGCTGGGGCGGGCGCAACTGGACCTTCTCGTCGGATGCGCAGCGCCTCTGGCTCGAACGGATGGTCGAGCGCGGCTGGACGGTTCCGCATTGGCCGAAGGAATATGGCGGCGCCGGCCTCTCTCCGCCTGAAGCGAAGGTGTTGAAGGAAGAGATGGCGCGGATCGGCGCCCGCAATCCGCTCTACAGCTTCGGCATTTCGATGCTCGGACCCGCATTGCTCAAGTTCGGGACCGAGGAGCAGAAGAAGCGCTTCTTGCCCGAGATCGCGCGCGGCGAGATTCGCTGGTGCCAGGGTTATTCGGAACCCGGCGCAGGCAGCGACCTCGCGGGCCTTCAGACGAAAGCAGAGGACAAGGGCGATCACTGGCTGGTCAACGGCCAGAAGGTCTGGACGAGCTATGCCGACAAGGCCGACTGGATCTTCTGCCTGGTCCGCACCTCGAGCGAGTCCAAGCACCAGGGCATCAGCTTCCTGCTGTTCGACATGGCGACCCCCGGCGTCTCGACCAAGCCGATCCTGCTGATCAGCGGCAACTCGCCCTTCTGCGAGACCTTTTTCGATGACGTGAAGGTGCCCAAGGACCAGGTCGTCGGCGAAGTGAACCGCGGCTGGGACGTCGCCAAATATCTGCTCGGCCACGAGCGCGAGATGATCGCGGGAATGGGCCTCGGCGGCACCGGCGCGACGGTGGGATCGGCGCTGAAGCCGGACGATCCGTTCCTTCGCGCGGAGATCGCGCAATTCGACGTGGACGCCCTTGCCTTCGCTGCGATGAGCGACCGCTTCTTCGAGATGTTCAAGGCCGGTGAAGCGCATCCCGCGAGCCCATCGATGATGAAATATGCCGGTACCGAGCTCAACAAGCGCCGCCACGAGCTGATCATGGCGGCCTGCGGCTCCGAAGCGCTTGAGTGGGACAGCGATCGCTCGAAGAACGGCAAGGCCGCGCGCGACTGGCTGCGCACCAAGGCCAATTCGATCGAGGGCGGCACGAGCGAGATCCAGCTCAACATCGTCGCCAAGCACATCCTCGGCCTTCCGGGAGCCTGACGTGGGGCTGCTCAACGACGACCAGAAAATGCTTCAGGAGACGGCTGCCAACTTCCTGCGCGAGGAAGGCGGACCGGTGAAGCAGCTGCGACGCTGGCGTGACACCGGCTGCACCGACGGATACGGGAGCGTTCTCTGGAAGCAGTTCGGCGAGCTTGGACTCACCGGCATCTGCATCCCCGAGGATCAAGGGGGGCTTGGACTTGGCGCGGTCGAGGCCGCGCTGGTGCTCGAGGAGATCGGCCGCAACCTCACCCCTTCGCCTTTTCTCACGACAGCGGTGGTGGGCGCTCGCGCGATTGCCGGCACCGCGCATGCCGAGCGGTGGTTTCCGGGCATCCTCGGTGGCGAGGCGGTGCTTGCGCTCGCCATCGATGAAAGCCGTCGCCACGCACCGGAGCAGACCGCGCTTGCCGCCGAGCGTCGTGGCAACGGCTTCGTCCTCAACGGCACGAAGCAGTTCGTCGTCCACGGCAATTCCGCGGACATGGTGCTGACGGTCGCGAGGACGGCAGGTTCACCTGGGGAGACCGAAGGGCTTACCTTGTTCGCCGTGCCCAAGGGCGCGGCCGAGGTCGAGACCGTCACGCTGGCCGACAGCTCGAAGGCCGCGCGGATGAAGTTCGACGGTGTCGAGCTCGATGCCGACGCCGTCGTTGGTGAAGTCGACAACGGTTGGACGCCTTTGACCCGTGCCCTCAATGCTGGCCGGGCGGGTGCGGCCGCCGAGCTGGTTGGGGTCGCGGGGGGCGCTTCGACCATGACAGTCGACTATCTCAAGCAGCGTAAGCAGTTCGGGAAGCTGATTGGCGAGTTCCAGGCGCTCCAGCACCGTGCCGCGCATCTCTACGGCGAGATCGAGATCGCGCGTGCCGCAGCGCTCAAAGCTGCCGAGCTGCTCGATTCAGGAGACGGCAAGGCCGAGCTGCTGGTCTCTGTTGCGAAGGCAAAAGCCGCGGCCGTGTCGAAGCTAGCGGTGCAGGAGGGCGTCCAGATGCACGGCGGCATCGGAATGACCGACGAGCACGACATCGGCCTTTACATGAAGCGCGAGGCGGTGCTCGGTGAGTTGTTCGGCGATGTCTACTATCACCGCGCTCGGGTCGCCGAGCTCAGCGGTTACTAGCTGAGTCAGCTGCGCGCGCGGTAACCGCCGAGGGCACCCAGGACGAAGCATGCGGCCATCGCGAGCCGCACCTTGCTCTCCGGATCATCCCAGCCGAAATACTTTCCGCCGAAAGCGAACAGGGCAACGAACAATGCGATTGCAATGCCACCCATGCGATCCTCGTACGAGACGCCGGATTCACACCCGGCGGCTCCAAGAATGCGCCTATTACGGTAAACAGAGTGTAAAACTTGCCCGTGCCGAGCGCTGCGGCCATAGGGTTGCCACACTCCGGGAATAGCGAGCCAAATCATGAAAGCGCGCGTGTTCATCACATTGAAGAACGGCGTCCTCGACCCTCAGGGCAAGGCGATCCACCACGCGCTTGAAGGGCTCGGTTTCTCAGGCGTGAACGACGTCCGCGCGGGCAAGCTGATCGAGCTCGACCTCGCCGAGGGCACGAGCGACGCCGACATCGAGGACATGTGCCGCAAGCTGCTGGCGAACACCGTCATCGAGAATTTCCGCATCGAGCGGCTGGAGACCGCATGAAGAGCGCGGTCGTCGTCTTTCCCGGCTCCAATTGCGACCGCGACCTCGCCGTCGCGCTCGAGCAGATCACCGGCCGCAAGCCCAACATGGTCTGGCACAAGGAGGCCGAGCTTCCCGAAGGCACCGACTTCATCGGGATTCCCGGCGGCTTCTCCTACGGCGACTACCTTCGCTCCGGGGCGATGGCTGCACGTTCACCCGTCATGCGCGCGGTCAAGGAAGCCGCCGGACGCGGCGTTCCCGTGATCGGCATCTGCAACGGTTTCCAGGTGCTGACCGAGACGGGCCTTCTCCCCGGCGCGCTGATGCGCAATGCGCGGCTGAGCTTCGTCTGCCGCGAAGTGCCGCTTCGCGTCGAGAACAGCCAGAGCCTGTTCACGGCGAACTATGAATCCGGCGAGACGGTGACCTTCCCGGTCGCGCACCACGACGGGAACTATCAGGCCGATCCGGAGACTCTCGACCGTCTCGAAGGCGAGGGCCGCGTCGCCTTCCGTTATCTCGGAGAATGCAACGGCTCTGCCCGAGACATCGCCGGCATCCTCAACGATACCGGCAACGTGCTCGGACTGATGCCGCATCCGGAACGCGTCGTTGAACCCGCGCACGGCGGCACCGACGGCCGCCGTCTATTCGAAGGCCTTCTGGAGACCGTCGCCTAACGGTGTGCGACGCGCTTGATCGGAAGCTCGGTGCAACCCGCGGTTGAAGGCGGCGCCATGCACATCAGGAATCGGTCGCGTCCAGGCGTGTCGAAGATCCGGGTGTAACGCTCAAGAGTCATCGGCTCGACGAACACGACGACGGTGGTCGCCTGCGCCCCTGCCGAGCACGCGACAAGCGCGGCGGCGATCACGAGCCGGACACTGCGCATCATTGCACCCCCTTTTTGAGGAGCGGATGTTCGGGACGAACGATTGAACGCGAAGTGAACGGCGGGTCAGATGTCCGTGCTGAACGGGGTGAAGTCCGTGCCGACATCGTAGACGTCGACGCCTTCTTGCTTCTTCAGCCAGCCGACCACCGCGTAAGTGACGGGAGTAAGAAGCACCTCCCAGCTCACCTTCAGGATGAACTGGCTGAGCATCACCTGAAGCATGATGTCGGCGGGCCAGTCCGCCATTCCGTAGAATGCGAGCGGATAGAAGATGAGGCTGTCGGCACCCTCTCCGACGATCGTGCTGCCGATTGGTGCGGGTCCAGAGGAGCTTGCCCGCGGTCCAGATCTTCATCTTGGCAAGCACGACCGAATTGAGGAAATCTCCGACGAAGAATGCGGCCATCGAGGCAACGATGATCCGCCAGCCCGAGCCGAACACGCGCTCGTAGGCCGACTGCCCGGTCCAGCCCGGGGCCACCGGGAGATGGACGACGGTCCATTCCATCAATGCCATGAAGGCCAGTGCAGTAAAGCCCGCCCAGATCGCCCGCCGGGCGCGGGCATAGCCGTACACCTCGGTCAGGACGTCATCGATGACGTAGGAAATCGGAAAGAACAGAATGCCCGCGCCAAACGGCCACAGCCCTACACCGGGCAGGTCGAGGACCGAGCGCTTTTCCGCACCAATGACATTGGAGAGCAGCAGCACGACGACGAACGCCACCATCACGAAATCGAAATAACGGAAGCGGGCGCCGTGCATCGCGCGCGCCTCGACGTGCCGCAGTCCCTCCCCCTCGGCTTTCATGCGGCGAGGCGTAGCGCGGTTCCGCTCCGCGTCAATTGCGGTTACTCCATGTGCGTGCGCGCCCGTAGCTCAGTTGGACAGAGCACGAGCCTTCTAAGCTTGGGGTCGCAGGTTCGAATCCTGCCGGGCGCGCCAGCCTAAGGAACCAGCTTCCCGGGATTCATGATTCCGAGCGGGTCGAGGGCGTGCTTGATCGCTCGCAGCGCATGTACGCGGCCGGGCTCGGCGAGGCGCGCGAACTCGGCACGCTTGAGCTGGCCTATGCCATGCTCGGCCGAGATCGATCCGCCGGCGGCGGTGACCAGGTCGTCCACGAACCGCGTGATCTGCGCGCCTTCGGCCTCGTACCAGTCCTGAGCGGCATGGCTGCCGGCTCGGACGTGGAAATGGATGTTGCCGTCGCCGAGATGTCCGAAGCCGCTGGCGATCACGCCCGGGAAGGCGGCTTGGACCTGCTCTGACGCTTCGACGATGAAGCGTGGCATGTCTTTCACCGCCACGGAGACATCGTGTGCGAGAGTCTGGCCTTCGGCTCGCTCGGCCTCGGAGATGGAATCGCGGATCTTCCAGAAGGCTTCGGCTTGCGCTTCGCTCGAAGCGATCACTGCGTCGGCAACAATTCCGTGCTCCAGCGCCTGCCCGAGCAAACCCTCGATCTCCCCGCTTATGTCGGTCGCGGCGTCCGGCGTGGTGGCCTCAATCAGCACGTGCCATGCGTGCTCGCCGGACAGCGGCGGGCGAGTACCGTGGACGTGCTTGAGCACCAGCTCCAGCGAGTCGCGGGGCACGAGTTCGAAGCCCTCGACGCTGTGGGTCCGTGCCTCGAGGAACCGAAGCAGGTCGAGCGCGCGCATCGGGCTCTCGACCCCTGCCCATGCGACCGCGCGCGCCGCAACGGCCGGCACCAGCCGAAGGGCCGCAGCGGTCACCACGCCGAGCGTACCTTCCGCGCCGATCAGCAACTGGTCGATGCTGTAGCCGCGATTGTCCTTCTTGAGCCCGGAGAGCCCGTTGTGAATGCTTCCGTCGGGAAGCACCGCCTCCACGCCCGCAACGAGCGAGCGCATCGTTCCGAACTTCAGCACCTGCGTGCCGCCCGCGTTGGTAGATGTAAGCCCTCCGATCGTGCAGCTCCCCCGCGCACCGAGCGTGAGCGGGAAGCGCATTCCGATCTCGTGCGCGGCATCATGAAGCGTGGCGAGCACAACGCCGGCTTCGGCAACCGCCAGCCGATCCTCGCCGCTGATCGAGCGGATCTGATTCAAGCGCCGAAGAGACAGGAGCATCGCGCTTCCGTCCGGAGGCGGCGTCGCTCCGGCGCTCATCCCGGTATTGCCGCCCTGAGGCACCAGCGGCACGTGATGCTTCACGGCCAGCTTGACGATTTCGGCGACTTCTTCGGTCGAAGCAGGAGCCAGCATCGCGAGAGCCGCGCCGTGCACGCGCCCGCGCCAATCGGTGACCCACAGCTCGATGTCCTCGGGATCGGTGATCACTGCCTTGGGACCGAGCAACTTCCCGGCCTCTTCGATCAGCTGCGCGACTGCGTCCGCCATGGCGGCGCAATAGCGCGCTTGGCAGGCGCACGCGACAGGGGCACAGGAACAGCAATGGACAGACCGCCGATCACGCTCGTCGTCGCCCGCGCTCAGAACGGCATCATCGGCCGCGGCGGCAGACTACCGTGGCATCTCCCGGCGGACCTCAAACGGTTCAAGGCTTTGACCATGGGCAGCGCGATGGTCATGGGACGAAGGACCTTCGACAGCCTTCCGGGCCTGTTGCCGGGACGGCGCCATATCGTCCTCACCCGCGACCGCAACTGGTTCGCGATCGGCGCGGAAAGGGCGAACAGCGTTGAGAATGCGCTTCAGCTCGCCAGCGGGGAGCCAATTTCGGTGATCGGCGGCGCGGACATCTTCGCTTTGTTCCTTCCGCTCGCCGACCGGATCGAGCTCACCGAAGTGCTCGAGGACATCGCCGGCGACACTTGCATGCCGGACCCGCGTCATTCCGGGACCTGGAGGGAGTCGTGGAGCGAATCTCATCCCCCGGAAGACGGCCGGCCGCCTTTCCGGTTCGTGACGCTGGAGCGCGCCTAGAGCGTCTGACCGTCCAAAATCGCGTCGATCTGCGCTGCTACCTCGTCGACCGAGAGCATCCCGTCGACTCGGCGAACCAGGCCCTTGGCCTCGTAATAAGGCAGGATCGGCTGCGTCTTCGCGCGATATTCGGCCATGCGCGTGCGCACCGTCTGCTCGTTGTCGTCCGGGCGCCGCTTGAACTCCGTCGATCCGCAATTGTCGCACACGCCCGGAGTCTTCGTGGGCCGGAAGCTATCGTGATAGCCGGTGCCGCAAGCGGCGCAGGTGAAGCGGCCCGTGATGCGCTTGACGAGCTCGTCCTCGTCGACAGCGAGCTCGATCACGTAATCGAGATGCCGGCCGCGCTCGGCGAGCAGGATCTCCAGCGCTGCGGCCTGGTGCTTGGTCCGGGGGAATCCGTCGAAGATCGCGCCTTTGTCGGAGGAGGCATCGAGCCGCTCGCCAATCAGCGCACTGACGATCGCGTCGCTGACCAGCTCGCCACGCGCCATGACCTCCTTGGCTTTGAGCCCAACCGGCGTCCCCGCCGCGACTGCTTCGCGCAGCATGTCGCCGGTCGATAGCTGGATCATCCCGCGGTTCGCCTGGAGGCGCGCAGCCTGCGTGCCCTTGCCCGCCCCGGGAGGCCCCAAGAGAATGATGTTCATCATGCGCGGCGCTTCTCTCCCCTGAAAGGCGCGGGCGAACTAGCGCCGGCGAGGCGTGGTCTTGAGCTTCGCCTTCTTGATGAGATCGCCATATTGGTGGGCGATCAAGTGACTCTGGATCTGGCTGACCGTGTCCATCGTCACGTTCACGACGATGAGCAGGCTGGTGCCGCCGAGGCGGAAGTTCAGTCCCGCCTGAGCCGAGAGGAACTCCGGCACCAGGCAGATCAACGCCAGGTAAGCGGCCCCGACAACGGTGATGCGGTTGAGCAGATAATCGAAATAATGCTCGGTCGCCTTGCCCGGGCGGATACCCGGAATGAAGCCGCCGTGACGCTTCAGGTTCTCCGCGGTCTCTTCACTGTTGAACTGCACCGCGGTGTAGAAAAAGGTGAAGAAGATGATGCCGACGCCGTACAACGCCATGTAGGCGGCCGATCCGTGCTGCAGGAACGTGCTGATCGTGATCAACCAGTCGCTGGCGCTGCCCTCGGCAGTTGCGCGATTGCCTGCCCACTGGATCACCGTGAGCGGCATCAATAGCAGCGACGAGGCGAAGATCGGCGGAATCACGCCGGCGGTGTTGAGCTTGATCGGCAGATGCGATCGTTCCTGCTGCATTCCCCGCGCGGTCTGGCGCTTGGGATATTGGATCAGGACGCGCCGCTGCGCCCGCTCCATGAAGCAGATGAACAGGATGAGGCCGGCGGCCAGGACAATGATGCCGATCACGATGACCGGGCTCAGCGATCCCGTGCGGCTGCCTTCGAGCAGCTGAGCAACCGCTTGCGGAAGGCGGGCGACGATGCCGGCCATGATGATCAGCGATACGCCGTTGCCGATACCTCGGCTGGTGATCTGCTCGCCGATCCACATCAGGAACAAGGTGCCGCCGACGAGGCTGACCGTGCCGGCGATCTCAAACAACAGGCCCGGCTGGACAACGGCCTGAATCCCTTGCGTGACCGACTGCGATTCCAGGCCACGAACCGCGAGATAACCCTGCACGAGCGTGATCGCGACAGTCAGGTAGCGCGTGTACTGATTGAGCTTCTTTCGCCCGGTTTCGCCCTCTTTCTTCAGCGCCTTCCACGGTTCGTAGAGGGTACCACCGAGCTGAACGACAATGGATGCGGTGATGTAGGGCATCACGCCCAGCGCAACGATGCTGAAGCGTTCGAGCGCGCCGCCGGAAAAGGTGTTGAAGACGTCGAGGATACCGCCGCTCTGCGTCTGGTAGAGCGCGTTCATGGCGACGGGGTCGATGCCCGGCACCGGCACAAACGAAAGCAGCCGGAACAGGATCAGCGCGCCCAGCGTGAACCAGAGTCTTTTCTTGAGCTCGGTGGCCTTCTGGAAATTGGCCAATGAAATGCTGGAGGCGAGTTGTTCGGCTGCGGATGCCATCGACTTCGAATTCCCCGGAAAAACAAACGGCGGCGATTAGGCTGAAAGCCTCCCCGCCGCCGATATAGTGGCTCTACGCCGCTTGTCTAAGGCCCCTTAGGCCTTGGCAGCAGCGGCCTTGCGCGAACCCTTCTTGGCGGCTGCAAGCTCGGCCGGATTCTTGCGTTCGATCAACTCGACCGAACCGCCGGCCTTCTCGATCGCTTCGCGCGCGCCCTTCGACACGCCGGCGACCTTGAGCGCCAGCTTGGCCTTGAGCTCACCCTTGCCGAGGACGCGGACGCCGTCCTTGCCGCCGCGAGCGAGTCCGGCAGCCTTGAGCGCGTCGTGGTCGAGCGTGCCCTTAATGTCGAGCTTGCCCGCATCGATCATCTTCTGGATCGCGCCGAGGTTCACCTCGGCATAGTCCTTGGCAAAGATGTTGTTGAAGCCGCGTTTCGGCAAACGCATGTGGAG
Source organism: Pseudomonadota bacterium (assembly GCA_046733935.1). Taxonomy (GTDB): domain Bacteria; phylum Pseudomonadota; class Alphaproteobacteria; order Sphingomonadales; family Sphingomonadaceae; genus Sphingomicrobium. Next base: position 9,077 of record JBKPQH010000034.1, read on the forward strand.
CGGCATCTGGCCGCCCTCGAAGCCGGCGATCGACACACCCGAGCGCGACTTGGCGCCCTTCTGGCCGCGACCCGCGGTCTTGCCCAGGCCCGAGCCGATGCCGCGGCCGACGCGAACGCGGCCCTGGCGCGCGCCCTTGTTATCCTTGAGTTGATTGAGCTTCATGTTCCTGCACTCGCTTTCGCTTTTGTCGCGCAGCCCCATTCGGGGCAGTTGTGATTAAGCCGCTTCTTCGATGCGGACGAGATGCTGCACCTTGCGGACCTGGCCGAGCACTTCTGCTGTGCCCTCCACTTCCACGGTGCGGTGCAGCTTGTTCAGCCCCAGGCCGACGAGCGTCGCGCGCTGAGTCTTGTCGCGGCGGATCGGCGAACCGGTCTGCGTGATCCTGATCTTGGCCATGCGTATTACTCCGTGACCGCTTCGGCCTGAGCCTCGGCTTCGGCAGTGCTTGCGCCGCCACGTCCGAGCAGGTCGGCGACCTTCTTGCCGCGGCGCTGGGCAACCGAGCGCGGGCTCGTCTGCTCCTTGAGCGCCTCGAAGGTCGCGCGGATCATGTTGTACGGGTTGGACGTGCCCACCGACTTGGTGACGACGTCGGCAACACCGAGACTTTCGAAGATAGCGCGCATCGGGCCACCCGCGATGATGCCGGTACCCGCGGGAGCCGTACGCACCGTCACTCGGCCGGCGCCGAAGTGGCCGAGACCGTCATGATGCAACGTGCGTCCATCGCGCAGCGGAACGCGGATCATCGCCTTCTTCGCCGCAGCGGTCGCCTTGCTGATCGCTTCCGGAACTTCGCGAGCCTTGCCATGGCCGAAGCCCGCGCGGCCCTTGCCATCGCCCACGACGACGAGCGCCGCGAAACCGAAGCGCTTGCCGCCCTTGACGGTCTTGGAGACGCGGTTGATGTGGACGAGCTTCTCGATCAGCTCCTCGCCACCTTCTTCGTCGTCACGGCGTCCACGACGGTCGTCGCGACGGCCACGGCCGCCGCGATCGCCACCGCCACGCCCTCGGCCACCGCCACGCGGTCCGCGCGGTCCGCGCCCCTGCGGTTGCTGCTGTTGCTCCTCGGGCTGGGCCGGGGTCGCTTCGGCAACCGCCGCAGCCTCAGTCGGCTCGGTATTGGCTTCGTTGGTCTGGTTCTCGTCTTGCATTCTAGAACTCCAGTCCGCCTTCGCGCGCGGCGTCGGCGAGGGCCTTCACCCGGCCATGGAACAGGAAGCCGCCACGGTCGAAGACGACCGTCGAAACGCCCGCCTTCTTCGCGCGCTCGGCGATCGCCTTGCCGACTGCGGCAGCGCCGTCGCGAGTCGCGCCGGCCTTGCTCTTGAGGTCCTTGTCGAGGCTGGAGGCGGAGACGAGCGTCTTGCCCGCAGCATCGTCGATGACCTGCGCATAGATGTGCCGGCCCGAACGATGGACCGAGAGCCGCGGCTTGCCGGCGGAACGCGCGCGAAGCGCGGTGCGGACGCGGCGGCGGCGGCGGTCGAAGAGAGAGAGTTTCGCCATGGCTTACTTCTTCTTGCCTTCTTTGCGGAAGATGTACTCGCCGCGGTACTTGATGCCCTTGCCCTTGTACGGCTCGGGCTTCCGCCAGCGGCGGATCTCGGCCGCGACC
>JBKPQH010000035.1:0-19957 GCA_046733935.1 Pseudomonadota bacterium
AAGCAGACCGCCCCGGGCAGCTGGCAGCTCAAGTCCGTCCCGGCGGTTTCCGGCGGGATGCTGGTCGAGGAGGTTCACACCGGCCGCGTTCTCGCGATGCAAGGCGGCTTCGACGTTCTCGGATCGAGCTACAATCGCGCCGTGCAAGCGCTTCGCCAGCCCGGCTCTGCGTTTAAGCCCATCGTCTATGTGACCGCGCTCGAGAACGGCTTCACTCCGGCGACGATCGAGGAGGACGCGCCGTTCTGTGTCTATCAGGGCGCCGGTCTTGGGAACAAATGCTTCGTCAACTTCGACCGGCGCTCGGCCGGCCCCCACACCATGCGCTGGGGCGTCGAGCAGTCGCGCAACCTGATGACGGTCCGCGCCGCTTCGACCGTCGGAATGCCCAAGATCACCGATACCGCGCGCAAGCTCGGCGTCGGCGACTACGGCAACTATCTCAGCTTCGCGCTCGGCGCCGGAGACACCACGGTGCTGCGGCTGACGAACGCATATGCAATCCTGGCCAACCAGGGCCGGTCCGTGAAGCCAACGACGATCGATTTTGTCCAGGACCGAATCGGCAAGGTCATTTACCGCGCCGACAACCGCTGCGCAGTGATGGGCAATTGCAACGCGCCGGACTGGGACGGCAAAGCCATGCCTCGTCCGCCCAACCGCACGCGCCAGCTGCTCGACCCGATGGCCGCGTTCCAGATGGTCCACATCATGGAAGGCGTGATTCAGCGCGGCACCGCGACGGTGCTCCGCGATCTCAACCGGCCGCTGTTCGGCAAGACGGGAACGACCAACGGTCCGACCAACGTCTGGTTCGTCGGCGGAACGCCCGACATCGTCGCCGGCGTCTATCTCGGCTACGACCAGCCCAAACCGCTCGGCGGCTGGGCGCAGGGCGGCCGCATCTCCGCTCCGATCTGGAAGCAGTGGGCGCTGGCTGCACTCAAGGACCAGCCGAAGGTGCCCTTCGTCGCGCCGCCGGGAATCCGCTGGGTCCGGATCGATCGCGCCAGCGGCAAGGCCGTTTACGGTGTCTTCCCGACCGAGAACGATCCCAAGGCGGCGGTGATTTGGGAGGCATTCCAGCCGCAGACCGAACCGAGGCGCAGCTACACGGCGGGCGGTGTTGATCCGTACAACCGCGAGCAGCAGCAGCAGCGGCTGCAGCAGGCCTACCAGGCGGCGCTCCAGCAGCGGGAAGCCGCGAAGCAACAGGGCACCGAGGGCCGCCCCGCGGCTTCCATTCCGCCGCCGACTGGCTTGCCAACGCAGAACACGCTCTAATAGGGGCTGTTCTCGACAGGCTTTCCAAGGGTTCCACGATGCGCGCCGAAGCGCAGGCTCATATCGACCAGATCAACGCTGCGACCGCGCTGCTGCGCCGGTTCCTCGACTGGGACCGCGCGCTCAAGCGGCTCGACGAGTTGAACGCCAAGGTCGAGGACCCGACGCTCTGGGACGATCCCAAAGGCGCGCAGGACGTCATGCGCGAGCGCCGCCGCCTTGAGGAAGCGATCGACGCCACCCAGACGCTTGAGCGTGAGCTCGCCGACACGTCCGAGCTGATCGAGCTCGCCGAAAACGAGGGCGATGTCTCGCTCGTCGAGGATGGCATCCGAAGCCTGGCCGAGCTTGCCGAGCGCGCGGACCGCGACAAGGTCGCGGCGCTGCTTGCCGGGGAGGCCGATGCCAACAGCGCTTATGTCGAGGTGAACGCCGGGGCGGGCGGCACGGAAAGCCAGGATTGGGCCGAGATGCTGCTGCGCATGTATACGCGGTGGGCCGAACGCCACGGCTTCAAGGTGGAGATGATCGACCACCATTCGGGCGAGCAGGCCGGGATCAAGTCGGCGACCATCCTGGTGAAGGGCGAAAATGCTTACGGCAATCTCAAGGTAGAGAGCGGAGTCCACCGCCTGGTGCGTATCAGCCCCTATGACGCGAACGCGCGACGCCACACGAGCTTCTCGAGCGTGTGGGTCTATCCGGAGGTCGACGAGGATATCGAAGTGCAAGTCGAGGACAAGGACCTGCGCATCGATACCTACCGATCGTCCGGAGCCGGTGGGCAGCATGTGAACACCACCGACAGCGCGGTCCGGATCACGCATATCCCGACCGGGATCGTCGTCGCCTGCCAAAACGAGCGATCCCAGCACAAGAACCGCGCGTCCGCGATGAAGCAGCTCAAGGCGCGACTGTATGAAGCGGAGCTTCAGAAGCGGGAGGCGGAGGCCAATGCCGCCAATGCCGCGAAAACGGACATCGGCTGGGGCCACCAGATCCGGTCCTACGTGCTCCAGCCCTATCAGCTGGTGAAGGACCTGCGCACCGGCGTCACCTCGACATCGCCCGGCGACGTGCTCGATGGCGACCTCGACCGCTTCATGGCCGCAGCCCTGTCCCAGCGCGTCACCGGCGAGACCGTCGAGGTCGAGGATGTCGAATAGGGGCCTTGCGCTCTGCCTGCCTCTAGTTGCGCTCGCCGCTTGCCGGGCGCAGCCGACCCAGCCGCGATTCCCGAGCGCTCACCGGGACGTAGCCCCGATCGTCGGCGAGGCCTTCTCGACGGAGGACGCACGGGACCGCGTCGGGGAAGCGGAAGACGTGATGGAGCTCGCCGAGCTGAAGCCGGGCATGTCGGTTGCCGACGTCGGGGCAGGCGAAGGCTATTACACCGTGAGGCTGGCGCCGCGTGTCGGAGCGAAGGGGAGGGTGCTGGCCGAGGATATTTTCCCGCAGGTCCGCGACGCCCTTGGCGATCGCGTTCAGCGCGAGAAACTCGACAATGTGGCAGTGAAACTCGGCTCGCCCGATAATCCGATGCTGCCGGCGCAATCGTTCGACCGCGTGTTCCTCGTCCACATGTATCATGAGGTACAGTCGCCCTATGCGTTCCTGTGGCACTTGCGCGACGGCGTGAAGCCGGACGGGCTGGTCATCGTCGTCGATTCCAACCGGCCGGTTAAGCAACACGGGATTCCCCCGGCCCAGCTGAAGTGCGAGTTCGCCGCACTCGGGATGGAGCAGGTGCAGTCGCAGATGCTCAGCAGCGGCGACGTTTATTTCGCGTCCTTCCGGCTGGCTCGGCCCAAGCCGAACCCCGAGAATATCATCCCCTGCAAGGGCTAGAGCAGGCCCATTTCCCGGAAGCTTGCGCACTCGCTTCCGCCGAAGACGAGATGGTCGAGAACGAGGCAGTCGAGCGCTTCGGCGGCAGCGGCGAGGCGACGCGTAGAGCGGCAGTCGGAGTTGCTCGGCCGTGCGTCGCCGCTCGGGTGATTGTGCGCGAGGACGATTCCAGCGCTGCCGTGAACCGCCGCGTCCACGATGATCGTCCTCAGAGGGAATGAAGCTCCGGTCTCGTCGCCGTCGTGACGGGATAAGTGGACGCACCGCGACTCCTCGTCGACGTGGGCGACCCACAAGCTCTCGCGGCGCGGATCGGCGTCTGCCAGACAGCCGGCGAAAAATTCTCGGGCAGCGGCGAGGCCGTCGAGCTTCAGCGGGAGTTCGGCGCGCTGATGACGCATGCCGCTGCAATTAAGCGTCCCTTAGCAACCGGCCCACTTCAACCGCGTCGGAAGTGGAGTCGGAATCCTCCGAAAGGGACGATTACCGACTGGCGACCAAAGACAAAGCCGCTCCGCGATCCTTCTCGCTGACATCGGTCAACGTCGTTGGATAAGCGCCGGTGAAGCAAGCATCGCAGCGCTGCGGCTGGGTGGCGTCACGGTCCTGGCCGAGCGCGCGGTACAGGCCTTCGATGGAGATGAAGGCGAGGCTGTCGGCGTTGATGTAATCCCGCATCTGCTCGACACTCATTTGAGCGGCGAGCAACTTGGCACGCTCGGGCGTGTCGACCCCGTAAAAGCAGCTGTGCTTCGTCGGCGGCGAGGCGATGCGCATGTGCACTTCGCGCGCTCCGGCATCGCGCATCATCTGGACAAGCTTCACGCTCGTTGTGCCGCGCACGATCGAATCGTCGATCAGAACGATGCTCTTGCCGTCGACGAGCGCCGAATTGGCATTGTGCTTCAGCTTGACGCCGAGGTGGCGGACTTCCTGACTCGGCTGGATGAAGGTGCGGCCGACATAGTGGGAGCGGATGATTCCGAGCTCGAACGGAATGCCCGAGGCCTGGCTGAAGCCGAGCGCCGCTGGAACGCCGCTGTCGGGCACCGGGACGACATAGTCCGCATCGACCGGCGCTTCACGCGAAAGCTCTGCGCCAATGGCCTTGCGGACTTCGTAAACCGACTGGCCCTCTGCGATGGAGTCCGGCCGCGAGAAATAAACATGCTCGAAGATGCAAGGGCGGGGAGCCACCTTCTGGAACGGGCTGAAGGAGCGGATGCCGCTGTCGTTGACGAGGATCAGCTCGCCGGGCTCGACATCACGGATGAAGGTGGCGCCGATCACGTCGAGCGCGACGGTCTCGGAAGCGAAGATGGTCGCCTCGCCGAGCTTGCCCATCACCAGCGGCCGGATGCCGAGGGGATCGCGACAGGCGATCAGACCTTCGTCGGTGAGTACGACGAGCGAGTAGGCGCCTTCGACCTGCTTAAGCGCGTCCGTCAGGCGGTCGAGCGTATTGCTGCGATCCGAGGTGGCGACCAGGTGGATGATCACCTCGGTGTCGCTCGTCGATTGGAAGATCGAGCCGCGGCGGTTGAGGGTCCGCCGAAGCTTCATAGCGTTGGAAAGGTTGCCGTTGTGCGCAACCGCAAAGCCGCCCTCCGCGAGCTCCGCGAACAAGGGTTGGACGTTGCGCAAGGCGGTTTCGCCCGTTGTCGAATAGCGCACATGGCCAATGCCGCTGCGGCCGGCGAGCTTGCGGATGATGTCGTCGCGATCGAAGTTGCCGGCGACGTGTCCCATCGCGCGGTGCGAGTGGAAATGCTTGCCATCGAAGGTGGTGATGCCCGCGGCTTCCTGACCGCGATGCTGCAGCGCGTGAAGTCCGAGCGCCACGAAGCTCGCGGCATTGTCGGCGCCCCAGATACCGAAAATGCCGCACTCCTCGCGCAGCTTATCGTCGTCGAACGGATTGGTCGTCAGCATGTCCCGAACCCCAGCTGGCGGCGTTGAATTGGCCATATAGGAGGAGCCACGGCCTTTGTCGCCCCTCGCCTGAATAAAGCGTGAAATCTTAACAGCTTACGCGAGCTTAAGCTTTGAAAAGGCTGGGATACTTCGCTTTAAGGGCAGCCACCTTCGGACGGTCGTTGAAGACGATATACGGGTAGAATGGGTGCTTGCGCGCAAAATCCTGGTGATAGGCCTCCGCCGGATAGAAGCCGCCGCTCTCAAGCCTCGTCGCGAGAGGACGGTTGTAGACATGCGCGGCGTTCAGCTTCGCGATGAATGCCTTTGCGACCTGCACCTGCTGCGGCGACTGGGGAAAAATGGCGGAGCGGTAGCTCTTGCCGACGTCCGGCCCCTGCCGGTTCACCTGCGTCGGATCGTGCGCGACGGTGAAGTAGATCTGGAGCAGCTGGGCGTAGCTGATCTTCGCGGGATCGTAAGTGATCCGAACGGCTTCGGCGTGGCCGGTGCCTTCGGTGCTGACCCTGTCGTAACTGGCGTCGGTCGCATTGCCGCCGGCATAGCCCGAGACCACGTTGGTCACGCCCTTCACATGTTCGAACACCCATTCCATGCCCCAGAAGCAGCCGCCCGCGAGGACCGCGGTCTCGGTTCTCGGAGCCGCCGCGGCCGGGCTTGCCAGCATGACGAGCGGGACGAGCATCTTGGCCAACTGCATGTTCGCTCCTTTCAACAAGCCTTCAATGTCGGCGGGCCGACCTTAACAGCGGCTGGACGCTGCTTGAGTTGCGGAATAGGACGGTACTGACACGGAGGTAAGCTAATGCCCAGTTACACCGCGCCGGTGCGCGAGACTCGCTTCATCCTCAACAACGTCCTGGACATCGGCCGCTATTCGAACCTGCCGGGCTTCGCCAATGCAACGCCGGACCTGATCGATGCGATTCTCGAGGAGGCGGGCAGGTTTGCCGCGGAGGTGCTCCAGCCGCTCAACCGCGTGGGCGACGAGGTCGGATGCAAGCGCAACGACGATGGCTCGGTCGTGACGCCCCCGGGGTTCAAGGAAGCGTACGACCAATTCGTCGAAGCCGGCTGGCCGACGCTCACCGCGCCGGAAGAATATGGCGGCCAGGGGCTTCCGCAGGTCGTGGGCACCGCAGTCACGGAATATATCCTTTCCGCGAACCACAGCTTCGAGATGTATCAGGGCCTCACCGCCGGAGCGATTGCCTCGCTGCTGATCAAGGCGTCCGACGAGCTGAAACAAAAGTTCGTTCCAAACATGGTGACCGGCAAATGGACCGGCACGATGAACCTGACCGAGCCGCACTGCGGCACGGACCTCGGGCTTCTGAAGACCCGCGCCGATCCCAACCCAGACGGCAGCTATTCGATCACCGGCACGAAGATCTTCATCTCGTCGGGAGAGCATGATCTCAGCGAGAACATCATTCACCTGGTGCTCGCCAAGATCGCGGGCGCACCGGACAACGTGAAAGGAATTTCGCTGTTCGTGGTGCCCAAGTTCCTCGTGAACGACGATGGCTCGTTGGGGGAGCGGAATTCCCTGTCTTGTGGAGCGCTCGAGAAGAAGATGGGCATCCACGGCAACGCAACCTGCGTAATGAACTACGACGGCGCCAAGGGCTGGCTGGTCGGCGAGCCGGAGAAGGGCCTCGCCGCCATGTTCATCATGATGAATGCCGCCCGGCTCGGCGTCGGCCTCCAGGGCCTCGCGCAGGGCGAGGTCGCGTACCAGAATGCGGCAAGCTACGCCCGCGAGCGCCGCCAGAGCCGGGCCCTCAAGCAGGACGAGCGCGATCCGAATGCCAAGGCGGATCCCATCATCGTCCACCCCGACGTTCGCCGGATGCTGATGGAAGCCAAAGGATGGAACGAGGCCGGGCGTGCGCTCGTGCTGTGGGGCGCTTTGCAGGTGGACCTAATGCGGCGGTCCCCGGACGAGGCGGAGCGGGTGCAGGCAGAGGACCTGCTCGGCCTCATCACGCCGGTCATCAAGGGCTATCTCACCGACAAGGGGTTCGAGGCGGCAGTCTATGCCCAACAGGTGCTCGGCGGACACGGCTACATCCGCGAGCATGGGATCGAGCAGTTCGTCCGCGATGCCCGGATCACGCAGATTTACGAGGGAACGAACGGCATCCAGGCGATGGATCTGGTCGGCCGCAAGCTCCCCAAGGACGGCGGCCGTGCGGTCCGGGCCTTCTTCGATCTGGTCGGCCGGGACATTGCGGAGGCCAGGCAGGGAGGCGATCCCGCGGGGGTCGCAGCCGCGCTCGAGCCTGCGCTGCAGGACCTCCAGGCCGCGACGATCTGGCTGGCGCAGAACGGCATGGCCGATCCCGACAATGCCGGAGCCGGAGCCTATGCTTACATGGACCTCATGGGTCTCGTGTCGCTCGGCTGGATGTGGCTCAAGATCGCGGCAGCATCGCAACGTGCGCTCGATGAAGGTACCGACGACGAGCCCTTCCACGACGCCAAGCTTGTGACAGCGCGATTCTACGCCTTGAGGGAGCTGCCGCTCTCCACTGCGCTCAGGAAGAAGATCGAAGCCGGCGCCGAGACGTTGATGAAGATCCCGGCGGAAGTGTTTTGATTTCGAATACGCCGCGGACTCAAACATAGGATAGCGTCGCAAGGACGCCGAAGAGCTTATGCAATGTACGGCAGGCCGGTCGCCCCTGCCTGCCCGAAGAAGCGACCCGGCGCTAAACGCTTCCGGGTCGCTTCTTCGATCTCCTCCAGCTGACCTTGTCTCAGCTTCGATTTTCGTGAAGTGGAGCGGCCGATGCGCGCGCTCCTGTCCGACAGCCCTGGCGGCCCCGAGACTCTCAAGCTCGCGCAGTTGCCCGATCCAGAACCTGGAGCCGGCGAGCTGCTGGTGCGCGTCCGCGCCTGCTCGATCAACTATCCGGACGTGCTCATCATCGAGGACAAATATCAGTTGAAGCCGCCGCGCCCGTTCGCGCCCGGTAGCGAGATCGCGGGGGAGGTTGCGGCGATCGGAGACGGCGTCGATGGCTGGTCTGTCGGCAATCGACTGATCGCGGCGACCGGCTATGGCGGGCTCGCCGAGAAGATCCTCATTCAGGCGAAATCCGCAATTCCCCTGCCTCCGGAGCGCAGCTTCGAGGAGGGTTCGGCGCTGCTGCTCACTTATGCGACTTCGATCCATGCGCTGCTCGACCGCGGGAGGCTCAAGGCCGGCGACACGCTGCTCGTGCTCGGCGCGGCCGGCGGTGTCGGGATTGCCGCCGTGGAAATCGGCAAGGCCACAGGAGCGCGAGTGGTTGCGGCTGCTTCGTCGGAGGAGAAAGCGGCGGCTGCGCGTGAAGCGGGCGCGGACGTCGCAATCGTCTATCCGTCCGGGCCGTTCGACAAGGACGGGCTCAAATCGCTGTCGCAGCTGTTCAAGGATTCGATCGGCGCGGCGGGCGCGGACGTCATCTTCGATCCTGTCGGAGGCGACTACAGCGAGGCTGCGCTGAGAAGCATCGCCTGGGAGGGGCGCTTCCTTGTGGTCGGCTTCCCGGCGGGCATCGCCAAGCTCCCGCTCAATCTGACGCTGCTCAAGAGCTGCGACGTATGCGGCGTCTTCTGGGGCGCTTTCGCCGCGCGCGATCCACAGGCGAACGCGGCGCACGTCCGGCAACTGTTCGACTGGTGGGCGGAAGGGAAGATCGCGCCGAGGATCAGCGCGACCTACCCGCTCGAGCGCGCTGGTGAGGCGATCGCCGCACTTCGCGACCGCAACGCGATCGGCAAGCTGGTGGTCACGCTGGACTGAAAGAGGCGCTGCCCCTATCTCGCGCGGCGAATGGACAAGGGGACACGAGAGTGACTCAATTCGACGATCGCGAACGCGCTTTCGAAGCGAAGTACGCCCGCGACGAGGAAATGCAGTTCAGAATCACGGCGCGCCGCAATCGCCTCCTCGGCGAGTGGGCGGCGCGGCAGATGGGCTTGTCCGAAGCTGAAAGCGAATCCTACGCCAAGGACGTCGTTCGCTCGGACTTCGAGGAAGCAGGCGAGCATGACGTGATTCGCAAGGTCCTCGGGGACCTGACTGCGGCTGGCGTCGATTGCAACGAGGACAAGGTCGCCGAGGCGCTGCGCAATAAGGAAATCGAGGCGCGGCGCCAGATCATCGAGGCGAGCAACCTCTGATGCCCATGCCGGCCAGCGAGATCGAGCGGCTGATCAAGGCGTCGATTCCCGATGCCGAGGTGACCGTCCGCGACCTCGCCGGGGACGGAGACCATTATGCTGCGCGTGTCGTGAGCCGCAGCTTCGAGGGAATGAGCCGCATCAAGCAACATCAAGCCGTTTACGCGGCGCTTGGCGGACGTGTCGGGGGTGAGCTTCACGCACTGCAGCTCGAAACCGCAGTGCCTCAACCGGAGACCAATCAGTGAGTGACGCCCAAACCCGCATCGGCGACATCGTCAAATCGAACGACATCGTCCTCTTCATGAAGGGCACCGCCCTTTTTCCGCAGTGCGGCTTTTCGAGCCGCGCCGTAGCGATCCTGGATCGCCTCGGCGCTAAGTACGAGACAGTCGACGTCCTCCAGGACCCGGAGATCCGGGCCGGCATCAAGGAGTTTTCCGATTGGCCGACGGTTCCGCAACTCTACGTGAAGGGCGAGTTCGTCGGCGGTTCCGACATCATGATGGAGATGTTCGAGAGCGGCGAGCTGCAGCAGCTATTGGGAGCCGAGGCCTGAAACGAGGGAAGGGGCGGAGCAGGGGACCAGAGAACCGCTGCGCCGCCCCTTCCTGGCGTGGAACCAAGTGGACGCGCTTAATGTAGCAATGGGTGTGCCAATTGTGAGAAACGGCTGATTTCAGCCATTCTTGAACTCGGCTGCGAAAGGAACAGGGGCCTTTGCGTAAAATTTTCCGACACATTGTTCCTTCAGCCGCCCTCAGGCTCGATGGCACTTTGCCTCTCGTTCGGGGTTGGGTCCCGACGTGAGCCGGAACGATCCCGAACCTGGCCGTATCGCGCGGCCGAGCCTCTTCTGCGATCTGACCCAAAGCTGGTCGGACGTCGGCGGCGGCGTGCGCACCTACCTGCTGCACAAGCGCCGCCACATTCTCCAATCCACTCCGCACCGCCATTTGCTCATCGTGCCCGGCGATCAGGATCGGGTGGTGGAGGAGGATCGGGCGATTACGGTCACCATCGCGTCGCCGCATGTGCCGGGCAGTCCGCACTACCGACTGATGCTTCGCAACGGCGCCGTTCAGCAGGCGCTGGAGCGGTTCAGGCCAGACCTGATCGAGTGTCAGGACGCGTACAACCTGCCGTGGGCCGCGATCGCCTACCGGCGGCGGCACCCCGACACCGCCTTGGTCGCCTGCTACATGACGGACTTTCCGACGGTTTACGTGGAGCGGCCGTTCTCGAAGGTTCTCGGGCGTCCGATCGGAGGCGCGCTTTCACGGATCTGCTATTCCTATTGCGGCATGCTGTACCGACGTTTCGACGCCGTTTTCGCGCTCAGCGAGAACGGCGGCGCGACCAAGCTGAAGAGTCTGGGCATAGGCGAGGTCGATGTTGTCCCTCTTGGAGTCGAGATAGGGGACTTCGAACCATCCCGGAGGGACTCCCGCCTGCGCGCCAAGCTGGGGCTGACGGACGGCCAGCCGCTCCTCATCTATGTCGGCCGGCTCGATGGCGAGAAGAAGCCGGACGTCGTTGTCGACGCGTTCCGCAAACTCCCGCGGCAGCTTGGCGCCAGGCTCGTGCTGCTCGGCGAGGGTCCGCTCAGGTCGGAAATCGAGGGACTTGGCGATGAGCGCATCGTGATGCCCGGCTACGTCAAGAACCGCGGCGAGCTCGCCCGCTGGCTTGCGAGCGCCGATATTTACGTGTCGGGCATGGCTGACGAGACGTTCGGCGTCTCGATTGTCGAAGCGCAGGCATCGGGCCTTCCTGTGGTGGGCGTCGCCGCGGGCGCGATGATCGACCGCGTGACCGAGGCCGTCGGCCGTCTCGGGCCGGTCGGCGATAGCGATGCGATGGCGCGCAACATCCTGGATGTCTGGAAATCGGACCGCGAAATGCTGGCGAATCGTGCGCGTGCCGAGGCCCTGCGGTTCAGCTGGGACCACAGCATGGAACGGCTGTTTGGGCACGTATATCCCACGGCATTCGCCCGCCGCGCCGCGAATGTCGTGGCGAGCCCCGCCGCTGCCGCAGTTGCCGCTTGACGGTTCAACGCGCATTCACTTGATTTCCCGGACAGCTTAGCCCGTTCGCCAAGGGGAGAGTGTTACAGGATGGTGCTGATTGCGCTCGCGCTGGTGGCTGCCCAGCAATCCGCGCTCGACGCCGCGGAGAAGCTTGCCGGCAAGCCGCGAGAGCAGGCGCCCTCGCAGGAGACGCGAGCGCTCCTCGAAAATTGCGATGCGCACAAATTCGAGACGGTGATCGAGATCCCCTCCGCCGATGGCGGCACCAAACATTCGCGCGTGAAGATGTGCGGCACCGAGGGTCAGAGCGATGCCGATTGGGTGCGCACGCTGAAGGACGCGGTGGCGAAGACCAATAGCAATCTCTCGATGCCGGCCGCGGTCCGCCAGCAGATCGTCGCTGCGGTCAACGGAGAGATCGCTCGGCTGGAAGGCAAGTCGACACCTGCGACCGTGGCCGCTCTTCCGCCGCCAAGGACGGCTGCAAAGGCACCGGTCCGCGACGAGTATGCGGCGCTGCCACCGATGCCGGACAAGCCGCCGGCGCCGGTGAGCGTGCTGCCCGGAGGATCGGTCGCGGTTCCGTTTCTCCCCAAGCCGCGTCTCAGCTTCATCTGCTTCACTCCGGGCGAGGTCGGAGAGGGGCCGTGCACCGATTTCTCACGGGACACCTTCCTGACCGTTCGAGCCGACGAGGACCTTCCCGCCGGGACTAGCATCCGGTTTGTGCGCAGCGGCGAAGCGAAGGCCGACGTCGAGCTTGCACAACTCAAGCGCGGCCGGTCGATGCGCATGCCTTTGCCGAGCGACGTGTGCAGCCATGCCGGCGGAGGGCGGCTGGAAATCCGCATCGTGCGCAGCGTTCCTGGAGTCGGCGCGGCAGGCCAGGAAGTCGGCGAGGACGGTCCGTACAACCTGCGCTGCTAGCGCAGACGGCACGCTCATGGCAGAGGCGCAGCCGTGGACGCGCCATATGCGAAACTCGAGGAGCTGGAGCCCGGGATCGCCCGGGTGCTCGCCCACAATCCCTCCGCCTTCACCTATTACGGGACGCAGACGTATCTGATCGGCACTCGCGAGGTCGCGATCGTCGATCCCGGACCCGATCTTCCCGAGCATCTCGATGCGCTGGAAAAAGCCATCGCGGGACGCCCTGTCGCCGCCATCATGTGCACCCACACCCACCGCGATCACAGCCCGGCGTCACGGCCGCTGGCCGAGCGCACCGGCGCGCCGGTCATCGGCTGCGCCCCGTTGGCGCTGGAGACGGTCGGGCCACGCGCCGATGCCTCGTTCGATGGCGATTATGCTCCGGATCGGGTGCTCGACGATGGCGAAAGGCTCCATGTCGACGGCAAGGATGTCGTTGCCGTGGCGACGCCGGGCCACACGTCCAACCACCTGTGCTTCGCCGTCGACGGCGTGCTTCTGACCGGCGACCATGTCATGGGCTGGTCGACCACCGTGGTCGTGCCTCCGGACGGCGATATGGCCGCGTACATGCAAAGCCTCGACAAGCTGAGAGATCGGGAGGACCGCATCTACTATCCGGCACACGGCCCCGCCGTGACGAACCCCAAGCAATATGTGCGGCACCTGCTCGGCCATCGCATGCAGCGCGAGAAGCAGATCTTGAGGCTCGTCGGCGAACGGCCGCGGCCCATTCCCGACATCGTTGCCAATGCTTATCCCGGGCTCGATCCGCGGCTCGTCGTTGCCGCCGGCGGATCGGTCCTCGCGCATCTCGTGGACCTTGAGCGGCGCGGCCTCGTTGAACAGCGGCAGGACCTATGGACAGCCGTTTGAATAAACCACTTGTGCTCGCAATGGTCGCGGTTGCGCTGATCCTCGGCGTGCTGCTCGGCATTACTACGGGCGTGGCGGATCGGCTCTTCGGTGGTCCAAATCCGAAGACGATCGCCAGCTCGAGCCTGGAATCGATGCGCGCGCAGAACCGCCTGGTCGCATTCGTCGCCCGCTATGTGTCGGTGGTCAGCAGCCAGCAGGCGCGGCTCGGCGGGCTGGTCAGCTCCGAACGGACGCTCATTCTTCCGGGCGATGTGCGCTACGAGCTGGATCTTTCGAAACTTCAGCCCGGCGACGTGACCTGGGATGGGTCGAGCAAGATCCTGCGGGTCAAGCTTCCAGAGATCGAGGTCGCCGGCCCCGACATCGATATCAATGCGGTGAAGGAATATGGCGGCGGAGGCGTATTGTCTGCGCTGACGAATGCCGATCAGCAGCTCGATCAGGCGAACCGTGCGAGGGCGGTGCAGGATCTCCGCAAGCAAGCGACCGCCGAGGTACCCATGCGGCTTGCGCATCAGTCGGCTCGCCTTGCGATCGAACGGAGCTTCGCGATGCCCTTGGCGGCAGCCGGATTCAAGGACGTGAAGGTGGTCGCGCGATTCCCGACGGAAGGCACCGACGATCCTTCATATCTGGACCTTTCGACCCCATATGAAGAGGCCATAAAGGAAGCAGAGCGCAGGCGCGCTACCGGGGGAACGAAGTGACGGTTCAGAGCAACAGCTTGCGGGGCCTCGACCTGCTCGGGGAGATCGAGCGGCTGAAGCGCGAGCGCAACGCGGTGATCCTCGCGCATTATTATCAAAAGCCGGAAATCCAGGATCTCGCGGACTTCGTCGGCGACAGCCTCGACCTGTCGCGCAAGGCCGCCGAAACCGACGCCGACGTGATCGCCTTTTGCGGCGTCCGGTTCATGGCCGAGACCGCGAAGATCCTGTCGCCTCAAAAGACCGTCATTCTGCCCGACATGGACGCCGGCTGCTCGCTCGAGGATTCATGCCCGCCGGATCAGTTCGCGGCCTTCCGCAAGGCGCACCCGGACCATATCGCGCTGACCTACATCAACTGCTCGGCGGCGGTGAAAGCGCTGTCCGACATCATCGTCACCAGCTCTTCGGCGGGCGTCATCCTCGATCAGATCCCGAAGGATCAGAAGATCATTTTCGGTCCCGACCGGCATCTCGGCGGATATCTTGCGCGCAAGACGGGCCGCGAAATGCTCCTCTGGCCCGGCATCTGCATCGTCCACCAGGCGTTCAGCGAGACGGAGCTTCTCAAGCTCAAGGCAGAGCATCCTGGCGCGCCGGTCGCCGCGCATCCCGAATGCCCGCCCCACATTGTCGAGCATGCCGATCATGTCGGCTCGACGCGATCGATCCTCGAATTCGCGCTTAGCTCACCCGCCGACACGATCCTCGTCGCGACCGAGCCGCATATCATCCACCAGATGGAGAAAGCGGCGCCGCACAAGATGTTCATCGGCGTCCCGGGCGGCGACGGGAACTGCAACTGCAACATGTGCCCGTACATGGCGCTCAACACGCTCGAGAAGCTTTATGTCGCGCTGCGCGATCTGGTGCCGCGGATCGAGCTTACGCCCGAGGTGATGGACCGCGCACGAGTGCCGCTCGAGCGGATGCTCGAGATGGCCGGGCGGACCGTCGGACAGGGCGACGTCGGCAAGCCGATCTTGCCGCTCATCGATCATCCGGAAGAGATCGACCCCGCGATCAGCGGCGACTGATCAGCGCAGCCACAGCCACACGGTCGCGACGAGTATTCCGAGGTTGAGATAGGCGGTCGAGGAGAAACCCGGCGCCCGATACAGCGGGTGAATCCGGTAGCCGATCCAGAACACCAGCCTGGCAATCACGAACGTGACCGCGACGGCGGGGATGACGCTAAGCCAATGTCTCGGCAGCACCGTCGCGAGCGCCAGAATTCCGACGGCGAAGATCACGAATTGCTGCAGCGTGTTGTCGGCAACCCTCCCGTTGACGACCATCGACTGGTCTTCCTTGCTCAAGGTCGGGTCTATGGCCTCGCTGAGGAAGCGCGCATTCCCGATCGCGGCGAGCATCGCGAACAACAGGGTCGCCGGAGGCACCAGCCAGCGCAGCGCCAGCGCCATACGCGCAGCCGCCGTGTCTTCGATGGCAGGCACCGGAAGAACACGGGAAAGCAACCAAACAACAAGCACCATCGCGACGACGCCGGTGGCGGCGCCGATCGCGACAGTGCGTTGGTCTTTGGTCATTTGCTAGCCCCGCTCGAGCAATTCGCACCTTAGCAGCTTACGGCTGTTCCGGCACGCGCGGGCAGCTGGACCGCTAGTGGGACTGCCCGGTGGAGGCGGGCGCCTGCTCGTTGGCGGCCGCTCCGTTCGCCGTGACCGGAACCTCGATCGTCTTGCAGATCTTGCGGTTACCGAGACGCGAGTAGGAATCCTCGTCGATCTGCTGGCACACACGCTTCTTGACCATCTGCGGCTTCGCCGGTTGCGCCGCATTGGCCGTTGCAGGCACCGTCTGGTTTGTTTCGGCTGAAGCGGGCACGCTCGCAGTGGCGATGATCGCCACTGCGACCAAGGACTTGTACATTAATCACTCCTGATTTGTCGGGGAGGCGACGCCTTTCGATATAAAATCGCGCGGCGGCAAGCTGTTTCTCTTAACCATGCAGTACAGAATCTGAACTCGTCGGCCGTTGGGCCGAAGGGGGTGCTGGGGACAGCGCGGGGATGTGAATTCCAATGCAGTTGAAGCACGCCGAAAATAAACCGTTAAGTAACTCTACTTCCCTCAGAATGGCCCCGCGCATTCAGTCTCCGGGGGTCCGTTCATTTCTTCAAGGTTCGCCATTGCTGCGCTTGCGCTCTTCATCGGCGGCGCCGCTCCCGCGCAGGCTGCGACCTTTGCCGGCCAGTTCCCGACGCGAATTCTCGCTGCGCATAATGCCGAGCGGGCGCGGATGCGCATGCCGCCACTCGCGTGGGACGATGCCCTCGGCATCGGCGCGGCCACCTACGCCCAGCAGATGGCCTTCACTGGCATGTTCGCGCATTCGAACCGCCAGGCGCGGCGGGGCGTCGGCGAGAACCTCTGGATGGGCACCCACGGCGCGTTCAGCGTCGAGGCGATGGTCGGCGGCTGGGCTGCGGAAAAGCGCTACTTCGTTCCGGGGATCTTTCCCAACAACAGCCGAACCGGCAGTTGGGAGGACGTCGGCCACTACACTCAGATGATCTGGCCAACGACGACGCGGGTCGGATGCGCGATCGCGTCCACTCCTCGTGTCGATTACCTTGTCTGCCGCTATGCGAGCGCGGGCAACGTCGACGGTCGCCGGGTTCCCTAAGGCACCAGCACCGCCGCACCTTCGAGAGCACCGGAGCGCAAAGCCTGAATCGCGTCGTTGGCCGAAGCCAGCGGAAACGCGGTCGTGTGGGTCTTCACCGGCACTATTGCACCGAGCTCCATGAATTCCCGTCCATCCGCGCGCGTCAGGTTGGCGACGGATCGCACGCACCGTTCGCCCCACAGGATTTCGTACGGAAACGAAGGAATGTCGCTCATGTGAATGCCCGCGCAAACGACCGTCCCACCCTTTCGCACGTGTCGCAACGCAGTGGGCACCAGCGCTCCCACGGCAGCGAAGATGATCGCCGCGTCAATCTCTTGCGAAGGCGCTTCGCTCGAGCCTCCCGCCCAGACGCAGCCGAGGGACCGCGCAAACTCCTGTCCGGCAGTGTCCCCGTCGCGGGTGAAAGCGAACACCTTGCGCCCCTGCGACACAGCGATTTGGGCAAGGATGTGGGCCGACGCTCCGAACCCGTAAAAGGCCAGCCGCTCGGCCTCGCCGGCGAGCTTCAGCGCGCGATAGCCGATGAGACCAGCGCAAAGCAGGGGCGCGGCGTCGATGTCGCCGAACATCTCCGGGATGTGCAGGCAGTATCGCGAGTCCGCCAGCATATGGCTCGCATATCCGCCGTCGCGGCTGAACCCCGTGAAGGTCGGATGATCGCACAGATTCTCCGTTCCGCTCCTGCAGTAAGCGCAACTGCCGTCGGTCCCTCCGAGCCAGGGCACCCCGACGCGATCCCCGATCTTGAACTCCTGCACCGCAGGTCCGAGCGCGGCGACGCGGCCCACGATCTCATGACCCGGAACGATCGGGTAAGTGCTTCGAATATCGCCATCGAGAATGTGAAGATCCGTGCGGCACACGCCGCAGGCCGTGACCTCGACGAGTAGGTCGGTGCCGGTAGGTTCAGGCGTTGGTCTCTCGACCAGGCGGAGCGCCACGCCCGGACGATCCAGCTGCATCGCTCTCACGTGCGTTTAACCTGCGCCATTTGCTCGTCTATGGTACCAAACGTCTTGCCGTTATCGAGTTGCGTCGGGAAACATGTGTAGCGAGGCTCGTTTGAGAGACGAAACAGAGGAACGACACATGCTCAAGAGTTTGAAGATCGCTGTCGGCGCTGCAGTGCTTTCCGCCAGCGGAGTTCCAGTCATGGCTCCTGCATATGGCCATGCCACGACCTACTATCACACTCACAAGTACAAGGGCCGCACGCACTACGCGCGCAAGTATTGCCGCCGTTCGAGCGGTTCCACGGGCCTCGTAGCGGGCGGCGTCACCGGCGCTGTCGTCGGTTCCAAGGTGATCGGGGGCGGTATTCTGGGTGCCGCAGCGGGCGCAGTCGGCGGCGCCGTCGCCGGTCGGGCGATTGACCGCAGCATGACCGCGAAGCGTCGCTGCTACTGGCGCTGAGGGCGACGCGGGCCTTCCGTGCCCGCCTACGCTGATCATCGAAGCTTGGGGCGGCCGCGGGAGCGTGCATATGCGCTCGCAGCCGTCGTTTGCGTTCAGCTTGCGCTCGGCTTCGCGCTACTGACGGGGCTTCGCGTTTCCGTCTCCCGCCCGGCGGATGTCGTTCAGCGACTGCTCGACTTCAGCCTCCCGCCGCCGCCGAAGCCCGAGCCGAAGCCCGAGCCGAAGCCCGCGCAGGACAGGTCTTCTGCTCCCAAGGCGGAGGTCGCCCCTCCCGGCGGCTCGCCTGGACCCGAGGCCGCGCATGCTCCGCCTTCCGTTACGCCAATCGTTGCAGTCCGGCCCACGGCAGCGCCTTCGGGGGGCGGCACCGGGACTGGGCCGGCGCTTGGAGGCGGCGCCGGCGGAGGCGCTGGCGGCAATGGTTACGGCACCGGTGGAGGAGGCAAGGACCTCGAACTGTTGTCGGGTGACATTACCCCGCGGGACTATCCCCGACATCTCGCGAGGGCCGGCATCGGCGGAACCGTGGGAATGCGCGGAACGGTGGGCGTGAACGGCAGGGTGACGCGCTGCACCGTCACCCGTTCCAGCGGCGTTCCCGAGCTCGATGTGCTCACCTGCCGCCTGATCGAGCAGCGCTTCGTTTATCGCCCGGCGACCGATCGTCAGGGAAGGCCGGTACCGGACGAAGTGGAAATCGAATGGACGTGGGATTGACCTACGGAAGCTTCCTCGCCTTCGCTTCAATCGTGGCCGTGCCTGCATGATGCTTGTCGAGATGGCGCCGGATAAGACGCAGGTTGCGCGTGTTCGACCGAAAGAAGAAATCGGGAATGGCGCCGACCCAGGGAATCAGGCCGAGGAGAAAATCGACGCCGACATTCCCGGCCATCCGGCTCATTTGCCACTTCGACATCCCGAGGTTCTTGGCTTCCCAGATGATGTAAGCGCCGAGCGCGGCCGCCACGGCATCGCCGACGACGGGAATGAGGTCGAGGATCACGTCGAGACCAACCTGGTGCTTCGTGCCCGGAATGACGAACATCCGCTCGAGCAGCTTCTCCATGGTCTCGACGCGCTGGCGGACGGACTGCGGATCGGTACCGAGCCGCGGAAACGGCAATTTCTCGTCGGCGGGCGTCTGCATTCCGTTAGTTCCCGGTTCCTGGCCTCTGCTGCAGGTCGGTGAGCGTGTGAATTGCAAAGCGGTTCCCGGCGAAGCCTTGCACGCGACGACCGACAAGCGACCAGCGAACCGGTGCGGTGATGGGGATGAAGAGCTGCCCATCGTCGATCCGTGCCGCAGCCTGCTGGAGCAGAGCATAACGTTGCTGTGGGACCGGTGTTTGCCGCGCGGCATCGATCAGCCCGTCGGCATCGGGATCGCATATCGTCGCAACGCCGCAGTGAAACCGCCGAACGAACCAGGCAGCCGAGGCCGACGGCGCCACCTCGTCGATCAATGTGAAGTCGGCGGAGGCGGGATCGGGTGCCCGCGCGACGTTGAAGCCCAGCGCGCCCCAGGCGCGGGCGAGAGCGGCCAGCAGCCGGTCCGGACCGGGCCCTTCCGGAAGCGCGACCGTGAACGTCGGTTTGTCGCCTCCGAACTTCCGATCCGCCTGCGCCCGCAGAGCCGCGATGCGGTCGGCGAGCGGCGTTCCAAGCCATGCCGGCGCCACAGGAGGAGGGAGCTGATCGAGGCTCGGCTCGAGGAGCGTCGCGCGAGGCGTCAGACCAGGAACTGCGAACGTCGCGATGATGGCGTCCCGGTCAATCGCCTGGCTGAGCATGCGCCGGACTTCAGGGTCGTCGAGGCCCTTGTCCGGCCGCATTGGCATGAGACCGAAAAGACCGGACGCGGGGTCGAATTGCAGGCTGTCACGCGGCAGCTTGGCGGCAAGAGCGAAGGGCAGGTCGACGAAGCTCCCGCCAAGGACCAGATCCGTCTTGTCCGCCGCGAAGTCCCGGATCGCCTGCTGGACCGGTGCGCCGTTGAGGAGCACTTCTTCCTTCGTCGCTGCTTCGTCATCCAGTGCAAGCACGTTGCGTGTCAGGCGAAGCGCCCCGCCTTTGTCGGCAACCACGCTGAATGGACC
>JBKPQH010000036.1:0-6160 GCA_046733935.1 Pseudomonadota bacterium
GCACGAGACCTTCCCGAAGGAGCAGGCGGATTTCTTCCTCTCACACATCCGACGCGCCTTGAGCGAGGGCGGGAGGCACAGCGTCGAATACAGTTTGCAGTTGGGCGGGACGGAAGTCTGGTTCGACGCCTGCGTCTCGCCCATGTCACACGACTCGATCCTGTGGATCGCCCGCGACATAACCGAGCGCAAGCGCGTCGAGGAGGCCCTGCGCGAATCGGAAGAGCGCTACCGCCTGCTGTTCGAGAGCAACCCGCAGCCGATGTGGGTCTACGACTTGGAGACTCTCTACTTCCTCGCCGTCAACGAGGCCGCCGTCAGGCGCTACGGGTATTCCCGCGACGAATTTCTGGCAATGACCGTCGGGGACATCCGCCCGCCGGAAGACGTCCAGGCCCTGATGCAGAACGTGGCGAGCGTCCGGGGCGGGCTGGACGAGGCGGGCACGTGGAGGCACCTGAAGAAAGACGGCAGCCGTATCGACGTGGAGATCACCTCACACGAGCTGACGTTCGCCGGGCGGCGCGCGGAATTGGTCCTGGCGAACGACGTGACCGAGCGTAAGGAGCTGGAAGGCCAGCTCCGGCAGGCCCAGAAGATGGAGGCCGTGGGCAAGCTGGCGGGCGGCGTCGCGCACGACTTTAACAATTTGCTCACCGTCATCAACGGCTACAGCGAACTCACTCTCAGGCGGCTGCCGGCGGAAGACCCGTTGCGCCTCAACGTCGAAGAGATCAGGAAGGCCGGCGAGCGCGCGACCGGGCTCACGTGCCAGCTCCTCGCCTTCAGCCGCAAGCAGGTCTTGCAGCCGAAGGTCATAGACCTCAACGGGGTCGTCAGGGAGGTGGAGAAGATGCTCCGCCGCCTTATCGGCGAGGACATAGAGTTGCGCGCGGCGCTGGGGCCGGGGCTCGGGCGCGTTAAGGCGGACCCCGGGCAGATCGAGCAGGTGCTGATGAACCTCGCCGTCAACGCGCGCGATGCCATGCCGCGGGGCGGCAAGCTGACCATAGGGACGAAGAACGTCTACCTCGACGAGGAGTATGCCGCCCGCCACGTCACCGCCGCGCCCGGCCAACACGTGATGCTGGCCGTCTCGGATACCGGCTCGGGGATGGACGAGGAGACGCGTGCGCGCATCTTCGAGCCGTTCTTCACGACGAAGGAGGCGGGCAAGGGGACGGGGCTCGGGCTCTCGACCGTCTACGGCATCGTCAAGCAGTCGGGCGGCCACATCTGGGTCTACAGCGAGGTCGGGCGCGGGACGACCTTCAAGATTTACCTGCCGCGCGTGGGAGAGGACGCGCAGGAGTACAGGCAGACCCCGGAGCCCGCGGAGGGGCTCGGGGGCGCGGAGACCATCCTGCTCGCGGAGGACGACGAGATGGTGCGCACCATGACACACGTCATCCTGACGGAGCGCGGCTACCGGGTGCTGGCGGCGGCGAACGGCACCGCCGCCCTCTCGGCCTGCGAGCAGGCCGAGGGGCCGATTCACTTGCTCCTCACCGACGTGGTCATGCCGGGCATGAGCGGGCGCGAACTGGCCGACCGGCTCGCGCGGCTGCGCCCGGGCGTGAAAGTGCTCTTCATGTCCGGCTACACGGACGACGCCATCGTCCACCACGGCGTGCTCGACGAGGGGGTCAACTTCATACAAAAGCCCTTCACCCCCGACGCCCTCGCGCGCAAGGTGAGAGAAGTGCTCGGAAGCACGGTGTAAGTTTATTTGAGGTGAAGTTTGAACCATGCCCACGAGCGGCGGTAGGGCGAACATTCTGATCGTAGACGACGAGCGGCAGATAAGATGGCTGCTCCGCAGCCTGCTGTGCGAGAGCTGCGAGTGCACCGAGGCCGGTTCTGCCGAGGAAGCGCTCGACCTCCTGCGCAGGCGGGAGTTCGACCTGGTCTTGAGCGATATCACGATGGGCGGCATCACCGGGCTGGAGATGATCCCGCGGGTGCTCGACCTGGCTCCCGACACTGTCGTCATCATGGTCAGCGGCGAGGGGCACATCGAGAGCGCCATCGAGGCGATGCGCGCCGGCGCATTCGACTACGTGACGAAGCCCTTCGACTTCAGGCAGGTGGAGGCGGCCGTCCGCCGGGGCCTTGAGCACCGCGCCCTGCTCGCAGCGAAACGGCGGTACGAGAGAGACCTGGAAGAGCTCGTCAAGAGGCGCACGGAAGAACTTAACCACGCCGTGTCCCACGACGACGTGACGGGGCTGCCTAACCGGGTACTCTTCAACGACCGCCTGAGCCAGGCCGTCAGCGCCGCGAGAAAGAGCGGGCAGACGCTGGCGGTCATGTTCCTCGACCTCGACCGCCTTAAGATCGTCAACGACTCGCTCGGCTACGCCGCGGGCGACCGGCTGATGCGCGCGGTGGCCGAGAGAGTCGGCGGACGCCTCGGCGAGAGCGACACCGTCGCGCGCTTCGGGGGCGACGAGTTGGCGCTTCTGTTTACCTCCGCCCAGGGGGCGGGCGACGCCGCGGGGGCCGCGGAGGGCGTCCTTGAAGCTTTGAGGAACCCCGTAGAACTCGACGGCCACGAGGTATACGTCACCGCCAGCGTCGGCGTCTCGCTCTTCCCGCACGATGGCGACGACGCGGAGACCCTTCTGAGTCGCGCGGCGGCGGCAATGTATCGCGCGCGCGAGAAGGGAGGTAACTGCTACCGGTTCTACTCGCCCGACATGAATGAAGAGGCGCTCAGGCGCCTTTCGCTTGAGTGTGATCTGCGGCGCGCGCTCGAAAGGGGGGAGTTCGTCGTCCACTACCAGCCTCAGGTCGAGCTCGCGTCGGGCCGCTTCGTCGGTGCCGAGGCGCTCGTGCGCTGGCAACACCCGCGGCTTGGTCTCGTCTCGCCGGCCGAATTCATCCCCTTGGCCGAGGCCACGGGGCTGATTGTGCCCCTCGGCGAGTGGGTGCTGCGTACCGCCGTCCGCCAGTGCGGCGACTGGCAGGGGCGGGGGCTCGGGCCGCTGCGCGTGGCCGTGAACCTCTCGCCGCGACAGTTTCAGCAGCCTGATTTGGTCGAGGCAGTGCGGGGCTCGCTCCTCGAAGCCGGGCTCGAACCCCGCCAACTCGAACTGGAAGTCACCGAAAGCTCGGTCGTGTCGAACCGGGAGGCGGCCGTCGCCACGCTCCGCGAAATACGCGGGGTCGGGGTGAGGGTAGCGATAGACGATTTCGGCACGGGCCACTCCAGCCTCGGCTACCTCAAGCACCTGCCCGTGGACACGCTGAAAATCGACCGCTCGTTCGTCCGCGACCTGGCGACCGACCCGAACGACGAAGCCATCGTCGCCGCCGTCGTGAAGCTCGGACACAGCCTCGGGCTGAAGGTGAAGGCCGAGGGGGTGGAGGACGAGGCGCAGTCGAGGCTGCTGGGCTCGCTGGGTTGTGACGAGGCGCAGGGCTACCTGTTCGGCCGCGCCCTGCCGGCGGAGGCGTTTGAAAAACTGTTCCGAGGAGGGGAAGAGGAGGCGGCGTGAAATTGTCAGTTCTTTATCTCGACGACGAGCAGGGCTGCCTGGACGTGTTCTACGAGACGTTCCGGCGGGAATACGACGTGCGCACCGCGGCCAGCGCCGAGGAGGCGCGGCGCATGCTCGCCGAAAGGCCCGCCGACGTCGTCATCAGCGACCAGGCCATGCCGGACATCAAGGGCACGGACTTCCTGGCGGAGGTCGCCGACCGCTATCCGTCGAGCTACCGCGTGCTCCTGACGGGCAGCATCAACTTGGTCGGCGTCATGCCGGAGGTCGGCGGCGGCCTCGTCCAGCTCTTTGTCCCGAAGCCGTGGACCTCCGAGACGATGTGCCGGATGCTGGAGCGGGCCGGCGCGCACTTTGAATCCGGTAACGGCCGCCGGCCCCGCCGAGCGTGATGTTTGAGCCTGCCGACAAGACGCGCGGGGAACGCATCCTCATCGTCGACGACGAGGAGCCGGTGCGCAACCTCTACGCCGCGTGCCTCGGCGAGCGCCATCGGTGCGTCACCGCCGCCGACGCGCAGGAGGCGCTCGTCCGGCTCGCGTCCGGCGACATCGCCCTCGTCATCGCCGACGTGAAGATGCCGGGCCTTAGCGGCGTCGAACTGCTGCGCCGGGTCGTCGAGCACTTCCCCGACACGGCCGTCATCATGGCCTCCGGCATCCAGCGTCCGCAGCGCGTGCGCGACGCGCTGCGCCTCGGCGCCTACGACTACCTGATTAAACCCTGCGACCTCGACGTGCTGGAGCTGAGCGTCGAGCGCGCGCTGGAGAAGCGGGCCCTGCTGCGGGACGCGCGCCGCTACAGAGAGGAGTTGGAGAGCCGCAACGCGGAGTTGGAGCGGCGCAAGGCCGAGCTCGAACACTTGCAGGCGCAGCTCGTGCATAGCGAGAAGATGGCGTCCCTGGGACAGCTCGCCGCCGGCGTCGCGCACGAACTCAACAACCCCGCCGGGTTCATCTACGGCAACATGGATTTCCTCTCCGACGCCGTGGACGCGATCGAGCGGCTGCTCACACTCTACGACAGCGCGGCCCTCTCCGACCGCGTGCGCGAGCAGGTGAAGACACTGAAGGCCGAGATCGATTACGAGAACGCTCTCTGCGACCTCCGCTCCATCATCAGCGACTGCCGCGGGGGCGCCGAGCGCATCCGCGAAGTGGTGCAGAACTTGCGCCTCTTCTCGCGCCTGGACGAGGCCGAGGTCAAGAAGGTGGACATCCACGAAGGCATCGAGTCAACCGTACGCCTGCTCTCGCAATACTACGGGCCGGGCCGTCTCACGCTTGAGCGCGCCTACGGCGCTCTGCCGCCGGTAGACTGCTACGCCGGCCAGCTCAACCAGGTCTGGATGAACCTGCTCGTCAACGCCGCGCAGGCGATGGGCCCTCACGGCACGGTGCGTGTGGCGACGCGCCTGGAGGGCGGGCGGGCCGTCGTCACGGTCAGCGATACCGGGCGCGGCATCGCCCCGGAACACCTCGATAAGATCTTCGACCCGTTCTTCACCACGAAGCCGGTGGGCGAGGGCACGGGGCTCGGGCTCTCCATCAGCTACGGCATCGTCGAGCGCCACGGGGGCTCCATCGGCGTCGAGAGCACCCCCGGCGCGGGCACGACCTTCACCGTCTCGATCCCCGTGGACGCGGAGGGAGATAGGACAGGCGGGGACTGAGACGGGCGGAACTACCCTTACTAAATGACGGGGACACGCTGCTATGGACTACAAGATCATGATCGTGGACGACGAGCCGGCCAACCTGCGCCTGCTCGAAAGACTGTTCCGGCAGGACTACAAGGTGCTCACGGCCGGGTCGGGCGAGGAGGCGCTCGGCCTGCTTGCGCAGCACGACACGGCGCTGCTCATCACCGACCAGCGGATGCCGAACATGTCCGGCCTGGAGCTGCTGAAGCGGACGGCCGAATTGCGGCCGCACATGGTGCGCATGATCCTCACGGGGTACACGGATGTGGGCACGCTGGTCGAGGCCATTAACAGCGGGCTCGTCTACCAATACGTCACGAAGCCGTGGAGTAACGAAGACCTGCGCCTGACGGTCGCCCGCGCCTTAGAGCATTACGAGTCCATCAGAACCCGGCACGAACTCGAGATGAAGAACCGGCGTCTGGCGTCAAGGCTCGACGAGATACGACAACTCGCCAGCCTCGACCTGTAAAGGGAACGAGAGTCTTAAGGCACATCTCTCGACCTGTTGGAGGTAGCGGAGCACGGCGCTTCTTGCCGGCGGCTGCAAAGAGGGGGGCACGTAAGGGTCAATATGTGTTTCCGACCACAGCGCCAGTCCGCGCTCCCGCCAGCGACCGGTGATAGACGTCACCACCGGAGCGGGGGCCGTGGTATAAGCCTCTGGGGGCTGGTCCGGCGAACCTACGGTCTAACCAAATTAGAGGCCCATTCGAGCGTAATTGCCGCCTGCGGCTTGAGTCAGGGGCGGCGCGCCGCCCCTCCCACACTTACGTCTGCCCGCCGTGCCCAGGCGCGCCCGGTCTGTAGATCTACGGTGATGATTAAGTTCGAGAGCGTGTCGAAGTTCAACACCCCGTCGTAGATGATCTCCCGCCGCCTAGCCTGGGCCGCGACCGCGCCCACCCCGATCAGGTCGAGCGTGACCGGCCGGGGCCCCGCCGCCTCGTCGGCA
>JBKPQH010000037.1:0-27370 GCA_046733935.1 Pseudomonadota bacterium
TGCAGGTCGATCGTCATTCCGAGGTCTTTCCAGCCCCGGCCGCCGTCGAACTTCACCAGGCCGTCGCGGAGCGCCTGTGCGGCGGCGTCCTGCATCGTCGGGTTCATCGAAGAACGCACCCAGAGTCCGCCGGCGTACAAGCTGTTCGGCCCGTCCTTGGCGCTCTCTCCGAACTGCTTGATCAACTCGCGGCGGACCTCTTCCATGAAGTATCCGCCCTGCTGCTGGAACTTCTCGTTGCTGCCGTAGCGGATCGTGCCGAGCGCCATGCCGGCGGCCGACTTCCATTGATCCTCCGTGATGTATCCGTTCCGATACATCTCGCG
This sequence comes from Pseudomonadota bacterium, assembly GCA_046733935.1. Lineage (GTDB taxonomy): Bacteria > Pseudomonadota > Alphaproteobacteria > Sphingomonadales > Sphingomonadaceae > Sphingomicrobium. The sequence continues at coordinate 327 of JBKPQH010000037.1, forward strand.
GAGAACATAGTTGCGCCGATCGAGCGCCCGCTGCGTCGCCCGCACCGGATCGTAGTTCGAGGGCGCCTTCGGGAGCACGGCAAGGTAGGCCGCGTCCGGCAACGTGAGCTCATTCACGTCCTTGTCGAAATAGGCGCGCGATGCCGCCTGGATGCCGTAGGCGTTGCGGCCGAGGAAGATCGAGTTGAGATAGATCTCGAGGATCTGCTCCTTGCTCAACGTGGATTCGAGGCGGAAGGCGAGGATCGCCTCGCGCGCCTTGCGGCCGACGTTGTAGCTCGAATCCTTGAGCAGATATTTCGCGACCTGCTGGGTGATGGTCGATCCGCCCTTCGCGCGCCCGCCGCCCGTCACGGTCTTGAAGGCATAGTCCGCAACGGCTCCGATCAGGCCGCCGACGTCGATCCCGTGATGTTCGAAGAAGTTCTTGTCCTCGGCCGAGATGAAGGCGTGCACGACCAGCGGCGGGATCTCGTCATAGGCGAGGTCGACGCGCCGTTCCCGGGCGAAGGTCTGCACCGGAGTTCCGTCATAGCCACGAATGTTGGTCGGAAGGTCCGGCTGGTACGCAAGAAGCTTTTCGGACGAAGGAAGGCCGCTCGCGAAATAGATCCACATCGCTGCGAAAAGCGCGAACAGGCCTGCAAAGGCCCAGGCAATCCAGCGGACCCAGCGCCGCTGCCACCACGGGTCAATCCGCTCGCGCACCCTCTGATTGAAGGCGACGAGGTCAGGCAACGGCCACTCGGGAACGTTCAGGCGCTCGAACTTCATTCGGCCGCGGTCTAGCCCCTTCGAGCCGCAGCGGAAAGGCGCTTAATGCCGCGCGTGGGCAGCAACGTCGGCCTCGATTGCCTGCGCCAGCGCGAGCGCAATATCCGAGCGATGCCCGGGATCACGCAGCAGGACTTCATCGTTGGCATTGCTGAGATAGCCCGCCTCGAAAAGCACCGCGGGCGCGTCGGCGCGGCGAAGCACGTGGAAGGCGGCGAACCGATGCGGCTCCGGCCGAAGCTCGAACCGCCCGGCCGAGCGCTTGATCAGCCGCGTCGCAAGATCCGCGGACGCACTCATCTGCGAGCGCATCGCAAGCTCCGACAGCATCGAATCGACGGAGCCGTTTCCTGCCCCGGCAGTCGTGCCGGCATTCTGCTCCGCCGCAAGGCGAGCAGCCTCGGCATCGGAAGCGACGTCAGAGAGTGAGTAGACGCTCGCGCCCCGCGCCAACGGATTCGCGGCACTGTCCATGTGCAACGACACGAACATCGCGCCATCGAGCCGACGAACCACCGCAGCGCGGTCCTCGAGCGTCAGATATTGATCGCCCTCGCGGGTCAGGGCGACGCGGACTCGGCCGCGCTCGACCAGCTTGTCGCGAAGATCGCGCGCGAGGGCGAGAGTCAGGTCTTTTTCGGCGACCTGCCCCGATACGCTTCGAGCGCCGGGATCGCGCCCGCCATGGCCGGCGTCTATCACCACGATCGGCCGCCCCCGCGCAGCAGGTGCCCCGTAAATCCGGTCGTTGGCAGGAGGCGGGAGGTCGAAGGTCAGACTGCCGAGTGCCGGCGCGTCAGCCGAGGTGGCGCCGCTGCGGCTCGATGCAAAGGCAATGGCCAAGGCCGCGACGACGAGCAACGCCGCCGCCGCGCCTGCGAAGGTCGTCCGGTTCGCCGCAGAGAAGTTCACGAAGCTCCCACAAGCCGTTGAGCCCACAGCCACTTATCACGCCTCAATGGTTAATGGAAAATTGGTCACTCGCGCTTCGTCACGCGAGTCCCCATGTCTAGATGGTGCCGTGGCTGACCGACTGTTGCGGCACGGACTCCGGGATGCTAACCGGAAGTCGATCTTCGGTTCGCCGAATATCTTTGCCGCGACCAGTGCAAGAGTCCGCGGCGATCCACGAGGTTGATGTTCGCATGATGCTACAGAACGCTTTCCAGCCGCTCTCGAATGAGGCGGCGAACGCGTTCCCTGTGCCGAGGCGCGGGATGGCGAATGCGGCAGAAGCGCTTTCAGAACATCGCGCCACAGTCAGCGGCTCCAGTCGAGCTGCCGTGGCCTTAATCATCGCGCGCCGCCGGCTCAGCCGGATGCACCCGCGCGCCCGGAGAATTTTCAATGTCCATGCGCATGCTGATCGACGCGCGCCACCCGGAGGAGACCCGGGTCGCAGTCGCCAAGGGAAACCGGATCGAGGAATTTGATTTCGAGTCCGCCGAGCACAAGCAGCTCAAAGGGAATATCTATCTAGCCAAGGTTACGCGGGTCGAGCCGTCGCTTCAGGCGGCGTTCGTCGATTATGGCGGAAACCGTCACGGCTTCCTCGCCTTCAGCGAAATCCATCCTGACTATTACCAGATCCCGAAGGCCGATCGCGAAGCCCTGCTCCGCGAAGAGGCCGAGCACGCAGCGGAGGAAGAGCGGCTGCGCTCGGCCGAGCTCGACGCTGAAGAGGCCGATGAAGTCTCGGATGCCGAGGAATACGAGGCTGCGGAAGTGGCCGAATCCGAAGGCGACGAAAGCGAGCAGCCCGCCGAGACGGGCACCGGGTCCAACCGTTCGCCGGTTGACGAATCCGCCGCCGACGAGCTTCGCAAGAAGCGCCAGGCCCTCCGCCGCCGCTATAAGATCCAGGACGTCATCCAGCGCCGCCAGGTGCTGCTGGTCCAGGTCGTCAAGGAAGAGCGCGGCAACAAGGGCGCCGCGCTGACCACCTATCTGTCGCTGGCCGGCCGCTATTGCGTGCTGATGCCAAACACGAGCCACGGCGGAGGCATTTCGCGGAAGATCTCCAACGGCGCCGACCGCAAGCGGTTGAAGTCGATTATGACCGACCTCAAGCTGCCGTCGACGATGGGGCTGATCGTCCGCACCGCCGGCCTCTCGCGCACAAAGGTCGAGATCAAGCGCGACTTCGACTATCTCGCCCGCCTCTGGGACGAGATCCGCGAGCGCACGCTCGGGAGCACAGCGCCGGCGCTCATCTACCGCGACAGCGACCTTATAAAGCGCGCGATCCGCGACCTATACCACCGCGACATCGAGGAAGTGATCGTCGAGGGCGAGGAGGGCTACAAGGCTGCCCGCGGCTTCATGAAGCTCCTGATGCCGAGCCACGTCCGGCGCGTGAAAATCCACACCGAGACCACGCCTTTGTTCCAGCGCTACGGCGTCGAGGACCAGCTGAGCGCGATGTACCAGCCGATCGTCCAGCTCAAGTCCGGCGGGTATCTCGTCATCAACCCGACCGAAGCGCTCGTCTCGATCGACATCAACTCGGGCCGTTCGACGCGCGAGCACAATATCGAGCAGACGGCGTTCAACACGAACCTTGAGGCCGCGCAGGAGATCGCTCGGCAGCTGCGCCTGCGCGACATGGCGGGCCTGATCGTCATCGACTTCATCGACATGGAACAGAACAGCCATGTCCGGAAAGTCGAGAAGGCGATGAAGGAAGCGCTCAAGAACGACCGCGCGCGGATCCAGATCGGCCGAATCTCAAGCTTCGGCCTTATGGAGATGAGCCGGCAGCGGCTCCGCACGGGAGTCCTCGAAGCCTCGACCAAGCCTTGCCCCCATTGCGACGGCACGGGCCTGATGCGCACGGCCGCCTCGGCCGGCCTTTCCGCCCTTCGCATGATCGAGGACGAGGCTGCGCGCGGCCGCGGTGAAAAGATTTGCCTCCGCGCCGGCAAGGAAGCCGCCGTCTACGTGCTCAACAAGAAGCGCGCAGAGCTGGCCGACATTGAGCAGCGCTATGGCGTGTCGATCGACATCCTGATCGACGAGAGCTTCGAAGGTGCGCGGATGACGGTCGAGAGCTCGGGCGGACGGCCCGTCCCCGTTGCCCGGCCAGAGCCCACCGCCATCGAGGAAGATGTCGAAGAGGTCGATGAGCTGCTCGAGGACGAGGCCGACGAGGAAGAGGAGGCTGAAGCTCGTCCGGACCGGGGACAGGACCAGGGCGACGAACGTCACGGTCGCCGTCGCCGTCGCCGCCGCCGCGGCGGTCGCGGACGCAGGCGCGAGGGCGAGGGCGGCGAGGCTCCGGAAGGTGAAGCCGCTCCGGCGGAGGGTGAAGCCGCTGAGCAGGCCGAGCCTGCCGAGGGACCCGCTGCCCAGGAGGATGGCGGTCCGGCGAAAAAGCGGCGCCGCCGCCGCGGACGCGGTGGACGGGGTGAAGGAGCCGAGGTTGCCGAGACCAGCGTCGAACCCGACAGCTCGCCGATGGTCGAGCGGCCGATCGACGAAGAACCGCCGATCGCCGAGATTGCTCCGGCGGAGGAGCCCAAGCCCAAGCGGCGCCGCTCGAAAAAGGCCGCGGCCGAAGCCGAAATTGCGGTGACCGAACCGGCTCCGGCCGATGCTCCGCCCGCGGAGACTGCGGACCAGGAGGCGCCTCCAGCGAAGCCGGCACGCAAGCGCAAGTCGAAAGCCGCGGTTGCGGCGCCGGCTGAAGAGGAGGCGGCTCCTCCAGAGCCTGCCCACGCGCCGGCGGCGAACAACGACACGGCCGAGGACGACAGTGCCGAAGAGCCCCGCCGCGGCTGGTGGCAGAAGACGTTCGGCTGAGGCCTACGCGAGGCGGAAGCCTGGTTTTCATGACCGGTTCAGCCGAAAAGATGGTAATCGGCCGGCGATGAACTCGCCGGCCGCCCGCCTCGTCCGCCTTTTCATGATGGCCGTGCTGCTCGCCCTGTCGACAGCGCAGCCGGCACTAGCCGAGGACGATTCAGGCCCTTCGGTCCTTCGCGACACCGAAACCGAGCTGATGTTCAAGGAGATGTCCCGGCCGCTCATCATCGCGGGCGGGCTCGACCCGAACAGCGTCAACGTCGTCCTTCTCAACGATCCCGAGATCAACGCCTTCGTGTCGAGGGGCCAGACGGTCTACATCCAGTCCGGCCTGCTCGAGGCCGCCGACAACGTGAATCAACTCCAGGGCGTCGTCGCCCACGAGCTCGGCCACGTCATTGCCGGAGACGCGATCCGCAGCGAGAGCGGCGCGAAGGAAGCCACCGGCATCAGCATCCTGTCCCTGGTCCTCGGAGCGCTCGCGATTGCGGCCGGTGCCGGAGACGCCGGCGTCGGTATCCTGCAGGCGGGGCAGCGTGCGGCGATCGGGGAAATGCTCGCCTTCACGCGAGTGCAGGAATCGACCGCGGATGCGACCGGATCGCGCTTGCTGTCGAAGGCCGGGATCAGCGGCAAGGGCATGCTCGATTTCTTCAGCAAGCTGCAGAACCTGGAATATCGCCTGGCGATTTATTCGAAGGATAGCTTCGATCGCGACCACCCGCTTTCGTCTGAGCGCATCACGGCGCTCTCGCAAACGCTGAAGAGCGATCCGGCGTGGAGCAAGCCAACCGATCCCGCGCTCGAAGCGCGCTTCCAGCGCGTCAAGGCGAAGCTGCTCGGCTACATCGATCCGAAGCAGGCAACGATCAAATATCCTGAATCGGACCAGAGCGTTCCCGCGCATTATGCCCGGGCTTATGCCTATCACCTCGGCGGCTACCCGGACAAATCGGTTGCCGAAGCCGACGCTTTGCTCGCCACCAATCCGCACGACCCCTTCTTCCTCGAGCTGAAGGGCCAGATCCTGCTCGAAGGCGGCAAACCCAAGGAAGCGATCCCGGTGCTTCGCGAAGCCGTCCAGCGGTCGAATGAAGCGCCCATGATCGCCGCCATGCTCGGGCATGCGCTGGTAGCGACCGAAGACTCCAGGAATTTCCCCGAGGCCAAGCAAATCCTGAAGGTCGCGGTGAACAGGGACAATCAAGACCCGTTCGCCTGGTACCAGCTCGGAATCATCTATGACCGGGAAGGAGACGTGGCTCGCGCCTCTCTCGCGACGGCCGAGCGGAGCAATCTCACCGGCAACCCGAAGCTGGCCCTCGCAAGCGCGGAGACGGCGATGAAAGGCATTCCGCCGGGAAGCCCGGACTGGCTTCGCGCGCAGGATATCGCCATGGTGTCGAAAGCCGAGTTGCAGAAGAAAAAAGACCGGAAAGAGCGGAACTAGTGAACGATACCAGCGCGGCGCTGCCCAGACGCGGGAACTGGGGAGCGGCAGTCGTGGGCGGAGTGATCGGCGCACTCCTGACAGCGGCAATCCTGATCTTCGCCCCTCCTAACTTCGTGGCCAGCCGCATCGTCCGTCAGGGCCTGCTCGCCGATCCGGCGATCCTTGCCGATACGGTGGATGCCCTTCGCGATGCGCAATATGCGCCGGTCCTTGCCGAGAACCGAGCGGCGATCGAAACTCCCTTTGCGAGTTCGTGGAAAGGCGCCCCCAAGCCCGAGGTCACCCTCGTCGAATTCTTCGACTACGCCTGCCCCTATTGCAAGGCGAGCAACCCGTCGGTCGACCGCCTGCTCCGGGAGGACAAGGGCCTCCGCGTGGTCTATCGCGAGTTGCCGATCCTTGGGCCCGACAGCGTCACTGCGGCCCGCCTGTCGCTCGAGGCGTCCAAGATGGGCCGCTTCGGTCAATTTCACGACACGCTATGGGCCGCAGGCCGCCCGGCTCCCGATACGATCGGCCGGGCTGCGGCAGCCGCCGGAATCGCTCCGGCCCCGCCGAACGATCCCCAGGTCGAAGCGGAGCTGAAGCAGAACTTTGCGCTGGCCGGCAAGCTCGGCGCCACCGGCACGCCGGTGTTCGTTGTCGGCAACAGGGTCTTGAATGGAGCCGTCGGCTATGAAGCGCTGAAGCAGGCCGTGGCCGAAGCGCGCGTAAAAAGCTGATCGGGCCCACCATCATCCGTTGCGGAGCTGTGCCGAACTCGTATCTTCCGCAGCCATGCGAAGGTTGCCGGTCCACCGCTTCAGCGAATTCGTGCCCCTGACCAGCGCCGACCTTCAGTCGATAGAGCGGCTATCCGTCGAACACCTTCACCTGCGGCGGCACGACACCATCCGCTTACAGGGTGATCCCGTTCGGGACGTATATTTGCTGACCGATGGGTGGGTCGGCAGCTGCATGGACGTGGCGACAGGCACACGCCAGATGGTGAAGATCCATCTTCCGGGCGACTTGCTCGGCGCGCCCAGCATGACGCTTCCGGCCGCGGCGGAAACGCTCATTGCGCTCACTCGGGCCACCGTTGAGGTCATACCGGTGAGCGCGTTCGCGCGATTGTTCATGAATTCGCCGCGCATAGCCGCGGCGATGTTCCTGAGCTCGCTCAAAGAGCGCATCTTCCTCATGGATCGACTGACCTCGGTTGCCCGCACCAGCGCCGTGCAGCGACTCTCTGCATTCCTCATCAACCTGTACGGCCGGCTGAAGCTCGCCGGCCTCGAAGAGACCCGTTTCGAGCTGCCGCTGTCGCAGAACGAGCTCGCCGACGTGATCGGGATCACGCCAGTTCACGCGAACCGGACCTGGGCGCAGCTGGAACGCACCGGTCTCGTGCAGCGCGAGGGCAAGACCGTCATCCTTCTGGACGTGGATGGCCTGAAGAACCTCGGAGCGGTACCGCAGCGGCGTTTCGAGCGCTTGCCGCAGTGGAACATTTCGACGGCCGAAGAGGCTCCTCCGAGTTCAGGAACAATGACCGGCTGAAGTTGGTTAGGCCCCGGCTTTGCTGAGGCCCCCCGTTCCATGATGATCGTCGAAACCGAGCTGCGCCCGAGTCCAATCCACGGGATCGGCGCCTTCCTGCTCCAGGACGTGAAGTGCGGCGATCTCATCTGGCGTTTCGACAGCCGGATCGATCGCGTGTTCGCCGACTGGGAAGTGGAGCACCTGCCGGACCTCTTGCGCCAGTTCCTTCAGGTCTATTCGACCTATCATGAGGAATCGGGCCTGTGGATCCTGTGCGGCGACAACGGCCGGCACTTCAATCATTCCGACGAACCGAACACGACCTCCCTGGGCGTTGGTTTCGGCGACGATATCGCGGCTATGGACCTCCCGGCCGGCACCGAGCTCACCACCGATTATCGGCTGATCTGCGATTCGGTGCGGAAGCGGGGAACGATCTACTAGACGTCGCCCTTGAAGCCCTGCGCGACGACATACCACTCGCTCGAGTCCTTCCGGCTCGCGGGCGGCTTGGCGTGCTTCACCGCCGCGAAGCTGCGCTTGAGCTCGGCCACGAGATCGGTGTCGGCACCGCCGGCAAGCACCTTGGCGACATAGGCGCCGCCCGGCCGAAGCGCCTCCCGCGCAAACTCTAGTCCCGCCTCGACCAGCGCCATGGTGCGAAGGTGGTCCGTCTGTTGGTGCCCCACCGTATTCGCCGCCATATCGGACAGCACGAGATCGGCGGGACCGCCTAGCGCCTCGCGAAGCTTCCCCGGAGCGTCCTCGTCCGTGAAGTCCATCTGGAGGATGGCAACTCCGTCGATCGGCTCGGTCGGGAGAAGATCGATGCCGACGATCTTCGCCTGCGGCGAGCGACGCCGCACGACCTGGCTCCAGCCCCCCGGCGCGATGCCGAGGTCGACGACCGACTTCACGCCCTTAAGGAGGCCAAAGCGCTCGTCGAGCTCGAGTAGCTTGTACGCCGCGCGGCTGCGGTAGTTCTCGGCCTTGGCGCGGCGGACGTAAGGGTCGTTGAGCTGCCGTTCGAGCCAGCGCGTCGACGAGACTTTGCGGCCCTTCGCGGTCCGAATGTGCCTCACAATCGCCAGCCGTCGCGGGCCATCAGCGAGCGCAGGATGCCTTCGCGAATGCCGCGGTCCGCGACACCGAGGTTCTTGGCCGGCCAGATCTCCATGATCGCTTCGAGAATTGCGCAGCCTGCGACGACCAGGTCCGCGCGCTCGGTGCCGATGCACGGCAGCGACGAGCGTTCGTCATAGTCCATGGTCGCGATCATCTCGCTGATCTTCTGCATCGCCTCGATCGGCACGTGAAGCCCGTCCACCGCGCGTCGATCGTAAGACGGCAGCGCGAGATGGACGCTGGCGAGCGTGGTCACCGTCCCGCTCGTGCCGAGCAGGCGGATGCCCTCCTTGCCCTCGGGCAGCATGGTGGCGAAGTTGGCGAAGGCGCGACGGGCGCGTTCCCGCATGCGGTTGTAAGCCTTGAGACGGTCGGGCCCCTCGAGCGCTTCCTTGCCCTCGCTCTCCGTCAGGGAGACGACGCCCCACGGAGCGCTCCACCACGCGCGGATCTGCGGCGTTCCCTGCTGCTGGTCGATCAGCACCAGCTCGGTCGATCCACCGCCAATGTCGAAAATCAGTGCTGGTCCGTCGCCCGGCTCGAGCAGCTTGTGGCAGCCGAGAACCGCAAGCCGCGCCTCTTCGGCGGGCTCGATGATGTCGAGCACGATGCCGGTCTGGTCGCGGACCCGGTCGGCGAACTCCTGACCGTTGGTCGCACGACGGCAGGCTTCGGTCGCGACGGAACGCGAGAGAGAGACGTTGCGCCGCCTCAGTTTCTCGGCGCAGACGGCCAGCGCGCCAACCGCGCGATCCATCGCATCTTCGGACAGTTCGCCAGTGCGAGAAAGTCCCTCGCCCAGCCGGACGATGCGCGAGAAAGCGTCGATGACGGTAAATCCGGACTCGGTCGGACGCGCGATGAGCAGCCGGCAATTGTTGGTGCCTAGGTCGATTGCGCCGTAGGTGTGGCGGTGCGGGTCCCGCTTCCAGAGCGGTTTTTGATCTGACGGCCCGCCCTGCTCACGGAACCCATTCTGCAGAGCCGGCGCACTGGCGACTCCCTGCGCCATCACACACGCCCGTTTCTGTCCTGCACCATGCTCGCGCACGGCTGACTTGATCCAAGTTTAACCACATTTGATGGGTTGAGGGCAAGGGAGGCGGCGTTGACACCCCGTGACGGCGTTCGTATCTCGCGCCCTCTCGCCGGGACCGGCGTTGCCCCGTCGTCTAATGGTAAGACTACGGACTCTGACTCCGTCAATCGTGGTTCGAATCCACGCGGGGCATCCAAATCGCAATCGTGTTCGAAATCATAGGCTCAGCGCGTAAGCGTCTTGGCAACGGCCGCATGCCAGCCCGCGATCAGCTGCTGGCGCCTTTCGCCGTCCATCGATGGCTCAAAGCAGTCGCGGCGCTTCCACGTGGCGGAAAGCGCTTCCAGTCCGTCCCAAACCCCGGTTGCTAGGCCCGCCAGGAACGCGGCGCCGAGCGCCGTCGTCTCCAGATTCTCGGGCCTTTCGACCGGCACCTGCAGGATGTCCGCGAGGAATTGGCACAGCCAGGCGTTCGCCGCCATGCCGCCATCGACGCGCATCGCGAAAGAGTGCGACGCCCCATCCTTCTCCATGGCATCGACCAAGTCGAAGGTTTGATAAGCGACGGCCTCGAGCGCAGCGCGAGCGAGATGCGCCCCGGTCGCGTCCAGCGTCAGCCCGAAGATCGCGCCGCGCGCGTCCGGGTCCCAGTAGGGCGCGCCAAGCCCGACGAATGCCGGAACCATGTAGATGCCGTGGCTGTCCGGCACCCGTGTCGCGAGGCCGTCGGTCTCCGACGCATGGGCGATCACGCCGAGGCCGTCGCGAAGCCATTTGACTGCGGCTCCGGCGACGAAGATCGAACCCTCGAGCGCGTAGGTGGTGCGACCCGCCAGCCGGTAGGCGGGCGTCGTCAGCAGCCGATTGTTGGACGTAAGTGCCTCCTCACCCGTGTTCACAAGCATGAAGCAGCCCGTGCCATAGGTGGACTTTACCATTCCCGGGGCAAAGCACGCCTGGCCGAAGAGAGCGGCTTGCTGGTCTCCCGCCATCCCCGCGATCGGCAGCCGGCTTTCCAACAGCCCAGCCGCGGTTGTGCCGAAGATGCCGCTATTGTCGCAAACCTCGGGAAACATGGACTCGGGCACTCGGAACAGCCGGCACAGCTCCGCGTCCCAGCACTGCGCGTGGATGTCGAACAGCAAGGTCCGGCTTGCATTCGTCGCGTCGGTTGCGTGGGCCGCTCCGCCGGTGAGGCGCCAAAGAAGGAAGCAGTCGATGGTGCCGCAGGCGAGCTCCCCGCGCTCGGCCTGAGCTCGCGCCCCCGGGACATTGTCGAGAGTCCACCCGATCTTCGTCGCGGAGAAATAGGGGTCGAGCAGCAAACCGGTGCGGTCACGAACCAGCTCCTCGGCTCCCTCGCCCTTCAGCCGTGCGCACTGATCCGCCGTGCGTCGGTCCTGCCATACGATTGCGCGATGCACAGGTTCGCCGGTCGCACGATTCCAGACGACCACCGTCTCGCGCTGGTTGGTGATGCCGATCGCGGCAATTCGCGTGACCTCGATGGCGGAAACCGCCTCCCGCAACACGGCGAGCGTGTCCTGCCAGATCTGCTCGGGATCATGCTCCACCCACCCGCGGGCAGGATAATGCTGCTCGAGCTCGCGCTGCGCGATGGCGACCGCACGTGCTTCGGCGTCGAACAATATGGCGCGTGTCGAGGTCGTTCCCTGATCGATCGCCACGACATGATCGGCTCGCCCCACGGACTGAGCATAAGATCCCGCGCGTCGCCCCGGAAGGGGTTCTCCTCAAGGTAGTGCGGGCCTATCCGAGCATCGATGAGTAAAGTCGCGATCCCGAGGTTCGAAGTCGCGGCCGATGCACAAGACGAGGGTTTCCGCATCGCGGTCTCGGGCTCCGTAGGCGAGGACAAGATCTACGCCGTGCCGACGGGCACGCAGCAGGATTTCTCCAAATTTTTCGAGCGGCTGTCGAGCGATTTCGGCACGCGCAGGCCCGACATCTTCGGGCCGGTCGCCGAGCGACCCGCTCCGACGATGCGCTGGCGGCCGCTGCTCACGGAGAACGTCGCGCCGAGAATTCTCGTCGGCTACGGCGACCCGGCCGTCTTCAAGGACGGCAAGGATTATTGGCTCGTCGCCACCTCCAACGACGCGCCCGACGCCTTTCCGATCCTGCATTCGCTCGACCTTGAGCACTGGGAGCCCAAAGGCTTCGTATTCCCCGAAGGCCAGCTCCCGCACTGGTGCGCGAAGGGACGCAACGTCGCCGATTTCTGGGCGCCGGAGATGCACAAGGTCGGCGCCGAATATTGGATCGTGTTCACCGCCCGGCAGCCATCGAACGCGCTCGCGATCGGCCTTGCGCGAAGTGGCAGGCCGACCGGGCCATGGATCGACAACGGCCGGGCGCTGATCACCGGCAAGCCGCTGAATACGACCGGGCTCGGCTACGATGCCGGCCAGCCTCTGCTGAGCGGCGGAGTGATCGATTCCCACCTGTTCGTCGATCAGGACGGTGCGACCTACCTGTTCTGGAAAGACGACACGAACAGCATCTGGCCGCGGCCGCTGGCGATGTTGTTACGCAAGCATCCGGACCTGATCGACCGGCTGTTCGATAGCGAGAAGGACCGGCGCACCGCCGCCTTCGCCGCAGCGATCGTTCCCTGGGCGAACCTGCAACGGCCGATGATCCGCTTCTTCGTCATGCAGCCGTTGATCGAAGCAGCGCTCGCGAACTGGGATCGCGTCAGATCGGCCCTCGTCGAATTCGGCCTCGCCTCTGCAATTCTCAATGCCATGTCGACGCCGGTCCGGGCGCAGCGGATCGCCGAAGACGGCCGCTCGCTCATCGGCGAAGACAAAATCGTTCTCTGCAACGACCTCGACTGGGAAGGCCATCTCATCGAAGGGCCGTTCGTCACGCGTCAGGAGGGCCGTTACTGGCTTTTCTATGCGGGCAATGATTTTTCGACGCCACATTACGGGATCGGAGTCGCCGTCGCGGACCACCCGCTCGGTCCTTACACCAAGCAGGGCGAGCCGCTGCTGAGGTCGACCACCGAATGGGCGGCGCCGGGCCATGCGTCCGTCGCGCCCGGCCTGGACGGCAAGCCGCAGCTCTTCTTCCACGCCTTTCATCCGGGTACCGGCGGCTATAACGCATTCCGAGCTTTGCTGACCGTCGGCCTGCGCTTCAGCCGGGACCGTGCGGAGGTCGTGGAACTGCCTTAGCCGCCCTTGCGGACCGCGCCTCCGCCGGCGATCGAGGTCGCGACGGTGGGATTGCCCCAATAGACGATCTCGCCGCCGCCATGGACGGCCGCTCCAAGCGTTCCATTCGAGCGGACGAGGACCTGGCCTCCGCCATTGACTGCCGCTCCGACGGTGACCGCATCGATGGAGCGCGCATCGATCTTGCCCCCGCCATTGACCGCCACGCCGATTTCCCTCTGCCGGGGGAAGCCGTTGGCGGTGGTCATCAGCCCACCGCCATTCACCCCCAGCCCCATGATTCTCGGTGTCTCGATCTGCACCCGCAGGTGGTAGTCACGCGGACAGCGCATATTGCAGGCATCGATCTCCAACTTGCCTTGGCGATCCACACGGACGCGCGTGAACTGCGTGCTGCCTTCCAGCAGGGTAACCCGCTGCGCCTGACCAGGAATGATTGTGACAATCCCGCCGCCGTGAAGCTCGACGGCGCGGAACGCCGGCACGGGCACCGGCTCAACTGCAAGCGCCGGAGCGGAAGCGGCAATGGCGGCGGTGAAGAGCGGGACGAGCGAACGCATGACCGAAGTTCCTTTTCTGAATTGACGCTACATCTGTAGCGCTACAATTGCAGCGTGTCCAGCGCCCTCTTGCAGTCGGTTACTGACGGCTCCATTTCCGCCGCCATGGATCGCCCGCTGACCATCATTGGCAGCTTCGTGAGCCCTTACGTCCGCAAGGTGCTCGCGGCGATGAACCTCAAGGGCCTGGCCTACCAGGTCGATCCGATCACCCCGTTCTTCGGCAACGAAGAGTTCGAGCGGCTGAGCCCGCTGCGCCGCATCCCCGTGCTGATCGACGGCGACTTCTCGATCAGCGACTCGACGGTGATTTGCGACTATCTCGACGACGCATACCCAGGCCATCCGCTGTATCCGCGCGAGGCGAAGCAGCGTGCCCGAGCGCGCTGGTTCGAGGAGTTCGCCGACACTCGACTGGGGGACCTCTTCATCTGGTCGCTCTTCTATCAGAAGGTCGTCCGGCCCATGGTCTGGGGCGAACCGGCCGACGAACGGCGCGTCGCCAAGGCGGAGAATGAGCAGATCCCGGCCACGCTCGACTATCTTGAGAGCGAGCTCCCGGCCGACGATTTTCTCTTCGGCGACATCGGGGTTGCCGACATCGCGATCGCAAGCTTCTTCCGCAACGGCGCCTATGCCGGTTTCGAGACGGATGCCGCGCGGTGGCCCCGCACCGCCGCCTTCGTTCTGCGCGTGCTTGGGCATCGCTGCATTGCCGATCTGCTTCCGTTCGAAGACGTGCAACGTGGCGCAGCAATCAAGGGCCGACGTCAGGCGCTGCTCGAGGCGGGCGCCCCATTAACGCCGGAGACGATGGCGGTGCGCGAGCCACGAAAGGGGTACATGCCCCTTTGAGAACAGGCGAACCTAAGCGTGTCCGGAAAGCCAATGCTCGATGCGCGTCCTTAGCGACCGTTTCGAGGGAATGAAGCCCGGTTCCGGCAGATGTATCGTCTCCGCCGCGTCATAAAGCGTGAGGTTCTGCGGCGGTTTCTGCCGGACGGCCTCGCGGCCGCGCAGCCGGTCCTCCGCCATCGCGAGAGAACGATGCACGTCCTCCGCCGTGCATGGCTTCATCAGGCAGCCGAGCGCTAGGTCCGGCATCGGGAAGCGCGGCGCCTTGCCGCTGACGAACAGGCACGGAATGCCCTGCTCGTTGAGCCGCACCGCGACCGAAAAGCCGGTCGTCCCGTGGGCCAGGTGCAAATCCAGCAGGACGAGGTCCGGATCATGCTCCTCGGCTGCGGCGATCGCGCCGTCGGCGTCCTGGGCCGTTCCGACCACGCGATAGCGCGGATTATCCTCGATCTGATATTTCAGCGTTTCCGCAAGCTGCCGATCGTCCTCGACGACCAAAATCCTGAGCACCCGCGAGCCTCCCCGTAAGCCGCAGTTTCCATGCGGAAATTCCGCACGCTCGATGCTTGCGCGGTTTGTTCCCGGCGCGAATGCCCCTTGAACGCAGTTTACGTCGAGCAGCCGCGTTGCCGCGCCCGAACGAAAAGAAGGCGCCCGGGGTTAACTCCCGGACGCCTTCCACCCCTCATCCGTTAATCGCTCAGGCGCGATAGAAAATGTGCAGGCCGATCTTTTCGGCGCGGCTCAGACGGTGACCCCACGACGGATCCACGTAGCTCGCGTGGTACCAGAGAACGTCATTGCCGACGCTCGGAACTACATTGGCCAAAGCGAGGCGCGCGATGCCCTGCGCCCGGGCCCAGGCCGCCGAGTTGGTGTCGATCCACGGGAACTGACCGTGGCGGACGAAGGAGAATTGCGCGGGCTGCTTCACGACACCGCAGATATCGGGCGGATATTTGAGCGAGAGCGCCCGGTTGATCACCACGCGTGCGACGGCCAGCTGACCGTCGAGGCTTTCGCCGCGCGCTTCGAAATACACCGCCGTCGCCAAACAATTGCCTTGCTCGTCGAGTGGAGCTCCGGTGCTGTACTTGTCGACCAGCGCGTAGAGGGGCCAGCCGTTCTTGTAGAGCCAAGCGGCTTCGGTGGCCATCGTCTGAGGCGTCAGGCTCACGGTGACGGCGCGCGCCGGCTGCGGCTGGAGGACGGCCCCGGTGACCGTCGAAATCGCGGAGGTCGTCGCGACGGCCGGCCGTGCGGCCGCGGTCGCAACTTGCGCGGCGGCCGTGCCAAGCGGCTTCGCGCTGGCGCTCACGTCGAGCGACTTCACGGCGGCCGATACATTGTTCAACGCGGACAGATCCTGCGCACTGGCGCTGGAAGCCACCGCAAGCATAGCAAGACCCATCACCGCGGACGTGCCGCGGCTACCCAACCATTTGATCAACTTGTGTTGCCCTTCTTCGGCGGACTGCCGCTGGGGGCGCCTAAGGCGCACTTGAAATCCCAGCGGGGAGGTCCGTCTTGCCCTGGAGCCGGCGCCTCACTGCGCCCTCGGCTCACTCGCTCTCAATTGCTGGACCCCAGATATGTCAGCTTTTCTGCGAGTCCAACCTTCCGGCGGCGAATCGTGCGACTCGCACGATGGAATCCGGAACACTTTCAAATCATTCAGTTTTCTCGACTTATCCACAGCCGCTTCGAACCGCTCATCGCTGGTTTAACTCGGCTCATCGGCGCGCTAACCACAATGGGACAGGAGGTTGTCCCGCGATGGCGCATTGGCTGATGAAGTCCGAACCCGAAAGTTACAGCTGGGACGACCTGGTGCGTGACGGCGGCACCGAATGGGATGGCGTCCGCAACAATGCCGCCCGACTCCATCTCAAGGCGATGAAGAAGGGCGACGAAGCCTTCTTCTACCACAGCATGTCGGACAAGGCCGTCGTCGGGATCATGCGCATTGCGAGGGAAGCGCAGCCCGATCCCAAGGACGGCAACTGGGTCTCGGTCCGCGTCGAACCTGTGCGGCCGTTGAAGCCGGTCACGCTCGCGGAGATCAAGGCCGACCCGCGGCTCGCCAAGATGGAGCTGATCCGCCAATCACGTCTTTCCGTCGCGCCCGTGCGCGACGAAGAGTGGAATATCGTGCTAGAACTCTCCGCTGGATGATGCTGCTGGCGATGCTGTTCGCGGCCGCTCCGGCCGTGGAAACCCCGAAGGCGTACATGGAGCGCCTGTACGCCAGCTATCGCAATCAAAATTTCAATCCGTTCGACCACCCGGAGCGCTACTTCGCGCCGCGACTGTTGGCGGCGATCAAGGAAGACGCGCGCCTGGCCAATGGCGAGGTCGGCTATGTGGACGGCGACCCCATCTGCCAATGCCAGGACCCGGACGGCCTGAACGCGTCCGTCACCAGCGTGACCCAGCGGGGCCGCGAGAAGGCCATCGTGCGAGTTTCGATCGGATTCACCGGCTACAAGCCTCGCCCAACGACTTACACGCTGGTTCGAACGAAGGCCGGCTGGCGCATCGCCGACGTATCTTCTGCCAACGAACCGAGCTTCCTTGCCGGGATCGAAAAATCCAACCGCGAGATGCGCGCGAAACATTAGTGCCATGTTTGCCTTTTTCCCCCGTAGCTTTTGGATGCGCTAGCGAACGGCGGGCCCTGCGCATCGCCGCTGGGCGCGCCAGAGTGAATAGGTCTGCGGCGGCAGTTTCGCGCTGGCCTCCAGCCACGCCACGACGGTCCAGATTTCGCCGTCCGGCATCTCGTTCTTCCACGACGGCATGCCCGTCATCTTGATCCCGTTCTTGACGATCCAGAACAGCTGCGCGCGCGTGAAGCGCTCGTTGATGTCGAGCAGATAGGGCGGCGCGGGCTCCATTCCGCCCGTCCATTGCTGCCGGGCGACGCCCGCGGCGCCGTGGCACGCCACGCAATGGGATTCATATGCGCAGAAGCCGGCGGCGACCTCCTGCGCGCTGAATTTCCGAGGCGGCGTGATCGAAGCTGCATGGCGTCGGACCGAGCGGACCATCGTCTCATGCGTGACCCAGAAGGTGAATCTGGTGTGCGGCTTGGATGCGGCCACGTTGTAGATGCCGGATTCGATATAGGCGACGGCTGCCAAAACGCCGAGCGCTCCGCAACCGACGGCGGCAATCAGGATCGGCCTGGCGAGTTTCCGCAATCGCACGGCGCGTCCAACGCCGCGGCGGCGGAATCGTTACGCGGCTTCCATCTTGCGCGCTTCGCGCTTCCGCTCGTGCGGGTCGAGGAAGCGCTTGCGGACGCGAATCGCCTTGGGCGTGACTTCCACCAGCTCGTCGTCCTGAATGTAGGCGATCGCCTGCTCCAGGCTCATGCGCTTCGGGGGAGTGAGGCGGATCCCCTCGTCCTTGCCCGACGCGCGGAAGTTGGTGAGCTGCTTGGACTTGAGCGGATTGACCTCCAGGTCCTGGGGTTTCGCATTCTCGCCGATGACCATGCCCTCGTAGAGCATCTCGCCGGGGGAGACGAAGAGGATGCCGCGCTCCTCCAGCGCATTCAACGCGTAAGCGACCGCCGGTCCCTGCTCCATCGAGATCAGCACGCCGTTCTGGCGGCCGGCGATCGGGCCCTTGTAGGGCCCATATTTTTCGAACAGCCGGTTCATGATTCCGGTGCCGCGCGTGTCGGACAGGAACTCGCCGTGATAGCCGATCAGGCCCCGCGACGGCGCCGAGAAAGTCAGGCGGGTCTTGCCGCCGCCCGACGGACGCATGTCGGTCATTTCCGCCTTGCGCATGGCCATTTTGTCGATGACGGTGCCCGAGAACTCCTCGTCGACGTCCACGACGACCGTCTCGTACGGCTCCTCGCGCCCGGAGGGACCATCGCGGAACAGCACCCGCGGGCGGCTGATGCCCAGCTCGAAGCCCTCGCGGCGCAATGTCTCGATGAGTACGCCGAGCTGGAGCTCGCCGCGGCCGGCAACTTCATAGGCCTCGCTGCCGACCGTCTCCGTGACACGGATCGCGACATTGCCCTCGGCTTCGCGCAGCAAGCGGTCGCGGATTACGCGGCTCTGCACCTTGTCGCCGTCCTTGCCTGCAAAGGGGCTGTCGTTGACCGCGAAAGTCATGCTGAGGGTCGGCGGGTCTATCTCGCGCGCGTGCAGCGGCTCGACGATCTCGGGCGTGCCGATCGTGTTGGAGACGGTCGCCTTCACCAGGCCCGCAATCGCGACAATATCGCCGGCTTTGGCCGACTCCACGGGTACGCGCTCGAGGCCCTGGAACGCGAACAGCTTGGTGACGCGGCCGTCCTCGACGACGTTCCCGTTGACGTCCATCGCGCGGATCGGATCGTTGATGTTGAGCGTCCCGCTCTCGATCCGGCCCGTCAGGATACGGCCGAGAAAATTGTCGCGGTCGAGCAGAGTGGCGAGCATCTTGAACTCACCCGCGGGATCGAGTGCAGGGGCCGGCACATGGTCGACGATCGACTGGAACAGGGCCGTGAGGTCGCCCTCGCGGATGTCGTCGGTGGTCCCTGCATAGCCCGCGCGCCCGCTCGCGTAGAGCGTCGGGAAATCGAGCTGATCGTCATTCGCGTCGAGGTTCAGGAACAGCTCGAACACCTCGTCGAGGACCTCCGCCGGACGCGCATCGGGACGGTCGATCTTGTTCACCACGACGATCGGACGAAGGCCGAGCGAAAGCGCCTTGCCGGTGACGAACTTCGTCTGCGGCATCGGGCCCTCGGCGGCATCGACCAACAGGATCACTCCGTCCACCATTGAGAGAATGCGCTCGACCTCGCCGCCAAAGTCGGCGTGGCCGGGCGTATCGACGATGTTGATGTGCGTCCCGTTCCACTCGACCGAGGTGCACTTCGCGAGAATGGTGATCCCGCGCTCCTTCTCGAGGTCGTTCGAATCCATTGCGCGCTCTTCCACGCGCTGGTTGTCGCGGAAGGTGCCCGATTGGCGGAACAGTTGGTCGACAAGCGTGGTCTTGCCGTGGTCGACGTGCGCGATGATCGCGACGTTACGCAGATTCATTCGATTTTTCCCGGGAAATGCTGGGCGGCGATGTAGTCGTTATCGGCCCATGTTGCAATGCAGCATGAACGGCCGGGGCAATGGCCGAATTCTACGTCGCGCGCTCCAGGATTTCGATCGCCCGTTCGATTGCCCGCAGCTCGCTTTGCGCTAGCCGCTCGAGCCGCAGCTCCAGTCCCGATCCGGCCCTCGGAATGTTCGTAAGCTCTTCGCGGCCCTGTTCCGTCAGACGAAGCGCGAGGCGGCGGCGGTTATCGGGATCCTGAGTGCGCTCGACCAGGCCTGCCCGTACCAACGTGTCGACCGCCCGGCTCACGGCCGGAGCGCCGCGCCCGACAGACGCGGCGACCTGGTTGAGGGTCGCGGGCTCCTTTGAGCCGATGACGCCGAGCAGCTTGCGGCGCGCGCGTTCGGCACGGGCGGCGGGACCATCCGCCACCCAGTTTTGCGCCAGGGTGTTGAACCGGTTGGCAAGCGCTCCCGGAGATGACCCCCACATCATGCTTGCAGCGTAACAACAATTCCGGGTCACGCAATATTGCTGTTTCGCATTTACGTCATTGCGAGGACCGCGTGCGACGAAGCAATTGCGGCGCCGTGAACCTCCGCTACGGTCGCCGCAACAATGGCCTCACGCCCGCCCCTTCCACGCAACGTCTGGGTCCTCGGTTTCGTCAGCCTGCTGATGGACCTGTCGAGCGAGATCTATCACGCGCTGCTTCCGGCGTTCGTGACCATCGTGCTCGGGCTTCCCGCAACCGCGCTTGGCGCGATTGATGGCGTCGCCGAAGCGACCGCAAACTTCGCCAAGCTGGTGTCCGGCCGCCTGTCCGACCGAAGCCTCAAGCGAAAGCCGTGGGTTGTCGCCGGCTACGGCCTCGCGGCGCTTTCGAAGCCCCTGTTCCCGCTCGCGGGCAGCGCACCGGCCGTGATGCTGGCGCGGTTCGCCGATCGCATCGGCAAGGGCATTCGAGGCGCTCCGCGAGACGCGATGGTCGCCGACGAAACGCCTGTCGAAATCCGGGGTCGAGCCTTCGGCTTGCGTCAATCGCTCGACACTGTTGGCGCCCTGCTCGCTCCGGTCGTCGCGATTGGCCTCATGGCCTGGTTCGCAAGCAACATCCGAATGGTGTTCTGGGTCGCAGTGATACCGGCCTTTTGCTCGTTCCTGCTCGCCTCGCTGGCGCTGCGCGAGCCGGACCAGCATCTCGCGCCACTCAAGCGCTCACCGCTGTTCGTCGGCTTCAAACAACTGAACAAGGAGACGAAGCGCCTGCTTTCGGTCGGCTTCCTGTTCGCGCTGGCGCGCTTCTCCGAAGCCTTCCTTATCCTCAAGGGCATCGAGATCGGCCTGTCCGAGGCGATGTCGCCGCTGACGCTCGCCCTGTTCAACCTGGTCTATGTCGCCCTCGCCTACCCGGCAGGAGCTCTGAGCGACCGAATGAGCCCACGCACCATTCTCATGGCGGGACTGGCTGTACTCGTCGCGGGCGATCTAGTTCTGGCGAAGAGCGGCAGCTTCGGCGGGCTGGCCCTGGGGGTCGGCTTGTGGGGCGCGCACATGGCGCTGACGCAGGGCATCTTCTCACGCATGATCGCGGACAGCGCGCCGGAGGACCTACGCGCGACCAGCTTTGGAGCCTTTTGGTTCGTCAGCGGAATCGCAGCTCTGCTCGCCAGCCTCGGTGCCGGCTGGATCTGGGACCGCGAAGGCAGCTCCGCGACCTTCATCACCAGCGCAGCAGTCGCGGCTGCCGCACTGGCGATGCTGAGCCTATTGCAGGACGAACGCCGCGCCTAGCGCGTGAAGCTCTCGCCATTCTCCGCCTTGTCCAGCAACAGCTTGGAGAAGCTGAACTCCGGCTTCATCCGCTCTTCCTGGCGCTTCAGTCCCTCGACGATCTTCCCGGCGCCGACCGTGTCCGCCCAGAACATCGGTCCCCCGCGATAGACAGGCCAGCCGTAGCCGTAGACCCACACGACATCGATGTCCGAAGCACGCTGGGCGATGCCCTCCTCCAAAATCTTCGCGCCCTCGTTGACCATCGTGTAGAGCGTGCGCTCGACGATCTCCTCGTCGCTGATCTGGCGGCGCTCTACGCCCTGCTTCTTGGCGAAATCCTCGATAATCTGCTGGACCACCGGCGAAGGCGACGGCCTGCGCTTCTCGTCGTAATCGTAGAAGCCCGCGCCCTTCTTCTGGCCCCAGCGATCAATGGCGCACAAAGCATCGCGGATGTTCTCGATCCGGTTCGGGTCGCGGTGCCAGCCGATGTCGACGCCCGCGAGGTCGGCCATCTGGAACGGCCCCATCGGCATTCCGAACTCGACATGGACTCGGTCGACCTGCTCCGGCGTCGCACCCTCGAGCAGCAGCTTCGTCGCTTCCACCTGGCGCGGCATCAGCATGCGGTTGCCGATGAAGCCGTGGCACACGCCCGCGACCACCGGCACCTTCCGGATCTTCTTGCCGAGCTGCATCGCAGTCAGGAGGACATCGGGCGCCGTCTTGTCGCCGCGCACCACCTCCAGCAGCTTCATTACGTTCGCCGGCGAGAAGAAGTGCATTCCGACGACGTCGCTGGGTCGCGAAATGCTCGCTGCGATCTCGTTGATGTTGAGGTAGGACGTGTTGGAGGCGAGGATCGCCCCGGGCTTGGCGATCTTGTCGAGCCGCCCGAACACTTCCTTCTTCACGTCCATATTCTCGTAGACCGCCTCGATGATGAGGTCGCAATCCGCGAGCGCCTCGAAGTCGAGCGTGGGCTTGAGCAGCCCCATCGCTCTTTCGACCTGATCCTCAGTCATGCGGCCCTTGGACGCGGTCGCTTCGTAATTCTTGCGCATGACGCCCGTACCGCGGTCGAGCGCCTCCTGCCCCATCTCGACGATCGTCACCGGAATGCCGGCACTGAGGAAGTTCATCGAAATCCCGCCCCCCATCGTGCCGGCGCCGATCACGCCGACGCGCTTGATGTCGCGGGGCGCCGTCCCTTCGGGCAGGTTCTCGATCTTCGCGGCCTTGCGCTCGGCGAAGAAGAAATATTGCTGCGCCCGCGCCTGGGTGCCGATCATCAGCTCCATGAACAGCTTGCGCTCTTCGATCACGCCTTCGGAGTAGGGCTTCTCGGTCGCAATGCGCACTGCCTCGATATTCTTCATCGGCGCATCGAAGCCGCGGAATTTCTTCGCATTGTCGCGCTGGAAATCCTCGAACACCGCCGGATCGACATTGGCCACCTTCTCGTCGAACTGCGACGAACGGGGAAGCGGCCGCACATCGCGCACTTCTTCGGCATAGCCGACGGCATGCGGAATGAGCTCGCCCTCGACGAGGCGATCGATGAGCCCGCATTCGAACCCCTCGCGCGCACTGATCGGGCTGCCGGTCGCCGTCATCTGAAGCGCCTTCTTCACACCCGCCACCCGCGGCAGCCGTTGCGTGCCGCCCGCGCCCGGCAGAAGCCCCAGCTTCACCTCCGGAGTGCCCAGCTTGGCGGTCGGATCGGCGACTCGATAATGGCACCCGAGCGCCACCTCCAGCCCACCGCCGAACGCGGTGCCATGAATTGCCGCGACGACCGGCTTCGAGCAGGCTTCGATCGTATCGACGACCATTGGCAGCCACGGCTGCTGCGGCGGCTTGCCGAACTCGGTGATGTCCGCGCCTGCGAAAAAGGTCTGCCCTTCGCATGCGATCACCACCGCCTTCACGCTGTCGTCGGCCTCGGCTTCGGCGATCGCATCGACCAGCCCCTGCCGCACGGCGGTCGAAAGCGCGTTGACGGGCGGGTTGTTGCTGAGCACGATCAGCACATCGCCATGCTTGCGGGTCGAGATCGGGCTGGTGGTCGGCTTGTCCATCACGTCGGTCATGACGCCCTCCGGAAGTGTCGTTTGGGGTCGCGCTAAGCCCGCGCATTGCGCGAGACAAGATGGCTGTGCCACTTTCCTGACATGGCGGTAAGTAAGCACGTCGACGTGCTCATCGTGGGCGCCGGCATTTCCGGCATCGATGCCGCTTATCGTCTGCAGGAACGCTGTCGGGAAAAGAGTTGGCAGATCCTCGAAGCACGCGACCGGGTCGGCGGGACGTGGGACTTGTTCCGTTATCCGGGCGTCCGCTCAGATTCCGACATGTTCACGCTGGGCTTCCCATTCCGCACCTGGCGCTCGGACCAGGCAATCGTCGGCGGCGACGCGATCCGCAACTATGTCGAGGAGACGGCACGCCAGTTCGGAATCTTCGAAAGGATCCGGTTCGGGGAGCGGGTAAGACGCTCCAGCTGGTCGTCGGAGCGGACCCTGTGGACGGTAGAGACCGACCGCTCCGAATTCACCTGCTCCTTCCTCTATCTCGCCAGCGGTTACTACGACTACGAGCAGGGCTATCGGCCGGCTTGGCAAGGCGAGGACGAGTATCGCGGGCGCATCGTGCATCCGCAGGCATGGCCCGAAATTCTCGACTATTCGGGCAAGCACGTCGCAGTGATCGGCAGCGGCGCGACGGCGGTCACGCTCGTTCCGGCGCTCGCCGAGAAGGCGGCCCATGTCACGCTGGTGCAGCGAACTCCCAGCTATATTGTCGCACGACCCGGCCGCGACACAACTGCGGCATGGCTCCAGCGCAGGCTCCCGCGCGCGGCCGCCGATACGGCGACCCGCTGGAAGAACATCCTGCTCACGATCTTCATGTATCGGCGCGCTCGGCGGAAGCCGGAGCGCGTTTCCAGATGGATCCGCGATCAAATCCGAAAGCAGCTGCCGGAGGGTTATCCGGTCGAGCGCGACTTCTCCCCGCCGTACGATCCGTGGGACCAGCGCCTCTGCCTCGTGCCGGATGGAGACCTATTCGCCGCGATGCGCGGCGACAAAGTCTCGATCGCGACCGGCGCGATCGAGCGCTTCACTCGCGGCGGCCTGCGACTGACAACCGGCGAGGAGGTTGCCGCCGACATCGTGGTCACGGCAACCGGTCTCAACGTCCGCCTGCTCGGCGGAGTCGAGCTGGTCGTGGACGGCAAAGCGGTCGATCCCGCGGCACTGCTGGTGTGGAAGGGCATGATGTTGAGCGGAGTGCCGAACCTCGCCCTATCGTTCGGCTACATCAACGCCTCGTGGACGCTGCGCAGCGATCTCACTGCGCGCACGTTCTGCCGGCTGCTCAACTCGATGGAGCGGAATCACTTCAGCGTCTGCACGCCCCGAACGCCCGGGGAGATCAATCGCAAGCCGGTGATCGACTTCAGTTCCGGCTATGTGCAGCGCGCACATGCGACGATGCCCAGTCAGGGCGATCGAGATCCCTGGCTGGTGCGTCAGAATTATGTGAAGGACCTCGTCGCCATGTCGCTGGGGCGGCTAGACGAGGAGCTGGAGATGGGCAGAGTTTCTGGAGCGCCGCGATAGCGGTATACTGGCACGGCTCAGGCAAAAGGGGGATGCCATGCTCGATCAGATCCTCACCTACTTCGACCTGACCGCCAGTTTCGCAGGAGAGAAGTCGTTCCCGTCCGTTTGGCCGCAGTACCTGATGGCAGTGATCGGAGTCCTCATCGAGCCATATCTTCGGGAATACATCGCAAGCGGCCAGTGGAAGTTCAGCGGCTTTTGGGGTCGAACGGCGTTTGCGCTGATTATCGGACTACTGATCTTGCCGGCTCTGTACCGGGGCACGTTTGATCCCGACAAGCCGCAATGGCTTCAAGTGCTTGCACTTTTGCCGATGGCGATGGGCTGGCGCACCTTGGTCGACCTTGGAGCGAAGGCGCTCCGTGCCTAGCGACTCCGATGCGAGATGAAGTTGAAAGATGATGGACGAGCAGGCGGAAACAAGACGGCTCGATAGAGAAGCCACCGAGATCAAGCTCACCGCCAAGGCCGTCCAGCGCAGCACGACCGAGCTGACAGACAGCGCCGACCGCCGGACCACGCTCGCCAGCGACCGGACTCTCCTTGCAGCCGAGCGGACTTACGCGGCTTGGGTTCGCACGGCACTCGCCGCCCTTGCAGCGGGCGTCGGCGCAAGGGCGCTCGTGAAGGACGTTCTCCCCGAATGGGTGGGCAAACTCACCGGCACAGTGCTGATCGCGTTCGCCGGCTTCTGCCTCGTCGCCGCCGTCTGGCGAGAGCTGCGCGGAATTCCATCGAGTGCACATCCCGACATTCCCTCGATCCCGCGCGCTTTGCTCGTGCCAATGAACCTGTTCCTGCTGTTCGTGGCGATCGCCGCGCTAATTGGAATTTGGTCGGCCTAGAGTCCGCTTTGGGTGGAAAGCTGACATTAGCGCAACTAATCGTTCTTCAAATTCTCAAGTCCACGCGGGCCACCCTTCTGAGACGCATTGGCGGCGATTGTCTTGACCTTTGCCTTCTTCGGCTTGCGGGCTTCCTTATTCGATCGTTGTTGGCCTTTCGCCATGCTTGCTCTCCTAGTGCGGCGAGATTGCCCATTGTTCGGACGTGCATAGCTCGTCAGCAGGCCTTCGCCCATGTGCTCAATGGGTGGAAAGCTGACGCGCAGCGCTTGCGCGCTCGAAAAGGGGCGGCCCCGACACTCCCACGGACAAGGACCGCCCCAGCCCGGTATTCCGGGCCCGCATCAAACATAGCCAATGGCTGCCATCAGCTGGTCCGGCGTTTTCGCGGTGTCCCGATCTGAACCGCCGCCGTCACTGGGACGTACTTTAATGTCTGCTCTGGGTGGAAAGCTGACACTGGCTCCCACATTTTATCCGTGCGGCGCCTTCAGGACCGTAGAGCACTCCTCGAGCAATATTCCGGGAGCTTCTATTTGGCTTTCAATCGCCGTAGCAGCAGGTCGAACACCGCAGGATGCAAGCGGTTCTTGAACATTACGCCGGCTATATGGCCTTCAACCCAGCACACGGTGGCCTCGAGCGTGTCGAGTCCGTCGAACTTGACTGATACGTGATCGCCCACGCTCGGTCGCTCAACCAACTCGACCTTACACCCGTCGGTTGAGAGGTCGAGCACCTGGACTTGATAGTTGTTCCGGCCGAGCGCCCTCAAGTTCGCTTTCGCATTGATTGGTGCGCGGTCCGTCCGACGCTCGACAACCGTCTTCGTCGGCTCGATTGCTGGATTGAAATCGAGACCCGCCCTTCCGCCACTGTACCAACGAACCTCGGCCGGGATGGAGCCGCGACCGAGCACGGTCAGCTTGACGGATTCATTGGGTCGAAGCTCGACTGGAGTTCGGACCCCGCAACCACCGTAATTGAGATCGGCCAGCTCGATTATATGGCGCCCGCCGTCTTCGCGGACCAGACTGCCGCGCATGCTGACCGGCCGACGCTTGCTGCGCCTGCGCGACGCCGAGCCTTGGGTCGTTGAATGGGGCGCACCCATCACTGCCCCCTGACGTGACTATTGGCGGGGAAGAGTCCCGCGTATTGTCTAAAACGGCAGTGCACTGGCGTCGAGCGAAAGTCGGGAAACCGACAAATCTTCACTCGCTTTGGGTGGAAATCGGATGCTTCGCCTCGGCAGTCCGCGTGCCGTAAGAAGCGATCATGACAAGCGGGACGGCAATGGAGAGGGCGTTTGAATTGGCCAGGACCGGCCAATACCGAAGCCGCCGCCTGCCGGCCGAGCACCGTTCAGCCGTGGAAGCGCAACTTATGG
>JBKPQH010000038.1:0-19433 GCA_046733935.1 Pseudomonadota bacterium
TCGTCGTCGTCTTGCCGGCGTCGATGTGCGCCATGATGCCGATGTTGCGATAGCGTTCGAGCGGATGGCTGCGGGCCATTTCAGAAGTTCCTTAGCGATGTGGGGAGCCGGCGGATCCGGCTTCCCCAGATATAGGTACGAAAATTACCAGCGGTAGTGGCTGAAGGCGCGGTTCGCCTCGGCCATGCGGTGCGTATCCTCACGCTTCTTCACGGCGTTGCCGCGGTTCTGCGAAGCATCCATCAGCTCGCCGGAAAGGCGGGCCGACATCGTCTTCTCCGAACGGGCGCGAGCCGCCGAGATCAGCCAGCGGATGGCCAGCGCCTGCGCGCGTTCCGGACGGACCTCGACCGGCACCTGGTAAGTCGCACCGCCGACGCGGCGGCTACGAACCTCGATGCCGGGCTTCACATTGTTCAAAGCGTCGTGAAAGACGCCGATCGGATCGCGCTTCATGCGGGTCTCGACACTGTCGAGTGCCCCGTAGACGATGCCTTCGGCGACGGACTTCTTGCCGTCCAGCATAACGCTGTTCATGAACTTGGAGAGGACGATATCCCCGAACTTCGGATCGGGAAGGATTTCGCGCTTCTCCGGGCGGCGACGACGAGCCATTGGATGTTTCCTTTCTCTTCAGCCTCTTCCGGAACCTGTCCGGGGCTTACTGCTGTCGGTTACTTGGGACGCTTGGCGCCGTACTTGGAACGGGACTGCCTGCGGTCCTTGACGCCCTGCGTGTCGAGGACGCCGCGAAGCACGTGGTAGCGCACGCCGGGAAGGTCGCGCACACGCCCGCCACGGATCAGCACGACGCTGTGCTCCTGGAGGTTGTGGCCTTCGCCAGGGATGTAGCTGATGACTTCGCGCTGGTTGGTGAGGCGGACCTTGGCCACCTTGCGAAGCGCCGAGTTCGGCTTCTTCGGGGTCGTAGTATAGACACGGGTGCAGACTCCGCGCTTTTGCGGGTTCTGCTCCATCGCAGGGACCTTCGACTTGGCCTTCTGCGGTTCGCGACCCTTGCGGATCAGCTGGTTAATCGTTGGCATGAAGCCCTTCACCTTTCGTTGCCGGAAAGCCCGGCGGTTACTTTGCTCAACGTGAAAAAGCGCGACGCCCAAGCAGCCTCAGGCCGCCTGGCCACGCGCAGATTGAGCAATGTTCAGCTCTTGCCCAGCGCTAGCGAAATGGGATCCCTCTCGCGCGGACGGCGGCCACATAGCGGCGAGCGCCCCGAGGGTCAACGCCCGCGGCCCGAAGTAGCCTCCGCGGCCAGTCACTCGATTGGAGCCTCTGCTCCATCCACAAGTGGGGTGGGCTTCGGTCGCGGCTTGACCGGCGCTGGCTCACCGCCGGGCGGTTTCCCGCCTGGGCGTCGCCTCTTGGAGCCCGCGGGTTTGGGTCGAGCGAACGGTGAGCCTTTCCAGGCCCGCACTGCGTCCATCTGCTCGCGGGCCTTCGCCATCTGCTCCTCAAACTCCGCTCGGGCGCGCTCCATGTCGGCTCGCGCCCGCTCCATCGCCGCTTTCATCTGCTCGCGGGCGCGCTCCATCTCTTCACGCATATGCTCGCGATGTTGCTCGAGCGCGCGCTTGAACTCGCTTCGCGCCTGCTCGAACGGATCTTCCGCCACGACTCACCTCATCAGCTGTGCTGGTCATATAACACGGTGAGTGTCGCCGGGCCATCGGAACCGCTGACCCGGCGCGCCGTTCACTTGAGGTCGGACTGCGCTGCGGAATCCCGATGTTGCCAAAGATCATTCCATTGATGGTCTTCATCGCGCTGGCGAGTTGCGGCGCGAGCAACGATGCGAAAAATGCCGAGGGAGAAGGAGCCGTGGAAAACGCCACGCTGACCAAACTCACCATAGCGAGCGAAGCCTTCCAGGACGGGCAACAGATCCCCACGCAATATACGTGCGACGGAGCTGATCAGGCCCCGCCACTGAAATGGGGCGAACCGCCGGCAGGCGCCAGAAGCTTCGCGCTAGTGATCGACGACCCGGACGCGCCCGGCGGCACCTTCCGCCACTGGGGCGTGTACGACATTCCGGCGTCCACGCGATCCCTTGGGGATGCCGGGCGGGTAGGCACCGAGGTTGCAAACGACTTCGGCAAAGCCGGTTACGGCGGCCCATGCCCACCGAAAGGCCACGGACCGCATCACTATCACTTCAAGCTGTTCGCTCTGGACACCGAGAAGCTCGGCGTCCCAGCCGGCGCCAAGGTTGCCGAAGTCGAGAAGGCCGCCCAACAGCACGCGATCGCGCAGGGCGAGCTGGTCGGCACTTACGAGCGACGCTAGCCTGGCGGCGCCTGCTCCGCGGCGCAGCGTCAACTTCAGCCGCATTTATGAAGGGCGACGCACCACCGCGATCAGGCTGACGCCAAAAGGCATCCGAATTCGGCCGATGAGACTCGCCTCAATCCCGAACACCCGCTCGAGGATGCCATTCATCCTCGCGCCGGGCATTGCATCGTCGGCGGTTTCGCTTCCCCGCAGCTTGCCCACGATCCGGGCGGCCGCGACGGCGGGAAAGAGCAGGCTGTTGAAATAACTGTGCAGCTGCACCTCATAACCGGCCGCGGTGAGCAGGCGCTGCAGCTCGCCTTTCGCGTACCGGCGGAAGTGATGATGAGCGACGTCGTGCGCACTCCACATCCACTTGTTTGCCGGAACCGTCAGCAGAAGCGCGGCGCCCGGTTTCAGCAGCTTCCTGATTTCCTTCAGCGAGCCCATGTCGTCCGGCACGTGCTCGAGCACGTCGAGCAAGGCGATGAGGTCGTAAGACCCCGCCTTGAACATCGACAAGTCGGGCAACCGCGCCTCGAGCACTGGACGGCCGAGCCGATCGCTCGCCATTCCTCGCGCGATCGCGTCGAGTTCGCACGCATCGAGTTTGCCGAACCGCCCCAGCGTCGCCAGATTGTGACCGGTGCCGCAGCCGATCTCCAGGACACGAGCGCGCGTTGGCGGCCTGACCACCCGGCCGATCACTTCGGCGAGGATGCGCCGGCGGGCCACGAACCACCAGTGATGCTGGTCCTGCTCCGCCATCCGCTCGAATATGACGCGTTCCACGAAATCCCCGCCGCCAATGCGCTGCTGTCCGGCACAAACACTGCCACTGGTAAACTTCTCGTAAACCATTCGAACCTAGCGTGGCGGCAAAGGGAGGAACTCGGGTGACTTACCAGCCCCGCCAATTCACTGCCGACGCGAAGCGCAAGCCGGCTGCCCGGCCCAAATCCTTTGCCCCCCAGAAGAGCCGCCCTCGCAAGCATCCGCTGATTTCGGTCGTCGTTCCGGTGAAGGACGAGGAGAACGGAATCCGTCCGTTCGTCGAGCGAGTATCCGTGGTTCTGCAGCAGGTCGCGGGCAAGGAGAGCTGGGAAATCCTCTTCGTCGATGACGGAAGCAACGACGAAACGATCGCGGCCATCGCCGCCGCGCACTTCCGCGACCCGCGAGTGCGCGCGATCTCGCTGTCGCGCAACTTCGGCAAGGAGGCGGCGATCACGGCCGGACTCGAGCATGCGTGCGGCCAGGCCGTCGTTCCGATGGACGTCGATCTGCAGGACCCGCCCGAAGTATTAGTCGAGATGGTGGCCAAATGGCGCGAAGGCTATGAAATGGTGTTCGGCGTCCGCCGCGACCGCGCGAGCGATTCCTTCTCCAAGCGCATGACCGCCGGCTTGTTCTACCGTGCGCACAATCTGATCTCGAACGACAAAATCCCCGAGAACGCCGGCGACTTCCGCCTGCTCGACCGCAAGGTTGTCGATGCGATCCGCACGCTGCCGGAACGCAATCGGTTCATGAAGGGACTCTTCGCGTGGGCCGGCTTCCGCCAGACGGCGGTCGAGTATGACCGCGTCGAGCGCAATGTCGGTGCGTCGAAATATGATTACTGGAAGCTCTGGACCCTCGCGCTCGATGGCATCACGTCCGCCTCGACCGCGCCGCTGCGAGTCTGGAGCTATGTGGGAGCCGCCATTGCGTTCCTGGCCATGTGTTACGCGGCGTTCATCACGTCTCGCACTTTGCTCTTCGGCGTCGATATGCCCGGCTACGCATCGATCATGGTCTCGGTCCTCTTCCTCGGCGGAGTGCAGCTCATCTCGCTCGGGATCCTCGGCGAATATGTTGGCCGCATCCTGACCGAGACGAAGCAGCGCCCGCTTTATGTCGTGCGCGACAAGATCGGGCTCGACTGAGAACTCCCCGTCGAAGCGGCCGTTCCTCCGGTCGAAACTGCTGTGAAACTTCCTTGATGCCGGCGCATTCCAGCCTTGCCATTCAAGGAGAGAGACCAGATGGCGTACAAAGCATTCGTCGTGGCCTTGAGCGTGATCTCCGCGACTTCGGCAGGTTCAGCGCAGAGCCCGGAACCTCGCCCAATGACGGCCCCGCCCGGGACCGCTGAGACGAGATATTGCATGCGCGTTGAGGCGGTCACCGGCAGCCGCATCGAAACCGTTCGCTGCTGGACCCGCGCAGAGTGGGGCGAGCAGGACGTCGATGTCGATCAGGAGTGGGCGAAAGAGGGCGTTCGGGTCATCGGCTGAGGCGGGAGCGCGGCGTCAGCGTCCGAGCCGATGTGCTGCCAACTGCTCGTAATAAGGGCGGCATCGCTCAGCGAGACGTCGAGCTTCGTCGGGTAACTCGACAGGGTCGTGTTCGGGCGGACCGAAACCCGTGCTCCGTTCAACTGCGCCATACCAGTGCGGCGCCCAGGGCCCGTCCGTATCCCGCCGGCCGGCCTCCCAGCTGAGCATCGCGCGATCCCACGGAATCTTGAGTGCGGCGCACAAGGCCGACAGAACGGCTTCGGGATCGGCGAGCACGTCGTTGGCATCCACAACGGGCGGAGCATGTCCGAGCCTGTCGGCCTCCCGCTCGAAAAACTCGACTTGCCGCTCCAGCCCGAAATTTTCGAACGAGGCGCTCTCACGTTTCCGGAGATAGGACGCAATCATCCGCTCCGGCTCGCGGATCAGAAAGGCGTGCGTAAATCCTTCGAAATCGGAGTAGCCGATCGGTCCCGCCATGTGGTGCCACATGTGCTTCTGGTACCAGATCGGCGCCTCGTCGGGTGTCGAGCCACGCAGCCTGTTCATCACGCTCCGCCAGTCGCAATCCATGTCGGCGATGACTTCCTCGCGCATCGGGTGGTCGGCGCCGGTGTGCTTCAGGAAGCAGCCGTAAAAAGGCTCGTCGGAAACGAAAGTGTCCGAACGGCTTCCAAAGCTTCGCATCATCGCCGTGGAGAGGTTGCGGGGACCCGACCACATCGCAATGCGCAACGTCACGGCCGCTGCTGTTCCTTCAGGTCGCGGTCGACCCGTTCGTCGTAAAGCTGCTGCAACCGCTCGACCATCGGGCCGCGGCAGGTGAGCGTACGTCCGTCGATCTCGCGGACGGGTACGATCCCGGCGAACGTGCCGGTCACGAAGGCCTCGTCCGATCCGTACACGTCCGTCAGCGAGAAATCCTTTTCGATGGCCGGGATGCCGGCCTCGCGGCCGATCTCCAGCACAAGACCCCGCGTGATCCCCCCGAGGCAATATTTCCCGCTCGAGGTCCAGATCTCGCCCTTGCGCACGATGAAGAAATGGGTCGAATTGCAGGTGGCGACGAAGCCGTGCGGATCGAGCATCAGCGCTTCGTCAGCACCGGCCTGGGTCGCCTGGATCGACGCAAGGATACAGTTGAGCTTGGAATGCGAGTTGATCTTCTGGTCCTGTACCGCCGGATCGCCGCGGCGGACGTGCACGGTGAAGAGCTTCAGCCCGCGCTCGTAAACCGCGGGATCGGGTTCCTTGTACTCGGGGATGACCACGATTGTCGCCGGAGTCACGACGACCCGCGGATCCTGGTAGGGCGTAGATCGCACCCCGCGAGTGACCATCAGCCGGACGTGAACGCCCTCGCTCATGCTGTTGGCATCAAGCGTGTCGTAGATGCGCCGAGCCAGCTCCTCGCGGCTCAGGCCGATCTCCATCGCAAGCGCCTTGGCGCCTTCGAACAGTCGATCGAGGTGCCGGTCGAGGAAGCCTGCCTTGCCGCCATGGACGCGAAGACCCTCCCACACCCCGTCGCCGAGCATGAAGCCGCTGTCGAACACCGAGACAACGGCTTCGGCGC
Organism: Pseudomonadota bacterium; assembly: GCA_046733935.1. Classification (GTDB taxonomy): domain Bacteria; phylum Pseudomonadota; class Alphaproteobacteria; order Sphingomonadales; family Sphingomonadaceae; genus Sphingomicrobium. Next base: position 6,148 of record JBKPQH010000038.1, read on the forward strand.
GCGGCTTGAGCTCCCCATTGACGTTGATCAGGATCGACGCGTTCCGCGGATCGGAAACGTCGTGCATCGACTGGGCCATAGCTCCGTCGATGCAGCGGCGGCTAACTCTTGGCAACTACTCGGTCGTCTTGCCGTCCCACTCCTCGGCGGGGTGACGCGCCTCGGCTTCCTCCTTCGTCGATTGCACAATGCCGTCCCTGTGCTCGGGCGGAGCGTAGATGGTGTAGAGCCTAAGCGGCTGCGCGCCCGTATTGCGGACATTGTGCCGCGCGCCGGCCGGAACGATCACGGCGAAGTCGTCCTCGACCCGGTTGGCTACGCCATCGATGTCGACTGCACCTGACCCTTCCTCGATCCGGAAGAATTGATCGCGGTCCGGGTGCACTTCCTCACCAATGTCGCAGCCCGGCGGCAGGGTCATGAGAACCAGCTGAATGTTATGGCCCGTGTAGAGCACCCGGCGGAAATCCTCATTCTCCACCGTCCGCTCTTCGATATTGTCGCAATAGCCTTTCACCTCATTCTCCTGTCTCTCCGGACCCGAAATGGCGCGAACGGCCGTTCGTTCCTTACCAACCCGACAACCCTATTTTAATTCGCGCGTGCGATGGACGCGGCCATGTCTGCGTATGCGCCCATAACGGTTCCCAGTCGGCCCGAGGACGAGGAGAAACTGATCTCCCGGCCGGTCCAGATCGCGGCCATCGCCGTGCTCGCGATCGTCGGCCGCGCTGTCTACTGGAACCAGCGCCCGCCCGACATGAGGATCTTCCTCGAGCCGTGGATGAATCACATCCTTCACTTCGGTCCGATCGCTGCCTTCGGTCATCCCTTCAGCAACTACGAGCCCGCTTATCTCTACCTCATGGCGCTGGGCTCGCTCGGGCACGGCGTGCTCGAGACGATGACGATCATCAAGATTCTCTCGCTCGCCGGCAGCGTGTTCCTTACGTTCGCGCTTGCTGATCTACTCAAGGCTGCCGGCGGCGAGGCTCGTGCCGCCGTGTTACTTCTGCTGCTTCCGAGCGTTGTCATCAACGACGCATTGCTCGGTCAATGCGACGCGCTGTGGGCCGGCGCCACCATCTACGCACTCGCCGCGATGATGCGCGGCCAGACCCTTCGCGCCGCGGTCTGGTGTGGTGTAGGCATCGCTTTCAAGGCGCAGGCCGCTTTCATGGCGCCGGTGATCGTCGGCACAATGATCGGCCGTCGAGCGCCGTGGTGGCATTGGGGCGTTCCCGCAGTCGTATTCCTGGCGACTCTCGTTCCGCCTTGGCTCCTCGGTTGGCCGGGAATGAAATTGCTGACGGTCTATCTCGATCAGGCCACGCTCGATCAGATCTGCGGCCGGCTCGCCAACCCGTGGATGTTCTTCACCATCTTCGCCGAGCATGCAGGCCGCAATCTCTTCCTTGTCGGCTATGCGGCTGCAAGTGCGACTGCCGTCATCGTTGCGGCCCTGGCGGCGCGTGGGTACCGCGATGCGAAACTCCTGATCCTGTTGGCGGCTCTGTCGGGGACGGTTCTGCCGTACCTCCTGCCCAAGATGCTCGAACGTTATTACTTTCTCGGCGACGTGATGACGCTGGCGCTGGCGCTATCGCTCAAGAACCGCACCGCGACCCTGGCGGCGCTAGCCGTGCAGATGGCGTCGATCCTCTCGCACATGACCTACCTCTACTCATTCGATCATCCCTATCCCGCGCTCGGCGGAGCGGTTTGCGCCACCGTCGGAATCGCTGCCATGTGCCGCCTCGCTTCGCCGAAGTTCGACTCTCTGGTTAAGTCGCTTCGTAGCGGATGGGTGCGTCGGGGAGCATTGAAGGCCTAGGCCGGCACATCCACGTCGACCGGACTGCGCGGCCTTAAATAAAGCCGCCGCACCATCGGAAAGCGCTTCGACGCCTCGACCTCGATACCCCACACCAAGGCCTCGACGTCGCGAGCGGTGATGTCGTCGTCGAAATCGACGGATAGCATCGCGGTGATCTGATCCGGCGCGCTGTGGACGGTCAGCACCTGGCCGACGGCCGTTACGCCCTTCCTCCCTTGGACCATGTCATGCAACGCGGCGACCAGCTCGGGATCCGCGGCCTCGCCGATCAAAAGCGCTTTGGATTCATAGGCAAGGAGCATGGCGGTGAAGCCCAGGATGACGCCGATAACGACCGAAGCCGCACCGTCGTAAAAGGGGTCGCCGGTCATCTGCGAAAGGAACAAGCCGATCGCTGCGGCAATGATGCCGGCCATGGCCGCTCCGTTCTCGAGGAGCACGATGAATGCGGGTGGGTCTTTCGATCGGCGGACCGCCTGGAACCAGCTGAGACTGCCTTTCGACTTCTTGAAGTCCATGAACGCCTCGAGCGTCGACCAGCCCTCGAGCAGGAAGGCCACGAGAAGCACCGCATAGGCAATGTAGGGCGACACCGCCTCTTCGGGGTGCGCGATGTGGATGATACCTTCGTAGACCGACACTCCCGCGCCCAGCGAGAAGACGAGCACGGCGACGATGAAGCTCCAGAAATAGAGCTCCCGGCCATAGCCGAAGGGATGGAGGATATCGGGTGGCTTCTTCGCCGCTCGGCGTCCCCACATGAGCAGTAGCTGGTTGGTGGAGTCCACGACGCTGTGGACGCCTTCCGTCAGCATTGCCGATGAGCCGGTGATCCAGGCAGCCACGAACTTCGAAGCCGCGATTCCGAGATTCGCGACAAGCGCGACGACGAGCGTCCGCGTGCTCGTGGTGTGCGCGCTCAAATGTGGAGCACCCGCCCATCGGCGGCCAGCACCGCCTCGTGCATCATCTCGCTCAGCGTCGGGTGCGGGAAGACCGTCTGGACGAAGTCCTCATCGATCAGCTCGGCGGTCTTGCCCACCGTATAGCCCTGGATCAGCTCGGTGACTTCGGCGCCGATCATATGGGCGCCCAGCAGCTCACCCGTCTTTGCGTCGAACACCGTCTTCACGAACCCTTCCACTTCCCCGAGAGCGATGGCCTTGCCATTGCCGATCGCTGGGAACTTGCCCACCTTGACCTCGTAGCCGGCTTCCTTCGCCTTGGCTTCGGTCAAGCCCACCGACGCGATCTGCGGCCGGCAATAGGTGCAGCCGGGGATGTTTTGCGGATCGGTCGCGTGCGGTTGGAGGCCCTTCTGCCCCAGCTCCTGTGCGATCGCTTCGGCGGTGGTGACCGCCTCGTGCATCGCCTTGTGTGCGAGCCACGGCGGCGCGGTAACGTCGCCGATGGCCCACAGGCCCTGCACGTTGGTGCGCCCGTACGGGTCGGTGTCGATGTGGCCTTTGGTCGTTTTCACGCCAAGCGGCTCGAGCCCGATGTTCTCGCTGTTCGGAACGATTCCGACCGCGACGATGACGTGACTGAACCGCTGCTCACTGGTCTTCCCGTCGGCCGTCTTGATCGTCGCCGCGACGCCCTTCGCATCCGCCTTCAGCGCCTCGACACCGGCCGACGTGTGGATCGTTAGGCCCTGTTTCTTGAGGCTCTTCGCGAGCTGGTCGCTCACCTCGGCATCCTCCACCGGAACCAGGCGGTCGAGCATCTCGACGACGGTCACCTTCGCGCCGAGATCGGCGTAGAAGCTCGCGAACTCGATGCCGATCGCGCCCGAGCCGATCACGAGCAGCTCGGTCGGCATTTCGGCGGGCGTCATCGCGTGACGGTACGTCCAGATCTTCTTGCCGTCGGCCTTGGCGAACGGCAGGTCCCGTGCCCGTGCGCCAGTCGCGATGATGATGTGCTTGGCGGCGAGCTCCGTTGCCTTTCCGTCGGCGCCGGCGACGCTGAGCTTGCCTTTGCCGATGAGCTTGCCCTCGCCCATCACCACGGTGATCTTGTTCTTCTTCATCAGGTGCGCGACGCCCTGGTTGAGCTGCTTTGCCACGGCCCGGCTGCGAGCGACCACCTTCGCGAGATCGAAGGACGGCTTCTCGTTGCTGAGACCGTAAGCATCGGCGTGCTGCATGTAGTGGAACACCTCGGCGGTCCGCAGCAGCGCCTTGGTCGGGATGCACCCCCAATTGAGGCAGATGCCCCCCAGATTCTCCCGCTCCACGATCGCGGTCTTCAGGCCGAGCTGCGCCGCCCGGATCGCGGCCACATAGCCGCCCGGGCCCGAGCCGAGCACGATGAGGTCGTAATTGTCAGCCATTGCTTTCCTCTTCCGCGAACGGTCGCGGTTTGCCTTGTTCGTCCAGCGCCACGAAGGTGAACTCGCCTTCCGCGACGACCGTCTCGTTATCGCCGTCGCGCTCGCGGCCGACCGCTTCCGCCTTGAGACGCAGCGAGGTGCGCCCGGCCTTCAGCAAGTCGACGTAGACGCTGAGCTCATCGCCCACCGCCATCGCGCCGGGGAATTTGATGGCGTCGGCTGCGACCAGCAGGGCCTTGCCCTTGGTCCGACGCGACACGAAGGAGCCGCAGGCGAGACCCATCTGGCCCATCAGCCAGCCGCCGAAGACGCCGCCGTAGGGGTTGGTGTCGGCCGGCATCGCAGTGACTCGGATGACCGGAATGCGCTCCGACGAACCCACGAGCTCAGCGCTCGTGCCAGTTGAAGAACATCCGTGCCCCGATCGCCGCGATCAGGAATAGCGGGATCGAGAAAAGAAAGCCGTGGTTGCCCGGGCGAACGGTTCCCCAGCCGGTCCAGCCATCCGTCCAAACCCCCGATTGCCCGTCGATGACCGTCGGCAGGACGCCGCCCAGGATTGCGCCGAAAAAGAGGGCCGTGACCCACTTCATCTCAGGCAAGCATCCCGAGGGGCTTCTCGACGAGCCGCTTGAACGCCTGCATCAGCTTCGCCCCGTCGGCTCCGTCGATCGCGCGATGGTCGAAGCTTCCGGTCGCGCTCATCACGGTTGCGATCTGCAGGCTGTCGTTGATGACATATGGCCGCTTCTCGCCCGCTCCGATCGCCATGATCATGCCCTGCGGCGGGTTGATGACCGCTTCGAAGTTCTTGATGCCGTACATGCCCATGTTGCTGAGGCTCGCGGTGCCGCCCTGATATTCCTGCGGCTGGAGCTTGCCGTCGCGGGCGCGGCCGGCGAGGTCCTTCATCTCGGTCGAGATGGCGGACACGCTCTTGGTGTCCGCGCCGACGATTATGGGGGTGATGAGGCCGGCCGGGATCGAGACCGCGACCGAAATGTCCGCGCGGCTGTATTTGAACAATTGGTCGCCGGCGAAGCTGACGTTGCACTCGGGCACTTCGATCAGCGACTGGGCCAGCGCCTTGATCAGCAGGTCGTTGACGCTGAGCTTCACACCGCGGCTCTCGAGGCCGGCGTTGAGCTCGCCGCGGAGCTTCAGAAGCGCGTCGAGCTGAATGTCGACGGTCAGATAGATGTGCGGAATCTGTTGCTTCGATTCCGTCAGGCGGCGAGCAATCGTCTTGCGGATGTTCGATAGCTTGACTGCCTCGTGCGGAATCGCCTGCTCGATCGGCCCGGGCAGAACCGCGTGGCCGCCGACTGCCGGTCCGGCTGCAGGCAACGGAGCGCCGGCCGGAGCCGCCGCGGGCGCCTTGCCAACGGCGGCGTCGATGTCGGCACGGACGATGCGTCCGGCGGGGCCGCTGCCCTGGATGCTCGCAAGATCGATATTCTGCGCTTGCGCCAGCTTGCGCGCGAGCGGCGATGCCTTGACCCGGTCGCCTTCGGCGTGAGCCGGAGCAGCTGCCGGTTGAGCGGGCGCAGCGGGAGTTTCGACCGGCGCCCGGGGCGGAGGAGCAGACTTCGGAGTCGCGTCGGCCTTCGGTTCTGGCGCGGCCTTCGGCGGCGGCGGCGCCGCGGTGTCGGCCTTGGGCGCTTCGGCGGTGTCCACGCTCTCTCCTTCACCCGCCATGATCGCGATCGGCGCACCGACCTTCACTCCGTCGGTGCCCTCGGGGACGAGGATCTTGGCAATCTTCCCCTCGTCGACAGCCTCGAACTCCATCGTTGCCTTGTCGGTCTCGATCTCGGCAAGGATGTCACCGGACTTTACGTCGTCGCCTTCCTTGACCAGCCACTTGGCGAGCGTGCCCTCCTCCATCGTCGGCGAAAGAGCGGGCATCTTGAGTTCGATCGGCATGGCGCTGCTGTCCTGAAAAGGCTCGCGCGGCTCAAAGCCAATGCGGCGGGCGCGGTCAAGCCTGCGCCGAAAGTCCAGCCTCGCGACTTGCACTTGGCGCGCGTTTAACGCAGCACTCGGTTTCGAATGGGGGCCGAAGCCAAACGCACCTACCTCGTCGTCATCGACGACAGCGCGGAAGCGCGCGTCGCGCTGCGTTTCGCGGCCCGTCGAGCGGCCAAGACCAACGGCCGCATCGAAGTGCTGGGGATCGTAGAGCCTCAGGACTTCGTGCAGTTCGGCGGAGTCCAAGCCGCCATCGAGGAAGAGCAACGGCTTCGCATCGAAGGCGTGGTCAGCGCCGGCATCGGAGACATCCTCGACGAGTCAGGCGTGGAAGCGAAGATCATCGTTCAGCAGGGCGAGCCCGTGAAAGCCGTGCGCGACTACATCGGCGAACGCGACGAGGTCGCGGCGCTGGTGCTCGGCGCGGCGCCGAACGGAAATCCGGGCCCGCTAGTCGCGAACTTCTGCGGCAATGATGCGGGAAGGCTGCCGTGCCCCGTGATGCTGATCCCGGGAAGCCTTAGTGACGACCGGCTGGAACAGCTGAGCTAGATCGCGAAATTCCTTAACTATTGAAAGCTGTTGACGCGGGTCGGCATCCGTGAATGATCGGTGTGTCCGAGTTTTAGGGCATTTCAAACCGGGGGATTTCAACCATGAGTTTCAAGCTCTTCGCCGCTTGCGGCATTGCCGCAAGCATCTCCACAGTTGCGCCGGCGCAGTCCACGACCAACGACTCTTCCCAAGAACCGGCGATGAATGTGGCCACGCCGACTCCGTCGCAGCCAGCTATCGTCGCGATCGCGAATGCTTCAAGGGTGCTCCCAGCCGGAACGGTCGTCGTGGTCACTCCGCTTCAGGAAATCAGCAGCAAGCATGTTGCTGTGGGCGAACACTACCAGTTCCAAGTCGTAAACGACGTCGTGGAAAGTGGCGTAGTCGTCATTCCTAGAGGATCCGTGGCGACGGGCACGATCACCTTCAAGACAGGTCGAGCGATTGGCGGCAAATCGGGTAAGTTCGAGGTCGCTTTCGATAGCGTGGCGGCGAACGGGCATGTGTTCCCGCTTAGCGGCGTGCATCGTCAGGAAGGCAAGGGCAACACCGTAGGCGCTCTCCTGGGCTCCATCTGGATTAGCGGTCGCTCTGCCGTGATGCTGCCGGGTCAGATGGTCAACGCGATCACCAAGGAGGCTACGCCTTATTAGATCGCGCCCAAGATAATCTCCGCGAGCCTTACGACGCCCGCTTCATCCTCCGCGGTGAAGCGGGCGTTTTTCGGGCTGTCGATGTCGAGGACGCCGAGCACCTCGCCGTCGCGGATGAGCGGGACGACGATCTCGCTGTTCGATGCGCTGTCGCAGGCGATATGGCCTGGAAAGGCGTGGACGTCCTCGACGCGCTGCACTTGGCGGGTCTTCGCGGCGGCCCCGCAGACGCCCTGATCGAAAGTCATCCGGATGCAGGCCGGGCGGCCCTGGAAGGGGCCGAGCACCAGCTCGCCATCTACGTTCCGGTAGAAACCGACCCAGTTCACATCGGGCAAGGTCTCGTAGATCAGCGCCGAGGCGTTCGCCATGTTCGCGATCGCGTCGGGCTCTCCCGCCACCAGTCCCTCGAGCGCCGAGGCAAGGTCGCGGTACATGGTTGCCTTGTCGTCGGCGTGGATCTTGAAGTCGAACATCAGTCGAGTGTCACCTTTCCGCGCGTTTGCTTCACTGCGCTGCGCTGACGCTTCTTTTCGACGCGCTGGGCCTTAGCAGCTTTCGAGGGCCGTGTCGGCTTGCGCTTGCGCGGAGCCATGTGGGCAGCCGCGATCATTGCCGCCAGCCTGCGCCGCGCATCGGTACGGTTCGCCTCCTGCGTCCGGAAGCGCCGCGCGGTGATGAGAAGCTCCCCGGCGCCGGTGATGCGACTGCCCGCAATACCCTTCAGGCGCTCGTAGACATCCGGGTGGAGACCTAGGCCGAACAGATTCACGCGAAGCTGCACCGCCGTTGCGACCTTGTTGACGTTCTGCCCTCCCGGGCCCGTCGCGGCGAGGAAGCTTTCGCTCAGCGCCTCTTCGGGAATCGTCACGTCCTCAGGCCGCATCGGGCCACTCTCCGAAATAAGCCGGCAAGGGAGCCGTGACGTCGATCGTGACTTTCGGCTCACGTGGCACCACCAGCCTGGAGGCATGAAGCAGCATCGGCCCGCCCGGGATTCCGTAGACCCGGTCGCCGACGATCCCGCTCCGGAACGCCTCGCGCGCGTGCACGCGGATTTGGTGGGTGCGCCCCGTGAGCGGACGAAACTCCACCAGAGTGGACCCATCGCGGACAGACAGGCGCCGCCAATGCGTTATCGCTTCATGGCCCCCCTCATCCGCGATCATTCGCCAGCCCGCCTCCGCGCTCGATTTCTTCGCAAGCGGCATTTCGATGACCCCCCGCTCTTCGGCCAAGATACTGCCGACCACAGCAAGATAATATTTCTCGACGGCCCTCGTCTCAAATGCCTGCTGGAAGGAGGCTCGCGCCTTCGCCGTCCGGGCGAACAGCAGGCACCCGCTGGTGTCGGTGTCGAGCCGGTGCATCGCGGTCGGGGGACGGCGGAAGCCGCATTTCAACTCATCGATGCGGGCGGCGATGGAGTCACCGCCCCGACGCGGAGCGTCGACGGGCAAGCCCGCCGGCTTGTCGAGCACGAGCGCCTCGGCATCGATGAAGAGGATCCGGTCCGAGAGCATCGGGCGCGCGATGGACGAGAGTCTTGCCAAGGGCAAATCGGCCGGCGTGTGGCCGCCTCTGTGGGTCGATTTGTGACTCCTGTGCAACAAGGCAAGGAATCCAGCGCGTTACGCAATATTAACCTTTTGTCTTCAGACCTCGAATGGTTAATGACTGCTTCAAAGCCCTTAAGGGCGCGTTACATTCCGCCTGTGGGATTGGGCTGAGGAGGGGGGACCAGCAATGCGCGTGCTTCTGATCGAAGACGAGCCGACGACGGCCAAGAGCATCGAGCTGATGCTCGGCTCCGAAGGCTTCAACGTCTACACGACCGATCTGGGCGAAGAGGGCCTCGATCTGGGCAAGCTCTACGATTACGACATCATTCTCCTCGACCTGAACCTGCCGGACATGCACGGTTACGACGTGCTGAAGAAGCTGCGGACGGCCAAGGTTTCGACGCCGGTCCTGATCCTGTCGGGCATCGGAGAGATGGACAGCAAGGTCCGCGCGCTCGGTTTCGGTGCCGACGATTATGTCACCAAGCCGTTCCATCGCGACGAGCTGGTCGCCCGCATCCATGCGATCGTCCGCCGCTCGAAGGGGCATTCGCAATCGGTCATCCGCACCGGCAAGCTCGCCGTGAACCTCGACGCCAAGACGGTCGAAGTCGACGGTGCCCGGGTGCATTTGACGGGCAAGGAATATGCGATGCTGGAGCTGCTTTCGCTCCGGAAGGGCACGACGCTGACCAAGGAGATGTTCCTCAACCATCTCTACGGCGGCATGGACGAGCCCGAGCTCAAGATCATCGACGTCTTCATCTGCAAGCTGCGCAAGAAGCTCAGCCTCGCGTGCGGCGGCGCCAACTATATCGAAACCGTCTGGGGCCGCGGTTACGTGCTGCGTGATCCGGACGAGGCCAGCGAGCCGCTGCCCGAAGCCGCGGTAGCCTAAAGCGCGCCTAAGTCAGCATAGAAGGCGGGGCGTCGCGGCGCCCCGCCTTTCTTGTGAGCGGTACTGCAGCCGCGTTGCTTGCCATTCCCGCGCCTCCATGCATGACTGGGCAGCGGGGCGAGCAATGAGGTTTGCTAAAGAGTGACCGGCCCGACCTTCGCCTTCGAGCATTTCGTCCTCGACGCCAAGGATCGGCGCCTCAGGGCCAATGGCGAACCGGTCGAGCTGAATGGCCGGTATTTCGATGCGCTCGCGCTGCTCGTCCGCGCCCGCGGCCAGCTGGTCTCCAAGGACCAGTTCATGGCCGAAGTCTGGCGCGGCGTGCCGGTGACCGACGAAGCGCTGACCCAATGCATCCGGACGCTCCGGCGACGGCTCGGCGACGATGCATCGAGTCCGCGATTCATCGAAACGGTGCCAAAGCATGGCTATCGGTTTATCGCACCCCTTGCGTCGACCGGCGAAGCATCACGAAAGCCTATTGGCTCGGCCCTGAACCCCTCACGGAATGCGTTGATCATCAGCGCAGCCGGCACGGTCGGCGGCGGCATCGCGGGCTTCATCGGCGGTCTGCTCTACGGCTTCCTGGGCGCTTCGCAGCCTCTGCAGCCGGGCATGGGCGCCGCATCGGTGCTTCTCGTCCTCCTCACTCTCACGATCCTGGTTGCTGTTCTTGGCGGAGTCGGCGTCTCGGTCGGTATGGTGCTGGCCGGAACGCCTAGGCGCTTCGACGCCCGTTCGGTCGCAGGCGCGGCATTGGGAGGCCTCGTCATCGGCGGGTTCACCAAGCTTCTCGAGCTCGATGCGTTCAGCCTGCTGATCGGCCATTCGCCCGGTAATATCACGGGAGCGTTCGAGGGGCTGGTCGTCGGCCTTGGGGTCGGCTTGGGCGCGCTGTTCGCGGAGCGGTTCGCTTCCATCCGGCAAGCGGCTGTCGTGGCGGCCCTGTGCGGTGCTTCCGCCGGGGCGCTGCTGTCATTGTTGGGCGGTCGATTGCTGCTCGGCAGCCTCGACCTGCTTGCTCGCCAGCTTCCCGGTTCGCGTCTCAGCCTCGACAATATCAGTCAGCTGTTCGGTGAAGCTTCGTTTGGCCCAATCACGCGAACCGTAACGAGCGCTCTCGAAGGTGCTCTATTTGCCGGAGGAGTCGTCGGTGCGATGCTGACGGCCCGGCGCGAATTCATGCACCCGAAGGGATCAGGCGTCGATCAATAGCCGGTGCTTGGTTCGCTTCGTCGGAATGGCGAACGCCCCCGCGTCCTCGTCGCCCGCGCTCATCTCGTCGATCCGTCGCCAGCCATCTCGGCCGAGCCGCTCGAGCGGCCGGAAACTGGTCTTGTAGGCCATGCGGCTGGATCCCTCGACCCAATAGCCGAGGTAGACGTAAGGCAGACCGGCGCGAGCTGCGCGGACGATATGGTCGAGGATGATGAAGGTGCCGAGGCCCTTCCGCGCATCGGGTCCGACGTCAAAGAAACTGTAGATCATCGACAGCCCATCGGTCTGTTGGTCGCTGAGGCAGGCGCCGACGAGTCTGCCCTCGCTGCCGTCGACGGACGGCTCGCGATATTCGATCACATAGGTCCGGACCGGCGTCTGCTCGACCATGTCGGCGAAGTCGCCCTCGTCCATCTCCGCCATTCCGCCACCGGGGTGGCGAGCAGCCAGATACCGGCGCAGAAGGCTATACTGCTCGTCGGTGGTCCAGGGCTTGCAGGCGCTGACCTCGAGATCCGCGTGGCGGCGCAGAAGCTTGCGTTGAGTCCCGTTCGCTTCGAACTCGGCGGCAAGAACCCGAACCGAGACGCAGGCCGAGCAATCGATGCAGCTCGGGCGGTAAGCGACCGACTGGCTGCGGCGGAAGCCGATGCGGCCCAAAGCTTCGTTCAATTCGCTGGCGTGGCGGCCGCTCAGTTCGGTGAAGACCTTCCGCTCCACCTTGCCCGGCAGATACGGGCACGGGCTGGGGTTCGTTACGAAGAACTTTGGGAAGCGGAAGGGTGCGCTCACCCGCGACCTCACTCAAATAGTTACGGATCTCTTTATGCGGCTGGTAAACGCCGTTGAAAAGAGTTTGGAGGCGTCAATTTCGACCGGAGGCGTGCACTGTCCCGACACAAGACAGGTAATTGTCGGCGACCCGACGTAGTTCAGTCCAGCGACGAGCGCTCCACCTGGAAGCCCGCAGCCTCGAGTCGGGTGACGACATCGTCGATCGAAGCTGCGTCACGGGCCTCGCATTCGACCTCGATCATCGTGTCCTTGGCGGGGAGCCGCGTGAAGATGCGGCTGTGGTTGATGTCGATCACGTTTACGCCCGCTTCGTAGACCTTCGCCGTGATTGCCGCGAGCGCCCCCGGCTGATCGTGGGCGGCGACACGAAGACGCGCAATGCGGCCCTGCCGGACCAGGTCGCGCACCAGAACGTTGGCGAGCAGATGCGTGTCGATATTGCCGCCGCAGAGGATCGTCGCGACCTTCTTGCCTGCGAAGCGGCCACGGTCTGACAGCATCGCCGCAAGGCCCGCAGCGCCGGCGCCCTCGACAACGGTCTTTTCGATGCCGGCGAGCATTGCGACGGCGCGCTCGAGATCGCGCTCCGGCACGAGGATGACGTCGTTCGCATATCCCCTAAGGATTCGTGACGTGAGTTCGCCCGGCTGCTTGACCGCGATGCCCTCGGCGAGCGTATCGCCGCCCATCGGCATCTGGCAATCCTGGATCGCGCACTTCATCGACGGATAAAGCTCGGCCTCGACGCCGATCAGCTCGATGTCGGGCTTGATCGCGCGGGCGGCGATCGAAACGCCGGACATGAGGCCACCACCGCCAATCGGAACGACGATCGTGTCGAGGTCCGGCGCGTCCTCCAGCAGCTCGAGGCCGACGGTGCCCGCCCCCGCGATGATCTGGGGATCGTCGAACGGATGCACGAACACATAACCGTTCTCGAGCGCGAGTTCCCGGGCCCGGGCGTAGGCGTCGTCGAACATCGCGCCGTAAAGCACGACCTTGGCTCCATGGCCTTCGGTCTGTGTAACCTTCACCGTCGGCGTGGGCTCCGGCATCACGATGATCGCCGGGATGCCGAGGCGCTTGGCATGGTAAGCGACCGCCTGCGCGTGATTGCCCGCCGAGGCGGCGATCACGCCGCGTGCGCGCTCCTGGTCGGAAAGCTGCAGCAATTTGTTGAGCGCGCCGCGCTCCTTGTACGCGGCCGTGAACTGCAGGTTCTCGAACTTCAGCCAGACTTCCGCGCCGATGATCTCGGACAGGGTGCGGCTAACCAGCATCGGCGTTCGAATGACCGCGCCCTTGATGCGTTCGGCGGCGGCGCGGATGTCGTCGACGGTCGGCGGTTGAAGCGAGGCGGACTGGAGCATCTGGCGCGCGGACTAGCGGTTCACTTGAACGCGGACAATGCTAAGCCGCGGAAATGCGCAAGACCTTCATCGCGCTCGCAGCAGCGCTTCTC
>JBKPQH010000039.1:0-7200 GCA_046733935.1 Pseudomonadota bacterium
GCGCAAGAAGCAGAAGACGCAGGAGATCAAGGAGATCAAGATGCGTCCGAACATCGACGACCACGACTATGACACGAAGATGAAGAAGGTCTTCGAGTTCCTCGAGGAAGGCGACAAGGTGAAGGTCACCATGCGCTTCCGGGGCCGCGAGATGGCCCACGGCGAGCTCGGAATGGCCGTGCTTCGCCGGGTCCAGGAGCAGACCGCGGAAATGGCGAAGGTCGAGGCGCATCCGCGCATGGAAGGCCGCCAGATGCTGATGGTGCTCGCGCCCAAGTAATGGCGAGCCGGTCGCTCGAATGTCCGCGGTGCAGGGGAACGATGGAGTCGGGCTATATCGTCGATGTCGGTTACGGCAGCACGAACGTTCCAAAATGGGTGGCCGGCGAACCTTCTCGCAGCTTCTGGGCTTCGGGTCTGAAACTCAGAGGAAAAGAGCAGCTTGAAGTGACGACCTACCGCTGCAGCCGCTGCGGTTATCTGGAAAGCTACGCCGACCGGTAACCTATCGTTACTTACACGCGTGTTGCCAAATTGCTTCAGCAGTACGCATTGTTGCCGGCACTCGAACGCAATCGCTTCCCTTATCCAGCGATTCGGGATTAGCCTCTCCCCGACCGGGTGTCTCCGCGCCCGAGGGGGAGAAAGAATGATGATCCGCAAGTCTTCCTGGCTTGTGTCCGCGGGGCTGTTCGCCCTGGCGACGCCTGCCCTCGCTCAGACCGCGACTTCGAACACCGACACCGACAAGCAGACGGCGCAGCCGACGCCCGGCGCGACGGAAGGGGCAGCGGCGCAGGATCAGGCGCGCGACCAGCAGCCGGTCAACACCGGCGACATCGTCATCACCGCGACGCGGCGCAACCAGGCCCTGTCCGACGTGCCGATGGCGGTGAGCGCAGTCACCGCGAAGAACCTGCAGTACACCGGCGCGACCGACATCCGCCAGCTGAACCAGGTGGCGCCTTCGCTGCTGGTTTCCTCAACCTCGTCGGAAGCCGGCGCGGCAGTCGCCCGCATCCGCGGCATCGGAACGGTCGGCGACAACCCGGGCCTCGAAGGCTCGGTCGGCGTGTTCATCGACGGCGTCTACCGCTCCCGCACCGGCATGGGCCTGACGGACCTCGGCGCGCTCGATCGCATCGAGGTTCTGCGCGGACCGCAGGGAACCCTGTTCGGCCGCAACACGTCCGCGGGCCTGATCTCGATCATCACCGCCAAGCCGCAGTTCGAGCCGGAGTTCTCGGCGCAGATCGACGCGGGCAATTACGATTTCATCCGCGGGATGGTGAGCGCGACGGGGCCGATCACGAACAGCATCGCCGTTCGCCTCGACACGGTGTACGTGAAGCGCGACGGCTTCCTTCACGACGTGATCTCGGGCCGCGACGTCAACGATCGCAATCGTGCCCTCATACGCGGCCAGGTGCTGTTCCAGCCGAGCGACAAGCTGTCGTTCCGGCTGATCGGCGACATCTCCAGGCAGCGCGAGGAATGCTGCGCCGCGCCCTACCTCCCGACCCACAACACCACCTTCACGGGCGGCGCATTCGTCGAGTCACCATCGAGCATTGCGACCATCGAGCGGCTCCTCGGCGCGCAGATCGAAGACAGCCCGTTCCGCCGCGACGTCTCGATCACCCCCGGACGCAATTACCACAGCCGCGTTAACGATGGGGGCGTGTCGGGCGAACTGGTCTATGACATGGGCTGGGGCGAGCTGACGTCCATCACGGCCTATCGCTACAACAAATACACTCGCGGCCAGGACGCCGATTTCAACAACCTGGACATCCTGTTCCGCGATGATGACGGCGGCTCATTCAACCGCTTCAAGACCTTCAGTCAGGAGCTGCGGCTCCAGGGCAGTGCATTCAACCGTCACCTCGACTGGCTGGTCGGCGGCTATTACGCCAACGAGAAGCTGCGGGTCGTGGACAACCTCGCCTATGGCAACGACTATTCGCGTTACGCCAACTGCCTGATCGCAGCCAACTTCGCGGCGTCTCCGGCCATCCCGGACAGCATCCTCGCGCCGGGTACGCCCACCTGCTTCAACCAGACCGTTGCTGCCGGGGTCCTGCCGTTCCTGCCGCCCTCGCAGCAGCCGGTTCTGTCGGCGTTCGCGCGGCTTGGAATCTTCGCCGGGCCGACCTTCACCAACAGCGGCTTCACCAACATCGGGGCCTTGCTCGGGCTGCCGGTCGGACTGAACGGAGCATCCCTGAACGACCGGTGGGACCAGACCAGCAACAACTGGGCGGTCTTCACCCACAACATCATCTCGTTCACGGACCGGCTCAAGCTGACGGTCGGCGCCCGCTACACGCACGAGCAGAAGAAGCTCGCCGGGGAACTCAACGACAACAACGCCTTGTGCACGGCGATTTCATCGTCGCCGTTCGTCTCGCTGGCACAATTGCCTTGCGTGATCCCGAGCGTCCCGGGCGGTCTGCTCACGCTCGATGATAAGCGCACCGAGAACAAGGTCTCCGGCACGGTCGTGCTGAGCTACAAACCGACCGATCGGCTGCTGACTTACGCAAGCTATTCGCGCGGTTACAAGGCGGGTGGGTTCAATCTTGACCGATCGGCGCTGTTCCGCGCCAGCTCCGTGCCAGGCAACCCGCCCCTCGCCGGGTTCGGGACGATATGCATCAGTCCGGGGCAGCTAAACTGCCAGAACGTCGTCGCATCGGGCGCGGACCTTCAGTTCAAGCCCGAGATCAACGACGCGTACGAGGTCGGCGCGAAGTACAATGGCCGCTGGTTCGACATCAATGTGGCCGTCTTCCACCAGCTGTTCCGCGACTTCCAGCTGAACACGTTCAACGGTCTCAACTTCATCGTTGAGAACATCAACGGCTGCAGCACTGGATTGGCCGGCGCCGACACCGATAACAATCCCCGGACCGGAGCCTGCAAGTCAGGTCACACCGTCGCGGGTGTGGTCGACACTGGCTTCGAACTCGAGGCGTTCACGCGTCCGCTGCCGGACATCTCGATCAACGGCGGCGTCACGATGTCGAACGCGCGCTACCGCCACAATCTGGTCGGCGTCGATGGAGAACCGCTGACCAACGCGCTGTTCCAGCTTCCCGGCCGCCGCATTTCGAACGCGCCGAAGTGGACCGTCACAGGTTCGGCAGCGTGGACTCCACGGCTCGGCAACGGCGGACTGCGCGGCCTGCTCTATGCCGACTTCCGGTACATGAGCAACTTCAACACCGGCTCCGATCTCGACATCGAGAAGCAGCAGAAGGCGTTCACGGTGGTCAACGCCCGGGCAGGCGTCCACGGGCCCGCCGACAGCTGGGGGATCGAAATCTGGGCGCAGAACCTGTTCGACAAGAATTTCCGGCAGGTCGCGTTCGATACGCCGGTGCAGGGCAGCTGCACGAGCCGCGGTGCCGAAGCCGGCTTCTGCTCGCCCGTCCCGAACACGGCCACGCAGCTCTACAGCGCGTTCCTCGGCGAGCCGAGAACGTTCGGAGTGACCCTGCGTGGGCGGATCGGCTTCCATCGCGCAGCGCCCGAGCCGTACGTGCCGGCTCCAGCTCCGGTGGTCGAGCAACCTGCTCCGCCGCCGCCGCCACCGCCTCCACCGCCACCGCCGCCGGCTCCAGTGGAGCGGGGCGAGCGCGGCTAAGCTCGATCCATGCAGAAACAGGGGCTCCGCAGGAACTGCGGGGCCCTTTTTCAGGCGGCCTTTGCTTTGAGCGGTTCCGCCGCGGCTTGAAGCAGCGCCGCGCGCAGAGCGTCGATATCGTCTTGCTCGAGCTTCCGCCCGTCCGCGCGAGTCAGATAGAAAACGTCCACCGCGCGCTCGCCGTAGGTCGCGATATGCGCCGAGTGCAGACGATGCCCTTCGCGATGGATCGCATCCGCCAACGCCGCGAGGAGCGCAGGGCGGTCGCGGGCGTTCACCTCGACTACCGTCGTGCGAGTCGATGCACGGTCCGCAATGGCCACCGACGGAGCGACTTCGAATGCCCTGCTTTGCGATCGGCCAAGCTCGCTTGCGGGAACCGGCGGCGCCTGTTCCGCGGTTAGCGCCGCCTCGACCGACTTCACCAGCCGATTTCGCAGCCGCCGGTCCGTATACGCCTTCCCGCGCCCATCCAGCACAAGGAGGTTGTCGAGCGCCATGCCGTCGCGCGTCGTGTGAATCCGGGCATCGATGATGTTGGCTCCCGCCGCGGCAAGTCCCGCGCAGATCCGGTAGAAGAGCCCCTCGCGATCGGGCGTAAACACGCTGACCCGCGTCGCTCCGCTCTCCGGATCGTCTTCGGCGACGATGTCCGGCTTCGCGTCCCCGATGTGGGCTTCGGCCGCCGCAACTTGCTTGGCGTTCGCGATCTGCCAGGGGAAAGGTTCGGCAAGCCAGTAGCTGTCCGGCAGCCGGCGCGCATGAGCCCGAACGACGCTCGCTCTCCAGCCGAGCGCCGAGGCGAGCTCCTTCTGCCGAAGCTGCACGAGCTCGCTTCGGCCATGCTGCTTGTGGCCGAGGCGAAGCCGTTCCTCGGCCGCCTCGAACAAGGTGCGCAGAAGCGTGCGCTTCCATTCGCTCCACACGCCCGGGCCGACCGCGCGGATATCGACCACGGTGAGCACGAGGAGCAAGCGAAGCCGCTCGGGGCTTTGCACCTGCCGAACGAAATCGTCGATCGTTTTGGGGTCGGCCAGATCGCGCTTGAACGCGGTGGACGATAGCAGGAGGTGATAGCGGACGAGCCAGGAGACGGTCTCCGTCTCGGCAGGCTCGAGGCCGAAGCGGGGGCCGAGCTTGAGCGCGATCTCGGCTCCGAGCTCGCTGTGGTCGCCGCCGCGGCCCTTGGCGATGTCGTGAAGCAACACGGCGACATACAGCACGCGGCGCGAGGCAATCTGCTTGTTGAGGATGACGGTGGATAACGGGTGATCGGCCTTGAGCTCACCCCGCTCGATCGCCGCAAGCAGGCCGATCGCACGGATCGAATGTTCGTCGACGGTATAATGGTGATACATGTCGAACTGCATTTGCGCGACCACACGGCCGAAGTCCGGCACGAAGCGGCCGAACACGCCAGCTTCGTTCATCCAGCGAAGCACGAGCTCCGGATGGTGGACGCAGGTGAGGACTTCCATGAAGAGGGCATTTGCCCTGGGATCGTCGCGGACCTTGCGGCCGATGAGCGGTGCGTCGCGGGTCGCCGCGCGCATGGCGGCCGGATGGACCTCGAGCCGCTCACGCGCCGCGAGCGCGAACAGTTCGAGAAGGCGGACGGGGTCCTCACGGAAGAATTCGTCCGACGGGATCGAGATCCGGCCGCGGTCGAGCACGAACCCGCCGAGGCGCTTCGGTCGGCGGCGGATCGTCGGAAGCGCGAAGCGGAAGCCCTTCTTGCCGAGTTGCTCATCGAGCTGCGCAAGGAAAACGCCGGTCAAGTCGCCGACCGTCTTTGCGTTGATGAAGTAAAATTGCATGAAGCGCTCGACTGCGGATTTCCCCGGCCGGTCGGCGTAGTTCATGATCTCGGCGATGCGCGGCTGATAGTCGAAGTTCAGCCGCTCCTCGGCACGCCCGGCGAGTCGGTGCAGGTGGCAGCGGACCGACCAGAAGAAACGCTCGGCCCGATCGAACCGCGCATATTCGTCCGCCGTGAATAGGCCCGCGCCGACGAGGTCGGACGGCCGCTCGACCCCGTGGATATATTTGCCGATCCAATAGAGCGTCTGGAGGTCGCGAAGGCCGCCCTTCCCGTCCTTCACATTGGGTTCGACGACGTAGCGGCTGTCGCCCATCTTCAAATGCCGCTCGTCGCGTTCGGCGAGCTTCGCCGCCACGAACTCCGCGGCCGTTCCGGCGACGACCTCCCTGCGGAAGCGCCGCATGGCGGCGTCGAACAGCTTCTGGTCGCCCCATAGCCACCGGCCCTCTAGAAACGCGGTACGGATGGTCATGTCCTTCTTGGCGAGGGCAATGAGCTGCGTGGTCGAGCGCAGCGAATGGCCCACCTTCAGCTTCAGGTCCCACAGGATGTGGAGCATCGCCTCGGAAAGACGCTCCTGCTCCGCGGTCGCCGCTTTGGCGGTCAGGAACATGATGTCGACATCGCTGAACGGCGCCATTTCGCCGCGGCCGGTGCCGCCCAGGCCAACCAGCGCCACCGGCTCGGGAAGGCCGTCGGACAGCCGTTCGATCACGAAATCATAGGCCAGGCGGACCAGCTGATCGTGGAGGAATGCGGTCGCCTGCGCGGCGGCACGGCCGTTTCCGGGTTCTTCGGCCAGGCGCCTGGCGATCTCGGTGCGCCCCGAGTGGAGCGCGTCGCGCAAGATGGAAGTGCCCTCGGCGGTCAGCTTCTTTCCATTGCGAAGGCCGTGCAGCCGGTCCGCGACCGCCCGGCGATCGATGATGGTGCGCTGGTGATCGACCGCGTGGACGGTCATGGGCCCCTCTCGGCTGCCAGTCGCTTGAGCCGGTAAAGGGTTTCGAGAGCGTCGCGCGGGCTGAGGCTGTCGGGATCCACCTCGTGGAGCGCGGTGAGCAGGGGATTCGGCGCGTGCTCCGCCTCGACGCTCGCGGCGAACAGCGGCAGGTCGTCTAGTCCGGCAGCAATGCCACCCGTTGCGTCGCGGCCCGCTTCCAGCTTCGACAGGACGGACTTGGCGCGACCCACGACCGCCGGCGGCAATCCGGCGAGCTTGGCGACCGCGATGCCGTAGCTGCGATCGGCGGCGCCGTCGGCGACTTCGTGGAGCAGGACGAGATCGGCTTTCCATTCACGCGCGCGCACGTGATGGAGCGACAAAGCGTCCAGGCGCCCCGCGAGGCGCGTCAGCTCATGATAATGAGTCGCGAACAAGGTTCGGCATTTGACCTGGTCGTGCATCGCCTCGACGACCGCCCAGGCGATAGCGAGGCCATCGTAGGTCGAGGTGCCGCGGCCGATCTCGTCGAGGATGACCAGGCTCTTCGGAGTCGCCTGCGAAAGGATCGCAGCGGTTTCCACCATCTCGACCATGAAGGTCGAGCGGCCGCGCGCGAGATTATCTGACGCTCCGACGCGGCTGAACAGGCGGTCGACGATGCCGAGCCTGGCGCGCGCGGCGGGGACGAAGCAGCCCGACTGGGCTAGAACGGCAACGAGTGCGGTCTGGCGCAGGAAGGTCGACTTGCCGCCCATGTTCGGGCCGGTGATGAGCCAGAGACGGTCC
>JBKPQH010000040.1:0-37108 GCA_046733935.1 Pseudomonadota bacterium
CGGGGCGAGGCGCAGGCCGACAAGCCCCACGTGATGGCCGCCGTCATCGGCGTGCGCGGCGGTGTCGGAGCTTCGACGATCGCTACCTCGCTGGCATGGCTGCTCGGCGAGAAGGCGCACCGGTCGACCGCCCTGCTCGACCTCGACGTCCACTTCGGCACGGGCGCTCTCGCGCTCGACCTCGAGCCGGGCCGCGGCCTGACCGACGCGATCGAGAACCCGAGCCGCATCGACGGCCTGTTCATCGAGCGTGCGATGGTTCGCGCCAACGAGCGCCTGTCGGTGCTTTCGGCCGAAGCGCCGATCCACCAGCCGCTGCACACGGACGGAACCGCGTTCTTCGCCCTTCAGGAAGAGATGCGCAACGCGTTCGAGTCGACCGTGCTCGACCTGCCGCGCCACATGCTGATCCAGTATCCGCATCTGGTGCACGACGCGCACGTCGCCGTGGTTTGCGCCGAGCTCACGCTCGCCGCGACACGCGACACGATCCGCGTCCTTGCCTGGCTCAAGTCGAACGCTCCGCAGACCAAGGTGGTCGTGGTCGCTAACGGCGTGCCCTCGGGCGGCGCCCTGGAGATCAGCCGCAAGGACTTCGAGCAGTCGATCGAGCGCGCGGTGGACATCGTCTTCCCGTACGACGCCAAGCTCGCCGCCCAGGCGGCCAAGCTGGGCAAGCCGCTTGCGGAAGTCGCCAGCGGGAAGATGGCCTCGCCGTTCAGCCAGCTGTCGAGCGTGGTCCTCAGCCACGCGAGCGAGGAAGGCGTAGCGACCGAGAACAAGGCCGCTGCGGGCGCCAAGTCGCTACTCGACAATCTGAAGGGCATGCTGGCGAAACAACCGAAGCAGGAGAAGGCCGCCTAACGGCTGCCGGACCGTAACGAGGTGCCGGGCGCGGCAGCAATGCAGCGCCGGCGAGAGTGAGAGGCGAAGGCGCAAATGCTGTTGTGGCTCATCATGATCGGCGGCGTCAGTGCTCTCGGACTGGCCTTCGTGGCAATCCGCGGCCCTTCCGCCGGCAAATCCGTGAAACGCCGGATGGAACTGATCCGTGAGCGTCATGGCGACGTGATCGCCGGCAGTGCGCAGGCGCAGATCCGCAAGCTCTTCGCAGAACGTTCGAGCAAGATCGAAGGCTATGCCTCGACATTGATCCCCAAGCCGGCGCTGCTGCGCAAGCGGCTGGAGCAGACGGGCAAGGAAATCACGCTCGGCAAATATGCCATGGTGTGCATCGGCCTGGTCCTCTTCGTGACCATCGCGCTGAAGATGCGCGGAGCGCCGTTCCTCCTTTCCTTGCTGCTGGGACTCTTCGTCGGAGTCGGCGTGCCGCACTTTGTGATCGGCAAGATGATCAAAAGGCGCATCAATAAGTTCAACTCGAACTTCCCCGACGCGATCGAGCTGATGGTTCGCGGCCTTCGCTCGGGTCTGCCGATCACCGAAACGCTCGGAATCGTCGCGGGCGAAATCGTCGGACCGGTCGGAATCGAATTCCGGATGGTCTCCGACAAGATGAAGATCGGCCGCACGATGGAAGCGGCGTTGCAGGACACTGCCGACCGCCTCGGCACTCCGGAGTTCCAGTTCTTCGTCATCACGCTGGCCATCCAGCGCGAGACGGGCGGCAATCTCGCCGAGACTCTCTCGAACCTCGCGGACGTGCTTCGCAAGCGCGCCCAGATGAAGCTCAAGATCCGGGCGATGAGCTCGGAGTCGAAGGCCTCGGCCTACATTGTCGGATCGCTGCCGTTCGTGGTCTTCTCGCTCGTGTGGATGATCAACCCGGGCTACATGGGCAAGTTCTTCAGCGATGAGCGTCTGATGGTCGCCGGCCTCGGCGGACTGATCTGGATGGGCATCGGGGCACTGATCATGGCCAAGATGGTCAACTTCGAGATCTAAGGGAGCAAGCGAAGAACATGCAGGCTGTGCCCCCCTCTGGCCCGACCGTCCTCGGTTTTGACGTCATCTGGATCGCGACGATGCTCAGCGCAGTCGCGACCTTTGCCGTGATGCTGGCGATCTATGCCGCGACGACGGTGAAGGATCCGATGGCGCGGCGGGTGAAGGCGCTGAACGAGCGGCGCGAGCAGCTCAAGGCCGGCATCGTCGCCTCGACCAACAAGCGCAAGAAGCTCACGAACCGTAATCAGGCGGCAGACAACGTCCGCCAGCTCCTGTCGCAGTTCAAGATGCTTCAGGACGACCAGGTCAAGAAGACGCAGCAGAAGCTGATGCAGGCCGGTATCCGTACCAAGGACCTCGCCTTCTTCATCATCTTCGCGCGCTTCGTGCTGCCGGTCGTGCTCGGCATTACCGCCGTAGTTCTCATCTACGGCATCGATTATTTCCCGCAATGGTCGTGGATCCGCCAGTATATGACCGTCGCGGGCGTGCTCGTCGGCAGCTACAAGGCGCCGGACATCTGGCTCAAGAACAAGGTCCAGAAGCGGAGCAACGCAATCCGCAAGGGCCTGCCCGATGCGCTCGATCTGCTCGTCATCTGCGCGGAGGCGGGCCTCACCGTCGATGCTGCTTTCGGCCGCGTGTCAAAGGAGCTTGGCAAGGCCTATCCGGAGCTGGGCGACGAGTTCGGCCTCACCGCAATCGAGCTGGGCTTTCTCAGTGAGCGCCGCCAGGCGTTCGAGAATCTCGCCAACCGCGTGGATCTGGAAGCGGTGCGCGGCGTGGTCACCACCATGATCCAGACCGAGAAATACGGTACTCCGCTCGCATCGGCGCTGCGCGTCCTGTCGGCCGAGTTCCGTCACCAGCGCATGATGCGCGCCGAGGAGAAAGCGGCCCGCCTGCCGGCGATCATGACCGTGCCGCTCATTCTCTTCATTCTGCCGACCCTGTTCGTGGTTATCCTCGGGCCGGCAGCCTGCTCGATCAACGACAACTTCGTCCACGGCGGCTGATCGGCCTCCGCCCGGCTTCACCGAGCGGCCCAGGATGGGAACGCGGCGGCACGCTGAAGCGTAGTCGCCGCGGTTCTGAACTGTTGGGGACGCGAGATGACCGTCACGAGCGATCCGAACGTATGGATGATCTACGCCCTCATCTTCGTCCTGGGCGTGCTGATCGGAATATTCCTGACCGCGGGCGGACGCCGCAAGTGGAAGGAACGCTACAACGGCGAGGTCGACCGTAGGCGCGAGCTGGAGAAGGCACACGCCGATCGCGAGAAGCATTGGGCCGACCAGGAGAAAGAGTGGCGCGAGCGCGATTCGCTGCGCGCCGCTGCGGTCAAGAGCGGCCGCGACCCGGCCGACGACAGGCCGCTCTAGCCTTCGATCTTCGAGAAGTCCGCGACCTGGTTCACGGCGTCGCGGAAGCGCATCAGCAGGTTGAGCCGCCGCTCGCGCTTGGCCGGATCAGGATCGTTGACCGTGACATGATCGAAGAAGTCGTCGATCGGTCGCCGCAGGGACGCGAGCGCCGCCATCGCAGCGGTGAAGTCCTCTGCGTCCACTGCCGCCGCCGCCTTGGGTTCAGCAGCATCAAGGGCGGCGATCAGGGCTTTCTCTTGTGGCAGATCGGCCCCGGCCTGCCCTGAAGCGATCTCCGCTACGGCATCCTTGAGGATCGGATCCTCGACGAGCACCAGCGGATCTTCCTCGCCGGTCTGCGGAATGCCCTGCTCTGCCGGAGAGCTCAGCACCTGCGGCCCGGTCCAATTCTCCTTCCGGAGAATGTTGGCAGCGCGCTTGTACGCCGTGAGGAGGTCGGCGCCGTCCTCCGTGTCCACGAACGATTGCAAAGCGTTCACGCGCGCCAGCAACCGCACCAGATCGTCCTCTGCACCGAGCGAGAATACGGCATCGATGAGGTCGTGCCGAACACCCGCGTCGCGCTGCTGGACCTTGAGGCGGTCGGCGAAGAAGTCGAGGACTTGAGGCGCGGTTCGATCGAGCCTGTGCGCTGATGCCGCGTCCACCGCCTGGCCGGCGCGCATCGCCAGAGCCCCGCGCACCGCTTCGACGAGTGAAAGGCGAAGGTCGTTGCGGATAATCAGCTCGATCGACGCGATCGCTGCACGTCGGAGCGCGAATGGGTCTTTTGAGCCCGTGGGCTTCTGGTCGATCCCGAAGAAAGCACAGATCGTGTCCAGCTTGTCCGCCAGGCTGACGGCCACCGTGGCCGCAGCCGTGGGTACGTCGTCGTCCTGCCCCACCGGTCTGTACTGATCCCGGATCGCCGCAGCGATTGGCTTTGGCTCCCCCTGAGCCTCGGCAAGGTACCCGCCGATGATCCCCTGCAGTTCTGGAAACTCGCCAACCATGCCGGTGACGAGGTCAGCTTTCGCGAGACGCGCGGCACGCTCGGCCTGATCTGCGAGCTCCGTCACCTCCTCGTCATTCCCGCGCAGGCGGGAACCCAGTTTTTCTTTTTGCTCGGCCCCCGCTTTCGCGGGGGTGACGACATGTCGTTCTACCAGCCAGCGAGCGAGCCTGGCGACACGCTCGACCTTGTCGGCGACCGTTCCGAGCTTCTCGTGGAAGACGATGCCGTCCAGCTTCTTCGCCTGCTCCTCCAGCGGAACCTTGAGGTCCTGCTCCCAGAAGAAGCGCGCGTCGGCGAGGCGCGCGGCAAGCACCCGGCGATTGCCTTCGACGATCGCGGCTCCGCCGTCGCTGGCGCTCACGTTGGTGACGCAAACGAACGCAGGCGTGAGGTTCGCGTCCTGATCGAGGCACGCGAAATATTTCTGGTTCGTGCGCATGGTGAGAACGATCACCTCGCGCGGAACGTCGAGGAAGTCCGGGTCGAAGCGGCCGAGCAGCGCCTGCGGCCACTCGGTCAGCCCGGCATTCTCGACCACCAGCCCCTCGTCGTCGAGCAAGATTAGTCCGGCGTCCTGGGCCGCGGCCTGTGCGCCCTCGCGGATCAGGCGCTCGCGCTCGTCCTGATCGACGATGACGTGGCAGGCGCGCAGCTTCTCGGCATAATCGTGCGCGCCGCCGATGGTAATCGGCCCGGGATGGTGGAAGCGGTGGCCGACGGTCGTTGCGCTCGATCGAATGCCGTCGATTTCGACCGGCACGATTTCTTCGCCGAGAATCGCGACGATGCCATGCAAGGGCCGCACCCAGCGAAGCGAGCCTGAGCCCCAGCGCATCGACTTGGGCCAGGGAAAATCGCCCACGATGCGCGTCACCGCTTCGGCAATCACATCGGTCGCGGCGCGTCCCGGCCTCTCGACAACCGCGAACAAGACACCGTCACGCTCCTCGAGCCGTTCGCGGGTCAAGCCCGTCTTCCGAAGAAAGCCTTCGAGCGCCTCGGGCGGCGCCGAGGAGCGCGGGCCCTTGATCTCCTCTCGCGCCGCGGCAGTGGCGTCCGCCACGTCGCGAGCGATCAGCACCAGCCTTCGCGGCGTCGAATGGGTATCGATCGCACCGGTTTCGAGCCCAGCCGCAGCCGTGCTCTCCGCGAACAGCCGCGCAAGATCGTTGCGCGCCTTGGCCTGCATCCGCGCCGGGATCTCCTCGCAGAGCAGCTCGAGCAGAAAGTCGGCCATCAGGCGGCGTAACCCTTCACCTCTATCCACGCCCCGCACGCCGCCTTCGCGAGATCGCGGACGCGGCCGATATAGGCCTGGCGCTCCGCGACGCTGATCACCCCCCTCGCCTGCAGCGTGTTGAATAGGTGGCTCGCCTTGATCGCCTGCTCGTAGGCGGGAATCGGCAGCTTCGCCTCGAGGCAGCGCTCGCACTCCGCGGCGGCCTTGCGGAAGGAGTCGAACAAGGTCTCCGTGTCCGCGACCTCGAAATTATAGGTCGACATCTCGACCTCATTCTCGAAAAACACGTCCCGATAGGTCACACCCTCATCGTTGAACTTGAGGTCGAAGACGTTGTCGACGCCCTGGATGTACATCGCGAGCCGTTCGAGCCCGTAGGTCAGCTCACCGGTGACCGGCCGGCATTCGAAGCCGCCGACCTGCTGGAAGTAGGTGAACTGCGTCACCTCCATCCCGTCGCACCAGACCTCCCAGCCGAGGCCCCAGGCGCCCAGCGTCGGGCTTTCCCAATCGTCCTCGACGAAGCGGATGTCGTGCTTCAGCGGATCGATGCCGATCTCGAGAAGGCTGCCGAGGTAGAGGTCCTGAAGATCATCGGGACTCGGCTTCAGCACCACCTGGTACTGATAATAATGCCCCAACCGGTTGGGGTTCTCGCCATACCGACCGTCGGTCGGCCGACGGCACGGCTGGACATAGGCCGCCTTCCACGAATCCGGCCCGAGCGCGCGCAGCACCGTCGCCGGATGAAACGTGCCCGCCCCCATCTCCAGATCATAGGGTTGAAGGATGACACAGCCCTGCTCGCCCCAATAGCGATGGAGCGTGAGGATCAGATCCTGGAAGCTCAGGCTCAAGCGAGAATTGCCCCGTGCGAGTAGGTTCCCCGAGGCTTTGGCGAATGCTTGTGCCGCTCGCAAGTCGCGAAGGTGTCTTCAGCAATCGGCAAGCTTGCGCCCCTAAACCGAAGCTCCCACTTCGGAGTTCACATGAAAAAGCTGCTGTACCGCCTGTTCGCACCCGTCGCAGCCCTCCTGGCGCTCGTCCCGACGGCGAGCGTGGCAAAGGCGCCGCAGGTCGCTCGGCCTGCCTTGTGGGCCGTGTCCGATGCCGACACGACGATTTACCTGTTCGGGACGATTCACCTGCTTCCGCAGAATTATGTGTGGCGCACCTCCAAGATCGACCAAGCGGTCGGAAATTCGCAGCAACTCGTTGTCGAGACCATCGTCGACGACAAGAACCCGATGAAGCTGTTCCAGGCGCTCACGTCGCTCGCTTTCTCGCCCGGTCTTCCGCCGCTTGCGCAGCGCGTCCCGCAGCAAAAGCGCGCCGCCCTGGCTGAAGCGGTCCGCAAGAGCGGCCTTCCTCCGCAGGCGCTCGACCGGATGGAGACCTGGGCGGCAGCCTTCATCCTGCTTGGAAATCAGTTTCGCGACATGGGCCTGAAGGGGGATGAGGGCGTCGAGATGGTATTGCGCAACACCTTCACCGGCCAGGGCAAACCGGTCGGCGAGCTCGAGAGCAACCTGCAGCAGCTGAGCTTTTTCGACAGGCTGCCCGAGGGTGCGCAGCGACAGCTGCTAGAAGGGGCAATCGACCAGTCCAGCGACACTCGCGAGGAATTCAATGCGATGCTTGCGGCCTGGGTTCGGGGAGACATCAAGGCGATCGCGCGCAGCTTCAACCACGACCTCGCCGGGTCGCCCGAGCTTCAGAGGGCGCTGCTCAAGACCCGCAATGCCAATTGGAGCAAGTGGATCGAGCAGCGCATGGGCCAGCCGGGCGCAATCATGGTCGCGGTCGGGGCAGGCCATCTGGCGGGCAAGGATTCGGTCATCGATCTGCTCCAGCGCGACGGCTACCGCGTACGCCGTCTGCAATAGCTGCGACTCGGCGCGAATCGGCCGCCGTTCCTGTGGATAAAAATTCACATGTCGTGGAATCCGCTAGACATTTCTTAACGAGTCAGTGAGCATTATCGCCGGGTATCGGGCTGGGGGGTCTGATGCGCGTGGGGGGAGTAGGACACGGGCTGGGCCGCGTCGAACGCTGCTCATCCGCTGACTTGAAGCTCCTTACGCATGTCGCCTTCCTTGCGCCCGCGAGCGTACGGAAGGATGGTGCATGGGTCTTCTCATTGCCGCAGCGCTTGCCGCAGCAATGCCTGCCGCCGTTCCGGCGGCGGAAGCCCCGGCCGATGCCGATCCAGCGATCTTCGTCGTTCGCGACGCCGACACCACAATCTATCTCTTCGGCACGTTCCACGCTCTCGATGGCAAGTCCGAATGGTTCAACGATCAGGTCAAGGACGCGTTCGAAAGCTCGGATGAACTGGTGCTGGAAACGCTCATTCCGGAGCGTCCTGCGCCAGGAGCGCCGACCGCCCAGCCGCTGCCGCAGCTGCGCAGCCTCTCGGTGACCCCGTCCGCATCCTTCCTCGCGAGCACGCGCATGGCGATCAATGCCGGCCGCTCGCAGGGCATGCAGGTTAACAATGGCGCAGACATGGTGCTTCGCCGCGCCGCAGAAACCGAGGGCAAGCAGGTCGAGGGTCTGGAAACGCTTGAATCGCAGCTTGCGATGTTCAACCGGATGCCTTCCGCTCCGCAGCCGCCGGCTGCCTCCGGTCCCGGCGCGGCACCGGCCATGAGCAGCCTGTCTCATTCGATGACCGAGATGCAATCCGCCTGGAAGCGCGGCGACCAGGCCGTATTCGTGCGCGTCCTCGGTCAGCTCGAACGAGCCTCGCCCGACACGTACCGAATGATGTTCATCGAGCGGAATGCCCGCTGGGCCGACTGGATCCGCGCCCGTATGCAGGCGCCGGGCACCGTCTTCGTTGCGGTCGGCGCCGGGCACCTCGCGGGCAAGGACAGCGTTCTCGTGCGGCTTGCTGAGCTCGGCATCCCGTCCGCGCGCGTCAACTGACCTGTTGAAACTTGCTTTCCTGGGCGCCGTCCACTAGGGCGCGCCCTTCCCCGGCCATGGTCATCCCTGGAGGCGTGGCGGGGCATTTTTGTAATCGGAGAATAGCGAAATGAGCGAACAGCTGACGCTGCCCGCCGAAGCGCGCGACCGGGCTGGCAAGGGAGCCTCCCGAGCACTGCGCCGCGATGGACGGGTACCCGCCGTGGTTTACGGCGAGAAGAAGGAGCCCCTCTCGATCCACGTCGAGGAGAAGCTCCTGACCAAGATGCTTCAGACCGGCCACTTCATGAACTCGGTCGTAATGGTCGACTTTCAAGGAAAGCCCCACCGGACCCTGCCGAAAGCGGTGGACTTCCACCCCGTGACGAGCCGGCCGATCCACGTCGATTTCCTGCGCATCGGCGAGCATACCAAGGTGCACGTCGCGGTGCCGATGAAATTCGACAACGAAGACGCCTCGCCGGGCCTCAAGCGTGGCGGCGTGCTCAACGTCGTCGTGCATGAGCTCGAGATCGTCTGCGACGCGGCGCATATCCCCAACGAGATCCACGTGCCGCTCGACGGACTGGAGATCGGCGATTCGGTGCATATCAGCGCCGTGAAGCTGCCTGAGGGCGTCACCCCGTCCAACACGGACGAGGACTTCACCGTCGCCACCATCGTCGCCCCGTCGGCGATGAAGGCCGAGGAGGAGGAAGAAGCTGCGCCGGAGGGCGAGGTTCCGACCGTCGGCGAAGGCGAGGAAGCTGCGGAAGGCGGCGAAGCCGCAAGCGGCGAGAGCGAAGAATAATCGCTCCGGGCCTTCGGAACAAAGAGCCGCTCGCCCTCACCGGCGGGCGGTTTCTTTTTGTGCGAAGCTCACGCTAGGTGACGCGCATGCAGCTGTGGGTCGGCCTCGGCAATCCGGGCGCGAAATATGCGCTCCACCGGCACAATGTCGGCTTCATGGCCGCCGACGTCATTGCCGAGACGCAAGACTTCGGTCCCTGGCAGAAGAAGTTCCGCAGCCTGATCGCGGAGGGCCGGATCGGCCGGCAGCGAGTGATGCTGCTGAAGCCTCAGACCTTCATGAACGACAGCGGCGACGCCGTTCAGCAGGCCCTGCGTTTCTACAAGCTCGACATGGACGCGCTCACCGTCTTCCACGACGAGCTCGACCTCGCCCCGTTCAAGGTGAAGGTCCGTGTCGGCGGCGGGCTCGCGGGCCACAACGGGCTGCGGTCGATCGACGCGGCGCTCGGGCCGGAGTTCAGGCGTGTCCGCATCGGCATCGGGCATCCGGGTCCCGGCCGAAAGGACCTCGTCACGCCCCACGTGCTTGGCAATTACGCCAAGGCCGAAATGGATACTCTATCTGACATGCTCGCTGCGATCGCAGCCGAGGCGGAGTGGCTGGCGGACGGAGACGACCCGCGCTTCATGAGCGAAGTGGCACTGAGGATGCAGCAGCCGGACTGATTTGCGCCGGCTCGTCGGAGACCCGCGCTTTCGCCGCTTCAAGCATGCTCTGAAATCGCGGATCGTCGCGCAAGACGTCGAGGTTGCGATCCGCCGCAGCGAGGCTGATCAGCGTCTTCCCTGCTCTCTTGAGTGCCGGTTCCAGCAACTCCAGCGCCTGTTCCTTGTCGCCAAAGAATGCGAGCACCGGCCACGCGAGATTATAGCGCATGTACATGTTCTCGGGGTCGAGCATCAGCGCCCGGTCGATCCACTCGCGTGCCCGGTCGGCATTGCCGACCGCGGCGAAGCTCAGCGCCCCATAGGCCAGCGCGGCGCCATTGTCCGGATCGCGCGCGAGCGCTCCCTCGACATGCTCGATCATCTTCGCCGCACAGTCGCGAGCGCGATCCTTGTCCCCACGCGCAAGATAGAGCGCGGACAGCATTCCGCGGCTGTGAAAGTCGGTCTCCGCGAGTTCGGTTGCGCGTTCGAGGTAGCGCGTTGCAGCGTCGAGCTTGCCCTGACGATAAAAAACGCGCGCCGCCTCCTTGTTGGCTTCCCACGAGTCCGGGTTGAGACGAAGTGCAGTTTCGATCTCCGCCTCCGCCTCCGCGTCGCGGCCACCCATCGCAAAGTGCCACGCTCTCGGCAGATGGGCTTCGGCAATCGTCGGATCCAGGTCGAGCGCACGGCTTGCAGCATCGGAACCGTCGTTCAACGCCTCGTTCCCCGTATACGCGTAGCGAAGATTTGCTTGCGCAAGACCCATGAGCGCCCAGGCCTGGGCATAATTGGGATCGATCGCCGTCGCTCGTTCGCAGATACGGATCACTCGCCGCTCTCGCCCGCTCTCGCCGAAGTCGCCGTCGATCCAGTACTGCCGAGCCATCAGGAAGAGATTGTATGCCTCCGCATTGGTTGTGCCGCGGTTCTCGATTGCCTTTCTTTCGCGAGGCAGCAGCTTGACCTTGAGGGCGTCGACGATCGCTTCGCTGATCTCGTCCTGAATGGCGAAGATGTCGGTGAGATCGCGGTCGTAGCGTTCGGCCCAAACGTGATCGCCCGTCGTGCCGTCGATCAATTGCGCCGTGATGCGGACGCGGTTCCCGGCCTTGCGCACGCTGCCTTCGAGCACATGGGTCACGCCAAGCTTTGCCGCAGTATCGCAGACGTTCACGGACCGGCCCTTGAACGTAAAAGCCGTGTTGCGGGCGGTGACTGAGAGCGCAGACACCTTCGACAGATCGGTGGTGATGTCCTCGCTGATACCGTCGCTGAAATACTCCTGCTCCGCCTCGCCGCTCATGTTCTCAAAAGGCAGCACGCAGACCGACACCTGGCGAGACTTCGGCCGCTTTGCTTGCGGAGCCTGCGCCGCCCCCGCGAGGGCCTCCACGCTTGCGGCAAGCTTGCGCCAGCCTGCAGCGTCCACGTCACCGCTCCAACCAGAGAGGTCCGCGCACTGGATCTGATTGAAGGGCATGGGCGGCAACGCCCCGTCGAGAATGGCCTGCACGATCGATCCCGCGGAACGCGCTGCATCGGCCTCGGCCCTCACCCAATGCGACTTAACAGCCTCGACCGACCACAGCACCACGACCGCTTTGGCGCTCTTGAGCCGCTCCTCGATCACGTCCGCGTAGGCGCGGTGAGCCGGCAACTCATCGTCGCGCCAGACCCGATAGCCCAGCGCGTGGAGCGCATCCGCGACGCGCTTGGCCTGCGGCTCGTCCGGCCGCGCATAGGAGACGAATACGTCCGTCATCCAGCCCCTTCCGCCCCGGATATCAGGACTCTACGGGGGAGTCATGATCCGCAGCCTGTTCGTCACTCAACTGTACGAGGCAGAGATCGCCGACCAGCGGCTCCTGACAGAGCTGGCACACTCGATCCGGACGCTTGCGAAGGACGATCGCGCCGGTTGCCAATGGTCCAAGGAGCATCGCTACTCGGGCTATACGAGCTATGCTTCGTTGAACGACTTGCCGCGCCGCGATCCGGCGTTCGCTGATCTCGCAAGGATTCTGACGCGCCACGCTGTTGAATTCGCACGCGCCGCCAGTTTCGATCGGGCGCGCAAGCCGAAGCTCGACAGCCTGTGGGTGAACCTGTTGAAATCCAGTGGACATCACAGTGGACACATTCACCCGCACAGCATCATTTCGGGCGCGCTTTACATCGAAGTGCCGAAAGGCTCGGGCTCGATCAGGTTCGAGGATCCACGTCTGCCGCTGATGATGGCCGCGCCGCCGCGACCT
Organism: Pseudomonadota bacterium; assembly: GCA_046733935.1. Lineage (GTDB taxonomy): Bacteria > Pseudomonadota > Alphaproteobacteria > Sphingomonadales > Sphingomonadaceae > Sphingomicrobium. Next base: position 12,160 of record JBKPQH010000040.1, read on the forward strand.
GAGAGCTTCGCGACCGTCGAGCCGCGACCTGGGCTGCTGCTGATGTGGGAAAGCTGGCTCCGCCACGAAGTGCTCGCCGGCACCGGTAAAGGCGAACGGTTGAGCATTTCCTTCAACTTCGCGTAGAGGGCGCCCGAACCCCGTCATCGCGAGGAGCGTAGCGACGTCCATTCGTGGATTGCTGCTTCGCTTTGCTCGCAATGGCGAACGAGACTTGGAGAAACCATGGGCTTCCGCTGCGGCATCGTCGGCCTGCCGAACGTCGGCAAATCGACGCTATTCAACGCATTGACCGAGACTGCCGCAGCGCAGGCCGCGAACTACCCCTTCTGCACGATCGAGCCCAACATCGGCCGCGTGGCCGTGCCGGACAAGCGGCTCGACGACATCGCGCGGATCGCCAAGTCTGCGCAGGAGATCGAAACGCAGATCGAGTTCGTCGACATCGCTGGCCTCGTCCGTGGCGCATCGAAAGGCGAAGGCCTGGGCAACCAGTTCCTCGCCAACATCCGCGAGGTGGACGCGATCATCCACGTCCTGCGCTGCTTCGAGGGCGGCGACGTGACCCATGTGGAAGGCCGCGTGGACCCAATTGCCGACGCTGAGACGGTCGAGACCGAACTGATGCTTGCAGACCTCGAATCGCTCGAGCGGCGTGTGCCGAACCTCGTCAAGAAAGCTCAGCAGGGCGACAAGGAAGCGAAAATCGAGTCGTCGGTGCTCGGCCAGGCGCTGGACCTGCTGCGTGCGTCGAAGCCGGCGCGGTTCGTGCAGCCGAAGGACGCCGAGGAAGCGAAGGCACTGCAGCGCGCGCAGCTGCTGACGGGCAAGCCCGTGCTTTATGTCTGCAATGTAGACGAGGGCGAAGCCGCAAGCGGCAATGCATTGTCGGAGCGCGTCTTCGAGAAAGCGGCGAGCGAGGGCGCGAAGGCCGTCGTCATCTCCGCGGCGATCGAGGCGGAGATCGCCACGCTCCCGGCCGACGAGCGCGACGCATTCCTGTCCGACCTGGGCCTCCACGAGACGGGCCTCAACCGCATGATCCATGCGGCTTACGAGCTACTCGGGCTCATCACCTTCTACACTGCCGGCCCGAAGGAAGCGCGCGCATGGACCGTTCACCGCGGAGCACGCGCTCCCGAAGCCGCCGGAGAGATCCACACCGATTTCGAGCGAGGTTTCATCCGTGCCGAGACGATCGGCTATGACGATTTCGTCAATTGCGGCGGCGAAACCGGCGCGAAGGACTCAGGGAAGATGCGCTCGGAAGGCAAGGATTACGTCGTCCAGGACGGCGACGTGATGCTCTTCCGGTTCAATATCTAGCGTTCCTTCAAAGTATTGCCTGGCGCAACTAAGGGCCGGAAGTGCCCCTCGCCTCGCGGCACAGCATCCAGCTCAGTCCGGCAGCGACGACAGCGACGACGGCACTGGCCCATTGCGGGAAATGGCAGCTGCCGATCACGACGTCGAATGGCCTGACCAGCCGATAGATATGGACGAGCGCCATCAGCGCGAAGATCGCCGATGCGATCCAGGTGAACGGCCGTGAACGATCCATTGAGACCTCCGCTCTTCTGCGCTGATCTTAGTCCTGAATCAGGCGTCCGGCGAGCCGCAGCGTGAGCAGGACCCACAGCATTCCGAATGCCCACCCGCCGACGACGTCGCTCGGCCAGTGGACACCGAGCATCACTCGGCTCGTGCCGATCAGGAGCGAGAGCAGGATCGCTCCTGCCGCAGCCCTGCGATGCCAGCGGGTTCCGACGGTCAGCGCCAGGGCCATCGTCAGGTAGAAGATCATGGAGCTCGTGGCATGGCCGCTCGGGAACGACGAGGTCTTCACGATCACGAGGTGCGGCTCGACGTCGGGACGGGCCCGCGCGATCCAGTATTTCTGAAGCTCGCTTAAACCGCGGCCAATCATCGTGATCGCGATGAGGATCCACGGCAGGTGACGATGGCCCGCCCGCCACAGCAGGAATGCCGCCCCCGCCGCGGCGGCGATCAGCACTGTCGGCTCACCCAGTGCGGTGAATAGACGCGCGACCGTTACCAAAGCCGGGCGTCCGCCGACGTAAAGCGCTTCGTAGATCGTATGGTCCAGCGCGCCACCGCCCCAGATGAGCATGGCGAGCCAGATCGCCGCCAGCACGAGAATCGCTGCAATATAACGGATCTGCGCACCAGTTGTGCGCACGGGAACGCTCATGTCGGCTTCGAACGAAGAGCGGCGGGGCAGTTTCCCGCCGCTCCGACTCAAAACTTCATGCCCGCCCTGACACCGATCGTCCGCGGACGGCCCGGCACGACCAGGGCGCGTACGCAGCTACCGCAGGCGGTGAAGCGGCTGAGATCGTTGCGCTTGTCAAAGACGTTCGTCCCGAAGATCTCGATGTTCCACCGGCGCCAGTCGAGCCCGGCGAACAAGTCGACCAAGGTCGCCGAGCGCAGCTTGCCTTGGAAGACATTCGGATTGCAGTAGCCCGCCGGGGTCAGCGCACCTGCTGCTGCGCAGAAGGCGGTCACATCAGTGGGAGTCCCGACAAGCTGAATCTGAGTTCGGAGCGACGACGGTGCGGAACCCTGATAGGTGACCACGCCCTGCACATGCGCCTTGGCCTCGCCCCATGCGGCCCACGTGTATCGAGCAGAGGCGGAGCCTTTGAACTTGGGCGTTACGGGAAGGCGCGTGCCGCTTGGCGCTGCAATGAAATCCTGGACCAGGGTCCCGCCTCCAGTGTCGACGATCGATCCGCAATTCGGGTCGGTATCCTGCGAAAAGGTGCAGATGTTGCCCTTGGTCTTGGCGTTTGTGTACGCCGCGCTTGCATTTAGAGTCAGACCTCCGTGGACGTAATTGACGTCCGTCTCGATGCCGTTGATGCGGGCATCCTTGGCGTTGTGGATCTCGGTGAAGCTGTTCGCGCCGAGGAAGGCGAATTGAAACTTCTTCCACAGCTCGTGGTAGATCGCACCGTTCCACCGCACTGGTCCGAATGTGGTCTTCCAGCCGACCTCCAGATTGTAGAGATAATCGGGAGCGTACGGCGGAAGGGTGCCGCGCCGGTTGATGCCGCCCGGGCGGAAGCCCTTCGACCAGGTCGCGTACAACATGACGTTGCTGCGCGGCTTCCACTGTCCATTGAAACGCCAGGTAACTCCGTTGCCCTTCGCGTGTTTCGGAAGCACCTTCCCGTTCGAGAAAACGCCGAGATTGGTGCATGGACTGCCTGGCACTACGGCAGGCGCGAATCCAATTGTGATCGGGTCCTCGCCATTGGCAAGCGCTTCCCCAAGCGTCTCGCCATTGTTGAGGAAGCAGCCGACAACGCCAGTGCGTGAGCTCCCCGCCGCGTTGAACGGCGTGTCGGTGAAACCCCCGGACGGGTTACGACCGAACCCGAAGAAGCCGATCAGGCTGTTGTCGTACCTGAAAAGGCGCGCGCCGGCAGTCAGCGTCACCTTGGGCAAGACGTCCCAGCTGGCCTCGCCGAACAGGGCATAATCGCGATCGACGCGCTTTTGCTGTGTCAACCACAAGGTTCCCGGGAACCCGTTGACCGAAACCTGCGGGCCCAGGTCGTCAACCTTGTAATCCTGATGAATGAAGTTTGATTGCCGCTGGTAGAAAGCGCCGGCGATCACGCGGAACGGGTTCTCGATCGGCGATGCAATGCGCAGCTCCTGGCTGAATTTCTTGAAGTGGTTCGTGCCGACGATCCACTGCTGGGGGTTTGAAACGAAGTTGCCCGCTGCATCCTGTAGATAAAACCAGTAAGCGAGGCCGCCGTAGCTCTGGTAGAGGCGGTCGTACGCGTCGGTGTAATCCGCGTAATCGTTGATGCCCTTGTTCGGGCGGTCCATGTAGGCGCCGGCATAGGTCACGTCGAAGTTGGCGATCTTCCCCTGCACCGTCAGCGCAGCCTGCCAGAAACGGTCCCTCAGCCATTCATGCCGGAACCGGTCGATCTTCAGGTCCCCGAGCTTGGGATCGTAGAAGAAGACTCCGTTGGAGTAGCTCTTCTGGTACAGGAACGTCGGCTCGGCCGTCCAATTGTCGTCGAGGTCGATCTTCAGCGCCGCCCGCCCGCCGTAGAGGGTCTGGTAGTTGAAGTTCTTCTTGACCAGGCCCGCGTTGGTGACAGTTGGACCGTCGAGGACGCATCCGGTAGGATCCCCGGATACGGGATCGAATATCGTGGTGCCGCAGTAGGTCCGTGAGCCAGCCACGTTGTCGATGAATCCGGCATCCCGCTCATAGAAACCGCTGGCCCGGAAGGCGATGTTCCTGGCGACCGGAAGGTTGATCATTCCCTCGGCCTTGCCGCCCATGTTGCCGTGATCGACCCAGTTCAGCTCGCCATCCACCCGGCCATAGGTCTTTCCGAGCTCCGGCTTGTTGGTGATGATCCGGATCGTGCCCGCCTCGCTCGACGCGCCGTAGAGCGTGCCCTGTGGACCAGACAGGTTCTCGATCCGCGCAATGTCGTAGATGTGCACGTCGAGCGTTCCGCCGATCGTCGTGATAGGCTGCTCGTCGAGATAGAAGCCGACCTGCGGCAACGGCCCGGAGTGATTGCCCTCGGCGTTGGTGCCGCCCGCGGCAGACACGCCCCGCATGTAGACGGTCGTCATGCCGGGCTGCGTCGTGAGGAACGTTACGGCCGGGAGTTGCTTCGTAAACTGTTCGAAATTCGAAATGTTGAGCTGATCGAGCCTGCGGCTGCCGAGCACCTGCACGCTGATGGGAACGTTCTGCAGATTCTCTTCGCGCTTGGTCGCCGTAATGATGATTTCGGTCTGATCGGGGACTTGCCCTGCCTGCGCTTGCTGCACCCGCGGCGGAGGCGCCGTCACATCCGTGGCGTTGGTGCCCGGAGCCGGCGACTGTCCCGTCGTCTGCGGCTGCGCGGTCTGCGCGAACGCCGGCGTCGCCAGCGCGGTGGATGCGAGGAGCCCGAGCGTGATCGCGCGGAAGCTGTGGTCGGTCATGCGAACGCCCCCATTTCGGCTATATGACAGCATTGCGACAGAGGAGCCAAAGCTTGTCAACGCCAGTTTGTCGGGCAGCCGACGAATGTTGCGCTACCGTTGCGTTCAGGACGCGGGTGCGGAGGGATAGCTCTCGACGATGGGCCCGAGTGCGTCCTTGAGCGGACCGAGATGTTTCTCGTACGCGCGCCACTCCTCGGTCGCGTCGCGATAGATCGGCTGCCGGACTTGCTCCGAGCTTGCCGTTCGCACCGCCCGTTCGGTCTTGTAGAACTCGAGGCACGCCGGCTCGAACTCGAGTCCGCAATAATCGAGGAGCGATCGCACCTCGGCCTCCGTGTCGTCCACCATCCGTTCGTAGATCACGCGGTGCACGCGGCCGGGAAGGACCGCGTCGATATGCGCCATCAGCCGCACATAATCCGCATAATAGCGGCCGACATGCGCCAGGTCGTAAGTGAAGTCCTGGCCGCGGGCGAAATGCTGCCGGAAGTTGGAGAAGCAGCAGCCGAGCGGATGTCGCCGCGCGTCGACGATCTTGGCGTTGGGCAGCATGAGCTGGATGAAAGGCACATACAGCCAGTTGTTGGGCAGCTTGTCGATGAAGAAAGGCGTGTCGGTTCGGCGCTGGACGCTCGCGCGCTTCAGATATTCCTCTCCAAGCGCGCGTCGTTCGTCGGGCGATGCCTCGAGGATGGCCTTGGGATAGCGCCCGAGCTTGTGCGCGAGGATGGGAATGTCGGGAAGCTCGGTCGTGCCCTCCACGAGGCTGTGCGACGAGAGAATTTGCTCGACGAGCGTCGACCCGGCGCGCGGCATGCCGACGATGAAGATCGGGTCGCGCGCTTCGCAGCCTCCAGACCGATCCGCGAATGCGCTTGCGGTGAATGCCTCGACGCAGCGATCGACAGCCCGGCTCAAGTCTTCCGGGCGGTAGGGCTGCGATTTCAGGCGCAATGCATTCGCGCGGGAATAATGAGCGAAGGCTTCGTCGGCGCGGCCGGCGTCGTGCATCGCCTTGCCGAGCGCAAAATCGAGGTGGAAACGATCCTCGTCGCTGAGGTCCGGCGCGGATCGCGCCTCCGTCATCGCCGCAAGGTCGCTGTCTTCGAACTGTACGGTCTTCAGGTTCGCGAGACTCCACCATGCCTCGCCGAGCGCCGGCCTGATCTGGATGGCTTTGCGATAGGCCTTGATGCCCTCCGCCTGCCGGCCCACCGTCTTCAACATGTGTCCATAGCTCAACCACACGCGGGGTTGAGACGGCGCCTTGGCGAGCACCTCCTCATAGAGGCGGATTGCCTCGTCGAAGTCGCCCACGCGCCCGAGCGTCGCGGCCTTGAGGTTCCAATGGCCAAGCTCCTCCGGCTCGATCGCGAAGACGTCGTCGAGCAGCTCAAGGGCTTCGGCGGGACGACCCATCCGGCCGAGGACCAGCGCCAGGTTCGCCTTTGCGGCTGCCCAACCGGGCGCCAGTTCAACTGCCCGCCGCAGGAGGTTCTCGGCATCCTTCCAGCGGCCGATCCGCGCGGCCAGCTCCGCCAGCATCCGGATCGCCGCGGCATCGAAAGGATCTTCCTTGAGGTGCGGCTTCAGCAGCCGCTCCGCGACGTCGAGGCGATTCTCGTTGAGCGCCATCGCCGCCTCGATCAGGCGCGGGTGCCACCGGGATCCGATAGGTGATTGGGTCGCCACGGACTAAGCGTAGCGCCAACATTTGCGCCCGGCTATGCGCCCTTCCGATGATCTATTTCGAAGACCTGGAAATCGGCGCCGAGACGGAATTCGGCTCGTACAATGTCACCCGGGACGAAGTCCTGGAATTTGCGCGCAAGTACGATCCTCAGCCTTTCCATCTTTCTGACGAAGAAGCCGCCAAGACACATTTCGGACGCATCGCGGCGAGCGGCTGGCACACCGCCGCAATGGTCATGGCGGTGATCGCGAGGCACGTCGTCGCGCACGAGCAGGCGGGCCTCGGCTCTCCGGGAATTGACGAGCTTCGGTGGAAGAAGCCCGTGTATCCGGGAGATACTCTCCACGTGCGCGGGCAGATCCTCGAGAAGACGCCGTCGCGCAGCCGGCCCGAAATGGGCTCGTTCCGAACGCTGACGACGGTCGTCAATCAGAATGGCGAGACGGTGATGAGCTTCATCTCGATCGTGCTGATCAGGCGCAGGCCCTCAGTGGGATAGAGGTGGACTAATCGCGGTCGCGATGCCGGCGCACTTCTGCGCGCCGCTCGAAGCCGCTCCAGTTCGTCGTCTTCGTCGCTTTCGACGTCGCCTGGCGAGAGACCCAATAGGTACGCTGACGAGTGCTCCACACGTGCGGACGGCGGTACGTGTCATACACATAGTATCCCGTGCCCGGGTAATAATAGTTGTCGTACCAGCCGAAGTAGGGCGAGCCGAAGCCGCCGTAGTAGGGATCGCCGTAGCCGTAGCCGTAATATGGGCTGTTATAGGCGCCATAGCCGTAGCCGCCGCCATAACCGAGGCCGTAGCCGAGATCGCCATAAGCGCAGCCGCCGAGGGTCAGTGCGCCTGCCGCGATGAGGCTGATATAGGGAATACGCATCTTACACCTGCCGAAAGCCAGAGGGTTTCAGCAAGAACGAACGGTGGGGCGGCGCGTTCCTACTGCGTTCCCGGGCCCCCAAGCATGAAGCCGTTGTAATCTGCGGCTAATCTCAGCCGGCGACGCCCGCCTTCGCCTTAGCGCGGCGGCTCTTCGCCTGATTGTCCGGATCCAGCGCCCCCGTGACGCGGACCGCCCGCTTCGCATCGTGCCAGATGTTCTGGTAGGCGAGATAGCCGAGGATGGCGGCAATCAGCAGGAACACCGACACCGCGATTCCGGCGGCATGCCGCCGCGCCAGATTCGGCTCTGCCGTCCAGACGAGGAACGCGGCGACGTCCTTCGCCATCTGGTCGACGGTCGGCTTCGTCCCGTCTTCGTAGCTCACCTGGCCATTGGTCGTGAGCGGAGGCGGCATCGCGATGTTCAGGTTCGCGAAGTACGGGTTGTAGTGGAGGTTGGCCGGCGTCTTGGCGTCGGGGAACTTCTTGAGCAGGTCCGCGGGCTGGTTCTGATAGCCGGTGATCAGCGAATAGACATAGGCTGCACCGCCCTCGCGTGCCTTGGTGATCAGCGATAGGTCGGGCGGAAGCGCGTTGTTGTTCGCGGCGCGTGCGGCGATCTCGTTCGCGAACGGCGCCGGGAAATTGTCGGACGGCAGCGGCTTGCGCGTCGAGGGTTCGCCCGTGTCCGGGTTGAGACTCGGCGTCTGGACCTTCCAGTCCGACGCGATCTTCTTCACCTCGGCGTCATTGTAGCCGATTTCCTTCAGGTCGCGGAACGAGACCAGCTTCAGGCTGTGGCAGGCCGAACAGACCTCGCTGTACACCTGGAAACCGCGCTGCAGCTGTTGGTTGTCGAACTTGCCGAACGGACCGTCGCTGGCGAGACGCAGCTCCTTCGGCTCCTTGTGGAACTCGTCCGACGCAAGCGGCGCCGGCGGATTGCTGAAATAGGTCGACAGCCCGCTGATCAGCGAGATCGTCAGGATGAGGGCGAAGACCGCGCCGATGAACCCCAGGATGAAACGCATGTGCTTGCCTGTCCCCTTACTCGGCGCTTGCCGTAACCACGGACCCGCCGCGGCGCTTCTTCTGACCTGCGGGCGCAGCTTCAGCAGCTTCTCCGTGCAGCACGGACTCGCTGATCGAGCTTGGCAGGGGAAGCGGCGTCTCCAGCGCCGAGACGATCGGCAGGATCACGAGGAAATGGAGGAAGTAGTAAGCCGCGGCGGCCTGGCCGAGCGCCGTGCGCCACCAATTGATCGGAGCGCCACCGACATAGCCGAGGATGATCACGTCCGCGACGAGCAGCCAGAAGAAGCGCTTGAACAGCGGACGATAGGATCCGGACCGGACCGGCGACTTGTCGAGCCACGGCAGGAAGAACAGCAGCAGGATCGAGCCGAACATCGCCAGCACGCCCCACAGCTTCGCCGGCAGGATGAAATCGACCGTGAACGAACGAAGGATCGCGTAGAACGGCCAGAAATACCATTCAGGCACGATGTGCGCCGGCGTCGCCAAGGGATTGGCCGGAATGTAATTGTCCGGGTGGCCGAGGTAGTTCGGCGCGAAATAGGTCACGATTGCATAGAGCAGCAGGACGCACGCGGCGAACCAGCCGTCCTTGGCTGTGTAGAACGGGTGGAACGGCAGCGTGTCGCGCTCGTCCTTGACGTCCACTCCGGTCGGATTGCTCGACCCCGGAATGTGCAGCGCCCAGATGTGCAGGATCACGACCGCGGCGATCACGAACGGCAGCAGATAATGGAGCGAGAAGAAACGCGTCAGCGCCGCCTCGTCCGGCGCATAGCCGCCGAGCAGCCAGACGCGGATTGGCTCGCCGACCAACGGGAAGGCCGAGAAGAAGCCGGTGATGACCTGCGCGCCCCAATAGCTCATCTGGCCCCAGGGAAGGACGTAGCCCATGAATGCGGTCGCCATCATCAGCAGGTAGATGACGAGGCCGAGCATCCACACGAGCTCGCGCGGCGCCTTGTATGATCCGTAGAAGAGCCCTCGGAAGATGTGGATGTATGTGACGATGAAGAAGAAGCTTGCTCCGTTCATATGCGCGTAGCGAAGCAGCCACCCCGCATTGACGTCACGCATGATCAGCTGGTTGACCGAATTGAATGCGCCGTCCGTGGTCGCGTAGAAATGCATCGCGAGGACGATGCCGGTGATGATCTGGATCGTCAGGAAGATCCCGGCGAGAACTCCGAAGTTCCACCAGTAATTGAGGTTCCGCGGGACCGGATAACCGCCGCCGATCGCTCCGTATACAACCCGAGGGAGCGGCAGGCGCTCATCGATCCAGCGCATGGCCGGGTGCTTGGGTTCGTAGGGCCTCGCCCAGGAAAAGCTCATCTGTCGGTCTACCCCTTCTGGCCGATCAGGACGCTGGTCGGTCCCGTAAACTTGTAGTCAGGAACCTCCAGGTTCTTGGGCGCGGGACCCTGCCGGATGCGGGCCGCCGTGTCGTACATCGATCCGTGGCACGGGCAGAAATAGCCGCCGTACGGACCCTTGTTCTCGCCCTCGCCGATGCCCAGCGGAACGCAGCCGAGATGGGTGCAGACGCCGAGCGTGATCAGCCAGTTGGCCTTGCCGGGCTTGGTGCGCTCGGCGAGCGTCTGCGGATCGCGGAGGGCGCTCAGCGGGACGGCGTTCGCTTCGGCAATTTCCTTGGGCAGGAGGTTGCGGATGAAGACGGGCTGCTTGCGCCAGATCGTCTTGATGCCCTGGCCCGGCTGGATCTTCGAAATGTCCACCTCCGTCGTCGCCTGCGCGAGCACGTCGGCGGAGGGCGACATCTGGACGATCAGCGGCGCGATCGCCGCCACCGTGCCGACGCCGGCGAAGCTGACAGCGGCAACGTTGAGGAAGTCACGCCGCCGGTAGCCGTCGGAATTTTCGCTCCCTGTGGTCCTGGGAACCTCAGCGGATTGTGCCTTGGTGGCCATCATTCCCCTTTTGACGCTTGTTGCATTGGTGCCGGGACCGGCACGCTTGCGACGCCGCTCCGGACAGGGCGTCCGGGGCGAATGGCGTGGCCTTTAGCGAGGGGTTCTGGGAGCGACAAGGGGGCTGAAGCGCTCGCGCTTCGAAGAGCGCCCCCGCCTGTCTCATCTGCGCATCATTGCCGCGGCGTCAGTGCTGCATCTGCAGGTTCATCAGTTCGGGACTCACGCCCATGTTCGCGTTCATGTGCGCCATGATCCAAATGGTTCCGATCATCACGAGGAAGACGATCAGCACGCCGAAGGCGAGAGCGAGGACGTTGTTGGTGTTGTCCGGCCCGCTGGTGATGTGGAGGAAGAAGACCAGGTGGACGCCCATCTGCGCGATGGCGAGCACGACGAGACCGGTTGCGACCCCGGGCCCCCACAGGACCGACGTCGAGGCGACCCAGAAGGAGACGCCTGTCAGGATCAGCGCCAGCGCGAGGCCGATCACGTAGCTGATCGTCTCGCTCAGCATGCTGTCGTGCGGAGCTCCGGGCGCCACGTTGCGCTGTTCGAGTTCCGGTTCGTTCATGGCAATGTCCCGATCAGATAGACGATGGTGAAGATGGCCACCCAGATGATGTCGAGGGCGTGCCAGAAGATGCTGAAGCAGAGCAGCCGCCGCATGATGTGCGGCTGGAACCCCTTGGCCCAGATCTGCGCCATCATCGTTCCGAGCCACAGCAGGCCGCACGTCACGTGCGCGCCGTGGCAACCGACGAGTGTGAAGAAAGCCGACAGGAAGGCGCTGCGCTGCGGGCCGGCGCCCTCGCCGATCATCGAGACGAATTCGTAAAGCTCAATCGACAGGAAGACGACGCCGAGCAAGCCGGTCACAAGCAACCAGCCCTGCGTCCACAGCATGTTCCGGCGCTTGGCCGTGATCATCGCCAGGCCGCAGACGAAGCTCGACACGAGCAGCGCCATCGTCTCGACCGCGACCAGGTCGCGGTGGAACAGCTGGTTGGTCGTCCGACCGCCATCGGTAGCGTGCACCAGCGTGGCGTAAGTGGCGAACAGTGCCGAGAAGAGCACCATGTCCGAAAGCACGAACAGCCAGAAGCCGTAAGGAACGACGATGCTCTTCGATTCCGGCCCGCGATGGCCTAGCCCGGTGTTCTCCGAGCCGCCGTGAGTGAGGCCGATAAGCGGTGCTTCGGTCCCGACGGTCATGTCGACTGGCTCAGGTTGTGGAGGTGTTCCATGCGGATGCGGCGCCGCTCGCGCGCATTGGCCCTGACCTCTTCGACCGGGATGATATGCTCATGCTCGTCGCGCCACGCGTACCAGACGAAGATGGCGAAGGCGCCGATCAGGCCGAGGATGGCCAGCCACCAGATATACCAGATGATCGCGAATCCGCAGACGGAGGCGAAGAAAGCGACGATCACCCCGGTGGGTGTGTTCACCGGCATCTCTATCGGCTGATAGTCCGGCTCTTCGATCAGCTGGTCCATCTTGATCGCGGTCTGCTTGCGAATCCAATAGGCTTCCTCGCCATGTACGTCGGGGAGCACTGCGAAATTGTAGTGCGGCGGCGGTGACAGGGTCAGCCACTCGAGCGTCCGCCCGTCCCAGGGATCGCCGGTCACGTCCCGGCGCTGCTCTCGCGTATTGATCGAATAGACCAGCTGGACGACCGTCAGCGCGATCCCCAGCCCGATGATCGCCGCGCCGACGAAAGCGACATCCAGCCACGGCGCCCAGCTGGGGTCCGGGATGTGCTGCATCCGCCGCGTCGCGCCCCAGAAGCCTAGGACGTAGAGGGGCATGAAGGCGAGATGGAAGCCGATGAACCAGCACCAGAAGATCATCTTCCCGAGCCGCTCGTCGAGGGTGAATCCGAACGCCTTCGGGAACCAGTAGGTGTACCCCGCCATCACTGCGAAGACGACGCCGCCGATGATCACTTGGTGGATATGCGCCACCAGGAAGAGGCTGTTGTGTACGACGAAATCGACCGGCGGGATCGCGAGCAGGACGCCCGTGAGGCCGCCGATCACGAAGGTGAGCATGAAGCCGATCGCGTAGTACATCGGCACGTTGAAGCGGACCCGGCCGCCGTACATCGTGAACAGCCAATTGTAGATCTTCACGCCGGTCGGAACGCCGATTATCATGCTCGCGATTCCGAAGATCGCGTTCACGTCGGCTCCGGCGCCCATGGTGAAGAAGTGGTGCAGCCAGACCATGAACGAGATGATGCAGATCGCGAGCGTCGCGAAGACCATCGAGCGATAGCCGAACAAGGGTTTTCCGGAGAAGGTCGAGACGACCTCCGAGTAAATGCCGAAGGCCGGCAGGGCGAGGATGTACACCTCGGGATGCCCCCAGACCCAGATCAGGTTCATGTAGAGCATCGAGTTGCCGCCGCCGTCGTTCGTGAAGAAATGGAAGCCGAGGTAACGGTCGAGCATCAGCAGGCCCAGGGACACGGTCAGGACCGGAAAGGCCGCGAGGATGAGGAGGTTGGACGCAAGGGAGGTCCAGCAGAAGATCGGCATTCGCAGGTAGCTCATGCCAGGCGCGCGGGTCTTGAGGATGGTCGTTACGAAATTGACGGCGGTGAGCACCGTACCGACGCCGGATATCTGCAGCGCGACGAGATAGTAATCCACGCCCACCCCGGGGGAGAACGCCTTCTCGCTCAGCGGCGGGAAACCGAGCCAACCGGTTCGCGCAAACTCACCCACGAAGAGGCTGACGTTGACGAGGAGAGCGCCTGAAGCGGTCAGCCAGAAGCTGACATTGTTCATCGTCGGGAAGGCGACGTCGCGCACTCCAAGCTGCAGCGGAACGACGAAGTTCATGAGCCCGATGATGATCGGCATCGCCATGAAGAAGATCATGATCGTGCCGTGGGCGGAGAAGATCTGATTGTAATGTTCGGGCGGCAGGTAACCCTGCGACGCACCGATCGCGAGCGATTGCTGCGCACGCATCATGATGGCGTCGGCGAAGCCGCGCACCAGCATCAGCAGCGCCAGTACGATGTACATGATGCCGATGTGCTTGTGGTCGGTCGAGGTGATGTACTCGTTCCAGAGATACGGCCACCAGCCTTTCACCGTGACCCAAATGCCGATGCCCGCGATCGCGAGTATGACGACCAGCGAAGTGATCAGGGGGATCGGCTGATCGATCGGGATCGCATTCCAACTGAGCTTACCGAACATTCGACGATTCCAGCGGAGGCTTGGGTGAAACGTGCATCGCCGGCGGCGTCGTATTAGGCGAGACGGACGGCGGTGGGCGGTTTGCGACGATGGCGTCAAACAGGCCCGGAACCACCGAGCCGTAGGTGAACGGCTTCACGTAGCTGCTCGGCTTCTGAAGCTGGCCGTACCCCGCAAGATCGAGCGCGGGACCGCCATGTGAGGCTTGAGCCCACATCGCGAACTGGTCGCGCGGCAGGGACTGAACCTGGAACTGCATTCCGGGGAACCCGTCGCCGCTGAAGTGCGCGGACAGCCCTTGGAACAGCCCCTCGCGATCCGCCTGCAGGTTCAGGCGGGTCGTCATGCGCGGCATCGTGTAGATCATCGTCCCCATCTGCGGAACGAAGAAGCTGTTCCATACTGTCGCCGAGGTCAGGCGGAAGCTGACCGGCGTTCCGGCCGGAATGACGAGCTGGTTGACCGTCGCGATGCCCTGGTCGGGGTAGATGAACAACCATTTCCAATCGAGCGAAACGACTTCGACCTTCAAGGGCGGCACGTTCGATTTCAGGGGCCGGCTCGGCTCCAGGTCATGGCTTCCGATCCACGCAATTCCTCCGAGCAACATGATCGTCAACGCCGGAATCGACCAGACGACCAGCTCGATCGCGCCGGAATATTCCCAGTCGGGGAGATAGGTCGCCTTGGCGTTCCCGCGCCGGAACCACCAGGCGAAGGCGACCGTCGCGATCATCGTCGGAATGATGATCGCCAGCATGATCGCCGTGGAGTTGATCAGGATCGTCTTCTCGGCGCTCGCGACTGGACCGACCGGGTCGAGGATGCCGCGGTTGCATCCGGCGGTCAGCAGGGCCAGGCCGAACGCTGCTCCGGCGCGCAGCATTGGTCCCAGACGAAAACCGCTTTCGTAACAGCGTGGCACCCGGTTCAATTCAGGAAGGCCCCATCCCCGCTTGCTGGTAATATGAACAGGCGCGAAGAGAACCCACGCGCCAACAGGCCAAACTCGGCTAACGCTCGGGGGGTTCCTACGCCTGCGATTCGGTTAGCGCCAGCGCCGAACTGCGCCGCACGCGCGGCGGCCTGAACTTCCTTGGTTCCGCGAGTGCGATATCCTTGGGAAAAGTCGCAAGGAGTGAGCATATGGGATGGTTCATCGGGCGCACCGAGGCGCTGTCGAATCCCGAGGGAGCGCGGCACAAGGCGCTCGAGCGGCTACGCTCGCTGGCGGAGCTCGATGATCCCGAAAGCCTTGTCGTCCCGATCCTGCTCGATGCGATCCTGATGGCGGAAAGTTATCGCGGCGCGCGCCACCAGGTGAGCTTTCTGCCGGAACTCACGCGCGATGTGGACGCGCTGCTCCGTGAACTGACGATTCTCGACAAGACGAAGGAATGGGCGAACAGCTGACGTCCGCCGTCAGGCGAGATCGCTCTCTTGGTCCTCATCGTCGTCATTGTCGGACAGCATCGGCTCGTTCGAATTGGCTGCGAGCTTGTGGCGGCAATCGTCGACCAGCTCCCGGCAGCGGCGGAGGCTGCGGGTTAAGTCCTCATTCACTTTTTTCAGCCGAACGGTTTCTGAATTATCCTGCTGATCGGACACGGTAAATTGCTGCGAAGGCGGTTAGCGCCTTGTAACTCAGGTGAATCGCATTCGTTCCACAGCGATCTCGCTTGGCCGTTAACGGCACGTCTACTTGTCGCGGGATCGTTGCAGCAATGATATGATGCGAATCGCCTGCCGGGGGGTAAGCGCATGGCCGGATATCGGCTCTATTTCATGGATCGTTTCAGCGGCCACATCGAGCATCGCCGTGAGTTCCTCGCGGAGGACGATACCGAGGCGATTTCGATCGCGCTGAGCTGGAGCACCGGCCAACCGATGGAGCTGTGGGCCGGCACGCACAAGCTCAAGAGGTGGGAAGCCGAAGCGATCGCTCCCGACTAGCGCTCCCCGACCTCAGAAATGATGCGTGCAGAACGCCAGAAGCAGGATGATCGGGATCGGAACGCCGATCAGCCACAGCAGCATGGAGCGCATCGCAACTGTCTCCTCGTTACCCGCCCGGAGTGCCTGAATGGTTCCATCGTGGAACGGTTCCGCGGGATCGGCGGCGCGGCCGTTAACCAGTGAAATCCTCACCGGCCCCCTGACTCTTCACGCGCATGCTGGAATCCCTGTCTCAAGCGCCGCTCGGGCGGCGATTCGATTCCAGCCGATGGGGATGTTGAAAATGGCCGAAGTTCTGGACCGTACGCGGGAAGCCGACACGAAGAAGAAGGGCGGCAGCCCGGTCGTGAATGAGGCGGGCAACATCCTGTCTCAGATCAACGAGCAGGAGGTCGAGTGGGTCGATCTCCGCTTCACCGATCCCAAGGGCAAGTGGCAGCACCTCACGATGGCGTCCGGCGTGGTCGACGAGGACCAGCTGACCGACGGCTTCATGTTCGACGGAAGCTCGATCGCGGGCTGGAAGGCCATCAACGAGAGCGACATGATCCTGAAGCCCGATCTTGCCCGCTCCTATCTCGATCCGTTCAGCGCGACTCCGATGATGATCCTGTTCTGCAACGTCGTCGAACCGTCGACTGGCGAGCTGTACAGCCGCGACCCTCGCTCCACCGCTACGCGCGCCGAGGCCTATCTCAAGGCGACGGGCATCGGTGACACGGTATTCGTCGGCCCCGAGGCCGAATTCTTCATGTTCGACGACGTCCGGTTCGAGGACACGTACAACGCCTCCGGCTATCGCATCGATGACGTCGAGTTGCCGACCAATACCGGCCGAGAATATGAAGGCGGCAATCTCGCGCACCGGCCGCGCGCCAAGGGGGGTTATTTTCCGGTCGCTCCCGTCGACAGCGCGATGGACATCCGCGGAGAGATGGTCTCGACGATGCTCGAGATGGGCCTGCCGATGGACAAGCATCATCACGAGGTCGCGGCGTCACAGCACGAGCTCGGACTCACGTACGGCGGTCTCGTCGAGACCGCCGACCGCATGCAGATCTACAAATACGTCGTGCACATGGTGGCCAACGCGTACGGCAAGACGGCGACGTTCATGCCCAAGCCGATCGCCAAGGATAACGGCAGCGGAATGCACACGCACATGTCGGTATGGAAGGGCGGAAAGCCATTGTTCGCGGGCAACGGCTATGCGGGCCTCAGCGAGACGGCGCTTTACTTCATCGGCGGCGTCATCAAGCACGCCCGCGCGCTGAATGCATTCACCAATCCGACGACCAACAGCTACAAACGCCTGGTCCCGGGGTTCGAAGCGCCGGTGCTGCTCGCTTATTCGAGTCGCAACCGCTCGGCCTCCTGCCGAATCCCGTACGGCGCCGGCGAGAAGGCGAAGCGCGTGGAGTTCCGCTTCCCCGACGCGATGGCCAACCCCTACCTCGCATATGCGGCGATCATGATGGCGGGCCTCGACGGGATCCAGAACCGAATGCACCCGGGCGATCCAATGGACAAGAACCTTTACGACCTGCCGCCGCAGGAACTGGTCAATGTTCCGACCGTGTGCGGGTCGCTTCGCGAGGCGCTGGTCCACCTCTCCGAAGACCGCGCATTCCTCACTCGCGGCGACGTTTTCAGCGACGATCAGATCGATTCCTACATCGAGCTGAAATGGGAAGAGGTGATGCGTTGGGAAACAACCCCTAGCCCTGTCGAATTTGATATGTATTATTCATCCTAGGGGCAGCGGCGTAACAGGGGCTGCCAACGCGACGCCGGTGGAGGACATCCCTCCCACCTCCCACAGTCTTCCATCGGCATCGCGCTCGTGATGGGCGCCGAATTGACTCAGTGCACGATTCCGTAACCTTACCAGTTGCATAAGGACCTCCGCTGTACTGCGGAGTAGTGATGAGTATCAGGACGAGGATTTTCGGCCCGGGCGCCGACGAACCCTTGCTGCGTGCCAAGGCGCCGAAAGGCGCCAAGCCCGACATGCTCGACAGCGTGATCGTCCCGCGTACCGAGACTCGGCTCACGAATGGGCGCGGCGGCGACCGCCACCGCCTCACTGCCGAGCAAGCGATCCTGCGCCATGCCGAACATGAGCTCGTCATCGAAGTCGTGAATCTTTCCGCCGGCGGCGCCATGATCCGCGGGAACCTCGATCTCGTGCTGTGGGATCATGTGACACTGGTGCTCGGCGATCATGGCGAGATCGACTGCGCGGTGCGGTGGATCAAAGAGGATTCGGCCGGTCTCGAATTCGCGCACGAGACCCGCGTCGACTGTGATCCGCACGAACATGACGAGCTCCTCCGAGCGGTCATCCGCAAGAGCTTTCCGGACGTCGAGATTTCTCTCGAATATCCCAGGCGCTGCGCAGACGCCGATCCGTTGATCGACCCTGACGAGGTTGTGCGCCGCCGGGCCGAGCGGCATCCACTCGTCTGGAACGGCGTGATCTATTACGACGAACTCCACGACTACGAGGCCGAGCCGGTGCGGCTCCGCAACATCTCGGTAACCGGCGCCCTGGTTCAGTCGGGCAATCCCTTGCCGGAGGGCGCGAAGGTCTACCTCGACATGAAAGCCGCGGGCCGCCACCCGGCGAGGGTCAAATGGACCCGCGGCGACCAGTCCGGGCTGCAGTTCGACGAACCATTCGACATTCACTTGCTTGCTTACGCGACGCCGGAAATCGCCTCCGCCAGGAACACGCCTCCGGCGGAGTTCGGGACGCAGGAACCCTGGGCTCCGGGTTGGCGCCGCTCGACGCTGAACGAGATCGCCCGCGATCTGAACGCCTAGGTGCGGGTGTAGACGACCCCCACCTTATTCTGCCGGATCCGGCGCCAGCCAGGCATGTGATCTAGCATCGTGACAAGCTTCCTGTTGCGCTGCGCGACCATTGCCCAGCGAATGTCCCAGCGGCCGACGGCCTCGGTGAACTCACGCCGGTCGCCGTTCACGATGCGCGAATATGCTAGGACGTGCGGGTCTCCGTACATGTCCCCTCGCCCGTCGATGTAGGTGCGGATGCCCGACAGGATCAAAGGCCCGCCCATCGAATAATCGTTGAGGACCGGCTGCGAGCGAAGTTCCGCCGGCACCGACGCAATCAGCTTCCACGGATTGGTCTCGCTCTCCTGGAGGTTCATCGGCATGATTGCGCGCACGGCGATCAGCAGCAGGGCGCCGGCTAGCGCAACCATCGCGGCTGCGCGCCTGTCGCCGCCTGGATCGCGCTCGACGCCCTTGGCGAAGCCTTCCGGCAACAACATCGCTGCGACGATTGCGAGCATCGCCTGATGCCGCGCCTGGAACAGCGCCGCCCCGAGAAATGCACCAAGCAGAAGCCAGCGAACGGGATGCAGCCGCGGCCGCTTCCACGCGACGAGCGCCACCGTCAGCGCGAGGACTCCGAAGAAGAACGGCGTGACCTTCGGGTTCGACGGTTTCCATTCGTCGATCATCGGCAGCATCTGCAGCTGCGTAAACCGGATCGGGTGCAAGGCGCCTTCGACCCCGTTCGCGTTGACGCAGACGGCGATCGCGCAGGCGATCCCGAACAGCAGCCACTGGCGCAATGCCTTCGCCTTGTCCGGCGAGGAGATCAAAGCCTCCAAACCAAATGCCGCTGCAATCGCGAGACCGAAGACGAAGCCGCCGTGCAGGTTCGCCCAGACGGTCATGATCAAGGCTGCCCACGACGGCGGCGCGCGATCGTGCTCGCGGGCCCAGAGCATGAGCCAGATCCATCCCGCCATGATAGGCCAGC
Organism: Pseudomonadota bacterium; assembly: GCA_046733935.1. Classification (GTDB taxonomy): domain Bacteria; phylum Pseudomonadota; class Alphaproteobacteria; order Sphingomonadales; family Sphingomonadaceae; genus Sphingomicrobium. The sequence goes on from JBKPQH010000040.1 coordinate 31,673, forward strand.
CGAGCAGGTGCGGCCGCGCCAGCATCATCGGGATCAGCACGACGTCCATCGCGGCAAGCGCGATCAGTGGAACGCGGATCCAGCGGACCGCATTGAAAAAGACGATGCCGTTGAGCGCCACCAGCGCTGCCGTGACCAGCGCGGACACGCCGCTGTAGCCCGCAAGCCTGTAAGCCGAGGCGTAGAGGACCTCCGCCAGCCATTCGATCGGGACCCAGGGCTTGCCGGCCCAGGTGAAGGAGAAGGGATCGGTCCTGGGGATCGCGTGGTGTTGCAGGATCCACTGACCCGTAGCGATGTGCCAGCTGACGTCGCCGTCGTTGAAGATCGTCTGGGAGCTTCCAAGCGCTGCCGGAAGAAGCAGCACTCCGACAAGCATGGGCAGGAACAGCTTGCCAGGGCCGCTCGCCTTGGCGTGATCGGTCACCGGTTCGGATGCGCGATCGCCGACCGCCTCAAGCACTTGCGCGCGCCCGCTTCGCCGCGTGTCCGCCGTAGATAAAATAGAGCACGATTCCGATCGCCTGCGCCGTGAAGAAGAAAATCTGCGTACGATTGGGCAGGCTAATGAACAGATAAATGCAGCCGAGAATTCCGACGATGGCGACCAGCGTCGCGGCGGGGGCGCGGAACTTGCGCTCGGCGTTCGGCTCACGACGCCGCAGCACCAGCATTGCGGCGCATACAGCGACGAATGCGGCCAGCGTTCCGGCATTGGCCAGCGCGGCAATGGCGGTCAGCGGGATCAGCCCCGCAAACACCGACGTCACGACCGCCGTGAAGATGGTGATCCGCACTGGGGTACCGCGCCGCGAGACCCGGGCAAGGACCGGCGGGAGCAGTCCGTCGCGAGCAACGGTAAAGAAGATGCGGCTCTGCCCGAAGAAGAAGGCAAGGATGACCGTCGGCAGGGCGATCACGGCCGACGCGCCGAGCACGCGCGCCGCCCAGGGCTGATGAATCTCACGCAGGATGAGCGCCAGCGGTTCGGCGCTATTGGCAAAGCCGGTGTAGGCGATCGCGCCGATCGCGGCCGCGGCGACGGCCATGTAAATCAGGACGCAAACGACCATTGAACCGACGATTCCGATCGCAAGGTCGCGGCTCGGGTTCTTCGCTTCTTCCGCGGCGGTCGCGATCGCGTCGAAGCCGTAAAAGGCGAAGAAGATGATCGCCGCCGCGGCCATCACTCCGACTTCGCTTCCCGACGGTCCGCTGCGCGGAAATCCGAAGGGCATGAACGGGTGGAAGTGCTCGGGATTGAACACCGGCAGTGCAACCGCGATGAACAAGGTGAGCGCCAGCATCTTGATGACCACGAGGATGGCGTTGAGCGTCGCGCTCTCTCGCGTGCCGGTGATCAGCAGGCCGGCGACGACCCAGATGATGAATATCGCCGGCAGATTGATAACGCCGCCGAGCTCCGGCCCCTGGATGAGGGCATCGGGCAAGCCAAGGCCGATCGATTTCAGGAATCCCGCGGCATAGCCGGACCAGCCGACCGCCACTGCGCTGACCACCAGCGTATATTCGAGGATCAGCGCCACACCGATCATCCACGCGATGAGCTCGCCGAACACCACGTAGGAGTAAGTGTAGGCCGAGCCGGACGCCGGGATCATCGTCGCGACCTCGGCATAGGCCAGCGCTGCGCAGGCGCAGATCAATCCGGCGATCGCGAAGCTCAGAATAACGGCGGGTCCGGCCTTGCCTGCGCCCACGCCGATCAGCGTTAGGATGCCGGTTCCGACGATCGCTCCGACGCCGAGCGCGACGAGATGCGGCCACGACAGCGACTTCTTCAGCCGGTGTTCCTCGGGCATTTCGTCGTGCGGGACGACCCTCTTCCGGAACCGCCAGTCAGCCATGCGTTCTGATCCCCCTTACCCCGTGATCGATAGCTTTCGCGGCCGCGATGCCGCCCGTCAATAATCCTTGCTGATCCGCACGCTCGCGCTCGACCTTCCGAGCGTCGAGACCGTCGACAGCAGCGAAAGCCAGCGCGTCATCTGGTACTCGACGCGCGTCGCGGAATAGCCCTGGCCGTCGGTCACGACCTCCACGAACAACTTGCGCGTGATGTACTTGCCGGCGCCGATCGCGGTCTTCTGGCCGGTCGCGATGTCGGCGGGAACGACGCGCAGACGGTCGAGGCCGATCGCGCGGCGCAGGGCGTTGATCGGGTCGAGGCTTCCGGAGCCCGACTGAAGGGCGGCAACGGCTGATGCCAGCTGCAGCGCTTCCGGAGCCGACAGGTTGGTAATCGATGTCCCGAACAGGATCCGGGACAGCAGCTCGTCCTGCGGCAGGGGCGGAGTGCTGGCGAAAGTGATCTCGGGCTTGAGGCCCGTGCCTTGCACGTTGACGGTGGCGTTGAGCCCCTGAACGGCGGCCTCGGCGTGGATGTCGAGCAAGGGATTGACCGGGCTCTCGCCGTGGAAACGGATGACTCCGCGATCGAGGCGGAAGATGCGCCCGGCGAAGTCGTAATTGCCCTGGACGAGATCGGCGCGGCCCGTGAAGCGCGGCTCGTCTGCGAAGCCTCCGACCTGCAGGTTCGTCGTCCAGCGGCTGTCGATGCCAAGTCCGGTGACGCGGACGTTGCTTCCGGCAAGCTTCAGGTTGAGCTTCCACGGGTGCAGATTCGCCGGTTCGATAACGTCCTCCGGCTCGAGGCCGCTTTCCCGAACGTTCAGTTGCGGGACGGCGGCTGCGGCGCTCGCTCGGCCGAGTTGGAAGCGGCCCTGGTTGAGCCTGAAATCCCCGGAGATCGTACCGCCCTGCCCGTCCGAACGGATCTGCAGCGGACCGGTGACTCGTGCGGCGACATCGTCGCGGTTGAGGAGCAAAGCCTGGCTCGCGTTGAAGGAGAGGTTGAGCGCGGTGCGGCCGCCGGAAAAGGTCACGCTCCCGTTGCCCGAAATCGAGCCGCCGCCCGCCGTCGCTCCCGTGATGCGGGTGAAGATCAGCTGCGGGCCCGAGAATCTCGCCTGGCTTGCCACATTGTCGAGGACCATTCCGGTGACGGAGCTTTCGAGACGCGCGTTCTGCGTTCTCAGCGATCCGCGGATCACCGGGTTTGCGAAGCTGCCTCCGATGTCGGCGCCCACCGCAAGCGGCCCCGACATGTCGAGGACCTCGCTGCCGGTCAGCCGCCACAATGTGTCGGCCGGTCCGACGAAGCGCAGCTGGGCGAAGAGCGGCGCTTTCATCAGCTCGTCCATCAAGGCTCCGCCACCCATCGGCGCGAAGCGCGCCTGCGCGCGGCCGACGATCTGGCCGTTGCTTGCGGCGACGGCGCGTAGGGCACCCTGGTTGTTGTTGACGGCCGCAGCGATTCCGACGTCGATCGGCTTGGAGGCGAGCACAAGGCCCGCGCGGCTGAGGCCGCGGATCGTCAGGTTCAGCTTGCCGCTGCGATTGCCCTTCCACGCATAATCCACGCGGCCGCTGGCCGAGCCCGAGAGGTCCATCTTCGGCCAGGCGATATCGAGCACTTCGAGGGGCATGGCCTGGAGTTGGGCGTGCACTTCGGGACGCGAGCCGCTGCGGCCCGAAACGATGGCCGTGCCGCCCGCGAACTTGAGGCTCGTCGGCGCGAGCTGCCAGCCGTCGCCGGAGCGGGTGAGCACCGCCGCCTGGTTGAGCACCAGCGCCTGACGTTCGATACGGCCGCCGCCGGTCAGGTGGATTTCGTTCGGCGTGACGTTGGCGGCGGTGGTGAAGGCGAACGCCGCCCCGCGCCGGCCCGCGAAGGCGGCGCGAACCTGGCCGCTGCCGTTGACGAGCGAGGCGTTGGCCGTGAGCCGAGCCAGCGACACGGCGCCGGCCGTGATGCCGCGCGCATCGAGGCTCCCCTGGATCGTGGTGCGCTCGTCGGCGAGGACGATCGTGCCGTCGGCGCGCCCGCTGCGGACCGCGAACGCGCCCGGGAAGCTCGCGCCATTGGCGGTGAGGTGCGCGTCGATCCGCTGCGCCTGTCCTGCCGGTGCGAAATCGAGCGTTCCGCCGAGCGTGCCGCTGGCGAGCGTCAATCGGCCGAAAAAGCCCCCGGGGTCCGAACGCAATCGGCCGGTCGCGTGCGCTCCGCCGGCGTCCAACGACGCGATGGCGATGACCGTCGGCGCGTCGTGCGGAAGGAGGATCTGGCCGTTGCTGGTGAAGGGCCCGAGCTTCGAGCCGCCGCTGGCGCGATAGTCGAAGCCCGCCGCCGTCGGGTCGAGCAACAACCGCATGCCGGTGATTCCGAGCGCATCGTTGGGACGCTCGAGGAACAGATCGAGCTTCGGCCGCTCGATGTGCCCGTCGAGCGCCATGTTCACCGGCCCATATTTCGCCTGGCGGCCTGACGCGACGATGTGGAAGGTGCCGTCCTTGAACCGCTGGCCTGCGCCGGCGAGCCTAAGCTTGGGCGAGTAGACCTGTAGGTTGGTGAAATGGACGATGCCATCGTTGCCGCGCTCGAGGTTGGTGGTGAGCGAGGGAAGGCCGCCGGTGAGTTCGCGGAAGAAGCTGTTGTCGAGCCGGCGGACCCACGCCTTGGCGGTGCCGACCACGTGCGAGCCCTTGTTGTTCGGACCCGGCACGACGTGAAGATCGGTAATGACGTCGACGATCCCGAGGCCAGGGATCAGGTCACGCTGCATCGCGCCCGAGAGGAGGACGTCGAACCGTCCCGTCACGAGGTCGATCAGGAGCGAGATCTTGCCGTTCCATTTGGCGCTGGTGAGCTTGAGGCCATCGCCGCGCACGAGCTTGGGGGTGAGCGCCAGCCAGCCTTCGATGCGCGGGTTGGCGAGCATCGCGCCCGCGACGTCCCCGATGCCGGTGATATAGCGGGCCCTCAGCCGGATCGGCACTCGCATCGGCCACGGGGTCAGCTTGCCGCGGCCCTCGGCGCGCAGGTCGTCGAAGCCGGTATCGTCGAACTGCACATGCGGAGACGTCAGCCGATAGGAGTAATCCGCAGCCGCAAACGGCCCGTCGAGCGTCCACACCATGCGGACGTTCTTACCGGTCATATTCGGGAAGAGCGCGGGCGGCTTCAGCAGGTCGATGCCGAGCCGCAGGTCGCGGTAGCGGTTGTTCGCGAGATCGACGGCGCCGCGGGCGACCGCTCGAAGCTCGGGAGTCGAGGCGATCAGCTGTCCGTCGAGCAGCCGGTCCTTCAGCGTCCCTTCGCCGCGGATATTCACGACGGGCACCGTGAGCCGATGGAACTTGCCCGTCAGGAATTGCGTGGGGTTCCACTGCCCCTGAAGCAGGAAGCGGCCCTTCTCGACGCCGAGCGCTAGTCGCGCTGTCGGACGGCCGGAAAGGTCCAGCGCGGCGCGCCCGCGCCAGTGCGTCCAGCCGCCGTTCCCGACGATGTCGAGATTGATCGGGCGTTTTGTGCCGATCAGCGCGGGAACGAGTCCGTCGGCCGGCGACGCGACG
>JBKPQH010000041.1:0-16833 GCA_046733935.1 Pseudomonadota bacterium
TGGAAATTGCCCGGCCGGCGGGCGCGAGGCCTCAGCCGAGCGAACCGGTCCGACGTCACGCGATTTAGTCCCGTGACTTCATTCCATCTCGTTGGCGTACTCGACTTGTTCCACAAGATCAGTCATTAATACTCGAAACGAGGGAGCATATTGTGGCAGACGGCAGTGCGATCGAGTGGACCGACGCAACTTGGAATCCGGTCACTGGCTGCACGAAGATTACAGCGGGATGCGACAATTGTTATGCGGAACGCTTCGCAGAGCGCTTCAGAGGAGTACACGGACATCCGTTTGAGCGCGGCTTCGATCTAACTCTTCGACCTGAAAGGCTACAACAGCCGCTGACTTGGCGACGACCGCGAATGATCTTCGTCAATTCGATGAGCGACCTTTTTCATAAGGAGGTTCCGCAATCGTTTATTGACCAGGTCTTCGACACGATGGAGGCAGCCAATCAGCATACTTATCAAGTGCTTACAAAGCGCAGCTCGCTCATGCAAAAATATCTACGCCGCCGCTATGTTGATCGTCCGCCGCCGCCACACATTTGGGTTGGCGTCTCCGTTGAAAATGCGGGCGGTAGATCTCGAATTGAGCATTTGCGTAAGTCCCCAGCGGCAGTGCGTTTCCTTTCTGTTGAACCGCTCATCGGGCCAGTCGGTCAGGTCGATCTTGAAGGTATACATTGGGTGATTGCCGGTGGTGAGAGCGGGCCTGGCGCAAGGCCAATGCACATCGATTGGGCGCGTGAAATTCGCGATCATTGTACTGCTCAAGGAGTGCCGTTCTTCTTCAAGCAGTGGGGAGGAATCCGGCCGAAGAGCGGCGGCCGCGATCTCGACGGACGACAATGGAATGATTTTCCGATGGCGGTGCGCGCAGCCTAATGGCAGTCGATTTCGCGCACTACGCTGGCCGTGAGCCTGCGTTCGTAAAGCATACGTTTCTCGACAAGTACCTGCCGGCGCTCATCGGTCGGGTAGCATCTCGGTACGACTCATTCGTCTACGTTGATGGTTTCGCCGGTCCATGGAAGTCCGTAGCTGGCAAGACATTTGCGGACACGTCGTTTGGCATCGCGCTGCAGCACATGACGGCGCAGAAGATCCTTTACGCGAGCCGCGGCAGGGATGTGCGAATGAAAGCTATCCTGGTCGAGAAGGATCAGAAGACATTCGAGTCGTTGAAGCAGGCGATCGGTGGATACCCGAAAATCGACTGCATTCCTCTTCAAGGCGAAATGGAAGATCACGTTTCGAAGATCATAGGCGAGATCAAATCGGATGCTTTCTCGTTCGTGCTGATCGACCCTAAGGGATTCCCTGACGTTGAAGCGATAGTGCCGTTGATCAAGCGGCAGCACTCGGAAGCGCTGTTCAATTTCATGTTCGATTTCGCGAACCGCTTTGCGGCTACACCGTTAATTCCGCGGCTCGAAAAGTGGCTTTCGAGCGATGGCAACACACAGTGGAAGTCCGAAGTTGAAAACTTGACGGGAAACGATCGAGAAGAACGGTTGGAAACGTTAGCGGTCGAGAAGCTGAGGAAAGTGGGGGGCTATAAGTACGCGCCAGTGATTTCAGTGGACAAACCACTGCATGATCGAACGCTGTACAAGCTAATATTTCTTACGAGACACACTAAAGGCTTGCAGGTGTTTCGTGATAGCGAACATGCCGCGCTGGAAGCTCAAGCGGCGTCGCGGTCAAAAGCTAAGGCGGGAGCCCGTGAGGCCAAATCAGGAATGGCCGATTTCTTCGGTGCAGCTGCGGACGCCCCCTTCGATCGAAGCGCACTTGCGCTGAAAGCTGGTGAAGACTCCGCACGTGCAAAGTTGCTCGACTGTCTCACGCGCGTGGGCAGTGCCGGCATGTGTTGGAGCGATCTATGGCCACCCATACTCGACAGTACGGTCGTTACGCACTCACGTCTCGGCCGCATTGCAAATGAACTTAGGAAGAGCGGGATTATCGCGGCCCCCAACTGGCCAAGCGAACGCCATAAGATTCCAAAGGACGATCAGCTTCTAATGCTAGCTTGACCACACCTGGCGCTTGGCGGGAGAGGTCTTAGTGCCGCGTGCTCAACCGGCTCTCTACGACAGCTGTGATTGCCATTGACCGCGCCATTTCCTGCAATCGCTGACCTACCTTGAAGCTGCTATCGAGATCTGCGGGATAGTTGAAACCGCGGGCGCGGACTTCTGCACTGGAGGCTCGATCGATCGCTCGCGCCGCGGCCTCGAGTTTGGGAGCACACAGGAACGTAGCGGCCGTCGCAATCGCATCCGCGCTCTCCTGCGAGGGGATTAGACGCTTTGTTTGTTCGGCCACGCAGGTCGTATATGCGGCGGCTTCGGGAGGTTCCGCTGGTCCGCTGGCAGCTTGTGCAACGGCGAACAACAGGAACATCATCATACGCACCCCCTGATTTGATCCGCCCGACCGCATCGCGTGCCTCCCGGACAGGGATGCGGCAATCACCTACGCCGGCGTCACATCCCCGGCGCCAGTCCCCGCATCGTCCCCCGCATCAGGCCGCTTGTCGAACACCTCGTCGATGATGCCGAACGCCTTCGCCTCGTCGGACTCGAGGAACTTGTCGCGGTCCATGGCCTTCTCGATCTCCTCGATCGGCTGGCCGGTGTACTTGGCGTAGAGCTCGTTGAGGCGCTGGCGCATGCGGAGGATCTCGCGCGCCTGGATCTCGATGTCGGCGGCCATGCCCTGGGCGCCGCCCGAGGGCTGGTGGACCATGATGCGGCTGTTGGTCAGCGCGACGCGCATTCCGGGCTCGCCCGCGGCGAGCAGGAAGCTGCCCATCGACGCGGCCTGGCCGATGCACACCGTGCTCACCTTCGGGCGGATGTATTGCATGGTGTCGTGGATCGCGAGGCCGGCGGTGACCACGCCGCCCGGCGAGTTGATGTACATGAAGATGTCCTTCTTCGGGTTCTCGGACTCGAGGAAGAGCAATTGGGCGGTGATCAGCGAGGCCATGTGGTCCTCGATCGCTCCCGTGATGAAGACGATCCGTTCGCGCAGCAGCCGGGAATAGATGTCGAAGCTGCGCTCGCCCCGGTTGGATTGTTCGATGACGATGGGAACGAGCTGCGAAACGATGTCCTGATGATCAAGCACGGGAAGCGGATCCTTTATTGCTGGTGATACCTACATCGGCGTGAAAGTTGGCGAGTTCAAGCGCTTCAGGTGGCCGCCCCATCCAACCCAACCGGGGGCGGCATAAGAGAAGGGCGGCCCATTTCTGGACCGCCCTCCCGCTTCACGACGGTTGCCTTAGTTGCCGCGCTCCGGTGCCGCTGCCGGCGGCGGCGGCGGCGTAGGCTCAGCTGCCGGCGGAGGCGGCGCAGGCTCGGCTGCCGGCGGAGGCAGCGGAGCCGCCGGCACATAGGCGGCCGGAGCCTCACGGAAGGGGTCGAACTTCACCGTCAGGCGAGCGTAATAGAAGCGCCCGGGGAGGTCGTAGGCGGTCGGGTCGAAGCTATTGAGATCGCAGGTGTTGCAGCCCGGGATGTGCGTGTCGAGAATGTTGTTCACGCCCACGGCCAGACCGAACATGTGGTTCAGCATTCCCGGCGACCAGCGGAGCTGGAGGTCGTTGAACATGCGGTCCTTCATAACATTGCCGTCGCCCTCGCGAAGCTTCGAGATGTAACGGCCGGTGACCGTCGCTCCGAAGTCGCCGAGATCCCAGTCGACGATCCCGATCGACTTGAAGCGCGGGAAAGCCTGCGTCGGGCTGCCCTGCTCCGTTCCGGCGCGTCGCAGAACCTGGGTTCCGGTCGCGGTCGGCAGGAGCACGTCGAACTGGTGGAGCCAGGTGCTGTTCAGCGTGAGCCCGAACCTTCCCAGCCTCGTCATGCGCGAACGATAGGCGATGTTGAGGTCGCTGCCCTTGGTCCTGATCCCGGCGATGTTCTGAAGGATACCCTGGATCTGAGTCAGCTGCCCGCTGCCCTGCGACCGGGTCACGGCCGCGCAGGCGATCGGATCGTTGAGGTTTTCGCAGTTATTCACCGTGACATCGGCGGCAAAGGACGAAATCGCGTCCTGAATCTCGATGTCGTAGTGGTTGTACTCGATCGACAACCCCGGGAAGATCGCAGGGCTGAACACGCCGCCGAAGACCCAGCTCTTCGATTTCTCGGCTGACAGCGACTCATTGCCGCCGACCCGGACCGAAATCTGCGGGTTTGCCTGCTGATAGGTACCGGCAGCCGGAACGCCGTGGGCGATGCAGTTATTCCGGGTCGTCACGTCATTGAGGAAATTCAGCGGCGCCGTGCTGTCGTTCGAGCAGGGATCGCTGATCGTCTGGTCGAAGCGCGAGAAGGTCCCGAACAACTCACCGATCTGCGGAGCCCGGAAGCCCTCGGCGTAGGAGCCGCGCAGGCGCAGCGCCTTGACCGGCTTATAGTTCACGCTGCCCTTGAACGTGGTGGTCGAGCCCGAGCTCGAATAGTCGGACACACGCGCCGCGGCATTGAACTCGAGCAGGTCCGCCATCGGCTTGTTGGCAAGCAGCGGCGCGTTGAGCTCGGCGTAGGCCTCCTTCACATTGTAGTGGCCGTTGGTCGGCCCGGCCGGAATGTCCGAGCTAAACCCTGCCGCAACCACCGGATCCGGGCTGAAGCTGCCGCTGAGACGGCGATATTCGACACCGAAAGCGACGCCGAGCGGACCGCCCTGAAGGTCGGCGAGGTCGCCGGTCACGTTCGCAGTGAAATCCCAATTCCGCTGCTTGCTGCTGTCACGCTGGACGAAAGTGACCCAGTCCATCATCGCCTGGGTGATCGATCCCGCGCCTCCGAAGAAATTGAACGGCACGCAGCCGGGTGTCGCGGTACATGTGGCGTCCGGGCCAAGCGCCGTTCTCAGATGGTCGGAGTTGATGTTCCCGAGCATCGTCTGATGCGCTTTGTTGTTTCCGTAGACGCCGTTGATATCCCAGTACCAATCGTGGTCGAGAGCCCTGAAATGGCCATCGAGCGTCGCGACGCCGTAGGTCGTGTCGACCGTCTGGAAGAAGCGGCGCGGACCGCCTTCGACGAAGCGACGAAGGATGACGTCGAGATTGCCGTCGTTGGGCGCCGCCGTGGTCGGATCGTCGCCCTGCAATGTCACGCCGAACGGATTGAAGATGTTGGTCGCGTCGATGCTGATGGAGTCCAGCACCGGCGTGATCCCGGCGTCGGGCCCGATTCCGAACGGCAAAGGCGCCGCCTGGTTGCTCGACTTGCGGCGGTTCCACAGGCCTCTGAGCGAAAGGTGTACGTCGGGCGTGAAGTCGTACTTGACGCTTCCGAAAGCGCCATAACGCTCGAGCGGGATCTGCAGGTAGTTGAACGGCGCGAAGTTGAAGCGGTCGGAATTTGGACCGTTGCTGACGAAGTCGCGGAAGTTGCCGACCGTCGGCGTGCTCGTCGGCGCATTGATCAGCGTCTCATCGCCCCCGTTCGGAAACGCCGTCCCGATGAAGCGCCCATTGGGGATGAAGCTCGAGCAGGGAGAGGGATCGACCTGACAGCTCGTTCCGTAAGGCACCGGAAAGGCCGACAAGGCGCGGTCGCCCGAGAAAATGCCCTTCTGCTTGATGTAGTCGCCGCCGACGACGATCTGCAGCGGGCCGTCTCCGCCATTGCCCCAGCTCAGCTGATAGTTCTGGGTGAAGCCGTCGTGCTTGTAGCCGCTGACCTGCGCGTTCGCGATGAAGCCGCTCTGCCGCCTCTTGGTGATGATGTTCACCACGCCGGCGATCGCGTCGGAACCGTAGATCGCGGACGCTCCATCCTGAAGCACCTCGACGCGCTCGATCATCGCGTCGGGAATGGAGTTGAGGTCGACCGACCCGGGGACGCCCGAAGCGGAGGCGGCGTTGACGAAGCGGAGTCCGTCGACGAGCACCAGGGTGCGCTTGGAGCCGAGGTAGCGCAGATCGATCTCTGCCGAGCCTGCGCCCACGCCGCCGCCGTCGGGCGGATTGCCGAGGTTGCCGGAGTTGTTGAACCTGCTGTTGAGACCGCCGCCCGAGCTCGGAAGGCGCTGGAGCACGTCGGTAATGGAATTCAGGCCCGTCTTGGCGATGTCCGCTTGATCGACGAACACGCGCGGAGCGTCGAGGTCGAGCGGATTGCGGCGGATGCGCGAACCGGTGATGACGATCTCGCCCTGGGGAGAAGCCGGCTGCGCCGCGGGACCGGCGGGTTGCGTCGTAACGTCCGCCGGGGGCTGAACGCTCTGCGCCTGTGCACCAGCGCTTGCCGTGGCGATCGCGGCAAAGGCCACACCGGCGCGAAGGATGCCGTAATTCCGCTTCATAATTCCCCCTGTGGTCAGGCCCCGCCCCCAAGGCCGTCGTTTCGAACACGAAAGGGCTAACGCACGTTAGAGTCCGGCGGAAGCGGGGACCGCCATGTTGGGACACAATTGCTGTTTGGTGATGCCCGAAAGCTACAGTTCGCCCGGCGCCCTGAGTGAAAGATAGGCAAGCCGCCGCACCTCGCGGCGTCCGCGCGTGACGGTGTCGAGGATCAATCCGGCAAAGAAGCACAGCACGGCGATGATGATCATCCCCGTGACCAGGATCGCCGTCGGGAAGCGAGGCACAAGGCCGGTGTGCGCGTAAGTGATGACCAGCGGGATCGCGAGAATAATGGCCGCGGCGACCAGCAGCGCTCCGATGCTGCCGAAAAAAAGCGTCGGCCGCTCGACGCGATAGAGCGTCGCGATCGTTTTGAGGATTCGCCACCCGTCGGAGTAGGTCGAAAGCTTCGAGTGCGAACCTTCGAGGCGAGCACCGTAGCTCGTTTCCACTTCACCGACCGGCATCCGGAGCTCGAGCGCGTGAACGCTCATCTCGGTCTCGATCTCGAAACCCTCGGAGAGAACCGGGAAGCTCTTCACGAAACGCCGGGAAAAGACCCGATAGCCCGAGAAGATATCACTGAAGCTGCGACCGAAGAGCCTCGAGAGAAGGCCCGTGAAGATCCTGTTCCCGAGCACGTGCCCGCCTCTATAGGCACTCTCTTCTTCGTGCCGGCGCGTACCGACGACCATGTCGAGCTGGTCGGCGAGCAGCAGGTCGACCATCGCCGGAGCGGCCTTGGGGTCGTAGGTCAGATCGCCGTCGGCCATGACGTAAATGTCGGCGTCGATATCCGCGAACATACGCCGAACCACGTGGCCCTTGCCCTGCTGCCGCTCGGCGCGGACGACGGCACCGGCTTCGGTAGCGATCTCGCGGGTACGGTCGCGGCTGTTGTTGTCGTAGACGTAGACGGTGGCCGACGGCAGTGCTGCGCGAAAGCCGGCGACGGTAGCCGCGATGGCCGCCTCCTCGTTATAGCACGGCAAAAGCACCGCGATCGTCGGCAATTCAGTGTGTGGCACGAAACCCCGTTCGGCCTGAGCTTGTCGAAGGCCGTCTTTCCCGTGCCGCGTGTAGGAAGAAAAGCAGTCCCTCGACAAGCTCGGCACGAACGGGGGGTTAGACTGATTGGTCCAGCCGCGCGGTGGACAGGTGCAAAAGCCTGAAGTCCTGGCTCATGCCGGTTAGTCGCCAAGCCTCGTCTGGCTGGATCACGAACGCATCGCCGCGGCGAAGCATGGCGGCATCGCAATAGTCGAGAGTTGCGGACCCCTCGAGTACAAACCCGAAGACCAGTTCGCCGCCGTGTGGCGGAAAGCCGATGGTTGGCGTGGTGCGAGGGCGAATGGTCCGGGCCTCCATCAGCCCGCCGGTTGCCTCGAGGAGCGCGGTCTCCTGAGCCTCACCGCCGTTCAAGTCGTTCCACGGCGTCTCCGAGCCGACGTGACGGAGGAAGCGCTGACCGGAGAAGTCTCGGGCCACATCCAAACTTCCATTCGGAAGCGTCATTTCATGGTCGGCGAACGTCGCGTGCAGCGCCGGCGCGGCAATCTCAACGACCTCGAGACCTGCCGAGCTTTCAAGTACCCGGTGTCGAATCTCCGGCGGCTGCAGAACCAGATCGCCGGCGTTGAGGACGAACGGCTCGCCCTGATCTTCATAGACAACCCGAACCCAGCCGCGAGCGACATAGAGCGCCTGCACGGCGATGCGGTGAAAGTGTACCCAATCGGCGATCGGGCCACCCTCGGGAATCGTGATGTGCGAAGCGATGTACCGGCCGCCGAGCCGCCCTGGGATCAGATCGCGGTACAGCATGCCCGCCCTCCCCTCAGCGGACGCATTGCTCGCCCTCGTCAGCACGAATGCAGGTTGAAAGGGCGGGAGCTCGGAGAGCGGCATGCCGGCGCCTTGACGAGTGGTCAGGCGGACACTCACCCCGCCGTCCGACAGAACCGCGCTATGCGGATCGTCGGCTGGGTAGATGAGGTCGATGCGAAAGCCCTGGCGCTGAAGATCGTCGAGCGCGAGGTTCAAATCCTCGCAGACGATCTCGCGCTCGCTCAACCCTTCTTGGCCGGCTTTTTCGAAGCAGGCTTCCTGGCGGCCGGCTTGGCGTCGGCCTTGGCCTGGGGCGCCTTGTGGCCCGGCTCGTCCTTCAGCGGCTTCGCCGGCTTGGGCTTGCCGCTCGCCTTTTCGACGGGACCCTTGGCGGGTTCTTCCGGCTTCGGTTCATCAGCCCTGGCTTTCTTGGCGCCGCCCTTCTTCGCCTTCGGCGTGCCTTCATGCGAATGATCGTGCCCGCAGCCCGGGCCGTGGACATGGCCTTCCTCGCTTTCGAGGTCGGCCTCGAGCTCCGCGCGGGTTGCCTTGCGCTCGCTGATATCGGCCTTTGAGAAGAGGAAATCGACGACCTTGTCCTCGTAGAGCGGCGCCCGGATCTGCGCAGCGAACATCGGCTCACGCTGCACCAGGTCGAGGAAGCGCTGACGGTCCTCACCCTGGTATTGGGCCGCGGTCTGCGCGATCAGCCGCTGCATCTCCTGCTGAGTGATCTCGACGCCGTTCGCGGCGCCGATCTCCGACAGCAGAAGGCCGAGACGCACGCGGCGCTCCGCAATCCGGCGATATTCGTCTGCGTCCTTCTCAATCTCGGCGAGCGCGGCCTGTGGATCCTCGTCGTGGCTTGCCTCGTGCCGCAGCTGGTTGAGGATGTTCTCGTGCTCGGCGTCCACCATCGATTGCGGCACCTCGAAATCGTGGCGCGAGGCGAGCTGATCGAGCAGCTGGCGCTTCATGTGCGTGCGGGTGAGGTCGTTGAGCTCCTGGCTCTGCTGGTCGCGGACCAGGCCCTTCAGCTGGTCTAGGCTCTGCAGGCCGAGGGTCTTGGCGAAATCGTCATCGAGGACGGTTTCGCCGGCCGTCTTCACCGACTTGACCGTCACGGAGAACAGAGCGTCCTTCCCGGCGAGGTCGCCGACCGGATAGTCCGACGGGAAGGTCACCTTCACTTCGCGGCCGTCGCCGGCCTTCGCGCCGACGAGCTGCTCCTCGAAGCCGGGGATCAGGCGGCCCGAACCGAGCTCGACCGACATGTCCTCGCCCTTGCCGCCTTCGAAGGCGGTGCCGTCGACCTTACCCTCGAAGTCCATCACGACGAGGTCGCCGGTCGCCGCGGCATGCTTGGCAGGCGCATCTTCCCAGCGCTTGTTCGCGCCGGCGAGCTGCTTCAGCTGGGCATCGACCGCACTATCGTCGGCATCGATGCTGAGCCGCTCCAGCTTCAGGCCGTCGATCTGCGGCGCCGGGACGTCCGGCAAGGCTTCGAGACGGACCTTCACTTCAGCGTCCTTGCCCGGCTCGTATCCCTGGTCGAGCTCGACCTGGGGTTGGAGCGCCGGACGAATGTTCTTCTCCGACAGCAGCTGCTGGACGCCATCCTGAACGGCGCCCTGCAGCGCCTCCCCGCGAAGGCTGTCGCCATGCATCTTGCGAATGAGGTTCGGCGGCACCTTGCCGGGACGGAAGCCCGGCATGCGGACCTGCGGCGCGATCCTCTTCACCTCCTGCTCGACCCGCGCTTCGATGTCCTCCGCGGGGATGGTCAGCATGAAGGCGCGCTTGAGGCCCTCGTTCTCAGTCTCGACGGTCTTGATGGTCACGTTGCTCAGTTCCCGATGAATTCTTGAGGGCGATGACGCCGCGGAAGCGGATGGTGCGCGCGGAGGGAGTCGAACCCCCACATCTTACGATACTGGAACCTAAATCCAGCGCGTCTACCAGTTCCGCCACGCGCGCGCGGCCCGAGAGGCGCCGCCTATAGCAAGGATCGCCGCCCGGGCAACCCGCCGCCGTTCACCGCGTTGCGGTTGTTCAAGGAGAGCCGTGAGATGCAACAACTTCCGCCATTCCCGGAAACGCCGCCGCAGAGGCCCGCGGAGCCGAGCCAACCCGGCCAGCCGACACAGCCGCCGCCCGAGACGCCGCCGCAAGGTCCGGACATCGACGTGCCTACGCCGCCTTCGCCGGGTACGGACCCCTCACCCGGACCGATCTCGCCGGTCGGCTAGCCGCGGCGCTCGGCCGAGGCAACGATCGCCTCGAAGTCGGGGAGCTGGGCGTCGTAATAATGCGACCGCGCCGCATCGAACAGGATCATGTAGAGCTTGCCGTCGATCACCGCGCCGACCGCGCGGCCGCGCCGCCACAGCTCGTCCTGGTCGAGATGCTCGTAGTCCCACTGGAATCCGTTGGCGCCGAGGAACGGGCGCGGCTGAAGCGACAGGGTCCGGAGGTCGACCGCTCCGCCCTTCACCCGGTAAAGGCTCTCGAGCATGGCGGTGATCTCCGGCGGGGTCATGTCGGAGCGGAAGCGCGGCACCTGCTGGTTTGCCGTGCGCCTCTGGCGGATCAACTCACGATTATTGTTCATCCCCGAGACGAAGCTGATGCCGTCGAGAATCGGCCCGTTCAGAGTCCAGTCTTCGACGTCGCGGACATCCGAGAAGAGAATTCGCCGATGCCGGTTGTACGGGCGCGGCGCGACGACCGACATCTGCCCGTCGCCGACATTCACCCGGGCGACGCGAACCATGCCGTATGCGCTATAGCCATATTCCCCGGCACCGAGCGTTCCGCATGCAGATAGGGCGGCGGCGCTCGCGAGAAGCACAAAACTGGTCAAAAGCTTCATCGTCAGGATCCCTCAGCCCATCATCTGCCGCACCCACGCCGCATCGGGCGCGTCGGGCTTCATCGTCAGGTAGCGCGCGAAGGCAGCCCTCGCTTCGCTCGCCCGGCCCTGCTTCATCAGCGAGATGCCGTGCCAGCGCCACGCGTCCGCCGGCGCATCGGGATAGACGACCGCGGCGGAATAGCTCTGCGACGCGCGAATATCGTCGCCGGTGCGGTTGCGCAGCCGCCAGACCTCGCCTTCATAGAAGCGCAGCAGCCCGTTCCAGCCGTCCTGAGCGAGCGTCTCGATGAGATATTGGCTCGCTCCGGGATCGTTCAGCTTCACCTGATCGTCGAGCAAGGTCGGACGGATATGCCCGATCGTGGACAAGTACCGTGCCCGGCGCGCGTCGTAAGGCTTGCCCGGAACCGTCAGCTCGACCGCGTCCGCGCGGAGGTCGGCCATGCGCGCGTCGGACGATGGGTGGGTATCGAACAAGCCGCCCCTGTGCCGACGCTTTCCGCGATAGCGAGCGCTCGCATTCTCCTCGCCGATCAGCTGCTGCCAGATGTTCGACATCTCGATCGGCGGGTAGTTGTTCTGCTCCATGAGCTTGGAGCCCATTGCGTCCGCCTCGGCCTCCATCTCCCGGCTGTACTGGAACAGCGACAGGAGCGTGCCGAGCTGCGCCAGCTGGACATAGTCGCCCAGGTAGACGCCCGCCCCGGCACCGCCGATGCCGGCCAGCATCGAGCCGATTGCGAGAAGATCGGTCTTGCGGCGCATGTCCCGCCAGGAACGGATCATGTGCCGCCGGAGGAAGTGGCCAGATTCGTGGGCGATCACCCCCGCCAGCTGCGCCTCGTTGCGCATGCGCAGGAGAAGCCCCGAGAATACGACTGCGAAACCGCTCGGGAACATCATCGCGTTGAAGTCCGGGATCCGGACCAGATAGATGCGGAAGTCCTGAGCCGCCGGACCGCCTACCGTGCCGATGATGTTCTTCAGATAGCCGGCGAGCTTCGGATCTTCGATGACGAGGTTGGAGCCGGCAATTTCCTCCTCGGCGCGCTCCATCTCCTTCCACAGGCCCATCTCGTCGCGGTCGGTCGGCTTGAAGCCGGGCCCGATGAGCGGGACCATGTCCTGTGGCCGGATCCGCGCCTGGGCAACACCCGTATGGAGCGACGCGGCCGCCGCGGCGCCGCCCATGAGCAGCGAACGGCGCGAGATTTCAAGGCAGCGCATGCACATCAGCGGGACTCCCGCGCCTGCGCCCGGCGAACGGCCTCGCCCGGCTTCATTCGGCCGAGCAGCCGCTCGACCATCTGTGCGGCGCCTTGCGGAGTCCGCAGGTCGCCGAACTTGATCCCCGGCACCTGGCTGCCCGCGAGAACGACGTTGAACCAGACGACCTCACCGGTCTTCAGGTCGACGAGCGATGCGTAATCGAGCTGCTGGGCGCCGCCGATATTGGGCGCGCAGAAACCCACGATGCACCCGGCGAGCCCGAGAATTCCGAGCGCCACGCGTCCGCCGGACGCGACCTGATCCTCGCCGTGCAGGAACAAGGCATAGTCGTACCCGGTCTTCTGACCGAGCCGGACGGCGTCCTGACCCAAGGTCCAATCGAGGCCCTTGCCACGCTTCGTGGGCAGATAATCGCCCAGATATTTGTGAAGAACGATCGATTCATCGACCGCGGCATTCAGCCGTTCGACATCGGCGAGTTCCTGGGCGGTCACCCCGGGAAGCTCGTTGCGACGCTCGATTATGGTGACCCTTCCGCCCCGAGCGGCCTGCTGCGCCCGAAGCGCGGCGACGATGCTCGCGCGCGCCTGGTCGGTCCAGTCGGCGCGCGGCTCGACCATTCCGCCAGTCGTCAGCGAGCCGACGGTTACGTCCGGACGAAGCACCAGCAACTTGTAATCGCCCTGCGGCGGCGTGAACTGCAGGTCGGCATATTGCTTCGTCTGCACGCACGCGCTGAGCACAAGGCTACCGGCCAGCGCGGCCGCAAGACCCAATTTACGCATCATGGCTCTCCAAGAGACGCAAATGCGCGCCCCTCCCCACATTCAAACTGAGCCAGCATGCCTTAACCGCGGCTTAAAGAAAAGCGCTAGTTTTTAAGTGGTTAGCGTTTGCTGCAGACCACTCCGGCAATACCGTCGAGGCAGTGTCCGTCGATTGCGGGCGCGCCGAGCGGAAGGCCGAGCATCGCTGCCAGCGTCGGCATGATGTCGGCGGTCTCCACCGACTCCTGCGGAGTGTTCGAGGCCATGCCCCGGCGCCAGAACAGGATCGGCACTCGCCGGTCATAGTCCCAGGGGCTGCCGTGCGTGGAAACATAGACTTTCGTATCCACGATCGGCGTGATGTGAGGCTTGAGGAAAAGGACGATGTCGCCCGAGCGCTGCGGATCGTAGGAAGCGCGCGCCCGCTGGAGGGGAGACCAGGCGACGGGATCGCCGCTCGGCATGGCGGTGTTCGCGATCTGCTCGCGCGAAAACGCCGCCGCGACTTGCGGATGAGCGCGATAGGCTTGGAGCGCCTCCCTGAGCACCCGGCTGCGGTTGATGCCCATGACCGCTTTGTCGATGTAAACGTCGCCGCTGAACTCGCCGATCAGTACCGGCCCGGCCACGCCGAGCTTCTGGCCGATTGCCCTGCCCATTGCGGACGCTGCAAGCGCCGGGTCGACCCGCGCGGCGTCGGTGACGCCGTGGAGTCGCAGCCGCTCGGGAATATCGAGGCCCCCGTGATCGGCGCTGAGGACGAGGGCGTAATCGATGCCGCTGCGGTCGAGAAAGCCGAAGAAATCGCCGAGCTCGCGGTCGAGCTCGAGCAGCTGCAGGCACATCTCCTGGCCGCCCGGGCCATAAGTATGACCGATGTAATCCGTCGCCGAGAGGCTCACCGAGAGGAGGTCGGGGGTGGATCCGCGGCCGAGCTTCATCTCCTGGATCAGGCCGGCAGCCAGTGCGAGGGTCGAACCGTCCAGCGCGGGCGAAGCACGGAAGCCGGCGGCATCCCCCGCCGCCCGCGCGAGCGTACCGTTGCCGACGACCTTGCCGCTGCCTTCGAGCGTGATGGGCTGCGCCTTGGCCGTACAGAATGGCGGAGGCACCAGCGGCTCTCCCGGAGCGGCGAGGATCTGCTGAAGTGCTGCATTGGTGCGGGTAACGGCCTGCGGCACCGCCCCGGCCAGGTCCGTCGAATATTGTTTCCCATCCCAATACCAGCGCTGGTCAGGATGATGGCCGGACATCATCACCGCGGCCCGGTCTTTGCCCGACACAGCGACGTTGCGCGATCCCGGCCAAACGGCCTTCATTCGATCGCCCAGCGTCGGCACGCGCAGATGCTGGTCGGAGACCTTGTATGCGGTCGACGACGTTCCGGGCGCCTGCTCGTTCTCGGCGCAATAGACGCTCTTGTCGGATCGGCCGAGCGACTGATCGAGCCAGATGTTGGCGATGATCCCCGTCGTTGCCGGCCGGTCACCGGTCAAAAGCGTCGAATGGCCCGGACAGGTCTCGGTCGCGGCATGACTCTGGAAGCCGTTATGAAAGACCGTGCCCGCGGCGAGGCGGGCGAACCCCCCAGTCCACTGCGGTCGGTACTCGTCCCACAGGTCGGCCGAGAACTGGTCGACCGAAATGGCGACGAGCAGCTTCGGCGGAGGCTGAAGGGGTGGAGTGGCAGCTGAGGCAGAAGCGAATAGCGCCGCAACTGCGGCCACGATTGACTTACGCATAGAAGCTCCCTTCAGCCGCCGAGCTTCGCCCGCAGCCGTTCGTTGACGACCTGCGGATTGGCCTTGCCGGCCATCGCCTTCATCGTCTGGCCGACGAAAAAGCCGAACAGCTGCTGCTTGCCGCCCTTGTACTCGGCGACCTTGTCCGCGTTGGCGGCGAGGATCTTGTCGATCTCGGCATCGATCGCGCCCGTATCGCTGGTCTGCTTGAGCCCGCGCTCCTGGACGATCTTCGAGGGCGCATCACCGGTTTCCAGCATGATTTCGAATACCTGCTTGGCAATCGTGCCGCTGATCGTGCCGTCCGCGACGAGCCTCAGCAGCTCCGCCGCTTCCTCGGGCGAGATCGGCGTATCGGCGATGTTTTCTCCGCGGCGGTTGAGCGCTCCGAACAGCTCCGCAACCACCCAGTTCGCGGCCTGCTTCGGCTCGGCGCCCGCCTCGAGCAGAGCATCGAACCAGCGAGCTGTCTCGACCTCCGCGGTGAGCACGCTCGCGTTGTAAGGCGTTATTCCCATGCCCTCGAAGCGCTTGCGCTTGGCATCGGGCAGCTCAGGTAGGCTCTTGGCGCACTCCTCGAGAAACGCGTCGTCGAGCTCGAGCGGAAGCAGGTCCGGGTCGGGGAAGTAGCGATAGTCGTGCGCGTCTTCCTTGGACCGCAGCGACCGGGTGACGCCCTTGTCGGGGTCGAACAGCCGCGTCTCCTGCGCAACCGCGCCGCCGCTTTCGATAAGCTCGACCTGCCGCTTCGCTTCGTGCTCGACGACGGCCATGACGAAGCGCACGCTGTTGACGTTCTTGGTCTCCGTCCGGGTGCCGAACTCGTCACCGGGCTTCCGCACGCTGACGTTCACGTCGGCGCGCATGGAGCCCTCTTCCATGTTGCCGTCGCAGGAGCCGACGTAGCGCAGGATCGCGCGGAGCTTCCTCAGGTAAGCGCCTGCTTCGGCGGGCGAACGCATGTCGGGCCGCGACACGATCTCCATCAGCGCGACGCCGCAGCGGTTGAGGTCGACGTAGCTCATCGTCGGATGCTGATCATGCATCAGCTTGCCCGCGTCCTGCTCGACGTGGATCCGCTCGATGCCGATCCGCTTGGCCGTGCCCTCGTCCTTCTCGTCGATCAGGATCTCGACTTCGCCTTCGCCGACGAGCGGATGGTAGAGCTGGCTGATCTGATAGCCCTGCGGGAGGTCGGCGTAGAAGTAATTCTTCCGGTCGAAGCGGCTCCAGCGGTTGATCACCGCCTCCAGCGCCATGCCGGTGCGCACCGCCTGGCGAATGCACTCGCGGTTCGGCACCGGAAGCATGCCCGGCATCGCCGCGTCGACCAGGCTGACCTGCGTGTTCGGCTCGGCACCGAAGGCCGTCGCGGCGCCTGAGAAGAGCTTCGCCTTGCTGGCGGTGATCTGGGCGTGGACCTCGAGGCCGACCACGACCTCCCACTCGCCGGTTTCGCCCTTGATGCGGAAAGGTGCCGCTGCGTCAGCCATTATTACCACCACTTCTCCGGCGTTGCGGCGAAGCCGGCCCGCTCCTCGATCGCGAGGCCGGTGTTGAGCACCGTCTGCTCGTCGAGCTCATTGCCGATCAGGTGCAGCCCGAGTGGAAGCCCCTGCCCGTCCAGCCCGCCCGGAACGCTCATTGCCGGCAGGCCCGCAAGGCTCGCGGGCACCGCGAACACGTCGTTGAGATACATCGCCAGCGGGTCGGTCGTCTCGCCGATGCCGAACGCCGCCGACGGCGCGGTCGGGGTCAGGATCACGTCGCACTGCGCGAACGCCTTGCGGAAGTCGTCCTTGATCAGCGCCCGCACCTTCTGCGCCTTGGTGAAATAAGCGTCGTAGAAGCCGGCGGAGAGCACATAGGTGCCGATCATGATGCGGCGCTTCACTTCGGCCCCGAACCCCTCGGCCCGGGTTGCGGCGTACATGTCGTCGAGCGTCTTCACGCCCTCGACGCGCAAGCCGTAGCGAACGCCATCATAGCGGGCGAGGTTCGACGAGGCCTC
>JBKPQH010000042.1:0-6182 GCA_046733935.1 Pseudomonadota bacterium
CTTTGGTGGCCATGTGCTTCCCTGCGCTATGCGAAGACGCATGGAGGCGCCCCCGCTAAGTTCCCCGGCTTGCAGCCGAGCATTTCGTGGAGCGCTGTCCCGCTACCCTCTCCAATGCGTGCGGTCCGTGCGCCGTTCGGACCCTGTCCCGGAGAGGACGGGAAAAGCCCCGGGCGCACGACACCGTGCGGCCAGAGCCGATATGTTTGGATGAGGCCGATATAATCCTATTTCCGCCGATGTGAAGAGGGCTGTTGGAAATAGTTGAGGCGGCCACTCTTAGGAGGCGAGGCGCTCCGCCCGGATGTGTCCCTGTTGCTTGAGGCCCATCTGTGCCGCCGCTCCGTCCATCGCCATGACGAGGACGATGTGATCGAGCACCTGGAGCAGCTGCAGATGGTTCCTCAGCTGAAGCGCGGGAGCACCGAGAGCGATGAGGTCGCGCTTCACCTGGTTGAGCAGCGCCTCGTAGGTCGGCCAACCGGCCCGGTCGGTCTCATGCTGCGTCCAAACGGCCGCCCAGTCATCGGCGAAACGCTCGATGCGCCTCAGCACCGGCTCGAGCTGCGGGTGAGGCTCGGCATGGCTGGCGATGAACGCGATGTGGACCCGCATCTCCCAGGGGGACATGATCACCGGAGAATTGATCCGCTCGAAGCTGAGTTGCGCTGCTGCGCCGGCCGAGGGCGCCACCATCCTCGTCGGAGCTCCCCGATAGGCGGCCTCGACATGGTCCCAGAAGGTGCCGCCGCCGACCGTGTCGAGCACCAGGTGGACGCGTTGCTCCGTCCCGCCGTTCACGACGCGGTGCCAGCGAAACGAGTCGAACAGCCAGCATTCGCCTGGCTTCATGTGCACGGTCTCGGGACCGCAGCTGAACAGCACCTGCGGGCTGGTGACGATCGGGATGTGGATGCGCCAGTGCGTTCGCCAGTAATAATGGCTGTCGACGTGGAGCGGCACTTCGCCGCCTGCGCGAAGTCCCATGAGGCGGCTGCGGCCCCATACGCCGCCGATCTCGCCCATGATCTGCCGGACGTAGGGCATGGCTTGGAGCTCGGGCGTCGGCGCCATCTCGCCGTCGAGATCGTCGGTCGGACGGCCGCCGGTGGTGACGAGCCTGACGGCTTCGTTTCCTTCAAAGCCGGTGGGGTGGGGGACCCAGGCGGATTCGGGAAGCGCACGCACTTCGCGCTCCAGCGCTTCCGCATCGAATTGCAGCGGTAGCTTCAGGAAAGGGTGGGTGAGACGCATCGTCTTGAGCTCGCCGGAATCATCGCGGGCTTTGCGCCGGGAATCAACCGCCGCCGTTTACGAACGAATGGGGCGGCTCCATTAGGAACCGCCCCGTGGGGTCTGCGCCCTTTAGAAGTTGACTGCCGCCGACAGGAAGATCTGCCGAGGATTGCCATAATAGGCCGTAAGGACACCGGTCCGGCCGAGCGTCGGGATCGGCTGCCCCGCTCCATTCAGCAGGAAGTCGCCCGTGAGCGGGTTCTGCGCGAGGAAGTTGTAACCGCCGATAATGTACTTCTTGTTGGCGATGTTCTTGGCGTGAATTCCGAACTCGTAGCGGTTGCCGGACGAACGCCACACGAGGTTTGCGTCCCACAGCGCATAACCGGGCTGGTCGAGACCGGGACTGCGCAACTCGAACTGCTGGCTCGCGCTTCGATAGGAAAGGGTGGTGTTGGCATCCAAATGCCCATCTGCAAGGGGCGTGTCGTAGTCGAGCGTTCCGCTCAGTGTCCACTTGGGGGCGTTCTGGATCTTGCGGTGGTTCGCCACATCGACGCTGGCCCCGGCGATTACGGTCTCGAACTGCAGATACTTGGCGTCGAGATAGCCGAGCGAGCCGGACACCGTGAACCGGTCACCGGCGGTCGCGATATTTTGGGCCGCGCGGAAGTTCGTCTCGAGTTCCACTCCCCGGAATCGGGCCTTGCCCGCGTTCGTGGTGATTCCGATGAAGTTCGGAACGCCGTTGATGACGGAGCCGAACGAACCCGGCACCTGCACGTCCTTGTACTCGGCGTCGAAGATTGCGGCGGCGAACTGCAGCCGGCGGTTGAACAACGCAGCTTTCCAACCGGCCTCGTAGCTGTCGACCTTTTCCGGCTCGAACGCCATGAAGTCATAAATTTGGGCAGCCGTGCAGGGCCCCGGCGTCCCGGTCGGCGGAACGCAGGCGGTCGTCTGACCGCGCGGGTCGAACCCGCCGCCTTTGAAGCCCTTCGAGTAGCTCACGTAAAGGGTCTGGTCGGGTGTCGGTTTGTAGTTGATCGACGCCCGTGGCGTGAACGCCTCGTCGGTCCGCTCGCCGTTGAAGTTCGACGTCGTGATGATCGGGATTCCGACGTCGAAGCCGGACGATCCGCCCAGCGCCGGTTGCCCGCCCAGGACGTAGGTTTGCCGGAGCACCCGGGCGCGGCGGTTGTCGGTCGTCCAGCGCCCACCAAGGGACACGCTCAATTGCGGCGTGAAGTCGTAAGTGAAGTCGCCGAAAATCGCCCAGGTTCGGGTGCGGACGTCGCCTTCCGTGGCGGCGGTCAGACCGGGAAGCGCCGGCAGCACGGCTCCCGACGGCAACGTCACGGGTGTCGGACGTGTGGTGTACAGCCGCACGTCGAAAGCGTCGAATGCGTGCGCGTTCAGGTAGTAGAAGCCGAACACGCCCTGAAGCGGACCCTTGTCCGCGACGAGCTGAAGCTCCTGGCTGAACTGGTGGTTCTTGTAGATCGCCGGAACGTCGAGATCGACGAACTGAGTTGCGTCGAAGTCGATCGGCGTACGGCTCGTATCCTTGCGCAGTCCGGTGATGGACCGCAGCTTCAGCCAGTCGTTGAGACCGAATTCCGCCCAGATCGACCCGCCCCCGGAGCGGACGCGCTGCTTGGGATCGTTCAGGCTGCCTGCGGTGTCGAAGACGTTGCCGCTGGTCGGAACCGCGCCCGTGCATTCGAAAGCCGGGCTCGGAATCTGGTTCGGACCGCACAGGTTCGGGACGAGGCGATGGCCGCCGCGCGGGTTGCTGTCGTCCCACGTCTTGTCCGCCGATATGCGGATGAAGGTCCGGTCTGAGGGCTGGAACTCGATAGTTCCCCGCGTTGCCCAGATGTCCTTGTTGTAGTTGCGCTGGCCGGTCGTCAGGTTTCTGCCGAAGCCCGTGTTGCTGAGGCGCGCGGCCGCGACGCCGACGCGAAGGGTGTTGGTCAGCGGAGCCGACGCACTGCCGATCACGTCGAACTGGCCGTGGGTTCCGACGTTCGTGCGGAGGCTGAGATGCGGGGCGTCGCTCGCGATTCGGCGGGTCACATATTTGATCGCGCCGCCGATCGTGTTGCGGCCATAGAGGGTTCCCTGAGGACCGCGCAGGATCTCGATGCGCTCGACGTCGTAGATGTCCAGCACCGCCGCCTGCGGGCGGTTGAGATAGACATCGTCGAGATAGATGCCGACGCCCTGTTCGAAGCCGGCGACCGGATCCTGCTGCCCGACGCCGCGGATGAACGCGGTCAGCGTCGTGTTCGTGCCGCGCGACGCCTTCAGCGTCACGTCGGGTGTGGTCTTGGCGACATCCGTGATGTCGAGGGCGCCGCGGCGGTCAAGCTGCTCGCCCGAGTAAGCGGTAATCGCGACTGGAACGTTGAGGAGAAGCTCGTTGCGTCGCCGTGCCGTGACGATGATGTTTGTGTCGCTGGCGCCGGCGGATGCGTCCTGGGTCTGCGCATTCGATGGCGCGGTCGGGCTCGTCGTCGCGCCTTCCTGGGTTGCTGCCGCAGCGAAAGCCGGCGTCGTATAGAGCGCCGCGGCGGCAACGGTGCCGAACAGAGCGGCGCGTGCGGAAATTGCGCGCATTCGATTTCTCCCCCTTCAGGTGCTGGTTGCGCCTGCAGTCAGAATCGTGTGATACTGAAAGTTGAACCGGCTTTCAACTTGCGAGTTTGCAAGTTAAGCCGGTAGGGGGCAGCCATGGGGGCGACGCGTGGGTGAAGGCGTGCAGGTCAGCGCGGCAAGCGACGGCAAGGCCCCGCGCACTGCTCGCGGCGAGCGCACTTTGCGCAAGATCCTCGATGCAGCGCGGCACGAGTTCGGCGAGCGGGGATTTTCGGATAGCTCGATTGTCGGAATCACCCAGCGCGCAGGCGTCGCGCTGGGCACCTTCTATACTTATTTCGATTCCAAGGAAGCGTTGTTCCAGGCACTGGTCCGCGACATGTCGGGCCAGGTCCGTGAACAGGTCGGGCCCGTCCTCGGAAAGGCATCGGACGCACTGGACGCCGAGCGCCGAGCGCTCGAGGCGTTCCTCGACTTCGTGCGCGACCACCGCGATATCTACCGGATCATCGACGAAGCCGAATTCGTCGATCCCGAGGCTTATCGGGAGCATTACGAGACCACCGCGAACCGGATCACAACGCGCCTGATCGCTGCGCGCGACAAGGGGCAGATCAGCCGCGCTTTCACAGATCAGGAGCTCCAGATTGTGGCTTGGGGAATGATGGGCGCGAACGTGTTCCTCGGGCTGCGCTTCTTCGTTTGGGACAAGGCCGACGCCGCTGAGGTGGCCGAGGCGATGAGCAGGGTGTGGCGAAGTGGATTTTCCAAATGAGTGCTGAAGCGGACGCCGCTTCGCCGCGCTTCAACGATGGTTACTTCACGGTTCGCGACGGCCTGCGTCTGCACTATCGCGACTATCCGGGGAGCAATGGGCGGCCGCCTCTGCTGTGCCTGCCCGGCTTGACGCGGAACGCGCGCGATTTCGCCGATCTCGCCGAACGCTATTCGCCTCGCTTCCGCGTGTTGGCGCTCGATTTCCGCGGCCGCGCGCTGAGCGACTACGACCCGATGCCGGAGCGCTACAATGCGATGACTTATGCGGGGGACGTCATCGAGCTTCTCGACCAGCTCGCGATCCCTCGAGCAATTTTCATCGGCACGTCGCTCGGCGGCCTCGTCACGATGGCAGTCGCCGTGACCGCACCGCAGCGGATCGTCGCGGCGATCATGAACGACGTCGGCCCGGACGTCGATCCTTCAGGCATCGAGCGGATTCTTACCTACGTGGGCAAGGACCACCGCTTCAAAAGCTGGGACGAAGTGGCGGACAGGATTTCGGGGAACTACGGCGGTTCGTTCGAGCGCTACACCCATGACGACTGGGTGAAGATGGCCCAGCGCAATTGTCGGCAGGAAAACGGCGAAATACGCTTCGACTACGACATGGCGATTGCGGAGCCGTTCCGGAATGCGGGGGCGACGCCCCCGGTCGACCTGTGGCCCTTCTTCACCGCTCTCGGGCAAAAGCCGCTGCTCGTTGTTCGCGGCGAGAATAGCGACCTGCTGACCGCGGCAACGGCAGCGAGGATGCAGACGGTTGCGCCCAACATGACTCTCGCCGTCGTTCCGGGCGTCGGCCATGCGCCCGAGCTCAGCGAGCCCGAGGCGGTGGCCGCGATCGATCACTTCCTCGGCAGCCTGCAGGCATAACAAGAGGGCGGCCCCGAAGAGCCGCCCTTCCGGTTTTGGCGAAAAGCTGAAGCTTACTTGAGCTCGACGGTTCCGCCGGCTTCCTCGATCTGCTTCTTGATCTTCTCGGCTTCGTCCTTGTTGACGCCTTCCTTGATCGGCTTCGGAGCGCCCTCGACCAGAGCCTTCGCTTCGCCGAGGCCGAGGCCGGTGATCGCGCGGACTTCCTTGATCACGTTGATCTTCTTGCCGCCGTCGCCGGTGAGAATGACGTCGAACTCGGTCTTCTCCTCGGCCGGAGCCGCGCCGGCAGCGGCGCCGCCGGCAGCCGGGCCGGCAACCGCGACCGCGGCCGCGGCCGAAACGCCCCACTTCTCTTCGAGGGCCTTGGCGAGATCCGCGGCCTCGAGGACGGTCAGTTCGGAAAGCTGGTCGACCAGCTTGGTGATGTCAGCCATTTGATACTCCTTGGTGGGGCCTCAAGCCCCGTTTTGTCGTGCGTTGATGAAAAGGCTTTCGCTTATGCAGCTTCCTTGGCCGCGTAAGCGGCGAAGACCCGGGCCAGCTGGGCACCCGGCTCGTTGATCGTGCGGGCGATCTTGGTCGCGGGTGCCTGGATGAGGCCCACGATGGTCGCACGCAGCTCGTCGAGCGAGGGCAGCGCAGCAAGCGCCTTGATCCCGTTCACGTCGAGGACCGTATCGCCCATCGCT
>JBKPQH010000043.1:0-14519 GCA_046733935.1 Pseudomonadota bacterium
AGGCGGTCGACGATGCCGAGCCTGGCGCGCGCGGCGGGGACGAAGCAGCCCGACTGGGCTAGAACGGCAACGAGTGCGGTCTGGCGCAGGAAGGTCGACTTGCCGCCCATGTTCGGGCCGGTGATGAGCCAGAGACGGTCCCCCGATCCGAGCGAGACGTCGTTGGCGACGAATCGCTCGCCCGCCTCGCGGAGAGCGCTCTCGACGACGGGGTGGCGGCCGGCTTCGATCTCTAGGCACGGCTCATCCGTGAGGTGCGGGAGCGTCCAGCCATCCTCGGCGGCACGCTCGGCATTCGCCGCAGCGACGTCGATACGGGCCACGGCTTCCGCCGTTGCGGTGATCTGCGACGCGGCGGCTACGGCCAGCGCTGTGAGCTCCGCGGCGTGGGCAGTTTCTGCGGCCAATGAATGCGCCCCCGCTTCGACCACCTGCGCGGCTTCTTCATGCAGCTCGGGTGAGTTGAAGCGCACGACTCCCGCCAGCGTCTGCCGATGGGTAAAGCCGCTGTCGGGAGTCATCAGCCGGTCGGCGTGCTTGGCGGACACTTCGATATGGTAGCCCAGTACGGCATTGTGCCGGATCTTGAGCGAGCTGATTCCGGTGGCCTCGCGATAGCCCGCTTCGAGCGCGGCGATCGCCCGCCGACCGTTGGAAGCGGCGCCGCGAAGCGCGTCAAGCGCGGGATCGTAGCCTTCGGCGATGAAGCCGCCCTTCGAGGAATCAATCGGTGGCGCAGCGACCAGAGCGCGCGCCAGCCGGTCGACCAAAGCGGCGTGGCCGCCCAGGCGTGGAAGCAGGCTTTGGAGCAGCGCGGGACGTTCGCTCTCGCTTTCGATCTCGGTCCTCAGCGAAGCGGCTGCCCCCAGGCCATCGCGCAGAAGCGCGAGATCGCGCGGGCTGCCGCGACCGGCGGCGAGCCGGGCAAGGCCGCGGGCGAAGTCCGGCATAGCCTTGAGCGCCTGGCGCACGCGGCTGCGGCGGATGGCGTCCTCATGGAACCAGGCCACAACGGCGAGGCGCGCTTCGATCGCGTGACGGTCGGTGAGCGGCGCGGAGATGTCTTCGCACAGCAGCCGGCGTCCGGCGGAGGTCTGGCAGCGGTCGATCTCGCCCAGAAGACTTCCGGCGACGCCCGCGGAGACGGAGCGGGTCAGCTCGAGGCTGTCGCGAGTCGCGGCGTCGATCGCCATGTGACTGGCGCGGGCGATCCGGCGCGGCGCGTCGAGCAGGATGCCGGCGCCCTTCTGGGTCGCATCTAGATAAGCGAGCAGGCCGCCCGCTGCCGCGAGCTCGGCACGCGAAGGGGAACCGAGGCCGTCGAGCGTTGCAATGGCAAGGCGATCCTTGAGCGCGCGTTCGCCCGCGATGCTGTCGAAGCCGCCCTTGCCGGCTGAGGTGCGGATGCCTGGCACGGGTGCGTCCGCGATCACTTCCGCCGCGGACAGCCGCGCAAGCTCGGCGGCGAGCTCGCCGGGCCCGCAGGCGATCAACTCGAAGCGTCCCGTCGAAATATCGGCAGCGGCGATGGCCCATTCGTCGCCCGCGCGGCCGATTGCCGCCAGCCAGTTCGCCGCGGACGATTCGAGCAGGGTCTCTTCGGTCAGCGTTCCCGGAGTGACGAGGCGCACGATCGCGCGTTCGACCAGCGCCTTGGAGCCGCGCGCCTTGCGCGCTTCGGCCGGGCTTTCGGTCTGCTCGGCGATCGCGACCCGGTGTCCGGCCTTGATCAGCCGGGCGAGATACGACTCGGCCGAGTGGGCCGGCACGCCGCACATCGGGATCGGCTCGCCGGCATCTTCGCCGCGCTTGGTCAGCGCGATGTCTAGACAAGCCGAGGCGACCTTCGCATCGTCGAAGAACAGTTCGAAAAAGTCGCCCATCCGATAGAACAGCAACGCGTCCGCCGCCTCTTCCTTGAGGCGCCGGTACTGCGCCATCATCGGGGTGGGAGCATCGGCTCGGGCCATCGAAGAACACTAGCCGGTTCATCCGTCATGCTGAACTTGTTTCAGCATCCCTTTGGTCATTGCGGGGCATTGGGAATGGACGCTGAATCAAGTTCAGGGTGACGCGAGGGGAGTGAGGAGCTAACCCGCGCCTCAATGTCCGAAAGCAACGTCAAGTACACCGAAGCGGAGGCGCTCGACTTCCATTCCCGCGGGCGGCCGGGGAAGATCGAGATCGTCGCGTCCAAGCCGATGGCGACTCAGCGCGATCTTGCGCTCGCTTATTCGCCTGGAGTGGCAGTGCCGGTGCGCGCGATCGCACAGGATCCGGCGTGCGCCTACGACTATACCGCGAAGGGCAATCTGGTCGCGGTGATCTCGAACGGAACGGCGATCCTTGGGCTCGGCAACCTGGGCGCGCTGGCGTCCAAGCCGGTGATGGAAGGCAAGGCGGTGCTGTTCAAGCGCTTCGCCGACGTCGATGCGATCGACATCGAGGTGAACACCGACGATGCGCAGCGCTTCATCAACGCCGTCGAGCTGCTCGAGCCGAGCTTCGGAGGGATCAACCTCGAGGACATTGCGGCGCCCGATTGCTTCATCATCGAGCAGACCCTGCGCGAGCGGATGAACATTCCGGTATTTCACGACGACCAGCACGGGACTGCGATCATCACCGCCGCCGGGCTGATCAACGCCTGCCTTCTCACGAAGCGCAAGCTCGCTGACGCGAAGGTGGTGGTAAACGGCGCCGGCGCCGCGGCGATCGCCTGCACCGAGCTCATCAAAGCGATGGGCGTGCGCGGCAACAATGTGATCATGTGCGACCGCAAAGGCGTGATCTACAAGGGCCGCACCGATCTCGACCAGTGGAAGTCGGCGCACGCGGTCGAGACGGATCGGAGAACGCTTGCCGAGGCCTTGAAGGGCGCGGACGTCTTCCTGGGACTTTCGGCCGCGAACGTGGTCAGCAAGGACATGGTCAAGTCGATGGCGAAGGAGCCGATCATCTTCGCCATGGCCAATCCGGATCCGGAAATCTGGCCCCCCGAAGCGATGGAATCGCGGCCAGATGCGATCATCGCAACCGGGCGTTCGGATTTTCCCAACCAGGTCAACAACGTCCTCGGCTTTCCCTTCATCTTCAGAGGCGCGCTCGACGTACGGGCGACTGCAATCAACGATGCGATGAAGATCGCCGCCGCCGAAGCGCTGGCCGAGCTCGCGCGTGAACCGGTGCCCGAAGAGGTGGCAGCCGCATACGGCGGACGCGCGCACAGCTTCGGGCGCGATTACATCATCCCCGCGCCGTTCGACCCGCGCCTGATGGAAGTGGTGGCATCGGCAGTCGCCGAAGCGGCCGTTCAAAGCGGTGTCGCTCAAAAGCCGATCGCCAACATGGAGGCCTACCGGCAGGAACTGCGAGCGCGGCTGAACCCGACGGTCGCGGTGATGAGCCTCGCTTATGAAAATGCGCGCCAGAATCCGAAGCGCGTGTTGTTCGCGGAGGGCGAGGAACCGAACGTCCTGCGCGCGGCCATCGCTTTCAAGGAGGCAGGGTACGGTACGCCGGTGCTGGTCGGGCGCGAGGAAGTCTACGACCTGCTCAAGGAAATGGGCGTCGAGGACCCGAAGGAATATCAGGTCCTGAACAGCCGCAACTCGCCGCTCGTCGGCCGCGCTGTCGACTACATCTACGCGAAGCACCAGCGGCACGGCTTCCTGCGGCGCGAAGTCGAGCGGCTGGTGAATCAGGACCGCAACTATTTCGCCGCTGCGATGCTCGCGCTCGGCGAGGCCGATGCGATGATCACCGGCACGACGCGTCCGTTCAGCCAGTCGCTGAAGCAGGTCCGCACGGTCATTGACGACGAGCCCGGAGCGACTCCGTTCGGAGTGACGGTGATCGTCAGCCGCGGCTGCACGGTGCTGATCGCCGACACCGCCGTGACCGAGCGGCCGACCGCCGAACAATATGCGGCTATCGCGATGCGCTCCTCGTCCTTCGCTCGCCGGATGGGCCTCGAGCCGCGCGTCGCCTTCACCAGCTACACGACGTTCGGCAACCCTCCGGGCATGCACATCGAGGGGCTTCGCGAGGCGGTTGCGCTGCTCGACGGCTTCCACGCCGACTTCGAATATGAAGGCGAAATGGCGCCCGACGTTGCGCTCAACTACGGGATGCAGAAGCGCTACTATCCGTTCACACGGCTATCGGGACCGGCGAACATCCTGGTCATGCCGGGGCTGCAATCGGCCAGCCTTTCGGCGAAGCTGCTGCGCGAACTGGGCGGCGAGAGCGTGCTCGGGCCTTATATGCTCGGCCTCGAACTTCCCGTGCAGATCGCGCCGATGACGGCGAGCGCCTCCGACCTGGTCATGCTTGCGGTGCTCGCCGGCGGCGACGCCCATGCGCGGCAGCAGCGGCAGGCTGCGCGCTCGGCTAAATCCGTTCGACGGAACTGACGGGGTCCGCCTCGCGCAGCGCAGCGATGATCGCGTGAAGATGCGCGAGGTCGTGCACCTCGATGTCGAGGTGGAAGGTTTGGAAGCTGCCGTCGCGGTGGACCAGCTGAAGATTGATGATGTTGGCGTGCTTCTGGCCAAGAATGCCGGACATCGTCCCGAGCGCGCCCGGGATGTCCCGGAGAATCACTGCGAGCCGCGCCGCGCCGCCGTCCGAACCTTCGCCCCAGGCAAGGTCGAGCCAGTCGGCATCGACTCCGCTTGCCAGCGTATCGCAGCCGATGACGTGGACCTCGATCTCCTCGTCCTCGCGGCGGAGGCCGACGATCCGGTCGCCGGGGATCGGATGGCAGCATTGCGCCAGATGATAGGCGACGCCCGGAGTCAGGCCCTTGATCGAGATCGCCTTGCGCTGCGCGAGCGGTTTCGGGGACGCGACGTCGGCGCCGGCTGAGCCGGGCATCAGCGCTTCCATCAGCGCCTCGTCGCTGATGCGCTTTCGAGCGATGGCGATCATCAGCTCGTCCTCATTCTCGATCTTGAGCTTCTTGAGGGCGCGCTTGAGTGCTTCCTTGTCGAGCTCGGCGGGGAGGCGCTGGACGATCTCGTCGTAGATCTTGCGGCCGAGCTGGATGGTCTCGTCGCGCTCTTTGTGCCGGACGAAGCGCCGAACGCCGGCACGCGCCTTGCCGGTTGCGACGAAGCGGAGCCAGCTGGGCTGCGGGTGCTGCGCTTCGGACGCGAGAATTTCGACCTGATCTCCGTTCTCGAGCATCGTGCGCAGCGGCACCACGCGCCCGTTCACCTTGGCCCCGACCGTGCGGTCGCCGAGGTCGGTATGCACGGCATAAGCGAAGTCCACCGGGGTCGCTCCCTTCGGCAGCTGGATCAGCTCGCCTTTGGGAGTGAAGGCGAAGATCCGGTCCTGGTACATCGCCATCCGGGTGTGCTCGAGCAACTCCTCGGGGCTTTCGGCATGCTCGAGGATCTCGACGAGGTCGTCGACCCACGGGACGTTGAGGTCGCCCTTGGGCTTTCCTTCCTTGTAGGCCCAGTGCGCAGCAAGGCCCCGCTCCGCCTGCTCGTGCATCGCGCGGTCGCGGATCTGGATTTCAATGCGCATCTTGGAATCGTGGATCACCGACGTGTGCAGCGACTGGTAGCCGTTGCGCTTCGGCGTCGAAATATAGTCCTTGAAGCGCCCCGGAACCATCGGCCAGCGGCTATGGATCAGGCCGAGCGCTCGATAGCAGTCGGCGACATCGTCGACGATGATCCGGAAGGCCATCACGTCCGACAATTGCTCGAAGCTAATGTGCCGCTCGGCCATCTTCTTCCAGATCGAAAAGGGATGCTTCTGCCGTCCCAGGACTTCCGCGGCGAGGCCGTTGTCGGCGAGATAAAGCTGCAGCCCCAAGCCGATGCGGTTGACCAGGTCGCCGCCGGATTCGGTGAGCTGGTTGAGCCGGCGAGTGATGGAGGCGTATGCGTCGGGTTCCAGCTCGCGGAACGCAAGCGTCTGCATCTCGGTCATCATCT
This sequence comes from Pseudomonadota bacterium, assembly GCA_046733935.1. Classification (GTDB taxonomy): domain Bacteria; phylum Pseudomonadota; class Alphaproteobacteria; order Sphingomonadales; family Sphingomonadaceae; genus Sphingomicrobium. The sequence continues at coordinate 5,955 of JBKPQH010000043.1, forward strand.
CGTACATACCGATCCGTTCGGCGAGCGGCGCATAGATATCCATCGTCTCTCGCGCGATTCGGCGGCGCTTTTCCTCGGATGGGATGTGGTGAAGGGTGCGCATGTTGTGCAGCCGGTCGGCGAGCTTCACCAGCAGCACGCGGATGTCGTCGCTCAGCGCGAGAAGGAACTTGCGCAGGTTCTCGGCGGCCCGCTCGTTCTCCGACTGAGCCTCGATCTTGCTCAGCTTGGTCACTCCATCGACCAGCCGCGCGATGTCCTTGCCGAACAGCTTCTCGACCTCTTCGGGCGTGGCGAGCGTGTCCTCAATCGTGTCGTGGAGGATCGCGGTGACAATCGTCTGGTCGTCGAGCTTGAGGTCGGTAAGGATGCCGGCGACCTCGATCGGGTGGCTGAAATAGGGGTCGCCCGAAGCGCGAACCTGGGAGCCGTGCGCCTTCATCGAGAAGACATAGGCGCGGTTGATCAGCCCCTCGTCCGCGTCGGGATCGTAGGTCCGGACCTTCTCGACCAGCTCATACTGCCTCAGCACCTCTGTAAGATGGGGGGAGCCAGCGCTTTTGTGCAAGCGCGAAAGCATGTTCGCGCGTTGCGCATTGCAACTGGTCTCCGGGACTCTCTTGTGCTTTGATGGGATTCGGCAGGGGAAGAGGGGAACATGCCGGGAGACACGCTGACGTCGAATATCGACCGGTTCAAGGAAGCGGCATTGTCATGCCCGATTCCTCCGGCAGTTGAATTGATCGGCGAGAAATGGGCGTTCCTGATCCTCAGGGGCGCGTTCAACAACCTTCAGCATTTCGAAGAATTCCAGGCCGGACTGGGGATCGCGCGCAACATCCTTTCCGACCGACTCGGAAAGCTCGTAAACGGCGGAATCCTCGAGCGCGCGTCCGATCCTTCGGACAAACGCAAGGTGATCTACTCGCTCACTCCGAAGGGAGAGGCGCTGGTTCCCGTCGTGCTGGCGATGCGCCAGTGGGGCGAGGAATGGGGTCACGGAAAGCCGAGCGTCGTCCTCGCCGACAAGCGCGACGGCAAGCCGGTGCGCAAGATGTGCGTCCTTTCGCATGACGGGCGGGTGCTCGGCCTGCGCGACCTGACGTGGGTCGACCGCGACGAAGCCCGCGCCGCGGTCAAGACTGCCGCCGAATAGGCTATTCGATCTCCAGCACGTGATCGCGCAGGGCGCGCGCGTCGTGAAGCGCGTTGTGCGGCACCTTGCTGTTCGCCGCAGTGCTGAAATTGCTCATCGGCATCAGGCGGAAGGTCAGGTCCCTCAGTTCGATCATGTTGCCGGGGCCGGTGACGAGCAGGTTGCAGAATTGGGCCACGTCCTCCGGCCAGTCGGCGACGATCAAAGGCTCGTCGTCATGGCGGAGATAGCGCTCGAGCTCCTGAGCGGCGTCCTTGCGGCTGAGGCGCGGGCACGACAGCTGCTCGGGGACCGAGTCCAGGTATGGAACCACGTTGCGCTGCACCCAGTCGACCATGGGCTCGTCGGACTGGACAGTGAGATAGAGGTCGTCGCCGCGGTCGGGGACGAGAGCGAGGCTGAGCAGCGCGCCACCGATGCCGTTATATTCCGTGTCGAGGAAATATCTCAGCGCTGGACCGCCTGCACGCACGAGTCGGTCGGCAGCGGCTTGCCCCTGCGGCAGCGCTCCTGGGCGAGGCGCGCCTGCTTCCCGCGTTCCTCGTCCTGCCTGCGAAGCTCGCGGCCGCGCTTTTCATCGGCTTCCTTCTGGCTGGTCGTTGCCGCGTCCACGCCGGCCGAGACGGCCTTCACTGGAAGCGTGGCGACGTCGACCGCCGTCTTCGCAACGGTTCCGACGACACAGCCCGAGAGCATGACGGGCAGGAGAAACAGGAGTGCGGGCTTCATTTACTGACGGTCGCAGATGTTGGATGAAGCGGCAATGACGATCAGAGCTGCATCGCCTCGTTCGCCAGCTCTTCGGCTTGCGTGAGGAGCGACTCGTCGGCCTCCGCGCCTGGAGGCAGGGCTTCACGGCCCACGATCACCATCAGCGGCACGGCCATCGGAGTGATCCGGTCCAGCTCGACGTGCAGCATCGTCGCCGATGCGCGGTCGACCAGCCGAACGAGGCGGCCAAGCTCGGTCATTCGTCGGCGGGCATCGTCCCATGCGGCGCGGAGCAGCAAATGCTCCGGCTCGTAACGGCGCAGCACGTCGTAGATGAGGTCGGTCGAGAAGCTGACCTGGCGGCCGGTCTTCTTCTTGCCCGGGTGCTGCCGTTCAACGAGTCCGCCGATCACCGCGACCTCGCGGAAGGCGGTCTTGAGCAGGTATGAGCTCTCGACCCACTCGACAAACTCGCGTTCCAGAATGTCAGCGGAAAAAAGCGACTTCGGATCCGTAATCGGCTCGAGCCCATAGCAGGCGAGGCCGTAATCGTTGGCGACGAAGCCGAGCGGCTTCAGGCCCGCCTTTTCCATCCGCTTGGTGAGCAGCATTCCGAGCGACTGGTGCGCGTTCCAGCCTTCGAAGCTGTAGGCGACCATGTAGTGATGGCCTTCGTGCGGGAAGGTCTCGACGAGCAATTGGTGCGGCTCGGGCAGTACCGAACGCTCCGACTGCACCTCCAGCCATTCGCTGACATCCTCGGGGAAGCGGTGCCAGTCGTTGCGGTCGGCGAGCATCTGGCGGACGCGGTTGGCGAGGTGCGTCGACATCGACATCCTCTGCCCGCCGTAGGTGACCGCCTGCGCCGACTTGCTCGACGCGTGAACGATGATGTCGATGTCCTTGAACTGCTCCACCTCGAGTGCGAGCCCGGCGAAGAAGAAGCGATCGCCCGGAGTGAGCGCCGAGGCGAAGCCTTCCTCGACCGTGCCGAGCTTCCGGCCGTTGCGGAAGCGGACCGTGAGCAGAGGCTGCTCGACGATCACGCCGGCGTTGAGGCGGTGCTGCTGGGCGATCGACGGCTTGGCGATGCGCCACATGCCGCCCGGCTCCGGCACCAGCCGGCGGAAACGATCGTAGGCTTTGAGCGCATAGCCCCCCGTGGCGATGAAGCTGAGGATCTCCTCGAACGTATCCTGCTTCAGGCCGGCGTAGGGCGCGGCAGAGCGGATTTCGGCCAGAAGCTCATCCTGCTGGAACGGCTCGGCAACAGCCATTGCGAGGATATGCTGCGCGAGCACATCCAAGGCTCCGGGCCGGAAGATTTCGGGATCGAGCTCGCCGTCATCGATTGCGTCCAGCGCGGCGCGTGCTTCGAGATATTCGAATCGGTTGCCCGGGACGATGATTCCCTTGCTCGGCTCATCGAGACGGTGGTTGGCGCGGCCGATTCGCTGCAGCAGGCGCGAGCTGCCCTTGGGCGCACCCATCTGAACGACGAGATCGACGTCGCCCCAGTCGATGCCGAGATCGAGGCTGGCCGTCGCCACCAGGCCGCGAAGCTTTCCAGCGGCCATCGCGGCCTCGACCTTGCGCCGAGCTTCGACCGACAGGCTGCCGTGATGGATGCCGATGGGGAGACCCTGATCGTTCTCGCTCCAGAGCTTCTGAAAAATGAGCTCCGCAAGACCGCGCGTGTTGGAGAAGACGAGCGTGGTCTTGTGCTGTTCGATGAGCCGCATGACGTCGGCGATCGCATGATATCCCGAATGGCCACCCCAGGGGATCTTGTTCTCCGGAATGAGGATGGAAAGGTCGGGCTCCGCGCCCGGATCGCCGACCACGAGATCGACGAGCTCCATGTCGGCGTCGGGAGCGAGCCACGCGCGATAGGCCTCGGGGTCGCTGATCGTTGCGGACAAGCCGACGCGCCGAAGGTTGGGCGCGAGCCTTTGAAGCCGGGACATCGACAGCGACAGCAGATCGCCGCGCTTTTCCTTGGCGAAGCCGTGAAGCTCGTCGACGACGATGGTTCGCAGATTCTCGAACATCGCCGCCGCGTCCGAATAGCTCAGCAGCAGGCTGAGAGACTCAGGTGTCGTCAAGAGAACCTGAGGCGGCTTTACCCGCTGCCTCGCTTTCCGGTCCGAGGGCGTGTCGCCGGTGCGAGTCTCGACGCGGATGGGAAGGCCCATCTCCTCGATCGGGCCAATGAGGTTGCGCTGGACGTCGACGGCGAGCGCTTTCAGCGGCGAGACGTAGAGCGTGTGAAGGCCTTCGCTCGGCCGCTCGGCAAGCTCGCAGATGGTCGGGAGGAAGCCCGCGAGCGTCTTTCCCGCACCGGTCGCGGCGACCAGCAGGCCGCTCCGGCCACCCCGCGCCAGATCCAGCATTTCAAGCTGGTGCCGACGAGGACTCCAACCCTTCGCTTCGAACCAGCTTTGAACGACTGCCGGAAGATCGGTCAGAGGTCGTCAGTCCCCTCGCGGCGCCGCTTTTCTTCCTCCCGGTAGACGTCACGAGTGCCGGCTTCGGTCGTGCTGTCGGTGCGGTTGGAGCGGCGGCGCATCACCAGCCAGATGAGCACGATCAGAAGGATCGCCGGGCCGACGATGTCGATGATCCACCATTGGGTTTCGTCCATGCTTTTCCTCCGGCGCGGAACTTGTCGTCCTTTTGCCTATATAGTGCGCAATGGCGCGATTGGGTTCCTGGATCGAGTCCCACCCGGAAGGGATCTACGTGCGTCCGGCGGACGCGTGGATCGATCCTTCGCAGCCGAAGGAGCGCGCCTGGGTCACCCATGGTCATGCGGATCACGCCCGCGGCGGACATGGCGCGGTGCTCGCGACGCCTCAGACGCTGGCGATCATGGCGACGCGGTACGGCCCGCAGTCGGGCCAGCCGATCGCCTATGACGACACGATCCGCGTCGGCGAGGTCGACGTCCGCTTCGTTCCCGCGGGGCACGTGCTCGGATCGGCGCAGATCGTGATGGAGCACAAGGGGGAGCGGGTCGTCGTTTCGGGCGATTACAAGCGCCGTCCCGACCCGACCTGTGAATGCTTCGTGCCCGTGCCGTGCGACATCTTCGTCACGGAGGCGACGTTCGGCCTGCCCGTATTCCGCCATCCGGAAACCGGGAGCGAGATCGACCGGCTGCTGCACCGGTTGCACTCGGACGCGAGCCGATGCGTGCTTGTCGGCGCTTATGCCCTCGGCAAGGCCCAGCGGATCATCACCGAGCTTCGTGCGCGCGGGCACGAACAACCGATCTACTTCCACGGCGCGATCGAGCGGTTGAACCAGCTCTACGAAAGCTTCGGCGTCGCGCTCGGCGAACTTCGCCATACGGCGAGCTCGACCAAGCAGGAGATGGCCGGGCATGTCGTGATCGCGCCGCCCGCAGCGCTCAACGATCGCTGGTCGCGGCGGTTGCCGGACCCGGTGACCGCGATGGCGTCGGGCTGGATGCGCATCCGCCAACGCGCCCGGCAGCGTAACGTCGAGCTGCCGCTGATCATCTCCGATCATGCCGACTGGGACGAGCTGACAATGACCATTCGCGAGCTCGAACCGACCGAAGTGTGGATCACCCACGGCCGGGAGGAAGCGCTGAAGCATTGGTGCATGACGCACCAGATCAAGGCCTGCGAGCTGAACCTGGTCGGCTACGAAGACGAGGACGACTGAGGGACCGATTAGCCCGGACGACTGACATCGGTTACACAATCAAGCAAGCGGATCGGGGGACCGGTGCCTTTCCTCATCTTCCTCAAGTCGTTCGAGGTCCTGCTCTACGAGATCATGTCGTGGCTGGTCTTCTACCCGCGCACGCTGTGGCGCTCCGCGCGCCACCCGTTGCGGATGATGGAACGGGCGGAAGCTGAACTGAAACTGCCACCGGCGGAGCAGTTCCGGGACCTGGTCAGCCCGCCGATCTTCCTGTTGCTCACCGTCGTCGCGGCGAACGGAATCGAGGTGGCGGTCATCGGCAACAATCCGCTGATCGACGACGGCATCGGCCTTGCGACCATGATCACCGACAACACGAGCCTGATCCTGTTCCAGCTGATCGCTTTTGCGACGTTGCCGATGATCTCTGCCGTGTTCGCGCTGGCCGTCATGCATCGGCAGGTGGACCGGGATACGCTGCAGCCGGTCTTCTACGGCCAGTGCTTCGTGACAACGCCCGTCGTGTTGCTGTTCAGCATCGCCGAGACGCTCACGCGGCTTCCCCAGCCTGCGGCGAACATCCCGGCAGGCTTCCTATTCGTCGCCGGCACCCTTTTTTACGTGGCGGTGGAAGCATCCTGGTTCGCGCACGATGCCAAGCGGCCGCCGTGGGCCGGCCTGCTATGGGCCGTGGCGGCGTTCGCCATTTCCGTTCTGGTGCTGGGCGGAATCGCGCTGCTGTTCGGCGGGAGCAGCGCCGAGGTCTAATGCACCGCCTCGACGCGCTCGACTCCTGACTTCTCCAGCTGATCGTCGATCTGGGCGACGAGACGGTTGAGGCCGGATTGATCCGCCGCCTCAGCCCGCGCCACGAGCACGTCCTGTGTGTTCGAGGCGCGCAGCAGCCACCAGCCGTCACCCGTGCTGACGCGCACGCCATCTGTCGCATCGACCTTCGCTCCGTCGGCGGAGAGACGGTCGCGGACTTCTTCGACGATCGCGAACTTGCGGCTTTCGTCGACCTGGAAGCGCAGCTCGGGCGTCGCGGTGGTCTTCGGCATGGAATCCATGATCTCCGTCAGGCTCTTGCCACTCGCGCTCACCGCCTCGATCAGCCGAACCGCGGCGTAAAGGGCATCGTCGAAGCCGTACCAGCGATGCTTGAAGAAGATGTGGCCACTCATCTCGCCCGCGAGCGGCGCGCCGGTCTCCTTCATCTTCGACTTGATGAGGCTGTGGCCGGTCTTCCACATGAGCGGCGTACCGCCGAGCTCGGCGACACGGTCAAAAAAGGTTTGGCTGGCCTTGACGTCCGCGATGAGGGTCGCGCCGGGAAGCTCCTGCAGGACTGGAACCGCCAGGATCATCAGCAGCTGGTCGCCCCAGATCACGCGGCCCTTGCCGTCCACGGCGCCGATCCGGTCTCCGTCGCCGTCGAAGGCGATTCCGAAGTCGAGCTGCTCGCGCGCCACGAGCTCTTTCAGGTCGGCGAGGTTCTTCTCGACCGTCGGATCGGGGTGATGGTTGGGGAAAGTACCGTCGACCTGGCTGAAGATCACATGATGATGACCGGGAAGCTGCTCGACGAGCATATCGAGAATAGGACCAGCAGCGCCATTTCCGGCGTCCCAGCCGATGCGGTACGCCTTGCCCGAAAAGCCTTGCAGCAGCCGATCCACGTAGGCTTCGCGGATGTCGACTTCTTCGGTCGTGGCGTTGCCCTCGGTCCAGTGGCCCGAAGCGGAGCGGCGCCCAAGCGCCTGGATCTCCTGTCCGAACACAGAGCGGCCTTTGAGCAGCAGCTTAAAGCCGTTGTAATCGGCCGGGTTGTGGCTTCCGGTGACCTGGATGCCGCCGTCCACGTCGAGATAGTAAGTCGCGAAATAGAGCATCGGGCTCGGCCCCATGCCGATCTGCATCACGTCGATCCCGCCCTCGGTGAGCCCGCGGATCAGGGCTGCCTCGAGCATTCCGGAATGGGTGCGCCCATCACGGCCGACGGCGATGCGCCGGGCGCCTTCTTCCCGGGCAAGCGCGGCGTAAGACCGGCCGAGCGCGTAAGCGTCAGCCTCGGTGAGCGTGTCTCCGACGATTCCCCGGATGTCATATTCGCGGAGAATGGTGGGGTTGAACTGATGGGTCATGCGGCCGCCCTTACGCGGGGGCAGCCGATTGATTCAACCGGTGGCGGCGAGCTGCTGCTCTTCCTGCGCGATGCCGAGCCCCGCGATCATCTCGCGCAGCTCCTGCCGGGCGGTGATGTGGCCGATCCCGACATCATTGATCTGCTTCATGTCCAGCAGGGTCAGGCCCTTGGGAAACAGCTCGCGGTAGATCACGCGTTCGCCAAGACCTGGAATAACGCGGAAGCCGACGCGGCGGGCGAGTTCGTCGAGCGCAGCCCCGACGCGCTTCAAATTGTGCGATTCGATGTGCTGCAGCCGGTTCCGAAGCACGACCCAATCGACGCCCTTTCCGGTCTGCTTGGCGCGCGCGGTCCGGCTGTTCCAGATCAGCTCTGCGTAGAAGCTGGGGCGCGTAACCTTGTAGTTTTCCGGATGAACCTGGCCGATCAGGTCGAGATCGACGAAGCTGTCGTTCATCGGCGTGACCAATGTGTCGGCCTTCAGGATTGCGGCGCGCGCGATCGGGTCATCGCGGCCCGGCGTGTCGATCACGATGACGTCCGTGTCCTGCGACAGGCGCGCGATGGCGCCGTTCAGCGCTTCCTCGCTATGCTCCTCGAGCACCTCGTACTTCGCCTGCGCGAGGGTCGTTTCGAGCCGCCGCATCGTCGCGTCGCGGTTCTCGAGATAGCGAGTCATCGTCCGCTGGCGGCTGTCGAGGTCGAGAGCAGCGACGCGCTGGCCCGAAGCGGCAAACGCGATCGCGGTGTGGACGGCAGTCGTCGACTTGCCGGTCCCGCCCTTTTCATTGGCGAAGACGATGAAGTGAGGCTGGCTCATGGCTTGATCTTTCCCCCGGCGCTGTCCAAGCGCCCCCTCCCGGTAAGGAAGATTAAC
>JBKPQH010000044.1:0-27476 GCA_046733935.1 Pseudomonadota bacterium
GCATGTCCGAATACATCGCCTTGTCATATGGCACGACGGCGGCCATCCGGCTGGCGACATCCTTGCCGACCAGCAAAGTGGGATAATCCGCGTTGAACTCGGTGTAATCGTCAGCAAGCGAGACGAGCTGCTGTCCGGGGGTCTGCCCGGAGATTTCGGAAGCCCACTGGGCACGCGCCAGAGCCATCACTTCGGCCGCGACCTTGGGGTTCTCACCGGCGAGGGCCGGACTGCTGATCATCATGAAACCGGCGATCGCGCCGGCGCTGGCGCTGCGCGCGAGCATGGAAAGAATGGTCATTGTGAATTCCTCATCTGAAGGGTCGCACGCAGGACTGCGCCAGCCGCCCGGGATATTCGCCCAGGGTGCCAGCGCGACGCGTCCGCATGCCAGAAACCGTCAGGCGAGCGCCGCGAGGCGCCCGCCGTTTCGATTAGATCGTCTGCAGGTTCAGCGCGCGCGGCTGGCGCTCGCTGTTGGCGCCCCGCTCGTAACTCAGGCGCTGGCCGACCGTCGGGGGAGTTTCATTTCCCCACGAAATGGCTGACTTTTCGAAGCGCAGGTCGTCACCGCCCGCTTCCTGCTTGATTTCGCCGAAGCCCTTGGCGGGGTCGAACGACTTTACCGTTCCAAAATATTTCATGGTGAGTTCCTTTGTTGGCACGCGTCAGGATTGGCGCGTGGCCGCCAAGAGACGTCAAAGAAGGAGGAAGGTGCGACTTAGCGCCAAAGACCGTCGATACCGACTGGTGACAGAAAAGCTAAATAGGAGGAGCGTGCTAATAATGCAAGATAAGACATAAAATAAAAATAAATAAAGATCTGAACGAAATCTTCTGCTGTTCCTGTCGCATAGTTGCCGGCACATTCGGAACAATAAGCGTGTTATCATGTTCATGGTGTGTCCATTTCAGACAATCTAATGGATATTACCAGTTCAGAATATTTTTTCTGTACCGGATTTGAAATTTGGAGAGCACGATGACCCACTTCACGAAGATCGCCACCGGCTTGACTGGATTGGCGGCGCTCGCCGCGGTCTCGTCTCCGGCAGGCGCCCAGATGAATCCATACGGCTATGGGAACAATGGCGGCGTAGTCGGCGCCATCGTCAATGCCGTGACCGGCTATGGTCAGTATCCGCAAGGCAATTACGGTTATGAGCAGACGGGCCAGCGCAATTCGGTCGAGATGTGCGCCCGCACCGCCGAGCAGCGCCTCAACAGCGACCGGGTCTACGCCGGGTACAACAACCGCTATGGCCAGACCGGTTACAACAACGGCTACGGCCAGAACGGCTACCGCAACAGCGGAGCGTTCCGCGTCGTCGGCATTACAAATGTCGAGCGCCGCATGAATGGCGCACTACGGGTCCGCGGGATTGCTTCATCAGCCTCGCATTATCAAGCCAACGGCTGGAACGACCCACGCGGTGATGACCAGCGCAATGCCGGCTATGACGACCGCTACGGAAATGCCGACAGGAACGGCTACGCCAACAATGGCTATCGCCCAACCGGAGTGGATTACCGCTTCACCTGCAAGATTGACTCGCGCGGAGCGGTCACGAGCCTCAACTTCGATCGCGGCACTCGTAGCGACCGCGGCTAACTAACGAGCATTCGGTCAACTGAATGCAAAGTTCGGGTCGGTCCTCGCAAGGGCCGGCCCTCTACTCGTGCAGGAGATCATCATGGAACAAGCATATTGGCTCGGCCGCAAGCAGGCTTCTGTGGAGATGGTTCGCGATGCGACCGACTCCGAGGCCCGCCTCGTCCACTACGATCTGGCTGGCCGCTACAGTTTGAAGGCCATGGCAGCCGAAACGCCGTGGAGGGATCTGGCCGATATCTTGCCTCCGGCTATCATGCCGAACCGCAAGAATCGCACTCTTCGTTGTGCTGACAATGGTTGAGGCCGGAAACGTTTTGGGGGTCCTGGCGGCCGTCTTGCTGCTGATGGCGGTAATCGCATGGGTCATGCTGTTCCGTAGTCCCCCAATGCAACGAACGGACGGACACACCGAATTGGACGCGGCTCAAGGTAAGTTCGCATCCGAGCTGCTCTTCTGGGCTGCGGGGTTGAGTAGCGCGGCCATGTTTTTGGCCGTCGCCGGGTGGATCTTCAGATAAGCAACACCGCATCCCGTGACGTTCAAGGCGATTTGTATAACCGGGTTATCTCGGAGCGCTTAAGCGCTGACCCGCGCGCTCACGACGCGAGCCACGCGTTCCGTTGATGCTTTCTTTGCAAAGCGGAAGGCCTGCTCCAAATGCTCGATGAGAGCGTCCTTGCACGTCGCCTGGTCCGCGGCGGCGAGCTCCTCGTCGCAGAGTCGCTCGTAATCGGAAATGTCATCGATCATCCGATGGCCGTAGTGGCGTTGAACGTCAGCGACTGTTCAAAATTGACCAAGTCGGAGGCTCGCACTGCGCCTGACGTCAGTCGCGCAAAAGGACGCTTAGCAGCGAGCTGTGCACCCGGAGTGTCCCGTTGTAATCGATGAAACCCAGCTTCCGGAACTTGTTCATGAAGAAGCTGATCCGCGGCCGGGTCGTCCCGACCATTTCGGCGAGCGTCTCCTGACTGATTTTTGTCGTGATCGGCTCGGGCCTGCCTTCCTTGCCGAAGTTCGCAAGGAGGAGGAGCGTGCGGGCCAGGCGCTTCTCACTCGAATTCATCAACTGGTCGACGAGGTCAGCCTCCACGCGGCTGTTGCGGGTCAGCAGATGAGCCGTGAATCGATCCGAGAACTGCGCTTCGTCATGCAACACGCGCAGCATCTTCGATCTATCGATGCGATCGAGCATGCAGTCTTCCAGCGCAGTCGCGGTCGCCAGCCGGACCGGCTGAGAGATCAGGCTTCCCTCGCCGAAGAAATCGCCGTCGCCGAGAACCGCTATGACGGCCTCCTTGCCGCTCGCCGAAGTGACGCTGAGTTTCACCTTGCCGCTCTGGACATAGTAGACGCTGTCGGCACGATCACCCTGAAGGAAGATTACGTCCTGCGGCTGGTACTTGGAAACCGTCCGGCCTCGGCCCATCGCTTCGAAAAAGGCGTGCGCGTCAAAGGCCGCCTTCTGATCCTTCGGCATCGTCGATCCTCGTCAGCCCGCAGCAGTCGACCGGCGCTTCTATCATGGGTCAGAAAGAAATACCCATCGATGGTAAGCACTCTAGGCTCACTCGGGGCCAATCGGCCTGTCCCAAAGACAGGCTTTGCGGGCCTTTGATGGTCAATTTTGACCACCTGAAATTAAGCAAACCGCGTATGTGTGCTTCGCGTTAGCTGTGTGCACGGCCCAGGGGTCCCGGCAGCCAGCTCCAATGGGAGCAAAACCAAATGAGGGAGCTTCACGATCGTGCCGAGGCGCAGGCCCTTGCGCTCGCGATCGTCGACACGCTTCCCGAGCCGTTCCTGGTCCTCGACGACACGCTTCATCTGCTTGCCGGCAGTCGCTGCTTCTACGAAGTATTCGGGGAGAACGCGGCGAAGGCGCACGGCCGCTCGCTGTTCGACCTCTCAGAGGGCCAGTGGGACATACCGGGCTTACGCCAGCTGCTCAGAAGCGTGGTGCCGCAACACACAGCGGTAGAGGGCTTTGAGTTCGAACAGACCTTCGCGCATCTCGGCAAGCGCACGATCCAGCTCAACGCGCTCCCCATTCGGGACGAAGGCAGCGAGAGCCGCATGGTCCTCCTCGCCATCAAGGACATTACCGAGCGTCGCGTCGCAGAGCAGGAGAAGCAGCGGCTGCTGGAGCATACCGAAGAGCTGCTGGAACAGCAGAGGACGCTACTCCGCGAGATGCAGCATCGGATTGCCAACAGCCTCCAGATCATCGCCAGCATCCTGTTGCTGAAAGCTGGCTCGGTCTCGTCCGAGGAGACCAAGAACGAACTGCGCTCTGCCCACCAAAGGGTGATGTCGGTCGCAACCGTACAGAGCCACTTGAGCTCCTCCGGCGGCATCGAGCAGATCGAAATGCGCCCTTATCTGACGAAGCTGAGCGCTGGGCTCGCCTCGTCCATGGTTGGACCCAAGCAGCATATCGATATTGCAGTGGCAGCCAGTGAAGGCGCTCTGCCAACCAGTCACGCAGTGAGCGTCGGCCTCATCGTGACCGAGTTGATCATCAATGCGATCAAGTATGCATTTCCAAAACCGCGGTCCTCCGCACGCATTCGCGTGACGTTCGAGATGGCCAAATCGGATTGGAAACTGACGCTGGCCGACAATGGCATGGGGCGGCCCGCCGACGAAGGATCGAACATTTCTACCGGCCTCGGCACGGCCCTCGTTGGCGCGTTGGCAAAGCAGCTCAAGGCTCAAATCACAGAATCTTCATCACCCGATGGGCTGACCGTGGCAGTCACTCGCTCGACGTTTGAGTCTTTCCTGCCCGTGGCGGCCTGAGCAGTTGAAGAGGTGAAGCGGCTCTTGGCTCACTTCCAGGTCCATGTGAGGGCAGTCTCGACGCGTGATCAAATGGCTCATGAGCCGGGATTGACTTCCGCGAACCCGTCGCGTCCCTCAATCCTACATACTTAACGGCAAGGATCGTAGCGTTTGGCAGCGCGGATGGAGGCTTACATGGGCAAGTTCAAAGTTGCGATTGTCAATCGTGGGCAGGAAGGTCCTTGGCGCAAGTATTGGATCACCAGCGGGTCAGGAACTGCCGACGCCGCTCCTTGCGCATTGGGACGCACTGAAATTGTGGAAGCGGCAACCGTGGCGGAGGCGGTGAAGACCGTTCAACGCATGCATCCGGATTGCGCCGTCATGCTTGCTGGCGCGGAAGATCACAGTGCCTAAGGGTCCTCGTGGACGAGCGTCCCGGCCGCTTGGCCGCCTATCAAGGCACGAGGTCGAGCAGCGCAAGGATCATCTGCGTCTTCCGGTCGATCTGGTAGACGCGCCCGTTATCGTAGCCATAGTACATCCGATCAGTGTCGACATAATCGCTCCGGTACTGGACCGGCATGCTCACAATGCGCGTCGTGGCGCGCTCACCGATCTTCACATCCCCGCTGAACCGGTCACCGGGATGCAGTCCGGCAAAACGGGCATCCGGAACCCACTGCCCGTTGATATTCCGACTTACCCAGGTCAGCGTCGGATTGTCGGCGCTGCGGCTACGGTCGCTGCTTGCGATACGGACCTCCTTCGCGAGCGCGGCGCTGCGGCGAAACAGCACCGCATACTCAGGACCACTGATGCCGTTGGGCATGAAGCTCCGTTCAAGCTGCACGAGCTTGCCTAGCTTCGCGCGCAACTTGACAGTTTCACGTGGTGAAACCCTGCCTTGGGTTACGCCATTGTCGATCTGGGTCTGTAGCTGTCGACTGTATGTGCGGTCCTGGCCCCACTGAGCAGAGGCTGGCGTGGCCAGCGAAATTGCCGCGACGCAAGCTAACATTATAGCCGGGTGGCATGGGAATTCTCCCCGAGTCTCAGGGAGGACAGTCCGCAGATTCACTGCACCTGGGTGCCCGTCGCGAATGCCGACTTCGTACGACAGCCGCTGGCCGGGCGTCGGGTCGGCGCTGCGACGCCAAATGACGGCGCCCTTCTCGAAGCCGATCTCCTCATGACCCCGTTCAGGCTGGATTGAGCCGCGGCCTCGGGTCTCGTCGAACGACTTGACCGTTCCGAAATACCTCATGGCGAGTTCCTTGGTGCGCGACGCCCGGATTGGCGTTTCGCCGACTAGGAGACGTTAAAGATGGAGTAAGGCGCGGAAGCACCAAAGACCGTCGTTAATCGACTGGTAGAAGAAATTCAGGTGGGGATAATTCGAAAATAATCAAGCCCAAGTGTAGAGTCGGGACGAAGGATCTGCTATTTATAACACATCACCAGCGATTCTTTTTCCTGGCAGCTTGTGACTGAGAGACATGTGCTCCCGCTTCTTGCAGGAGACGAGTCATGACAACCTCAACTGCTCTTCGTACCTCCATCGGATCGGCCGATCGCTGGGAGAACGAAGGCGGCCCGACGCGTTCGCCTGAGATGCAAACGCGCGACGATCTACAGGCTGAGCTAAAGAGGTTTGGCATCACGCCGGTCCAGCTGACCGTTTTTGACTGGGGTGGTTATCGCTATACCAACGTGAGGGATGCGATTGCCGCTGCGAAGCGGCTGGCAGCCTCCGCCTAAGGCGATGGGCCATTCGATATGCGCACCCAACGATCTACCGTCACCTTCCAACGTCCGTTCACTTTGAACCGGGGTGTCGGCGAGCTGCCACCCGGCACCTACGACATCGAAATCGACGAAGAAGAGATTCAGGCGATTGATCGGACAGCCTATCGCCGCGTCGCAATCTATTTCTACGTTCAGAACTCGGCATCGACGCGAACGATTGCCGTCACTCCGGCAGATCTGGAATCGGCCTTGAAGCGAGATTCGACGTCAGCCCTTGGGCAATCGAACACCGATGCGGATGAGCTTGCGGTGGACGGGGCGGTTGGTTGAGTCGTGGAATCGCATCCCTCCTCTCTTGGATTACCCCTGTTCTTCAACGAAATCGGAGCGAGCAGCATCGAGATCGGCGTCACCGCATTCCATTGCATGGGTGCGTTGCCGCCACACGATCATCCTCACGTGTACCTCAATATGAGCGAGCAGAATGATATCCTCTGCCCGTACTGTTCGACTGAATTCCGCCTAAGCCCCGCGCTTCGCTGGAACGCGACAATTCCGGCCAATTGCTGGGCGGCCGCATGACCCACGATCGTGGAATTGCTGAACTGCCGAAGTGTGACAGACACGTGTTGCGATGCTGGCATGAATGGCAGTTCGACGGGTCGCAACGACGCATCATCCTGTGTGTGGAAACTGACTTGGAATTGCGGCCCGGCTGTGAGGGCTTCGATGCAAGACGGCTCGACGAGTTGGTCGAGGAAGCGACGAACATGATGCGTGCGAGCGCCAGTCCTATCGATTCAATTCGTATCGTGCCTGAGAGCTGATCCCGGTCGGCTCGACGCTAATGTCCGGTTGGCACTCCAAAGCGAGGAGGAAAAGCATCACCGACAACAGGACAATGCCACTTCAATTGTGCTCATGCGACGTGGCTTAGATCTTGGGCGTCAGCACCGGGCCCGCGCCGCGAGCAGTTGAACGGCAACATTGGGCGCATACTCATCAATCATCGCGAAATTTTTGTGCTTTCGCTTCCTAGCCGAGGTCTGGGACCCAACTGGGACCCCAGTGCGCTCAATGCGACGATCTGATCGCAACAATTACCGCTAAGTCATTGAAAAAATGGTGGACGCACTAGGGCTCGAACCTAGGACCCGCTGATTAAGAGTCAGCTGCTCTACCAACTGAGCTATGCGTCCACTGCCGTGAGGCGGAGCTCCGGCGGTGCTTTCCGCTCTGGAGCGGCGGCGCCGGTAGCATGGGCTGAAGTAGGGCGCAACCGCCCGGTTTCAAGTTGCTACGCGAGGCGCGAAACCGTGCGCTGCTGCCGCTCGAGCGCCATCAGCAGCCCGAGGCACAGCATGACGGTCATGACGGCCGATCCGCCGAAGCTGACGAGGGGGAGGGGCACGCCGACGACGGGCGCGAGGCCCATCACCATCATCAGGTTGATCGACACGTAGAAGAAGATTGTCGCGGACAGGCCCGCGGCGGCGAGCTGGCCGAACCGCGTCCGGGCGCTGTGGCTGACGCGCATTCCCCAGCGGATGACGGCACCGAAGGCGCAGATCAGAAGGACGCCGCCGACGAGGCCCCATTCCTCGGCCATGGTCGCGAAGACGAAGTCGGTATGGCCTTCGGGCAGATAGTCGAGGTGACTCTGGCTGCCGTGGAGGAAGCCCTTGCCCCAGATCCCGCCGGAACCGATCGCGATCTTGGACTGCGCAATGTGGTAGCCCGCGCCAAGCGGATCGCTTTCGGGATCCAGGAACACGTCGATCCGCTTGCGCTGGTAGCCATGCATCATCGAGTAGACGATGGGGGCCGCCACGCCGACCGCGGCCGCCGGAGCGGCGAACAGCCACCATGGCAAACCGGCAAGGAACATGACGGTGACGCCGCACAGGACCACCATGATGCAGGTTCCTAGATCCGGCTGCACCAGGATCAGGAAGGCCGGGACGCCGAGCAGCAGCATCGCCGGCCAGATCGCTCGCCACTTGCGGATCTCCGCCGCGGGAACCAGCTCGTAGAAGCGGGCGAGGGTGAGCACGATCGCGGGTTTCATGAATTCCGACGGCTGAAGGCGAATCGGTCCCAAGTCGAGCCAGCGCTGCGCGCCCTTGCCGACGAAGCCGAGCGCTTCGACCCCGATCAGCATGATCAAGGTGGCGGCGTAAACCGGGAATGCGAGCGCCTTTATCGTGGCTTCCTTCATCCACGACATCAACACCGCGACCGTAAGGAAGAAGAGGACGACGATCCCCTGCTTCAACGCCCAGGGCTGCGCCGAACCGCCGGCGGCCGAGTAAAGGACGATCAGTCCGAAAGTCGCGATCCCCGCCACGAGAACGATCAGCCGCCACGGCAGCCTGGCGAGCGGGCGCGGGATGATCGCCGAGGTGATCATGCGGGATTGGCGGCCACGGAAGTGGCCTTGAAGGCCTGAAGCTGACGAAGGTTGCGTTCGGCGAGCGTTCCGCCCCACTGCTCTTCCAGCGGCGCGAGAGCCTGGAGCGCTTTCTGCTGGTCGAACAAATAGGTCATGCAGTCACGCACGATCGGCGCAGCCGCCGAAGCTCCGAAACCGCCGTGCTCGATGATGCAGCCGATTGCGTATCGCGGCTTGTCCGCCGGCGCGAAGGCGATGAAAAGCGCGTGATCCCGAAGCGCCCAAGTGCTTTGGTGCCCGCGCTCGCCAAGCCGGAAGACCTGCGCGGTGCCCGTCTTCCCGGCCATCAGTATGCCGTCGAGGGGGAGCTTCGAGGCGACTGCAGTGCCCCGCTCGTTAACGACCGCGGACATGGCGTCGCGTACGATCGCGAGGTGCGCCGGATCGACGTTGAGGTCGGGCGCGGGCTTGGCCTTCCCCGCCATGAGCAACCGGGGCTGGAGCAGCTTGCCGGCCCCGAGCCGCGCCGGCATCACCGCCAGCTGCATCGGGTTGATCAGAACATAGCCTTGGCCGATCGATGTGTTGGCGGAATCGTATCCCTGCCACTCACGATGATATTTCTTCATGAGCCATTTCGGGCTCGGCATCGTTCCGAAGCGCTGCGTCGGCAGCGGCAGGTCGAACTCCTGTCCGTATCCTAGATAGTTGACCATATCGGTCGTCTGCTCGGGATCGGTGATGAGGCCCGTCGCCCAGAAATAGGTGTTGCAGCTGCGCTCGATCGCGGAGCGCATATCCATCGATCCGTGCACGGCGTCGCAGCGGAAGTAGCGGTTTCCAATCTGGTAGCCGCCGTTGCAGACAACGCGCCGCTTCGGGTCGACCCCTTGCTTCAGGAACGCCAAGGCCATCGCCGGCTTGATCGTCGATCCCGACGGGTAAAGCCCCTGGGCAACCTTGTTCAGCAGCGGGATGTGGTCGTCGGCGGAGAGCGCCTTCCACTCGGTCCGGCCGATGCCCTGGCTGAAGCTGTTCGGATCGAAGGCGGGCATCGACACGAAGGCGAGCATGTCGCCGGTCGCGACGTCTATCGCGACGAGCGCGCCCGACTGGTCGCCCATGCGCCGTGCAGCATATTGCTGCAGGCCCTGGTCGATGGTCAGCTGAACGGTCTGGCCGCTCCGGTCGGGCGCCGGCTCGAGCTCCTTGACGAGCTTGCCGCGCGCAGTGACCTCGACGCGCTGGCCTCCGGGGACGCCGCGGAGGTGCGGCTCGAGGACTTTCTCCAGCCCCTGCTTGCCGATCTTGAAGCCGGGCATGATCAGCAGCGGATTCTTGTTCTCGGCGTCATATTCCTTGGCGTTTGCCGTGCCGACGTAGCCGAGCAGGTGGGCGACGGCCGGCCCGTCCGGATAGTAACGGGAGAAACCGCGCGTAGCCTGAACTCCGGGAAGATCGGGCAGGCGAACCGTAACGGAAGCGTATTTCTCATAGGAAACGTTTTCGGCAACCGACACCGGCCGGAAACCGCGCGACTCCGCCAACTCGCGCCTGATCCTCTCGACATCGTCATCGTTGAGCGCGAGCAGCTTCGCCAGCTGCGGAACGATGTCGCGCTCTTTCTCGAGCTGCTGCGGGATGATGTCGACGCGGAAGCTCGACCGATTGATGGCGAGAGGCTTGCCATGGCGGTCGATGATCCAGCCGCGGCGCGGCGGCACCGGGATGAGCTGCACCCGGTTGCTCTCCGAAAGCAGCTGGTACTTTTCGTTCTGCGCGATGGCGAGCCAGCCCATCCGCCCGATCAGGATGGTGCCGACGGCAGCCTGCGCTCCCCCGAGCAGCATCATGCGCCGCGAGAAGGTGATCGACTGGTGCGCATTGGTGAACCGGACGTGCTTCACCGCTTCAGCCTCCACGCATCGATCCGGGAGACGAGCCAGGCACTGACGGGGAAGACGCAGATCGAAATCACCAGTGGCGGCGCCATGCGCCATGCCGGCACATCCGCGCCCGCCACGGCAGCGACGCGCCATTGAAGCCATTGATCAATTGCGAGCAGCACCGCGGCAACAACCCATTCGATCCAATAGTCCCGCCACATCGTCCGGCGATCGATGAGATCGAGGACCAGCATCGTCGCGCTCCACAAGGCGACGGAGAGACCTACCGGATAGCCGGTGAACAGGTCGTTGATCAGGCCGAGGGGAGCGCCCCACCAGGGCGGCCAGGGATCCGCGCGCAGGAGGCGCCAGCTGATGAAGACCACATAGCCGAAATCCGGGTACCAGCCGCTCATCGAAATGATCGGAAGCGCGGAAAGCAGGGAGGCCATTACCACGCTCGCGGCTGGGATGTAGGGCGCGTACGGCGCCGGCTCGCGGCCGATCCGGGTCCTGCCGGTCAGGGCAGCGCGGACCATCAGGGCGCCTCGGCCGCTGCCGAGTCAGCGGCGACCGCGGCTGGCTCGAACGGCTGTTCGACGATCGCGAAGCTCGTGTTTGCGGGATCCGCTAACGGCAGCGCGACCGCGCCGTCGTCCTGGAGCTTCACGACACGAGCGATCGGCACCAGCGGCGGATACAGGCCACCGGTTCCGGACGTGATGATGATGTCGCCCCGCCTGAACGGATTGCGGCCGACTTCGAGCGGGCGGATATCGATGGTCCCATCGCCCCTGCCTTGCGCAATCACGGGGATGCCGCTGCGAAGCAGTCGCGAAGGCACGATGTTGGCCCGGTCCGATACGAGGAGCACGCGCGAAGCGATCGCGCCCGCGTCGACGATCCGGCCCACGAGGCCGTCGGGCGAACGCACCGGCATTCCGATGCGGACTCCGTCATTCGTCCCGGCCGAGAGGATGGCGAAACGACGCACGCTGTTGAACGAGGAGCCGACGATCCGTCCGGCCGCGACCGTTGCCCGCTCGTGCTCGCGGAGCTGAAGAGTCGCCTTGAGCTGGCGGTTCTCCTGGAAAATGGCCTTGGCCTCGACCATCCGGCGAAGCATCGCCTGCCGCTCGACCTTCAGCTTGGCGTTCTGGTTGGCCGCGTCCCAGTAATTTCCGGCCCCGGTGAAAACGCCCTTGGTCGTCGCCACGACTTCGCGCAGCGCGCCGGTGATCGGCGACGTGATGTCGAGCGCCGCGCCCTTGATTCCGTTGAAGGACTGTGGGGCGACTATCGACAGGGCAAGCAGGAGCAGTCCGGCGATGATCCCCGCGATCACCGCGAGAAAGCTAAAGAAGAGCCCGTATTGGGCCCGTCGCGACCAGCCGGGACGCGCGGTCGCCACCGCTTTAGGTCCCCGCTAGGCCGTCTGCAGCACGCCGCGGAACTGCTCTTCCTCCAGCGCGCGGCCCGTCCCGAGCGCGACACAGGTGAGCGGGTCATCCGCCACCGTGACCGGCAGGCCGGTCTCGTCACGCAGCACTTCGTCGAGGCCCTGGAGAAGGGCGCCGCCACCCGTGAGCACGATGCCCTGGTCGCAGATGTCGGCGGCAAGCTCCGGCGCGGTATTCTCGAGCGCGATCCGGACGCCCTCGACGATCGTTCCGACGGGTTCCGACAAAGCCTCGGCAATCTGGCCCTGGTTGATCGAGATTTCCTTGGGAACGCCGTTGACGAGATCGCGGCCCTTGATGTGGACCGTCTTGCCGATGCCGTCGACGGGCGGCTTGGCGATTCCGACTTCTTTCTTGATCCGCTCGGCCGTGGCTTCGCCGATCAGCAAATTGTGGTTGCGGCGGACGTAGGAACTGATCGCTTCGTCCATCTTGTCGCCCCCGACGCGGACCGAGGTGGTGTAGGCGAGGCCGCGCAGCGAGAGCACCGCGACCTCGGTCGTTCCGCCGCCGATGTCGACGACCATCGATCCGATCGGCTGCGTCACCGGCATATCGGCGCCGATCGCCGCGGCCATCGGCTCCTCGATCAGGAAGACCGCGCTGGCGCCGGCGTTGGAGGCGGCGTCGCGGATCGCGCGGCGCTCGACCGAAGTCGATCCGGATGGGACACAGATTACGATTTCCGGGAAGCGCCAGGCGCGCATCTTGCCGCCGTGCACCTTGTGAATGAAGTGCTTGATCATCTGCTCGGCGACGTCGATATCGGCGATGACTCCGTCGCGCAGCGGCCGGATGGCCTCGATCTGGTCGGGCGTCTTGCCCATCATCAGCTTGGCGTCGTCGCCGACCGCCTTGACCTTCTTCACGCCATTGATGGTTTCGATCGCGACCACCGACGGCTCATTGAGAACGATCCCGCGCCCACGGACGTAGACGAGGGTATTTGCGGTCCCCAGGTCGATCGCCATGTCGTGCGACATCCATTTGAACCAGCGCGTCCAGAACATTGAAATCCCCGCTCTCGCCTAATCCCCGGAAGGCGGCGGACAACCACGTCCGCAGCTTAACTTCCAATTGAACACTTCCCGTTGAATACGCCCTGAATTTCCGCGAAAAATCAGTGCTTCGCCGGCACGCCTTCGATGGGCTAGGAATGGTTAACATGTCAATAAAAAGGCTGCCGCCTGAGCTCATCAATCGCATCGCCGCCGGCGAAGTCGTCGAGAGACCGGCTAGTGCGTTGAAAGAACTTGTGGAAAACTCGCTCGACGCCGGCGCGAATCACGTCGCGGTTCGGCTGTCGGCGGGGGGACTCCAGTTAATCGAGGTAACCGACGACGGCAGCGGAATGGCGCCGGACGAAATGAGTCTCGCGCTCGAACGGCACGCCACTTCGAAATTGCCGGATGAAGCCATCGATCGGGTGACCAGCTTCGGCTTCCGCGGAGAGGCCTTGCCTTCGATCGCCAGCGTTTCGCGGCTGATCCTCGAAAGCCGGGTTCGCGGCGCCGACGGCTGGCGGATCGAGATCGACCATGGTCAGCGCATCGCGGAAGCGCCGGCAGCGTTGCCGCCGGGGACGCGCATCCGGGTCGAACAGCTGTTCGAGAAGGTGCCGGCGCGGCGGAAGTTCCTGCGATCGCCTCGCGCCGAATATGCGGCATGCCTCGACTCGGTGAAGCGGCTGGCGATGGCGCGCAGCGATGTGGCATTCACGCTCGATCACGACGGACGCCGGATCCTCAGCCTTCAGCCGGCCGAAGCTCCGGCCCGCGTGGCCGAGCTTCTCTCGCACGAGCTAGAGCGGCACGGCGTCGGCATCGACTGCGCGCGGGACGGGATGCGGCTGACCGGGGTCATCAGCCTTCCGACGTTCAACCGAGGCATGGCCGATCAGCAATTCCTGTTCGTGAATTCGCGGCCGGTGAAGGACCGGCTGCTCGTGGGAGCGCTTCGCGGTGCTTACCGCGACCTCATCGCGAGGGACCGCCATCCGATCGCCGCCTTGTTCCTCGATGTCCCCCTCGATGAGGTCGACGTCAACGTGCACCCGGCAAAGACGGAGGTGCGCTTCCGCGACCCGTCGAGCGTTCGCGGGCTGATCATCGGCGGGCTTCGGCGAGCGTTAGATGAGGAAAGCCAGCGCAGCGCCGCGCGCGAGCAAGCGGCCGCGCCGGTAATGTGGACGACCAGCCAAAGCTACGATGCCGACCTCACTCGTCACTCCCGCGAAAGCGGGGACCGAGCTGACGGAAAAACCTGGGCTCCCGCCTTCGCGGGAGTGACGAACGCGGTCGCCGAAGCCCAGCGCCTCTTCGACCACGCGCCCGCCGCGCGCGCCGAATCCGCGTCAGAGCCCGTGCCAACTTATCCGCTCGGTGTCGCCCGCGGCCAGGTCGCGGCCACCTACATCGTTGCCGAGGCCGAGGACGGCCTGGTCATCGTCGACCAGCACGCCGCCCACGAACGCCTCGTGCTCGAGCGGATGCGTGCCGCGCGCGAGGGCGGATCCGTCGCCCGGCAGGCCTTGCTCATCCCGGAGGTCGTGGAGCTGGAAGAGCCCGACTGCGACCGGCTCGAAGCCGCCGTCCAGGAGCTTGCCGACATGGGTCTGGACCTGGAGCGATTTGGGCCAACCGCCATTCTCGTCCGCTCGGTCCCCGCTGCGCTCGGCAAGACCAACGCGGCCGCGTTGCTGGCCGACCTCGCTTCCGAAATCGCCGAGCTCGGCGGGCCGATGAGCCTGCGCGACAAGCTCGACCATGTGGCTGCCACCATCGCCTGCCACGGTTCGGTTCGGGCCGGCCGCGTGCTGTCGGTCGCCGAAATGAACGCGCTCCTGCGGGAGATGGAAGTCACTCCGCGCTCGGGGCAATGCAATCACGGCCGTCCGACCTGGGTGAAGCTCGGCCATTCGGAGATCGAGAAGCTGTTCGGCCGCAAGTAGCTTGTCCGAAAGCATTTCGCTGCTAAGCGTCTCGGCACGGGGAATGGGGTCTCCCCAGGGTTAGCAAACCCTCAACCGCCGATCGGCTGATGGCTCCTACGTTCGCAGCACCGCTGCAGTAGGAGAGTTATGCTTTACCTGATCGTCTTCATCGGTGCCGGAATCGGCGGAGCCCTCCGTCACGGCGTGAACGTGGCGGCCACTCGCCAGATCGGCTTCGGCTTTCCCTTCGGCACGCTCATCGTGAACATCGTTGGCTCGTTCGCGATGGGCCTGCTCGCCGGCTATTTTGCCTTTCGCCCAGGAATCAACCAGCACATGCGGCTGTTCCTGACGACCGGCATCCTCGGCGGTTTCACCACCTTCTCGGCATTCTCGCTCGACACCGCACTGCTCATCGAACGCCACTCGTACGGGCTCGCCGCCGGTTATGTCGTTGGCTCGGTCGCCGCGGGTCTTTCCGCATTGTTCTTCGGCCTCGCCCTGTTTAGGGGCGGCGGCCATCTGCCATGAACATCGATCTCATTCCGGTCGGCGACGATCCACCGAACAACGTCAACGTCATCATCGAGGTGCCCGTCGGCGGCGAGCCGGTGAAGTATGAGTTCGACAAGAAGTCCGGCGCCTTGTTCGTCGACCGCATCCTCCACACGCCGATGCGCTATCCCGCCAATTACGGCTTCATCCCGCACACCCTGTCTCCCGACGGAGACCCGCTGGATGCGATGGTCATCGCCCGCTCCCCGTTCGTACCCGGCTGCGTTGTCCGCGCCAGGCCGATCGGCGTCCTCAACCTCGAGGACGAGCATGGCGGCGACGAGAAATTGATTTGCGTGCCGGTGGACACGACCTTTCCTTATTATTCCGACGTGGGGGAGCGGCAGGACCTGCCATCGATCGTGCTTCAGCAGATCGAGCATTTCTTCACCCACTATAAGGACCTGGAAGCCGACAAATGGGTGCGTGTCGGGATTTGGGGCGATGCGTCCGACGCTCGGAGGATCGTCGTCGAAGCCATCGAGCGGGCGAAGCAGCAAAGGGCGGAAGTCCGCGCCTGACCCGCGACTTTCCGTGAGACGTCTGCTAGAGCCTCCTCGTCACCGGAGGGAGCCGCCATGGAAAATCCGGACCGCATCTATTTCGCCCGCCGTGCGGCCGAGGAGCAGGAGCTGGCCGAGGCCGCTTCGAACCCGGATCAGGCCGAGGCACACCGCAAGCTGCAGCGCGCCTATCTCGAACGCGCGAGCGTCGGTGAGCGGCCGGTCGAAACCTCTCAGTCGGTCGGCTGATCCTCCCCGCTGAGGCGCCTGAAGGTTTCCTCCAACAAGGTCTGGCGCGCCTCTGAGCGGGCGCGCTCGAGCCGGGCGTAACTGCTTCGTCCTTCCTCGCGGAGATCATCGGCAAACCGGCCGGCGCGCACTTCCCGAAGGACCTCGGCCATCCGCTGGCGGACTCCCGCATCGACGATCCGCTTCCCGCCGAGCACCGCTCCGAGTTCGGCCGTGTTCGAAATGGCTTCGCGCATTCCGGCGATGCCCCGCGCTTCGATGAGTTCGGCGATAAGCTTCAGCTCGCCGACGCACTCGAGATACGCGACCTCGGGCGAAACCCCGCCGGCGACCAGCGTGTCGAAACCGGCGATCAGAAGCTCTGGGACGCCGCCCCACACGACGGCCTGCTCGTTGAAGAGATCTGCCTCTGCTTCTTCGGCGAAGCTCGATTCGATCAGCCCAGCGCGTCCGCAGCCGATCGCCCGGCCATAGGCCAGCGCGATGCTTCGGGCCTGGCCGGTCGCGTCGCGCTCGACGGCCCACAAGGCGATCATGCCTTTGCCCTGCAGATAAAGGGAGCGGAGCGCAGTCCCCGGCCCCTTCGGCGCGATCAGGAATACATCAAGGTCCCGGCGCGGCTCAACGAACCCGAACCGGACCGAAAGGCCATGGCTGAAGCCCAGCGCCGCGCCTTCGCGCAACTGCGGCTCGATCTCGTGATAGAGCGCCCCGTGGATCTCGTCGGGCGCCAGCAGCATGACCACGTCCGCAGACGCGACAGCGTGTTCGATCAGGGCCGTCTCCAGACCCGCTTCTTCAGCCTCGATGGTGCTTCCGGAGCCGCCGCGCAGGCCGACGACGACGTCGATACCGCTGTCCTCGAGGTTCAGCGCCTGCGCTCGTCCCTGGTTTCCGTAGCCGAGGATCGCGACCCGCGTGCCGGCGAGCGGGGAGGGATCGATGTCGGCGTCCCGCAGCATCTTCATGGTGGCCGCCTAGAGCAGTTCGAGCGCACGGGCCATTGTTGCCGGGTCGAGCGTGTCTTGGAACCGCGGCCATTCCGCCGGCGGCTGATGCGCGAACCAGGTATATTGCCGTTTGGCATAGCGCCGCGTCGCCTGCTGCCCGGCGGCGATGGCCTGTTCGAGCGAAGTCTCCCCCGAGAGAAATGCGGCGATCTCGCGCACGCCGATGCCGCGCATGATCGGAAGATCCGGATCGAGATTGCGGGCGAGCAGCGCCTTCACTTCCTCGACTGCGCCCTCCTCGACCATTCGAGCGAAGCGCTCGTCACAGCGGGCATAGAGCCAGTCGCGAGGCGGAAGAAGGATTAGAGGTCGAAGCTCGACTGTGTCTGCGATCCCGCCTTCGCGCTGCTCCTGCCAGCTCGAAAGCGTCCTCCCGGTCGAAAGCACGACCTCCAGAGCTCGGGCGATCCTCGCTTTGTCTGTCGGCTTCAGCCGCTCGGCAGCCTCGGCGTCGAGCTCTGCCAGTCGGGCGCGATTCTCCTCGAGCGAGGCATCGCGGATTTGCCGGCGCACCTCCGGATCGATCGCCGGTACCGGCGCAATGCCGTTCAACAACGTCCGAACATAGAGTCCCGTGCCTCCAACGATGATCGGAAGTCGCCCTTCCGAGTGAATGTTCGCGATTTCCTGGCGAGCGCGCGCGGCCCAATCGGCCGCCGAGCAAGCGTCAGGCCCGTCCAGATAGCCGTAAAGCCGATGCTCCGCCCTTGCGAGCTCGTCGGCAGTCGGTGCGGCGCTGAGCACGGGCAGGTCGCGATAGACCTGGGCGCTGTCCGCGTTGACGATCACTCCCCCGGTCCGCTCCACCAGCGCGAGCGCAAGCGCCGACTTGCCGCTGGCGGTCGGCCCCGCAATTAAAGCGAGCGGAGGATTCGCGGAACGCATGGCCATTGCGACTTTGATAGCAGCGGGACGTCTCGATGACAGATTGATCGACAAGGCGCTCGGCCTGCTGCGCGAGGTCGATCCGCAAGCGAGCTTTCGGCACTGGATCGACGAGGGCGACGCCGCCGATCTGAGGTTCACGGGCGATCTCAGGACCGCGCGCTGGGCGTTGGCCGCCCTCGATGGCCTCGATGTCGTCATTCAAGCCGACGAACCGCGTTGGCGGCGGCTGCTGGTGGCGGATATGGATTCGACCGTCATCGGTCAGGAATGCATCGACGAGCTCGCCGATTATGC
The DNA here is from genome assembly GCA_046733935.1 of Pseudomonadota bacterium. Classification (GTDB taxonomy): domain Bacteria; phylum Pseudomonadota; class Alphaproteobacteria; order Sphingomonadales; family Sphingomonadaceae; genus Sphingomicrobium. The sequence goes on from JBKPQH010000044.1 coordinate 18,319, forward strand.
CGGCCTCAAGGACAAGGTCGCCCGGATTACCGAGCGCGCGATGCAGGGCGAGCTCGATTTCCAGGGTGCGCTACGAGAGCGGGTGCGCCTGCTGGCCGGCCTCGACCAGCTCGCGCTCAGCCGATGTCTCGACGAACGGGTAGAGGTCACGGCCGGGGCCGAGACGCTCGTCCAGACGATGCGGGCTGGGGGAGCGAGCTGCCTGCTCGTCTCCGGCGGCTTCCTTTCCTTCGCGGATCCCATTGCGAAGGCGGTCGGGTTCGACCGCGTCAAAGCCAACCGACTCGTCTTCGCCGGCGGAAAGCTCAGCGGCGAGGTCGGCGATCCGATTGTGGATGCGATGGCCAAACGCGAAGCGCTCGTCGAAGCGCGCGACCAGCTGAATCTCGGCATCGAAGATGTCCTCGCGATTGGCGACGGGGCGAACGACAAGCTCATGGTCGAGGAGGCCGGTCTCGGAATCGCCTTCCGCGCGAAACCTGCCCTTGTCGAAGTCGCGGATGCCGAGCTCAAGAATCACGGGCTCGATGCGCTGCTCTGGGTGCAAGGCGTACGCCGCCGCGACTGGTTTCGCGGCTAACTATTTTTCCGGCACGGGAAAGCAGGGTTGGCCGTGCAGCGCTGCGCATGCGGCCGATGCCGCCGCGCGGCTCGGATAAGGGCCCACCTGCAGCCGGGTCACGGGACCGGCCGGCACAAGGAATGGCCGATGCCCCGCCAGCGCGCCCGACAATTTCCTGAAGAGCGCTTCGGCCGACGCGCGCTGGGAGAAAGCACCCAGCTGGATTCGCCATCCGCCGCTCGCGGGGGTCGGGGCAGGCGCAGCAGGAGCGGGTGAGGAAAGGCCCTTCGCGGGCTTGGCGGTGGCAGTCTGCACCTGCTTCGGCTTTGGAGCGGTCCTGACAGGCGCGGACTTCGGCGCTGGAGCGGCCTTGGCCTTCGCCATGGCGATGGCGAGCGCCTTCTTGCGCTGCTCGACCGGCAGGATCTGGTTCAATTGCTCGAGCGTCGCCTGAGCCGGAGCGAGTCCCTGGGCAGCAGCGCGGCTCACGTAAGCGTAGCCGAGAATCGGGTCCTGCTTGACGGCGTCACCGTTGAACAGGGCCGTGCCGTAAACGAGCAGCGCGCGAGGCTCGCCTTTTTCGGCGGCTTGCCTGAGCCAGCGCAGGCCGGCGGCGCGGTCGCCGTTCTCGAACAGCATCAATCCCAGGGTTGTCTGTGCATCGACGTGGCCCTTGGCCGCGGCTCGCTCGAACCAGGTCTGCGCGGCGCCGAGGCTCGTCGGCACGCCGCGGCCGAGACGATAGGCCTGGCCGAGGTTGAAGGCGGCGTCCGCGTCGCCTTTTTCCGCAAGCGGCCGCCAGATCGACACCGCTTTGGAATAATCCGCGTGCTGCCACGCCTCAATTCCTGCTCGAACGGTCTGCGCGCAAGCCTGCGAACTTGCGGCGCCGAGCAAGGCCGCGGCAATTAAGTATTTGTGAATCATTCGTAAACACACCCCCTTACATTCTTAGCCGAGCCGCACTTTTGCTCAACTACGGTCGTAACAGCATTAACCAGATTTTAGAGGCTCTAGTGCCACTCCCACGCTGAATTGGACGTCAATCGGCGAGGGGAACAGCATGCGCGTCTTGGCAATGGCATCGCAGAAGGGCGGGTCGGGCAAGACGACTTTGTCCGGACATCTTGCGGTGCAGGCCCAGCTCTCGGGTGCTGGCCCGGTCTGCCTGATCGACATCGACCCGCAAGGCAGTCTCGCTGACTGGTGGAACGAGCGTGAAGCCGACATGCCGGCCTTTGCCCAAACCACCGTCGCGCGCCTGGCCTCCGATCTCGAGGTTCTTCGCCAGCAGGGCTTCCGGCTGGCAGTCATCGATACTCCGCCGGCGATCACCATGGCGATCCAGAGCGTCATTGCCGTCGCCGAGCTGATCGTCATCCCGACTCGCCCGAGCCCGCACGATCTTCGCGCGGTTGGCGCGACGGTCGATCTTTGCGATCGCGCCGGCAAGCCTTTGATCTTCGTTGTCAACGCGGCGACGCCGAAAGCTAAGATCACTTATGAGGCGGCGGTCGCGCTCTCGCAGCACGGCACCGTCGCTCCTGTCACGCTTCACCACCGCACCGATTTCGCAGCCTCGATGATCGATGGCCGGACGGTGATGGAGATCGACCCGCAGGGCCGGTCTGCCAAGGAAGTTGAAGAGCTTTGGGAATATATTTCAGACCGGTTGGAAAAGAATTTTCGCCGGACTGTGTTTGCCGCGCCGGGAGCGGCGCCGGGCAACAGTCCCGCCAGTCCGCGTCCGGTCGGCGGCTTCGGTCGCCGCGTCGTCGGTCAGTAAGGAGCCGACGAGGTGAACGAACCCAAGCCTTTCGCATCTCTTTCTTCAGGACTTCTCGCACGCAAGGGCGCGGCCCGCCCGGCGATGCGCCCCCAGGGTTTCGGCCAGGTCAACGGAAATCTCGAGGACCTGGGCTGGAACGACATGGGGTTCGAACCGCCCAAGCCGGCGGTCGCGCCCCGTGACGAAACGCACGACGGTTTCGGGGAGGAAATCGTCGAGCATCCACGCGCCGCACATCCAACGGGCCTGACTCCCGTCGGATCGCCGGTTCATTCGCAGCAGGCGGAAATTGCGGATCGTTTGAACGTTGACGACAGCGACGAAGAGTCGGATGAAACAGCCGAGCAATATGTTCCAGAAGCTCAGCCTGAATCCCTTCCAGACGTCGCTCCAGTCGCTGTTCACGCTACTGAGTCGGCTCCTAAGCGTGCGCCCAGGCCGCGTGCTGCCAATGGCAGCAAGGCCAAGGCGGCTTTCACGCTGCGACTCGACTCGGAGCGTCACCTCAAGCTGCGACTCGCGTGCGCCGTCGGCGGCCGTTCTGCCCAGCAGATCGTCACCGACGCGCTCGACCAGCTTCTGGCTGCGATGCCGGAGCTGGATACCCTGGCCACAAAGGCCAAACGGAGGGGGTAATCCAATGGCTAGGGCTCTTCGCTTCGGCTCGACGCTTTCGTTTATTGCGCTCGCTTCACTGACCGCCGGCTGCGCTTCGCCGCAAGGTCACGTCCGCACCGCCGGTTTCGGCGGCAAGGCGAACGGAGAAGTCGGGCTCGCCACGCGCGCCTTGGCCGCTCTCAATTCGAACAATGTCCCGGCGGCGATCCAGTTCGCCGAGCAGGCCGTCGAAAAAACTCCGAACGACGCGGGCTTCCGCGCCTTGCTCGGAAGCGCCTATTTCGCGGGCGGCCGCTTCAAGTCGGCCGAGGCCGCGTACAAGGACGCGCTTTCGATTTATTCGAATCAACCGCAGGTGGTCCTGAAGCTCGCCCTCGTCGAGATTGCGCAAGGCAAGAATGCCGAGGCGCTGTCCTTCCTCGAGGCCGGCCGCGACGTGCTCGATCCGGCTGATTATGGGCTTGCCGTGGCGCTTGCCGGCCAGCCGGAGCGCGCGATCGATGTGCTTCAGAACGCGGCCCGCGGCGAGAATGCTGATGCGCGCGTCCGCCAGAATCTCGCGCTGGCCTATGCGCTTGCCGGTGATTGGACCAATGCGAAGACGGTTGCCGCGCAGGATGTTCCGGCCGACCAGCTCGACGAACGCATCCACCAGTGGATGCAAATGGCCACGCCAGGCAATCAGGCGACCGCGGTGGCGTCGCTCATCGGAGTGACGCCGGCCGCCGTCGATCCGGGTCAGCCGGTCCGGCTCGCGCTGAACAAGACCGACACAAGGATGGCCGAGGTAGCTCCTGCTCCGACTCCTGTTCCGGCTCCGGCTCCGGTGCCGCAGCAGGTCGCTGAGGCGGTTCCACCGCCGGCGCCCGTCGCCGCTGCGCCCGCTCCGGCGCCCGTCGAAATCGCTTCCGCTGCTCCTGCTCCGGCGCCTGAGGCGATGCCGTTCGTCAATATTCCGTCGAGGAAGTCTCTCAAGGCGACCAAGGCCACCAAGCCTGCGATGGATACGAAGCGAGCCGTCAAGGAAGCCAAGCCGCGTCCGACGCCGGCTTCAGGCAAGCCCGGCCTCGTTCGAAGCGCTTCGCTAAGTCGCGGCAATTCGGGCGTGGTGGTCCAGCTCGGCGCGTACAGCAGTCCGGACAGCGTCCTCGTGGCCTGGGACAAGAAGGCTCACCGGTTCCGTTCGCTCGCGGCGTACACGCCCATGAGCGCGCGCTTCAAGAACTCGCGTCGAACCTTCTACCGCCTTTCGGTGAAGGGCTTCGGAAGCGTCAACGAGGCGATGGCCCTGTGCTCGTCGCTTCGCCGCTCCGGCGGCAGCTGCTTCGTCCGGAACGTCGCTGGCGACACGCCGGTGCAGATCGCCTCGCGCTAAGCGGGGCGGGTGCCGACCACCAGTTCCAGGCAGGCCATTCGCACGGCCACGCCCATTTCGACCTGAAGCGTGATCAGCGAGCGCTCGGAATCGTCGGCAATGCCAGCGTCGATCTCGACACCGCGGTTCATGGGGCCCGGGTGCATCACGACCGCGCCGGGCGCAGCGCGGGCCAACCGCTCGCAAGTGAGGCCGTAGCGCTCGAGATATTCGCCGGGAGCATCGCCTAGCTCCTCCTCGAGCCGCTCGCGCTGGACGCGCAGCATCATCACGACGTCCGCGCCTTCGATCGCTTCGTCGACCGATAGGGGCGGGACTCCGTCGGGCATTAGCTCGGCAGGACCAGCCAGTCGAACGTGGGCGCCCAGCCGCGACAGGAGCAACGCATTGGAGCGGGCGACGCGGCTATGTTTGATATCGCCGCAAATAGCGATTGTAAGTCCTTGAATTCGGCCGAGGCGATGACGGATCGTGGCGGCGTCGAGAAGCGCTTGAGTCGGATGCTCGTTGGTCCCGTCGCCGGCGTTGATCACGGGCGCGTCCATGATCGAGGCGGCCGCTGCCGGAGCGCCGCTTTCGCGATGGCGGATCACCAGCGCATCCGGGCGCATCGCATTGAGCGTCCGCGCCGTATCCTCGAGGGTCTCGCCCTTCTTGACCGAGCTGTGCTCCACCGACAGTGAAACCGGCGAAGCGCCGAGCCGGAGCGCTGCCGTCGCGAACGACATCGCGGTGCGGGTCGAGTTTTCGTAGAAGACGTTGAAGACGATCCGCCCGGCGAGCGCCTGGCTGGAAGGTCCGTCCCGATTGGACGCGAAATGCATGTCGGCGCGATCGAGAATAGTCTCGATCTGCGCGTCGCTCAGCGAATCGATGGAGAGAAGATCCACGAGTGAGTCGCTTATTGCGGACCCGGAAGGTTGGCCAGCGCGTCGATTGCCCCTTGCAAGATGTGAGCGGCGGCGAGCGCGTCGATCTTCTCCGCCCGTCGGGCTCGGCTCACGTCGGCAGAAATCATTGCACGTTCAACGGCTTGGGTCGACCAACGCTCATCCCATAAGAGAATTGGCAGCTGGAGCGGCGACAGGTTCCGCGCAAATGCTCTAACCGACTGCGTCCTGGAGCTGTCCGTTCCGTCCATATTCAACGGCAAACCAACAACTAATCCGACGATCTTCTCACGGCTGACAAATGACTGAAGGGTTGCGAGGTCCTGGGTGAATTTGCCTCGGCGGATCGTCTCCGCCGGCCCGGCGAAATGCCATCCTGCGTCGCAGATCGCGAGGCCGATCGTCTTTGTCCCCACGTCTAGACCCAAAAGCTTGCCGCCCCCCGGAAGAGCGGAAGCGAATTCCGGGCACAAGGACGTGATCAGCGATGCCATGCGGCGAGCCTCCGCTCCGAATCGCGGCGGATTGCGCCCCAGAACAGCGCGTAATCGTAAACGTGGTAGTTGTTGCCAGGCAGGACATAGGGTCCGAGCGGCGGGATCTTGCCGTCGAGGATCAGCAGGCCCTTGTCGCAGTGCGCACCCACCGCGCCGGGCTCGAGCTTGGCCGACATCAAGTCGATGCTCGGAACTAGAGTTCCGGGATTGGCCTCGGCTGCCGCAACGCCGTTCTGCGTCCCGCTGACCGGATTGACGCAAAGCAGGTCCTGCCGCCGCCGCTTCTCGCCCGAGAAGCCCGAGGAATGCTCATAGGAGTCGAGGACCAGATCGGGGTTGGGAGGGTCGCCGAAGCTCAACCACGACAGGAGGCAGCCGGTCTGCTGGTCGTTCCGGCACGGCGGCAGGCCAAGTTCGGGCAGGTCCGCTCCGGTGCTGATCGGCCATCCCACGACATATGCCGCCACGACCCGCTTCGCGACCGGCTTTCCGGCAATCTTGTCCCTCAGCAGCCGTTCCAGCTGAAGCGCCCCTTGGCTGTGTCCGGCCAGGATGATCGGCCGGTCCCCGGCCTCTTTCAGGAATTCGTCGAAGGCGGCGGAGACGTCGCCATAGGCGAGATCCAGCGCTTTCTCCGCATCCGCGTTGTTAAGGAGGAAGGCGCCGTAAGCCGCCTGGCGGTAACGCGGTGCCCAGACCTGCCCGGAAGCATTGAACGCGCTGCCCTGGCTTTCGACGAACAGCCGTGTGCGGAACTCGGTGTCGCCGCCCGGCTGGAGAGGCGCGTTCCAGCGGTCGCGCTCGAGATAGGTGGTCGGGTGGATGTAAAAGACCGCGGCATTGCCCGAGCGGTCGGGCGCCATTCCTGCGGGCAGCCAATCCGTCGGATCGTTCGCGAGGCCCGGGCGTGCTACCCAATTGTCGGCGTCCGAATAGTCGGGGCCACTACCCGCTGTCTCCGCCCGGAAGTGGCCCTTCGGGATCGCGCTCTTGATGAGTACGCGATCGCCGAACTGAAAAATGGCGAAGGCGCCGCCGACGGCGACCAAGGTCAGAAAGAATATGACCGCCAGGAATCGCCGAGCGCACATTGGCGCGGGGCCTAGGTGAGGCGCTTGGCGCCCGCAAGGCGAAGGGTCCGGTGCTAAAAAAAGAAGCGGCTGCGAAGCCGAGGCCCCGCAGCCGCTTTCTCTGGTCAGCCTGTAAGTGGCTTATTGATAGTCGGCGGTCAGGTCGAATTGAGCCGAATAAAGGCCGCTCGGCTGGTTGGCCGCAATGTTGAACACGCCGCCGACATAGACCGTGAAAGTCCCGCCCGCCGGGATCGTGCGGCTGGTGCCGCCCGCATCGAGGCTGAGGAGGGCGCCAACCGTATTCGTGCCGCTCGTTATCACGCCGCCGGCGGGCTGGCTCAGAGTCAGCTGGACGAGGTTGCCGACGGTGCCCGCGCCGTCGAAGGCAGCGCGGCTGAATGCGCCGGGCAGAGCGACGACAGAACCGGTCGTCGAACGTGCGCCGGTGTTCGCGTTGATCGCAACGGTGCCCGGGTTGTTCACGTCCGGCGCCACGGTGCCGAAGTCGAGATCCGACGTGCGGACCAGCGTCAGCGATTGCAGGACGATGCCCTTGGCCGTGGCAGTGGCCTGGGCCTGCTGGGCAGCGGCCGGAGCGGCCGTAACGAGGGTCGCGGCAGCGGCCGCGAGAAGGACTGAAAAGCGCATCTTGGTTCCCCACACTAAGCAATTGAGAAGCGGGAGAATGCGCTCAGGGTCTCAAGACGCATTGAAGGGACGGGGTTTCCCCGAATTTAACCGTGTTCGTCAGTGCTCATGCGTTCGGGATCCGCGCCAGAATTCCTGTAATCGGCGAATGCGTTGCGCGCGTGGTAACCACTCTCGTTGGCGATTATCCTTTTCTTCCTCCGACCCAACGACGAACCAGATCGCTTAACCGGGGGTTTTCCACATGCGTCGGGTGACGTCGGGACGCGCTTGCCGCTCCGGGCCCCCGCCGCTATCCGCCGCCCCATCATGTCAGTCACGAACGAACAGGTCCGCCACATCGCGCGGCTCGCCCGGATCGCCATGAGCGATGAGGAGATCGAGCGGCTGGCGCCCGAGCTCAACAATATTCTCGGCTGGGTCGAGCAGCTGGGAGAGGTGAACACGGACGGTGTCGAGCCGCTGACCGCGGTCATCGACCAGAAGCTGCGGCTTCGCGATGATGTCGTGACCGAGGGCGACATCCGCGACGAAATCCTGGCGAACGCCCCGGAAGCGCAGCACGGCTTCTTCGCCGTGCCCAAGGTGATCGAGTGATGAGCCCAACCTTCTCGTCATTCCCGCGAAAGCGGGAAACTAGTTTCCTATCGTTGGGCTGGGTCCCGGCTTCCGCGGGGATGACGAAGTAGGATGTCGGAGCTGACCGCAAAAACAATCGCTGAGCTGCGCGACGGTTTCCGCTCGGGCGAATTCACCGCGCGCGAGATCGCCGATAGCTTCAACGCCGCTGTCGCCGCGGCGAGAACTCTGAACGCGTACACGGTCGAAACTCCCGAGGACGCGCTGGCTGCAGCGGATGCGGCGGACGAAGCGCGTGGGTCCGGCGAGCTTCCCGCGCTCGCGGGCATTCCGCTCGGAATCAAGGACCTATTCGCCACCAGGGGCGTGAACACGACCGCCGGCAGCCGTATCCTCAAGGACTTCAAGCCGCCTTATGAGAGCAGGGTCACGGCCAACCTGCGCAAGGCCGGCGCGGGGATGCTCGGCAAGCTCAACATGGACGAGTTCGCCATGGGCTCGTCCAACGAGACCAGCGCTTACGGCCCGGTGATCAGCCCATGGCGGCGCAAGGGGAGCAATGTCGGACTGACTCCGGGCGGCTCGTCCGGCGGTTCGGCCGCGGCCGTTGCTGCTCGCATCGCCGCGGGAGCGACCGGCACCGACACCGGCGGCTCTATTCGCCAGCCCGCCGCGTTCGCCGGCATTACGGGGATCAAGCCGACCTACGGCCGTTGCTCGCGTTGGGGCGTGGTCTCCTTCGCCAGCTCGCTCGACCAGGCAGGCCCGATGGCGAAGACGGTTCGCGACTGCGCGATCCTGCTGGAAGCGATGGCTGGGTTCGATCCGAGGGACTCCACTTCGCTCGACCTCCCGGTGCCGCAGTGGGAGAAGAATCTTTCGAGCGACCTCAAGGGCAAGCGCGTCGGCATTCCCAGGGAATATCGGATCGAAGGCGTCCCTCCGGAGATCAACTCGCTCTGGGACCGCGGGATCGAGTGGCTGAGAGACGCCGGTGCGACGCCGGTCGAGATCAGCCTGCCGCACACCAAATATGCGCTTCCGACCTATTACATCATCGCGCCCGCAGAGGCCTCGTCGAACCTCGCCCGCTATGATGGCGTTCGCTACGGCTTGCGCGTCGAGGG
>JBKPQH010000045.1:0-25229 GCA_046733935.1 Pseudomonadota bacterium
TCCTCGCCGATGAGGGTGCCAAGCTCCCGCGCGGCGTCCGCGTTGATCTCGACCGCCGAGCAACGCAGCTTCGGGTAGAGCAGCCGCAGCGCCTTCAGGTTCATGCCGACATTGGCCCCGATTTCCGCGCACGACCCGATCGGTCCTGCGCGTTCCAGCGCCTTCGAAAAGAAAGCCCGGTTCGAGGCCAGAAGCGCCTCGCTGCGGTTGCGGTCGATATAGTCCGTACCGAACTCGCCGGCCCAAAATTGCTCCTGCGGCGTCGCGTAACCGTTGCCCTTGCTCATCGACGCTGCTTCCACTGGCTGAACTGGCGCTCCGCCATGGCCCAGTCGTCAGGTGTGTCAATGTCGATGGCGCGCTCGGACGGCAGCTCGATAAAGGTTGTGCGCTCGCCGTAAATGGGCCGACGCCCGCTCCAGGCCTCGGCGCTGCCCCAGTAGAATTGGCCGGCGTCGTAATAGGCGCGCTCGAGGTCCTGTGATCGCGTCAACGCAAATTCCGGCTGTAGCAGCTTCATTGCGCCATCCGCCTTGACGAACGCGCGCTGTGGCGGACGAGCGAACTGTCCCGCTGTAAGGACGTAGTCCCAACCATTTAGTGCGTCCCGCGCCTGTTGAAGGTCGTCGGCCGTGGCGAAGGCGGCGGTTCCGTAGAGGCAGCACGCCTGGTCGAACTGCCACCCTTGCGACTGGGCCCAATCGACGGAGTGGCTGACGACTTCGAGGGTTCCCGATCGGTCGTCCGCAAGCTCGGCCGGTCGCATGAACGGGACTTCCGCTCCCGCATCGCCCGCGATGCTCGCGATCTCGGGATCATCAGTCGAGACGATCACGCGATCGAACAGGCCGGACTCGAGCGCGGTCGCGATCGGCCATGCAATCATCGGCTTGCCGGCGAATTCCTGAACATTCTTGCGCGGGATGCGCTTGCTTCGGCCGCGGGCGGTGATGATCGCGATCGCGCTCATGCGTTCAGGCCAAAGCGTCCCAGGCGAGCGGCTCGCCGCGCTTTAGGTCGCGTGTCGCGCGGCGGCCGAGAACCTCGGGCAAGTGTTTTGGCGGCAGTCCGTGGCCCGGGCGGATCGAGCGCACGTTCTCGCGCGTCAGCTCTTCTCCCGCGCGGATGTCGCGGACCACATAGATCGATCGGCGGAACGCCACCGAACCCTGCTCGCAACCCTGGAGATCGTAGCTGGGGTCCCCGAGAGATCGCCACGCGCGCTTGCAGTCTTCGACCAGCATTTTGAACTCTTCAGGCTCTAGGCTGAATGCCGAGTCCGGGCCGCCGTCCGAGCGTGCGAGCGTAAAATGCTTCTCCACGACGGAGCCGCCGAGCGCGATGGAAGCGACTGCCACCGCCGAGCCGAATGTGTGGTCGGACAGCCCTGAGATCACACCGAAACGCTCCGCGAGGTCCGGCACCGTTCGCACGTTCGATTGCTCGTCGGGCGCGGGGTAGGAGCTGACGCAGTGCAGCAGCACTATGTCGTCGCAGCCATTCTCCCGCGCGGTGCGGACGGCCTCGTCGATCTCGTCGAGATTGGCCATTCCGGTCGAGATAATCATCGGCTTCCGCGTCGCTGCCACGTAGGCAATCAGCGGCAGGTCGATCGCTTCGAACGAGGCGATCTTGTAGGCCGGCGTCGCAAGTTTCTCGAGCAGGTCGACCGCGCTCTCATCAAACGGCGTCGAGAAGAGCGTCACCCCGAGCTCGTGCGCACGCCGGAACAGAGCTTCGTGCCATTCAAACGGCGTCTGCGCCTCGCCATAGAGATCGTAGAGCGTGCGGCCGTCCCACAGCCCGCCTTCGATGCGGAAGCCGGGGCCGTCATGATCGATGGTGATCGTGTCGGGCGTGTAGGTCTGGATCTTGATCGCATCGGCGCCCGTCGCTGCCGCAGCGTCGAGCAATCGAAGCGCGCGCTCCAGGCTGCCGTTATGATTCCCCGACAACTCACAGATGACATAAGGCTCGTGATCTCGCCCGATCGGCCGGCCGTCGATGGAGAGGGAGGCCCTCACGCCTGCTTCCTCCGGCGTTGCTCGCCCCGGCGCCCATACCGGACGAAGCCCGGCTCGGTGCTCTCGACAGGTGTGAAGCCGCAGGATTCGAAGAGGTGGCGCGAGGCCTCGTTTCCGATGCGGACGGCGGCGTAGACGTTTCCAGGCATTTCAGCGCAGGCGGCGCTCAGCATCGAACGCCCCACACCGTTCCCACGCTCCGCGGGAGCCACGACGATGCTTACCTCCGTCTCGCCGTTCACCTGATGGAAGCCCACGTTGCCGAGGGGAGTGCCGTCTCGCTCACCTATCAGAATCTTGCGCGACGGATCGACGAGCGCCCGGGTCACCCAGCGCACATGGGATTTCCAGCTGATCGAGTCGGTGTTCCGCGATTGCGCACGCGTGTGCGGATCGTTCCGCCACAGCCACAGCAATTCCATGTCGGCTTCGGCCGCGGGTCTGAGCTCCACGATGTTCGATCGCTGTGCGTCGTCACCGAAGATCGCCGACGCGACGCGCTCGGCGCCCCGCCCATCGACGATCGGAAAAGCTGCGGCGTTCATCTGCGGAAGGCGCCCGGGATGATCGAGCAATTGGCGAAGGGCAGAGCCGACATTTTCGACCCGCTCCACCGCAATAACTGCTCCGGCCTCGGCAAGAGCCGCCGCGCTCGCCCGCTGGTTTTCCGCAAGGACCAGTGCGATCGCCGGCAGGCCCAGGCAGCAGCGTTCCCAACTCGTCGTCCCGGCAGCCCCGATTGCCAGGTCCGCATCGCGCATCAGCCGCGCCATCTCGCCGGTGTCCACGTGCATGCTAAGCTTGCCCTCTCGCTCCGCGAGCTCTCTTACCTGCTGCAGGCTGGGTGCATCGGCTCCTAACACGACGTCGATCTCACACTGTGGTGCGGTAGCGAGAAGCTGATCGACAATCTCCAGCGTGGATCCGCCGAGATCGCTCGTTCCGATCGAGACAAGGACGCGCTCGATATCGGCCTCGCCCTTGCGGCGATCGAGCGCAGCACGTCGCTCCTGCTCGAATTCCGGCCGGAGAAGCGCGTAGTTCGACCCGGCGAGCACGCGCGCGGTGGGCGGAACCAGCTCGGCGTAATCTGCAGCCTTTCGTCTGAACGTCTGGTCGAGCAGCAGATCGCAATCGTGTTGGCGGTTGGCGAGATCGTCGATCACCAGCACGTTCCGGGCGAAGCTCCGCGCCGCCGAATGCCATCGCGCATCCAACAGGTAATGGTCGACGATCAGCCAATCGACCTGCCCAGCAGCCGCTCCAGTTGCTTCCGCATCCGCAGCCTGATCCTCCTGAACCAGCGGTGGTTCGTGCCAGTCGCCGCCCTCACGCTGCAGGTCCGGAAGGAGGGCGATGCGGATCACTTCGTGACCCGAGCTTTCGATCCGATCGCACAGCCATTCGGGCATTGCCGCAGTCACGAAATTCACCTCGGCTCCTCGCGCAGCAAGGACATCGGCAAGTGTCAGGCAGCGCATCGCATGGCCGCCGCCGATCAGCGCACCGGCATCGACGCGGATCGCTACGCGCACTGGAGGACGTCCCTCACTGCCGCGATCACCACGTCCTGCTTCTCCTCGCCAAGGTCGGGATAGAGGGGCAGGGAGATGGCTTCGGCATAATAATGTTCCGCCTCGGGCCAGTCGGCCGGATCGAATCCGAGATCGCGATAATAAGGCTGCCGGGAGACGGGGATGTAGTGGAGATTGACGCCGATTCCCGCCTCGCGAAGCCCCGCATAGGTCGAATCGTGCACCGATGGGTCCACCCGGATCACGTACAGATGGAAGCTCGATCGGCTGTCGGGGTGCTGCCAGGGCGTGGTCAGCGGCAATCCGGCAAGGGCCTCATCATAGCGTCGGGCGAGCTCGCGCCGCCGTTCGACGAGCGCTTCGAGCCGCTGCAATTGGCTGTGGCCGAGCGCCGCCTGAATGTCGGTCATCCGGTAATTGAAGCCGAGCTCCAGCTGCTCGTAATACCATCCTCCCTCGGATTTCGAGCGAAGCCGCGCGGGATCGCGCGTAACTCCGTGGGTCCGGAGCATCGCCATTCTCGCGGCGAGCTCCGGATCGTTGGTCATCGCCATTCCGCCTTCGCCGGTGGTGATGATCTTCACCGGGTGGAAGCTGAAGACTGCGATGTCGCTGTACCGGCAGTCGCCGACCGGCCCGTTGCCATAGGTTGCGCCGACCGCATGCGATGCGTCTTCGAGGATCTTGAAGCCGTAGCGGCGCGCGAGCTCCGAGATCCGCCGCATGTCGGCGCTCTGCCCGGTCATGTGCACGGGCACGACGATCTTCGGCAGCCGCCCCTCGCGCTCCGCGCCCTCGAGCTTCTCGGCGAGCCGCTCGACCGACATGTTGTAGGTCTTGCGATCGATATCGACGAAGTCGACCGCGGCGCCGCAATAGAGGGCACAATTGGCGCTCGCCACGAACGTGATCGCGCTCGTCCACAAGATATCGCCCGGCCCGAGATCGAGAGCGAGGCATGCGATGTGAAGCGCAGCGGTCGCGTTGCACACCGCAACCCCATGCGCCGCTCCGCAATAGCTCGCGATCGCCTGCTCGAACCGAGGGATCGCGGGGCCCTGCGTCAGGAAATCCGACTTCAGGACTTCGACGACCGCTTCGATGTCGGCCGCGTCGATCGACTGCCGGCCGTAGGGGATCATGCGGGTTCTTCGATGTAAGAAGCGATGCCGATCAGGTCGCGCAGCTCATCGACGCTCAGGAAGCGGTCGTTGGTGCCGCTGTTGTATGAGAAGCCGGGCGTCACCCTCACGCCGCCGCACATCCGCAGATAGTCGTCCGTCGAATGCTCGCCGGACGTGGACAGGATCGCGAAATAGCGGCCGAGGTCTACCGTATTGTAGCTGTCGCTGGCGGTGATCATCTCCTCATGGACCTTCTCGCCGGGGCGGATTCCGACGATCCGCCGCTCACAATCCGGGCCGATCGCCTCGGCAAGATCCACGATCCGGTAGCTCGGAATTTTGGGAACGAAGATCTCTCCACCCAGGCTCGCGTCTATGCTCCAGAGGACCATGTCCACGCCTTCTTGAAGCGTGATGTTGAACCTGGTCATCTCAGGATCGGTGATCGGCAACACGCCCTTGTCGCGGCAGGCGAGGAAGTAGGGGATCACCGACCCGCGGCTGCCCATGACGTTGCCGTAGCGGACCACGGCGAACTTGAGGTCGCGGTGGCCGCGGATGTTGTTCGCAGCGGTGATCAGCTTGTCCGAGCAGAGCTTGGTCGCGCCGTAGAGATTGATCGGGGCCGCCGCCTTGTCGGTCGACAGTGCGATGACCGTCCGCACGTCAGTGTCGAGGCACGCTTCGACGAGGTTCTGGGCGCCGAGCACGTTCGTCTTGATGACCTCGAACGGATTATATTCCGCGGCGGGCACCTGTTTCAGCGCCGCCGCGTGAACGACCACCTCGATCCCCTCGAGCGCGCGCCGGAGGCGGGCTTCGTCTCGAATGTCGCCGATGAAGAAGCGCAGGGCCTCATGCTCGCCGAGACGCTGGGCCATTTCGTACTGCTTCAGCTCGTCGCGCGAATAGACGACGATCCGCTCCACCTGGGCGTGCCGGTCGAGGAGGGTGCGTACGAAAGCTTGCCCGAACGAGCCGGTGCCTCCGGTGACGAGAATGGATCTGAAAGGCGCCATCAGCCGTGCCCTAGTCAGAAAACCCGGCTTTGGGGAATAGTGCCGATCACTTCCGAATAGCTGCCGAGCTCGACCACCCGGCCATTTTCGAGGCGCACGACGATGTCTGCACGCGAGATTGTCGAGAGCCGGTGCGCGATCATGACGATCGTCCGGCCCTCGTCGCCAAGCTGGTCGAGAGCGCGCATCACGGCGTTTTCGGTGGCATCATCGAGCGCGCTCGTCGCTTCGTCCAGCACCAAGACGGGAGCCTGCTTGTAGATGGCGCGCGCAATGCCGAGGCGCTGTCGCTGGCCGCCCGAAAGCCGGACGCCCCGCTCGCCGACGAAGGTGTCGATGCCTTCCGCGAGGCTGCCGACGAACTCGTCGAGCTGCGCTTTCCGGACGGCTTCGATCACGCGCTCCCGGTCAATTCGGTCGGACTGCACGCCGAGCGCAATATTTCGGGCAATGCTCGTGTCGGCGAGGAAGATGGCCTGCGGGACGTGCGCGATGCTTCGTTGCCAGTTCCGGCGGTTCTCGCGCGTCAGTGGAACGCCGTCGACGGTGATGCTTCCGCTCGTGGGCTCGAGCAGGCCCATGAGCAGGTCTGCGAGCGTGCTCTTGCCGCTGCCGGTCTTGCCGATGAGCGCGATGCGCTGGCCGCGCATGATCTCGAATGCGACGTCCTGAAGCGCGGCTGTGCGGCGGCTGGGGTAGGCGAAGCTCACATTCTCAAACCGGATTTGACGGCGGAACCGAAGTGCCGGGACCTCCTCGGCGTCGGCCACTTCTTCATCCGCCGGGAGCCGCACGAGCTCCAGCACCTGATTGATCAGCGATTGATTCCCGATTGCAACGGACCAGCTCACATAGATTTGCTGGAGCATGGGCAGCAGGCGCTGCGCACCCAGCGCCAGGGCGCCAAGGATCGGCAGGGCCGCGGCCAGGCCGCCTTCTCTCGCGGCCATCACGACGGCGAGAACGGCGATCAGCGACATGCCGAGCGATTCGATGATGAAACGCGGAGCGGCGCCGATGAATGCCGTATTCGTCTTTGCCGCCGAATGACGGTCATCGACGCGGCGGAATGCCTCAAGATAGACCGGCTGCGAGCTGTCGATGATCACGTCGCGGATTCCGCCCAGGCTTTCCTGGACGATCTTGACCCGCTCATCCCATGTCGCGCCGATGATCTCGGAATTGCGATCCAGACGCCTGCGCATGGTGGTCGACACCAGGAGGTAGATCAGGCCGAATGCCGCCGCCGAAACCAATGCGGTGAACGGATCGACGTAGATCAGTGCGGCGATGATGAAGATCGAGATGATGACCGAGATTGCCGCCTGCATCAGCTGCAGCAGGACGTAATAGACGAGGGTGCCGACCTTCTCGAGGGAAGCGACGAGCGTGCTCGTGTTCTGGTTGATGTGGAAGGTGTAGGGCTGGAAGAGGATCCGGCGCTGGATGTTGACGGCGAGCTCGTGCCCGAGCCGGAAAATGAAGTCCTGGCTAGACCAGCTCAGCTGCAGGCGTACGGCCGCGGCGAGGATCGCCAGAACGATGAACAGGGCGGTGGCGGCGAGCAATCGTTGCTGGTGGGTGGCAGCTCCCACGGCATCGAAGGCCGCGGCCAGGGCGGGGATCCGGGCGGCCCGATCCGGATCGGCGAGCAGCGACAGGAAGGGCAGAACCGCTCCGATCGTCGCCAGCTCCGCGATCGCACCCGCGAACATCAGGGCCAGGACGAAGTAGAATTGCCGTCGCCGCCGCGGCGTTAGAGTCCTGTAGAGCTCGCGCACGCCGCTCCACAGGCCAGTCCGTTCCTGCGCTGACAAATGGGGGTTCTCGTTCAACGGAGACCTTAAGCCGGCTCGCGCTCGGAAGAATAACAGCGGCTCTTCACAGTGCAATCAACCGACGGAGCCGTCCGGTCTCCGACAAGCGGCGGCGACCATTGGACCGGGCGAGAAGACTTGGCGACGGAGCGGGCGAGCAGGTTCTTGCTCTTCAGGAACAAGCGGAGGAACGCGCGAAGCGTTGAAGGATTCGTTTGAGCCCACGCCGTGAGCACCAGCGCGCTCAAGCTGCGCATGTCCGCGCCGAGGCGCCCGCGTTTCAGAAGGCGGCGGAAGAACCGCGGCCGGCCTCCGGCCCATAACCGCAAGGACGTCGCCGCCATGAAAACCCGGGGATCGATCCTGTGCGGCTCGGGAGGGGCGTGGAGCAGGTCGTCATAGCGGCGTCCCTGCTCCAGCCGGTCCACGGAGCGGTACATGAGGTCAACCGCGTTCTCGATCCGCTCCGGGTCCGACGAGGCGCGCGTGTTCTTGGTCCACATCCTCACCCGGTAGAGAGGAGCGGGAATGACCAGGACCTCGGCGATTGCCGCCATCCGCACCACGAGGTCGTGGTCTTCCCAATATTCGCATTCGGCACGGTATCCGCCGGCGCGGTCGAAGATATCGCGCCGGAACATGATCGACCCATGTGCCGCGAACGGCACGAACGGCGACTTGCGCGTCAGCCGCCAATAATCGGGCCCACGGATTCGCCGTCCCCGCCCGTCGATGACGTCGAACAATGTGCCGACGAGTCCGGCACGCGGATTGTTGCGAAGCAGGTCGATCTCCTGCTGGAGCCGTTCAGGATGCGAAAGGTCGTCGGCGTCCATCCTGGCGATGAGCAGGGCAGAGGAATGTTCTACGATGAAGGCGGAGCTTCCCACCGGACCGAGGTTGCGTTCACCTTCGAAGAGGCGAATTCGGCGATCCTGCTGTGCCAACTCTCGAAGCCGCTCGGTCGAGCCGTCCGTCGAAGCATCGTCATAGATGACGAGCTCGAAGTCGCGATAAGTTTGATCGAGGATGCTACGCACAGCTGCATCGAGATGCGGCAGCGCATTGTGCACCGGCATCACGACGCTGAGGGGCGGCACGTCTTCCTCGGCGATCATCTGTTCGATTTAGCCAGAAGATCTCCCGCCTACCAACGCTTTACGAGCCAGCACCCGCGCGGCCACGGTGACGGGATAGGCTTCGTCGAGCGTTTCGAGCCGCTGATGACCCACTTCCTCGACGGACGCGCCATGGAGGAAGGCCGTGGCCGCAAAGAGATTGCCGGAGGTCTGGACGGATATGTCGCCGGCATCGAAATGCGCTGAGAGGAGCCGTTTCAGCGACAATTCCGTCAGCGACCAATACCAGCTTCCGCCCCACTCGCCGCGGTCGATCGAGCTCACTCCCGGAACGGTGATTAGCGCTACTCCGCCTGGAGCAAGCGCTTGGCAAAGCTCGCGAATTGCAGCGCCCATGTCATAGATGAGATGCAGGGTCTGGGTGAGAATGACGCAGTCAAACGCGCCCGCCGGGAGCGTTCCCGGGCGGCTCAGGTCGCCGATAATCGTGGCGCTGGAATTGCCGGACTGCACATGGAGCACGTCTTGCCGAGTGATCCGGTTGCCGCCGAAGCGGCGCGAGTAAGCGTCGCCACCGATCTCGAGGACGCGTCCGCGGATGTCCGCTGCGTTCGCTTGAAGGAAGCCCTCGACATAGAAGCGGTCGATTGGCGTCCCGCGGTCGTAGCCATACTCGTGACTCAACGGCCGAGACCGGTTGAACTGACCTGATCCTATCGCGAGCCGGCCGTAAAACCGGCGCACGGGATTGACGATTCCGCGGATGACGGTGCCGATCATCGGCCCGACAACATCCGTTTGAGCCCCGAAGCGTCGCCGTCCTCCACGACGAGGCGCGGCAGGGCGAAGACGTCCGCCTCTGAATCGACGAACTGTTGCCGCGAGCCGCAGGCGCAGACGAATCCGGCGCCCTCGACCGTGCGCCGCGCGCCGCGATCGGTGTGACCGAACGGGAAGGCGAACGTCGTCGGCGTTCTTCCGATCAGCTCGCCCAGAAGCGCCTTTCCTTCGCGGATTTCGCGAGCTTGCTCAGTCGGGCTTAGGCTGGGAAGCGAGGCGTGGGTAAGTCCGTGGCTCCCACTCTCGAGTGCGGAGGATTTGACTTCGTTCACCGTTGCAATGCGGTGCGTTTCGCGCGGAGGCGTTTCGCCACCCTGGCGCCGGAGGCCAGTCATCGCGATCGCCACTTCATCGCCGGACTTGCGCTGGATCATCGACCACAGCCTGTGGAACGCCTGCTGGCGCCGCGTGCGTGGCGCATCATAGGGTCGCCAGTGGCGGTCGCGGTCGGAGCGTGCACCGAGATCCACTTTGCGCCCATCGAGGATCATGCTCGAGGCATCACAGCCAAGCACCAGCCGTTCGAGCTCATCCCACCAGAACTCGCCGCCGCGCTCCAGCGACGCGGCCGGCATGAACACAGTCGCGTGTAGTTTCTGTCGTTCCAGCAGGGGCGCTGCAACCGTGAATGTGCATGCGTAACCGTCATCGAATGTGATCGCGGCGGCGTCCGGTGGAAGCTTTCCTTCACGATGCGCGGACGCAAATTCGCCGAGCGGAAGCACTGTGCGGTTGCGCGCAAGCCACTCGACCTGTTCGGCGAAGTGATCGGGTGCGACGGCCATTCCCCAAGGATCGAACGTCTCCTTGGCGATCCGATGATAAACGAGGATCGCTGGGCCCGGACGGCGGGGAATCAACCGCCTGAGTCGGCGGACCGCGGGGCGCAGAGCCGCTCTCAGATCGCTCATGCGGCGCCGAGTTTCCGCAGGATCTTAGTGGCGAGCCGGATCGGCGGTCCAAGGCGCGAGTAGCGATATGGGAGAAGCGACCGCCGAAGCGCCGCCATGACAGCGGGATCCTGGAATTCCGGCCGTTCCATCAGATATCGTTCGAACCAGTGCAGGAACCGGCTCCTGGCGTCGTGATATCCGCCTTCCCGGATCAGGGTCGCCATGCATGAGCGATCGTGCAGGCGATAGTCCGACCAAATCCGGCTCGAAACGTAGATCGCGGATCGAAGATAGAATTTTGTCAGGAAAGCCTGGTCGTCGTAGGCCCCGGTAAAATGATCCTCGAAACCGTTGACCGCGCGCACCTTTGCGGTGCGCATCAATAGGTCGGACATGCTTGGAGCATGGGCCCTACCCAGAGGATACCAGAGGAGCAGAGCATCCGGAGGCCGCACAACCGCATTTTCCACATGGCCCGTCGCTATCCGCTCGTCAGCGCCATTTTTCCAGCTCCGCCAATAGTTTACCGCACCGCAGACGGCGTCCATGGCGGGCATTGCCGCAAGTAGCTCAAGCTGCTCCCGAAGCTTTGTAGTGGCCCATCGATCATCCGCATCTATGAAAGCCACGAATTCGCCTCTGGCGTGCTTCAGCCCCAAGTTTCGCGCAGAGCTGCTTCCATGGTTGCTTCGTCCGGGAAATTCTACGCAACGGACGCGGTCGGCATCGCCGCGCGCATAATTTCGGGCGATGTCGCCGCTCGCATCGGTAGATCCATCGTCGACGAGGATTAGCTCGAAGTCCTGATGGTCCTGAGCCAGCACGCTTTCGATCGCCTCGGCGAGATAGTCTTCGCCATTGTAGAAAGGGAGAATCACCGAAACTTGTACCGGCGCGCTCATGCAGGATGATCCGGCGACGCGGACAGAAACGAGCCTCGGGGACCCGCGTCGGCAAACGCTCTTTGAACGCGACGAATGGAGTGCGTGAATACTTCAGAAGCTGCCGCTCGGGGCGCGGTGGAAAATGCATCGGCCAGATCACGAAACCCCGATGCGACCTTGCCGTGGCGCAGTCCCACGAGTCCGCTGGTCGCAGCCGAGCGCGCCCGTTGGCTGCGCAGGACTTGCCGCTGACGCTGTGGGTCTTCCCTCAGGATGATCCGATACGCCTGCTCTAGCGACGCCATCATGCGCTCCTTATGCGAGGACACGCCGTTTGCTCCAACGCGGTAGCCCACGAGAAACGCACGGTTGCAGGCAAATTCGTGCCGCTTGGCGATTTCAAGCTGAAGCAGCAAATCCTCGGCGCCCGGTAGGATGTCGGTGCTGTAGCGCAGGTCGCCGAGGGCCGCGCGCCTGATAAGCGGAGTGCTGCCGGTGCCCACGAAATTGCATTCCAGGTGCCGATCGAACACCCGACCTTCGAAAATTGGGGCCCAGGACATGCCAACGATCCGATCATGCTCATCGATCGATCGGTACCAGCAGTACACCAGGCCAACATCCGGCGACGCGTTTGCAAAGGTGCGAAGCTGCCGTTCGATTTTTTCAGGATGCCACAGGTCATCAGAATCCAGAGGTGCGATCCACGTACCTGACGCTTCGTCGATACCGGCATTGCGCGCGGAGGCCGGACCGCCGTTGTCTTTCGAGATCACTCTCGCTCGCGGCTCCTCAACGCAAAACTGCCGAGCAACGTCAGCTGTGCCGTCGGTGGATCCGTCGTCGACGATCAGGATTTCCAGGTTCCGATGCGTCTGGTGAGCGGCTGAGCGCAGGGTTGCCGCGAGCGTGGTTTCCGAGTTCCACGCCGGCACAATCACTGTCACCAGATTTTCGTCACTGCCGTGGAGCATCTGTCGGACCTGTGACTGGATGTTCATGCAGGCGGCGCGAAATCTCAATGGGGGCCCTTCGTCTATTGCCGCATGGGTTTGGCGAGCGGAGGCATTCGCCTAATGTGATCGGATGTGCGGCATAGCAGGCGTCTTCGGCGAACAGGCACGTGACGAGCGCGTCGTGCGCGCAATGTCCGGCACGCTTGCTCATCGCGGCCCGGACGACGAGGGCGCCTGGATCGATGGCGACGCGGGAATTGCGCTGGGTCACCGGCGGCTCTCGATCGTCGATCTCTCGCCCGCGGGACACGAGCCGATGCATTCGGCGGATGGCCGGTTCGTCCTCACTTTCAATGGCGAGATCTACAATTTCGAGGAGCTGCGCGCGGCGCTGGACGCAGGAGGATCGGTCCCGCCCGGCGGTTGGCGCGGCCACTCCGATACCGAGGTGTTCCTGCACGCGATCGCGTGCTGGGGACTCGAGGCGACGCTCGACCAATCGACCGGCATGTTCGCATTCGCCTTGTGGGACCGACACGAGCGGCTTCTGACGCTTGTCCGGGATCGCTTCGGCGAGAAGCCGCTTTATTACGGCTGGGCCGGGAAGGACCTTGTCTTCGGGTCGGAGCTAAAGGCGCTCCGCAGCCATCGGGCTTTCGACAATCCCGTCGATCGCCGGGCACTCGCCCTGTTTGCGGCGCGCACTCACGTCCCGGCGCCGCTTTCGATCTACCGTCGCGTGTTCAAGGTTCCGCCGGGATGCCTGCTCGAGATCAGCGCGGCGGGAGCCTCGACCGCGCTCGACGCTCCGCCCGAGGAAGGCGCGCCCGGCGCCGGCATCCGGTTGAAGCGCTATTGGTCGTACCGGGATGTCGTCAGCCGTGGCCTGTCCGAGCCGATCTCTGATGAAGCGGAAGCGATCGAACAGCTGGAGCAAGCCCTGGCGACCTCGATTCGTGGCCAGTCCTTTGCCGACGTGCCGGTCGGGGCATTCCTCTCCGGCGGAATCGACAGCTCGACGATGGTCGCGCTGTATCAGAAGCACTCGTCCATTCCCGTACGCACCTTCACGATCGGCTTCGAGGACGCGGGCTTCGACGAAGCCGGGCACGCGAGGGCCGTCGCTCGACACCTAGGGACGGTTCATCACGAGCAATATCTGACAGCCGGTGAGGCCTCAGAGGTGATTCCGCTGCTTCCGTCCATGTACGATGAGCCGTTCGCGGATTCCTCGCAGATACCGACCCATCTGGTGAGCCGCTTCGCGCGTCAGCAAGTGACGGTCGCGTTGACGGGCGATGGGGGCGACGAACTGTTCGCCGGCTACAACCGGCACGTGCTCGCGCCGCGGTTGTGGCAGCAGATGAAGCGCCTACCGCGGTCGGTACGCTCTCTCGCCGGTTCACCTCTCGGCCTCCTGCCGCCCCAATTCTGGGACGGCGCGGCGGGTTTGGTCGCCGGGCGGCGCTCACCACAATTCGGGAGCAAGGTGCAAAAAGCTCTACGCGTCACGGCGGGGGCGGACACGATCGCCGATATCCACCGCCAACTCGTCGAGGAATGGGGTCCAGCGGAATCGCCGGTGCTTGGCGCCTGCGGCGCGGACATGCCGTTCGACATGGACGTCGGCGCCGGCGCTCCGGACGCCGTGCGGATGATGTACTGCGACGCGGTTTCCTATCTGCCCGATGACATATTATGCAAAGTGGATCGAGCATCGATGGCCGTCTCGCTCGAAACGCGCGTGCCCTATCTCGACCATCGGGTGGCGGAAGTCGCCGCCCGAATTCCGCTGTCGATGAAGGTCCGCCACGGCCGGGGCAAATCCATCCTTCGCGAGCTGCTCGGCCGGTATGTTCCGCCGGCGCTGGTCGATCGGCCAAAGGCAGGGTTCGCAGTGCCGGTCGGCGAGTGGATGAAGGGACCGCTCCGCGAATGGGCGGAGGACCTGCTCAGTCCGCGCGAAATGCGCGCGCAAGGGTGGTTCGATCCCGCTCTGGTCTCCGCGCGATGGGCTCAGCATTTATCGGGTCGGCAGGATTCGACGGCTGCGATCTGGGCTGTCCTGATGTTCCAGGCGTGGCTCCGTGAGCAGAAGGCGACGAGCGCCGTCGCCGCCTGACGGCTGGTCGTTAACGGCTCCGAAGAGAGTTTACTTCACTAGCGTGCTATGAAACTCTAAAGCGGTTGGATTGTTGATCGAGCGCTGTCTCGCGGGGGCGTGAGACCCGCTACGCCAGGAGGCTCGGAATGGCTGGCATGCGGTTGAAGGTTTTCACAGGAATCAGTGTCGCGGGCTCGATGCTCGTCAGCTCGACCGCTGCTGCGGCAGCGGCGAGCGTGCCCGCAGCGCAGCAGATCAGCCCGTGGGCGACGCTGACCTTATTGTCGGGAGGAGCTCCTGCCGCCGCAGTTTGCGGGGCGGCGGCGGCCACGGCGACTGCGCAGGCGGCTCCGACCGGCTGCGTGCTTCCGGCGGTCGATGCGGCTCCACCGCCCGTGGCGAGCGCTCCACCGCCGCCTCCGCTCCCGCCGCCGGCGACCGGCTATGGAGTAACGCCGCTGCTTCTCGGCCTCG
The DNA here is from genome assembly GCA_046733935.1 of Pseudomonadota bacterium. Lineage (GTDB taxonomy): Bacteria > Pseudomonadota > Alphaproteobacteria > Sphingomonadales > Sphingomonadaceae > Sphingomicrobium. Next base: position 14,750 of record JBKPQH010000045.1, read on the forward strand.
TCGCCATCGCTGCTGCCGTCGGCTTCTGGTTCGCGGTCAAGGGGAACGGCCACCACAACGTGACGCCGGTGAGCCCCGGCTGAGGAAGAGCGCGTTCTGATCTGAAGGAAGAGGCTCCATGAAAAACGGCTTTGTCATCCGTGTCGCCGTAACGGTCATCGCCACAGCTTTACCCGTTGCGGCTTTCGCCCAAACGGGTTGGACTCCTGGCTCGGAGATTGTTGGACAGCCGGTTCAGGTAACCACCAATGGGGTCACGAATACGGTTTACCTTGACGCGGGCGGGACGGCTCGAATCATGACGCCGGGTGGTCAGGCAGTCCCAGCGAACTGGACGGCCGCTAATGGGCAGCTCTGCCTCGCGAATGGAACCGCGAACGAATGTTGGCCCTATGGCTCGCCGTTTCAGGCGGGCAATGCCGTCACCTTGACCAGCTCCTGCAATGCGACGTCGACCTGGCTGGCCGCCTCGACGAATGCCCCGCCGCCTGTCGAAAGGGGCGAGCGCGGCCGCTAGGCTCAGCCTGATCGCTAGGACGTGATGTCGAAGCGGCCGTGCAACCCTTCGATCGACGGATCGTGAGTCAGATCGAGGTGGAGCGGCGAGACGGAAACATAACCGTCGGCGATCGCTTCCAGGTCGGTGGAGTGGCCGGGCGTCTGCACCATCGGGCCAAGGCCGAACCAATAGTAATCGTAGCCGCGCGGATCAGTCCGCTGGACAATGCGCAGGCGTCCGTAATCCCGCAGGCCCTGGCGGCACACGCGTATGCCCTTCACGTCATCGGGAGGGAGTGCGGGAAAGTTGACGTTGATCAGTGTTCCGGGGCCGGTATCGAACTCCAGCAGCGGCGCGAGCACCCGCTCGGCCCATGCCTCGGCCGCGGCGAAGGGAACGGTGTCGCCCATGCCTTCGCGCGAATAGGCCTGGCTCAGCGCAATGGAGCGAACGCCCGCCAGTGCACCCTCCATCGCGGCGGACACGGTTCCGGAATAGGTGACGTCTTCGGCCAGGTTCGCACCGCGATTGATTCCGGACATGACGAGGTCGGGCGGCGAGTCTTTCATAATATGGGCAAGCGCCAGCATGACGGCGTCAGTCGGAGTGCCGGTGACGGAGAACCGCCGCTCGTCGTGGCGACGTAGCCGCACCGGCGTGGTCAGCGTCAGCGAGTGCCCGGCGCCGGATTGCTCCTCGGTCGGGGCAACGATCCAGACGTCATCACTGAGCTTGCGAGCAACTGCCTCCAGAAGCTTTAGGCCGCGGGCATTGATGCCGTCGTCATTCGTAAGGAGAATGCGCATTGGTTTGAGCCTATGCGGGAGGCGCGGAGACGCCGCAACTGCGGAAAAAATGCGCCAATTTCGCAACAGCTTGGCGATTTCTTCACTGTTCTACTGTCAGTGCTTGTTAAGGGTGGCGGCGATATTTATAGCGCCGCGTTGGGGATGACCGACTTGTCCGGTATTAAGTCCCGGGAAAGTCAGTCTTAATCGCCTCCGGCTGCACCGGATGGCCCGGCCGCAGCAGGCGGCGGCGTTTTTAGGACGTTCGCGGGGGTTGCGGGCGTTCAGGTGCGGGGGAGGGATTATGGCTACGGCTCTTGTCGACCTTTATGGCGGCAACGACTTCGAACCTTTCGATCGGATCATTCTTCCGGAAGGCTATCGCCCTTCTGAAGACGAAGAATTCATGTGCGCGAAGCACCGCGCCTACTTCCTTCGCAAGCTCAAGGCATGGAAGGAAGACATCGTCGAGGAATCGCGCCAGACGATGGCTCAGCTCCAGGTCGACTCACTTCGCGAGCCAGACATCGCCGACCGCGCTTCGAGCGAGACCGACTGGTCGATCGAGCTCCGCACACGTGACCGCCAGCGCAAGCTCATCGCCAAGATCGAATGTGCGATCCGTCGCCTGTACGAGGGCGAATACGGCTATTGCGAAGTTTCCGGAGAGCCAATTTCGCTGGCTCGCCTCGAAGCTCGTCCGGTAGCGACGATGACGCTCGAGGCGCAGGAGCATCACGAGCGGATCGAGCGCGTCTCTCGCGACGATTGAGCAGAAAATGAGGCGCGGCGGCTAACGAGTCGCCGCGCACAAAAAAGGCCGCCTCTAGTGAGTGAGGTGGCCGGCTAGTTCGTCCTTCAGTCTAAGCTTCTCTTTCTTCAAGCGGTGGAGAAGGTCTTCGTCGGGGTGGGTCCGGTGCTCTTCCTCTTCGATGAGAGCATGGAGAGCAGCATGCTTGGACTCCAGTTCCTCGACCATTGCCTTGTCCATTGGTGCCGTTCCTTTCAGGCTAGTGTCACCGCCCCGTAATAAACCACGAATCGGCGCATTTGTCTCCGACCATCTCTCCACTCGGCGAGCATGACGAGCGGCCTGTCGAGCGGCTTTAGGTTTTCCTACGCAACGTTGCTGCGCTAAGACTTGGCCTAATGAACGACGATCATCCCGCGGCCGATCTGGAGTCGCTAAAGGCCGAGCACAGGCAACTCGACGAGCAGATTCGGTTGCTTTCGTCCGAGCCGACCGGGGATCAACTGGAACTCGCCCGGCTGAAGCGGCGGAAGCTGATGCTGAAGGACCAGATCCAGCTGATCGTCGATTCGAACATCCCGGACATCATCGCCTGATGCGTCTTTTTGCGAGACAAATCCTCGAATTGCGGCGTCCCTTTCGGAGACAGAATGGGCGAGTCGAGCGTTGGAGATGCGAGTCGGGCGTTTTCACGCACGAATTGAGATGGCAATCTGAGCGATGATGGAAGAATCAGACACACATCGGCCCCAGGTGCGTATTACCTCGCGGCTGATCGACTCACTCTACACCGAGGCGATGCTGCTCGCCGACGAGGCGCGGTCCTATTTTGACGATGCGGGGCGGGATGAGCGGCAGACCCTCGAGCCCTTCGCGCGCGTCGGCTTCGCGTGCGAGTCGTTGAAGGTGACGACGCGCATCATGCACATCGTCGCCTGGCTGCTCACTCAGCGTGCCATCGAGTCGGGCGAAATCGGGACGATCGAGGGGCGCCGTCCCGAGCGGCGCCTCGGCAATGCGCAGGACAGCGATCCTTTGGTCGTGAACCAGCTTCCGCCGGCGGCGCAGCGGCTGATCAATTCGAGCTCCGACCTCTACGCGCGGATCAAGCGAATTGATGAGGGCAGCGCCGAGGACGAGGCGCCCCAGAGCCCGGCCCGGGCACTGATGGGGCGGCTGGAACGTGGACTCGGCGGTCACAGCGTCTAACTAGGCGGCCATGCGGCCGTTCACCTTCAACCCCGGACCGCGGCTCCTCTCCGGAGCCGATCAGGCGCAGCCGCTCGCGGAAAAGGTTCCGGAAGGCCCCTGCCTGTTCGTGACGGACCGCGACCTGACGCGTCTGAGCATCGCAGACGCATATCGAGACGCGCTTGCCGCAACTCGCGATCTGATCGTGTTCGATGCGGTGGAGGCCGATCCTTCGAAGGAGACGCTGCTCGCCGCCGTGGAGGCGGGACGGTCGGCGGGAGCCGCTTCGGTGGTCGCTCTGGGCGGCGGAAGCCCGATGGATGTGGCGAAGCTCGCCGCCTACCTGCTCGGCTCCGGCGACGATCTGGACGAGATCTGGGGCGTCGACATCGCGAAGGGGCGGCGCCTGCCGCTTGCGTTGGTGCCGACGACGGCCGGCACCGGCTCCGAGGCCACCCCGATCTCGGTCATCACCTGCGAAGGCGGAGTGAAGCTGGCCGTCAATTCGGCGCCCCTGATCGCCGATTGGGCAGTGCTGGACGCCAGCTTGACGCTGGGCCTTCCAGCCCATGTCACGGCCGCCACGGGAATCGACGCAATCGTGCACGCGGTCGAGGCCTACACCTCCGCGCGGCTCAAGAATCCGCTTTCGGATGCGCTCGCGCGCGAGGCGCTGCGGCTGCTGAGCTCGAACCTGCTCACGGTGATCGAGCAGCCCCGGAATCTGGAAGCGCGCTCCGAAATGCTGCTGGGCGCGCACCTTGCCGGACTCGCTTTCTCCAACGCGCCCGTCGCGGGCGTGCACGCGCTCGCTTATCCGCTGGGCGGTCTCCATCACCTCCCGCACGGGCTCACCAACGCGCTCATGCTTCGGCACGTGCTCGGCCACAATCTCGAGGCTGCGCGAGAGCATTATGCCGAGCTTGCGGAAGTCATCGATCCGGACTGCGCGGGGCAGGGCAGCCAGGCGCGCGCGGCGCTCCTGATCGAACGGCTGGACGAGTTGGCACAGCAAAGCGGGCTCGCGCTGCGCCTTCGCGATCACGGCGTCGCATTCGAAGAAGCGCCCGTTCTCGCGCGCGAAGCGATGCGGCAAACTCGCTTGCTGGTGAACAACCCTTGCGAGATCACCGAAAGCGACGCGCAGCGGCTTTACGAGGCGGCCTGGTGAGCCGGGAAAGGCCCGCTGGGCGGTCGGATTTCAAGGTCTGGCAAAGCTTCACGACGCGCTGGGCGGACAATGACGCTTACGGGCACATCAACAACACCGTCTTCTACCAGTGGTTCGACAGCGCCGTGAATGCCTGGCTTGTCGAGCAGCGCTTGCTCGACATCGAGAAGGGCGATCCGATTGCGCTCGTCGTCGAGACCCGCTGCGCCTATTTCGCGCCGCTCGCCTTTCCGGAAGCGGTCGATGTCGGACTCGCCGTTGCGCAGCTCCGGCGATCGAGCGTCCGTTATCGTATCGGCGTTTTCGCTGCGGCAACCGATACGGCCGCGGCGCAGGGCGAGTTCGTCCATGTGCTGGTGGACCGCACGTCGCGTCGGCCCGTGGAAATGCCGCAAAATTGGCGGCGAGTTCTCGAGGCGATCAGCTAGCGCAGATTCGCGCCTTGGCCGCCGCATATTGGGCGGCGAGCATGTCCACATATTCGCCAGCGGGACGGACATGGTCGATCACTCCGATGCCTTGGCCCGAGCCCCAGATGTCGCGCCACGCTTTCGACTTGCTCGATCCTCCCGATCCGAATTTCATCGTGTCGAGATTGCCGGCCTCCAGATTGTCGGGGTCGAGGCCGGCGTTCACGATCGACGAACGCAGGTAATTGCCATGCACGCCGGTGAAGAGGTCGGAATAGACGATGTCCGCGGCGCCGCTCTCGACGATCGCCTGCTTGTAGCCGTCGGGAGCATTGGCTTCCTCCGTCGCGATGAACGGCGAGCCGACGTAGGCGAGGTCCGCACCCGCAGCTTCGGCGGCCAGGACCGCGCCACCGTTGGCGATCGCACCGGACAGGATCAGCGGACCCTCGAACCACTGGCGGATCTCCTGGATCAGCGCGAACGGCGACCAGCGCCCCGCATGGCCGCCCGCGCCCGCGGCGACCGCGATGACACCGTCCGCGCCTTTTTCGACCGCCTTGCGCGCGAAACGGTCGTCGATGATGTCGTGCAGGGTGATCCCGCCCCACGAATGAACCGCCTGATTGAGCTCCACTCGTGCGCCCAGCGAGGTGATGACGATCGGTACTTTCCACTTCGCGCAGACCGCCATGTCATGCTCGAACCGGTCGTTCGATCGGTGGACGATCTGATTGACGGCATAGGGTGCCGCCGGTCGTTCGGGATGCTCGCGATCCCATGCGGTGAGCGTTTCGGTGATCTCGTGCAGCCACTCGTCGAGCTTTTCCGCAGGCCGGGCATTGAGGGCAGGAAAACTGCCGACGATTCCCGCCGTGCATTGGGCGATCACCAGCTTCGGGTTCGAGACGATGAACATCGGAGCCGCGATGACTGGAATGCGCAGGCGCGACAGGATCGGCGGAAGGCTCACAGGCCGTGATATTCCCGATACCAGGACACAAAACGCGGCACGCCTTGGTCGATCGACGTCGCCGGCACGAAGCCGAGATCGCGCTCGATGGCACTGATGTCGGCGAAGGTATCCTTCACATCCCCGGGTTGCATCGGCTTCGGATCGAGCAGCGCTTGCTTGCCCGTCGCTTCCTCGAGCAGCTTGACGACACGCATCAGGTCTTCGCTCCGGCTGTTGCCGATATTGTAGAGCGCATGCGGAGCGTGGCTTCCTCCGGCCTTCACCGAGCCGTCATCCTTCGGAGGCGCATCGAGGCATGAGACGACGCCGCTCACGATGTCCTCGATGTAGGTGAAATCCCGCCGCATCTCACCGCCGTTGTACAGTGGCAGCGGCTCGCCCGCGAACAGCGCCTTGGTGAAGATCCACATCGCCATGTCGGGGCGGCCCCACGGGCCATAGACGGTGAAGAAGCGCAGGCCCGTCGAAGGGAGGCGATAAAGGCTCGCGTAGGATTCGCTCAGCAGCTCATCGGCTTTCTTGGTCGCCGCATACATCGAGAGCGGATGATCGACCCGGTCTTCGACCCGAAAAGGGAGGCTCTTGTTTCCTCCGTACACCGAGGAAGACGAGGCGTAGACGAAGTGACGGACCTGCCGGCGTCGCGCCAGCTCCAACATGTTGCAGTGCCCGACCAGGTTCGACCGCACATAGGCTTCGGGGTGCTCGATGCTGTAGCGGACACCGGCCTGGGCGCCGAGGTGGACAATGCTGTCGAACGAATGGGTGTCGGCCAGATTCCCGAGAGCATTCGCATCCGAGAAATCCATACGCTCGAACCGGAAGCGGTTTCCGTATTGCCGCTGCAGATTGTCGAGCCGGGCCTGCTTGAGCGAGGGATCGTAATAATCGTTGAGATTATCGATCCCGACGACTTCGTCGCCGCGATCGAGAAGCGCGCGAGACGTAGCCGCTCCGATGAACCCCGCAGCCCCCGTTACCAGAACAGCCATGGCCGTTCCTTAGGGGGTGCAGTCCGCAGCGCAAAGGCCCTAGAGCGGCGGCGTGAATCGTTCATGGACCTTTGCCATCGATCGCGGCGGGACTTTCACCGATGTGGTCGCCCAGGGATCCGATGGACGGCTGCGGGTCGAGAAGCTGCTGTCCGAAAATCCCGGGCAGTATGAGGACGCGGCGCTCGAGGCGATCCGGCGCGTGCTCTCCGAAGAGGGTGGCGAGGTAACGGAAGTGCGGATGGGCACGACCGTCGCCACCAATGCTTTGTTGGAGCGCAAGGGGGAGCGCGTGGCGCTGGCGATCACGCGCGGCTTCGGCGATGCGCTCAGGATTGGCTACCAGGCACGACCGGACATCTTCGCACGACAGATCGTGCTGCCGTCCATGCTCTATAAAACTGTCGTCGAGATCGACGAGCGCGTTGGGGTCGACGGCCAAGTCCTTGAACCGCTAGATGCGGCGCGCGCGCGCGAGGCGCTAGCAGCGGTCCGCGCAGCAGGCGTCGACGCGATCGCGATCATCCTGATGCACGGCTGGCGGTTCAGCGATCATGAGACGCAGCTCGCACGGATCGCCCATGAGTTGGGATTCACGCAGGTGTCCGTCAGCCATGAGGTCGCGCCGCTGATCAAGCTGATCGGCCGCGGCGACACGACGGTGGTTGACGCTTATCTGTCGCCGGTGCTTCGGCGTTACGTCGACCGTGTCGCCGCTGGACTGCCAAACGGGACCGACCTCCACTTCATGCAGTCGAACGGCGGGCTTGCCGAAGCGCGAGCGTTCCGGGGCAAGGACGCAATCCTCTCTGGCCCTGCGGGCGGAGTGGTCGGGATGGTCGCGGCAAGCGCCCCGCAAGAGGCGCAGCATCTGATTGGGTTCGACATGGGCGGGACATCCACGGACGTGTCCCATTTCTCGGGCCAGTTCGAGCTTGCCGACGAAAGCGTTGTCGCAGGCGTTCGCATTCGCGCGCCCATGATGCAGATTCACACGGTTGCAGCGGGCGGCGGGTCGATCTGCCGCTTCGACGGCATGCGCTTCCGCGTGGGGCCGGAGAGCGCGGGCGCCAACCCTGGGCCGGCCTGCTACCGCAACGGCGGTCCGTTGACGGTGACCGACTGCAACCTCTTCCTGGGACGGATCGATCCTGCCCAGTTTCCGCATGTGTTCGGTCCCGGCGGCGACCAGCCGCTCGATGCGGCGGCGTCGCGGTCCAGGCTGCAGGAGATTGCGGACCAGCTTGCGGGCGCCAAGAGCCTGGAGGACATTGCGGAGGGCTTCCTCGACATTGCGGTCGACAATATGGCCGCGGCGATCCGCAAGATTTCGATCGCTCGCGGCCATGATGTCACCCGCTACACCCTTGCTTGCTTCGGCGGGGCCGGCGGACAGCATGCGTGTCGCGTCGCGGATGCGCTCGGAATGGAGCGCATCCTGATTCATCCGCTTGCCGGCGTGCTCTCTGCTTACGGCATCGGCATTGCGGACGTGAAAGCCATTCGTGAAACGAGTTGGCTCAAGCCGCTGGGTGAAAGCTTTTCGGATGCGCTCAGCGAATTGGAGGAATGCGCGCGCGAGGCGTTGGTCGAACAGCGCATCCACACGGATCGGATCGAACTCCAACATCGCGCGCGGCTGCGTACGGCGGGAAGCGATACGACGCTCGAGATTGCCGTCGGCCCGTCGGATGAGATGCGCACGGCCTTCGCGGAGCTGCACAAGAGACGCTTCGGCTATTTCGAGGAAGATGCTGTCGTCATCGTCGATGCGCTGATCGTAGAGGCTGTCGCTCGAACCGCGTCATCGGCTTTCGATCAGCAGGTGTCAGGTGCCGGCGAGGTCGTCGATGGTCCCGCGCTCATATTCGATCCCACTTCGACCATCGTGGTCGAACCTGGCTGGCGGGCGGAGCGGGCTACGGACGGAACGCTCGTCCTGACACGCGCGGTACCCCTCAACCGTGAGAAAGCGATCGGCACGGATGTCGACCCCGTCCGTCTCGAGATTTTCAACAACCTGTTCATGGCGATCGCGGAGGAGATGGGCGTTGCGCTCCAATCGACCGCGACGAGCGTCAACATAAAGGAACGGCTCGATTTCTCCTGCGCGATCTTCGACTCGGAAGGGTCGCTAATCGCGAATGCGCCGCACATCCCGGTGCACCTCGGATCGATGGGCGAGAGCATCCGCCGGATCATCGATACGCGCGGCGGCGGCAAGGACGGACGCGGGATCCGCCGGGGCGATGCGTACGTGCTCAACGATCCGTATCGCGGCGGAACGCACCTGCCTGACATCACCGTGATCGTGCCGGTCTTCTACGCCGCGGATTCAGAACCGTCGGCCTTCGTCGCTGCTCGCGGGCATCATGCCGATATCGGAGGAATTGCTCCCGGTTCGATGCCGCCCGACAGCCGCACGATCGATGAGGAAGGTGTGTTGATCGACAATGTCCTCCTCGTCGACGAAGGCCACTTCCGCGAGGCGGAGATGCGAGAGCTGCTCAGCTCGGGCCAGTGGCCGGCGCGCAACGCGGACCGCAACATCTCGGACCTGAAGGCGCAGCTCGCCGCCTGCGTCCGAGGCGCCGAAGTCCTGAGTCAGACTGCCGCCGAATATGGGACGAACGTGGTCGCCTCCTACATGGGCCATGTGCTCGCCAATGCCGAGGAGTCCGTGCGGCGGCTGCTCGACCGGCTGGACGACGGCGACTTCGATTATGAGATGGACAATGAAGCGCATGTCCGGGTCAGGATCACCATCGACAAGGCGGCGCGCTCGGCGACGTTCGACTTCACCGGTACGAGCGACCAGCTCTCCGACAATTTCAATGCGCCATTCTCGATCGCCCGAGCCGCATCGCTCTATGTCGTGCGTACGCTCATCGACGATGCGATTCCGATGAACGATGGATGCCTTCGCCCGATCGAGCTGGTGGTGCCGGACGGCTCGATGCTCAACCCGCGCCATCCGGCCGCCGTGGTCGCGGGGAATGTGGAGACGAGCCAGGTCGTTACGGACGCTCTGTTCGCCGCGACGGGACGGCTGGCGCCATCGCAGGGAACCATGAACAATTTCACCTTCGGGAACGAGCGACACCAATATTACGAGACGATCGCCGGCGGGTCGGGAGCGGGACCGGATCATGACGGGACCAGCGCGGTTCAGACGCACATGACGAACAGCCGCCTGACCGATCCGGAAATCCTGGAAACGCGGCTGCCGGTGCGGTTGGAGCAATTCGCGATCCGCCGCGGGTCCGGTGGAACGGGGGCGCACAAGGGCGGCGACGGAATCGTGCGGGAGGTCACGTTCCTCGAGTCGATGCGCGCGAACATCCTTGCCGATCGTCGGCGTGTTCCGCCGCGCGGAATCATGGGCGGCGCGGACGCGCAACCCGGCCGCAATTGGGTCGTGCGGATCGATGGATCCGTCGAGATGCTGACGGCCACTGCATCGGCCGACGTGGACGCAGGCGACCGGTTCATTATCGAGACCCCCGGCGGCGGCGGTTACGGGAGGGCAGACGAGTGATCGACTACTGGCCGCTTCTCGGCATCGCCCTGGTCGTCATTGGATTCGCGCTTCGCTTCAATCCATTGCTCGTCGTCGCCGTCGCCGGAATCGTCACCGGTCTTCTCGGCCATTTGCCGTTCCTGAAGGTGCTCGCGACGCTCGGGCACGGATTCAACGAGAAC